>DASYEQ010000166.1:0-5663 GCA_036498945.1 Burkholderiales bacterium | reverse complement strand
CGGAACCACGCAAAAGCAGGTTTTCACTTTTGCGTGCCGCTAGTAATAGCGCCGCAGGTCCATGCCCGCATACATCTGCGCCACCTGTTCGCCATAGCCGTTGAACATCAGCGTCTTGCGCTTGGGCGAGAAAAAGCCGTCTTCGCCGATGCGCCGCTCGGTGGCCTGGCTCCAGCGCGGATGGTCGACCTGGGGATTGACGTTGGAGTAGAAGCCGTACTCGGAGGCATTGGCGGCGTTCCACGCGGTTTTCGGCTGCTGCTCGACGAAGCGGATCTTCACCAGCGACTTGCCGCTCTTGAAGCCGTATTTCCACGGCACCACCACGCGCACCGGCGCGCCGCTCTGGTTCGGCAGCGCCTCGCCGTAGAGGCCGAAGGCGAGCAGCGTGAGCGGGTTCTGCGCCTCGTCGATGCGCAGACCCTCGACATAAGGCCAATGCAGATACGGCGCGGAAAGACCGGGCATCTGCTTCGGGTCGGCGAGGGTGACGAACTCGACGAACTTGGCGTTGCCGGTGGGCTGCACTTCCTTGATCAGGTTGGCGAGCGAAAAGCCGGCCCATGGAATCACCATCGACCAGCCCTCGACGCAGCGGTGGCGGTAGACACGTTCTTCGATGGCGCCGAGCTTCATCAGGTCCTCGATACCGTAGGTCTTGGGCTTGGCGACCGCGCCTTCGATACTCACGGTCCACGGCCGCGTCTTCAGCGTGTGGGCGTTGCGCGCGGGGTCGGCCTTGTCGATGCCGAACTCGTAGTAGTTGTTGTAGCTGGTGATGTCCTTGTACGACGTCTGCTTTTCGGCAGTCGAGTAGGCCGACTTGCGCAGCCCCGGAATCTTCGCCCCGCTTTGCGCGCGCGCGGTGAACGGCAACGCGGGGGCGGCGGCGAGAAAGGCAACGCGGCCGAGTTGCTTGACGAATCTGCGCCGCCCTTCATAGACGTGGCGCGGCGTAATTTCAGAGGGCGGGATGTCGTCGGGTTTCCGGATCAGCATGGCGATTTACCTGGAGCGCAATATCGAGTGTCTGCTCAATAATACGTCGCGATTTTCGGCACGGATGCTGCGGAAAATACCTAGCTGCCGCCAGGACCCGCCGCGCGCGGCGGGCCTTAAACCAAGCTTAAAAAAGCGCGCCGGGAAGCGCGCTTCGGGCTACAGCTTGCCGTAGGAATGCAGGCCGGAGAGGAACATGTTGACGCCCAGGAAGGCGAAGGTGGTGACCAGCAGGCCGCCCATCGCCCACCACGCCGGCATCTGCCCGCGCATGCCGCCGATCAGGCGCAGGTGCAGCCAGGCGGCGTAGTTGAGCCAGACGATCAGGGCCCAGGTTTCCTTCGGGTCCCAGCTCCAGTAGGAGCCCCAGGCATCGGCCGCCCACAGGGCGCCGAGGATGGTGGCCACCGTGAAGAAGGCAAAGCCCACCGAGATGGAGCGGTACATCACTTCATCGAGCACCGCCAGCGAAGGCAGTTGCGGCGCGATGCGGGCGCGGAACATCACGATGCCGCCGAAGATCACCAGGGTGATGATGAAGTACGAAGCCCAGTAGGGCGAGACACCGCTGGTGCGAAAGGCGATGCCTTCCAGGCCCAGCGCAATGGCCACCGCGAATGCCGCGCCCCACAGCGCGATGCGCGCGCCGCGGCTGGGGTTGACCTGCTCGCTTTTCAGCAGGTAGGCGAAGCCCAGCATGGCAGCGAGCGAAAAGGAGCCGTAGCCGATGAAGTTCGCCGGCACGTGGATTTTCATCCACCAGCTTTGCAGCGCCGGCACCAGCGGCTGGATTTCCTGCGCGCCGCGGTCGAAGGTGTACCAGAGCAAAAAGCCGACGGCGGCGGAAACCACCAGCATGACGAAGGCGCCCATCGCACGGTTCTGGTAACGGCCCTCGTAATACAGGTACATCAGGGACGTCAGCAAACAGAACAGGATGAACACTTCGTAAAGGTTCGATACCGGAATGTGCCCGATGTCCGGCGACAGCAGGTAGCTCTCGTACCAGCGCACCATCAAGCCGACCAGCCCGAGGCCGATGGCGAACCAGGTCAGGCGCGTGCCGACCGCCGCCGAGAACGGCGAGCGGGCGAAAATGCCGATCCAGTAACTGCCGGTGGCCATGAAGAACAGCGCGCTCATCCACATGACGGCCGACTGGCTGGAGAGGAAATACTTGAGCAGGAAGCTGCTCTCGGCCGTCTCCAGACTGCCGTGGTACATGCCCATGGCCATCAGGCTGAAGACGGCCACCAGCACCACCAGCAGGCGCACCGGCTTGAAGAACCAGCCCAGCCAGGCCAGCGCCGGCACCACGGCGGTGAGAATGCCGCGCTCGTAGACGTCCATGAAGGCGCCGTAGCGCGCGAAGGCATAGGCGGCACCGGCCGTCAGCAGCAGGGCGAAGATCCAGTCGAACGGGGCGATGCGCTTGAGCAGCGGGCCGGTTTCAGGATAGGGATGAGTGAGTTGCATGGCGTTTCCTCAAGCTCGGGCTTGTCTATTACGTCTGTGCCGGCGGGCCGGATGCGGCCGGCGGCGGAACATCGGCCTCGCCCTCCGTGGGCGTGGATGGCGTGCCGGCGGGCGCCAGCGCCACCGCAAGTGCGGCGCGATGGCGTTCGAATTCGTCGTCCAGCCCCAGGCTGCGGCGCTGGCTGGAAAGCGCGATCAGGCCGCGCGCATTTTCGTGATCCTCGTCTTTCACCAGGAGCCACAGCCGGCGCTCGCGGATGAACAGCATGGAGAAGACACCCGCCACCAGCATCAAGGCGCCGATGTATACGATATTCCGCCCGGGGGAGCGCGTCAACTGGAACACGCTCGCCTGCACCTCGTCGAAGGCGTTCAGGTGGAAATAGATCGGGGCGCCGTAGAAAAAGCTGTCGGATATCGCGTTGAGCGAGTCCTGCACGAAACGCCCGTTGCCCGCATTCGCCGGCAGCACCGGCAGGCCGGCCTTTTCGCGCGCCACCTGCCAGACCTGGAAGGTGGCGCCGTTGAGCAACGAAAGGAACATGTCGGCGGCGCGCTCGCGCTCGGCCGCGGGCACCGATTTTTCAATGAAGTCGGCAAGCGACTGGAAGCCCTGCTGCGAAAACTTCTCCAGCGCGCGCGCGGCGGACACCGCCAGTTGCTCGCGCAACGCCGGATTGTTCAGGTGCCCGCCCATTTGCGCGGCGAAACGCTTGCCGGCCTCGATGCGGATTTCGGGATCGAACAGAGCGGCGCGCAGGCGCATGTATTCGGTCAGCCCTCCGTGCGCGTCCATCGGGAAGCGCAGGTAGCGGAACTGATCGTCCGGGTTTTCGCGCATGCCCGACATCAGGTACCAGCGGCCGTCGATGGACGCCGGCATCATGTAGTTGTTGTACTCGCGCGCCTGGCCGGCGGCGTCCCGCAGCTTGTATTGCACGCTGGGGCCGACGTTGTGCACTTCCTTTTCGCGCCCGGGCGCGGCGCCCGGGCCAAGATGCTGGCGGATGCGGTCGGCGAGGGTTTTCGGCGCCGCG
The DNA here is from genome assembly GCA_036498945.1 of Burkholderiales bacterium. Classification (GTDB taxonomy): domain Bacteria; phylum Pseudomonadota; class Gammaproteobacteria; order Burkholderiales; family JAEUOS01; genus JAQGMJ01. The sequence goes on along the minus strand of DASYEQ010000166.1, from coordinate 2,151 downwards.
TCCTTCGCGTCCTTGTCGGCCACCGCCTCGACGTTGAAGGCGCGAAAGCCGGTGATTTCCAGGCTCAGCGCGTGCGCCTTGTCAGCGCCTTCGCCATTGAGAGGAATGGTGCTGCCGACGTCGCCCTGTACCTTGAAATTGAGGTTGTTGGGCCCGCCTAAGAAAAAGCCGTTGAGGGTGAGGTGCGAGCCGCCGTCGTCGAAGCTCGACTGGTAAACGGCAACGCCACGATAGTGCAGTGGCTTGTTGACCTCGATGCGCGCATCGAAGGTCTTGCCGGTGTCCTTGTCGGTCACCGTGACGTCGCTGGCGAACAGCTTGGGCTGGCCGGTGGTGTAGTGCTCGATGATGAATTTCTTCAGCGTCAGCCTGAACGGCAGCGCCTGCAGCATCAAGCCGTCGCCCTGCGAGAGGATGGCGGTTTCGCGCGTGCCGCCCTCGGGCACCAGCATGTTGCCGCGGAAGCTGGGGTTGGACAGGCCCATGCGCCCGCTCTCCGGCACCTCGGAGAGCAGCGGGTTGCCGTGGACGATCTGCTTCTTGCCCAGCGCCAGTTCGGCGCGCAGCAGGATGTCGCCGTCGAGCAAAAAGCCCAGGCACACCACGATCATGCCGACGTGGGCGAAGACGTAGCCCAGGCGGTTCAGGCTGCCGCTCTTGGCCGCCACCATGGTGCCGCCTTCCACCGCCACGGTGCGGGTGCGAAAGCCGGCGCGGCGCAAGTAGGCTTCGCCGCGCGCCGCGGCGCCCGGGCTGGCGGCCAGTTCGGCGTGGTGCGGCAGGGAGAAAAAGGCGCGCTCGCGCATGTTCTCCTTGTAGCGCCGCATGTCGTTGATCATCTTCGGCGTGTTGCGGTAGACGCACAGGCTGGTGGAGGTGATCAGGAAGGCCAGGATCGTCAGGAACCACCAGGTGTGATAGACCGAGTACAGCGACAGGGTGTCGTAGAAGACGAACCAGAAGCGGCCGAACTGGTTGATGTAGTTGTTGTAGGGCTGATCCTGGACGACGATGGTGCCGATGACGGAGGCGATCGCCAGGATCGCCAGCATGCTGACGGCAAAGCGCATCGAGCTGATCACCTCGAAGAACTGGCGTCCGAGGGCGACGCGGGGGCGATGAGCGGCGGCCGTCTGGGCCGGGATGGTCTGCATTACGACTCGATTATCGGTTGGTTACCGATGGCGGGACAAAGTACGGGGCAACTGGGTCGCCAAAACAAAAAGGGGCGGCTCGCGAGCCACCCCCTTTGAGCCAGATTGGAGCGATTGCGTTCAGTTCGCGCGTTTCAGCCCCGCGATGTAATCGGCGACAGCGTCGATGTCCGTATCCGACATGCGCGCGGCGATGGCGCGCATGACACCGGCCGGATCGTTCTTGCGTGCATTGGTACGGAAGGCCTTCAGCTGTTCCTTGGTGTAATCGGGCCACTGGCCGCCCAGGCGCGGGAACTGCGCGGGGATGCCGGCGCCGGTCGGGCCGTGGCAGCCGGCGCAGGCGGGCACGGCCTTGTCGGCGATGCCGGCGCGGTAGATCTTCTGGCCGGCTTCGATCGTCTTGGGATTGCGCGCGGCGCCGTCCTTCGGCTTTTGCTGGGAGAAGTAGGCGGCGACATTGGCCATGTCGGCCGGGGTCAGCGCGCTGGCGAAACCCAGCATGATGGGGTTCTTGCGGTCGGCGTTGGCCTTGAAGTCGAGCAGCTGGTGCACGATGTAGGCCGCATGCTGGCCGGCCAGCTTGGGGTTCTGCGCGATGGTGCTGTTGCCGTCGGCAGCGTGGCAAGCGGCGCACACCTGGGAGGCGATCTGGCCGCCACGGGCCACGTCCGGCTTGAGCAGGGCCGCGGCGGCAGCAGCGGCCGGCGTGGGTGCAGCAGCGGGGGCTGGCGCGGCGGCGGGCGCCTTGGCGGCCTCGGAAGCAGCTGCCGGAGCAGGTGCGGAAGCGTTGGCCGCGCCGGAGGCGGATGCTGCGGCGGGCGCAGCGGGAGTGGCCGGGGCCTGGGCGAAAACGGCCTGCGAAGCGAATGCCAGAACCAGGGCCACCGAAAAAGCGGTCTTCATGGGGCTTTTTCCTAAAAGAGCTTGGTGTTTTGTCAAACCTGATATTCTACCGCAAACCAATATGGTTTTTACGAGTGCGCGCCGAATCCGC
>DASYEQ010000165.1:0-12299 GCA_036498945.1 Burkholderiales bacterium | reverse complement strand
AACGGTGCGCGGCATCGGGCGCTCGATGCCCCAGTCTTCGACGTTGACGATGACCCAGACGGCCATGCGGGCGCCGCCGGGAAGTTTCAGCGGCGGGCGGTCGACGATGGCGGTGAAGGGGACGCGGTCTTTGGGGAGGCGAGGCTGGCTCATGCAATGCTCCAGAAGAGGTGAACGTGAAGAAGAGGATGAAGAGACGGTCGCGTCAGGTCAGATGGCGCGCCAGCCGGAGGGCCAGGTCGAGCAGCACTTCGTCGCTACCGCGCCAGCCGATGAAGGAAAGGCCCACCGGCGCCCCTTCCAGGGTGGCGAAGGGAATGGTCATCTGCGGCAGGCCGGAGATGCTCGCCATGCAGACCAGGCGCATGGTGTCGATGCGATAGCGGTCGAGATCGGTGGCCGAAGCGGTGGTCAGGGGCGCCATCGATGCACAGGTCGGCAGCACCAGCAAGGTACCCTGCGCGGTCAGCACCTCCATGCGCTTGCGCACGCGCACCAGTGTCGGCTCGGCCTTGCGTAGGTCGTCCGCGCTGATCTCGGAAGCGACGCGCATGCGCTCGGCGATGCCGGGCCCCAATTGGTCGCCATGCTGGCGCACGAAGGCGCCGAAGGTCTGCCACACCTCCGCCGCCTGCTTGACGCGCATGGCTTCGCGCCAGGCGTCGATCTCCTCGCCCGCGGCGCTCACCTCCGTCATCGCCGGCAGTATGGCAGCCGCCTGCGCAAGAAAGCCGCGCGCCAGTTCGCCGATGCGCGCATCGGCGCGACCAAATGCATCCCCCAGCCAAGCCAGCTTGCTGACACTGCCCTGCACCGCCGCGCGCTCATCCAGCAATACTGAACCCACGCGCGCAAACAGCCCCGGCGTGGCGGCGAACCAGCCGCCGGCATCGAACGAAGGCGCCATCGCCATCGCGCCGCGCAGGTCGATGCGGCCATGCGTCACCCGCAGGCCGTACAACCCGCAAAACGCGGCGGGTACGCGCACCGAACCCGCGGTGTCGCTGCCGATCGCCAGGTCGCAGGCGCCGGCGCCGCAGGCCGCCGCCGAGCCGGCGGAGGAGCCGCCCGGAATGCGCCCCGGCGTGCGCGGATTGACCGGCGTCCCGTAATGCGCGTTCATGCCGGTGACGCTATAGAAGAATTCGTCGCACACCGTCTTGCCGATGATGGTGCCCCCGGCCTGCAGGATGCGGTCAACTACCGCCGAATGCGCGGCAGCCGGTCCCTGCGCGGCCAGCCACGCCGGGCTGCCGCCGCTGACGCGCTCGCCGGCAATGTCGTACATGTCCTTGACCGCGACCGTGAGGCCGGACAAGGGGCCACTGGCGCGGCCGGACAGCGGCGCCTTGAGGTCATGCGGCACAAAGGCCGAACGGCGGAATTGCATCATCGTTTTCCCGGTGGTTGGACCCGCCTGGCGTCTTCGATCTGCTCGCGCATGTGCAGCTTCACGCTGTGGACGTGTTCGCGCATGAGCTGCTCGGCGCGCGCGCCTTCGCGGCGCACGATGGCATCGAACAGGCGGTAGTGATCATCGTGGCTGCGGCGCAGCCACTCGAAACGGCGCCACAACACGTTGCGATCCGAGAGGATAGGGATGTTGAAGCACACCCGCATCATGTCGCCGAGCATGCTGTTGCCCGCCGCGTGCAGGATAGCCTCGTGCAGCACGCCGTTGACCTCGCTGAAGCGGGCCTGGTCGGCGTCCAGCAGTTGCCCCTTGGAGAGGATGCGATCGCCCTCTTCCAGCGCCGCGCGGTATTCGGCCTGGGTCGCTTCATCCATGCCGTTCTCGGCTGCCAGGCGCGCCGCCAGGCCTTCGAGCACGCCGCGAATGTCGAAGATGGCGATCAGGCGCTCGGCGTCCACCTTGCGCACGCTGTAGCCGCGGTTAGGGACGTATTCGACCAGGCCCTCGACGGTCAGGCCATGCAGCGCGGCGCGGATCGGCGTACGCGACACCTTCAGGCGCTCGGCCAGGGACTCCTCGTGCAGGCGCTCCTCGGGCTGGAATTCGCCTTCAGTGATGGCGCGGCGCAGCGCATCGGTGACCGACTGCGCCAGCGTCACCACGCCGCCCTCAGCGGCTTCCAGCGCCTTGCCGCGCCGCGGCTTGCCGCGCGACCGCTTTGCCGAGGCCCGCGCCAACAGTTCAGCCAGCTTGGCTTCCATTGAGGCTCTTCCATTACGCAACGCCCCTATTGTATCCAAAAAATGTGGCGCCCGGAAATATTGTATCCAAACTGTGCGATATATGCACAATGTTTGGGTATTTACATGGAATTTAACATCGTTTTGGATACAAAAATGTTGACAGCCGCTTTTTTGGACTTTTATACTGGCCGTGTTCGCAACACCAGAAGCACTGCACGTTTTCTCAAAAACACCCGCCGCTCTTCAGGAACCCGACATGCAGCCTACCTCCGCTCCCGCCCTCGGCGACGAAGACAACGCCATCGAACGCATCACCGCCGACCGCAACCCGCACTACGAGCCTTTTGGTTGGCACCACTGGCCGCAATCGCCCTGGTTTTCGTATCAGTTCCGCCGCGGCCTGGGCGAAAGCCAGGAAGGCGGCGGCGCGGTCAGCGAAATCTTCCAGACCGCTTCGCGCATCGACCCCACCAGCGACGAAAGCTGGCATGTCGAATGGAAGCGTGTCGGCGACCGCAACTTCACCCGCGCGCAAGCCGAGGAGAAGGCCGGGCACCTCCGCACCGCGATGAACTGCTATCTGCGCGCGGCGGACTATTACCGTCAGGCCGAGTTCTTCCTCCTGCCCGACGATCCGCGGCGCCTCGCCACCTTCACGCTGATGGAGCAATCCAGCGCCGGCTTTTTGCGCCACCTCAACCCCGCCGGCGAAATGCTGGAGATTCCCTATGAGAACGGCGCCACCCTGCCCGCCTACTTCGTGCGCGCACCGTTCCCCGTTGCCAAGCAGCCGGTGCTGATCTGCATGGGCGGCCTGGACTCGATCAAGGACGAGATGTGGTTCATGCAGGCGCACGGCTGCCTGCAGCGCGGCATCTCGGTGCTGATGATCGACGGCCCCGGCCAGGGCGGCGCGCTGCGCCGGCAAAAACTGGTCAACCGCGTCGATACCGAAGTGCCGATCGGCCGCTGTATCGACTATCTCGAAACCCGCACTGACGTGGACACCAAGCGCATCGCCGTCTGTGGCTCCAGCCTGGGCGGTTACTACGCCGCGCGCGCCGCCTGCTACGAGCCACGCCTGGCTGCCTGCATTTCGCATGGCGCGGTGTTCGCCATCACCGACCTGTGGGAAGGCGCCGCCGAAACCCATGGCCTGGCGACGCACATCAAATGGGTGTTCGGCTGCGACAGCATGAAAAGCTCGATGCAAAAGGCCAAGGCGTTCACGCTCGAGGGCCACCTGGAAAACATGCGCTGCCCCTACCTGATCATGCACGGCGGCCACGACGTGCTCACCGTCTCGCAGGCGAAGAAGGTCTACGACTACGGCAGCGCCCGCGGCGTCAAGTGCACCCTGCGCCTGCTGGAAGCGGAAGAGACCGGCGCCGAGCACTGCCAGCACGACAACCCGACCATCGGCCAGGAGATCCTCGCCGACTGGCTGGCGGACCAGTTCGGCATCGACCAGGCCAAGCTGCTGAAGAGCGCCGCCTCGGCGCTGATGTGAGGTGGGCGCGATGAATTTCGGCGTAGACCAGGCAAGGGCGGCGATCGTCGCTATCGACCTGCATCGCGGCCACCTCGACCTGAGTGTTGCCACCATGCCGGCGACGCCCGACGTGGCGCAGCGCGTGCTCGGCGCCAACCGGGGGCTGTTCGACTGGGCGCGCACGCAGGCGGTACCGGTGATCCACCTCGTCACCCGCTACCGCGATGCCGAGGAAATCCGCCTCAACGCCTTCTGGCGTACCCGCGCGGAAGACCCGAACGCCACGCGCAAGAACGTGATGCGCCACAACATCATCGGCATGCCGGGCTGCGAGATCATGCCCGGCCTGTTCCAGCAAGGCGACTGGGTGGTGGACACAAAAAAGCGCTACAACTGCTTCGTCGCCACCGACCTGGAACTGCTCCTGCGCGCGCACGGCATCAACACCCTGGTCGTCACCGGCGTCAATACCAACAGCTGCGTGCTCTCCACCGTCACCGCGGCCTGCTCGATGGATTACGCCGTGATCGTGCCCAGCGACTGCGTCGATACCATGGACAAGCCGGAACTGCACGACGCCGCTTTGTTGTGCATCCGCACCGCTTTCGGCTTTGTCATGACCTCGCAAGAGGTGATGGCGCTGCCGGAACTGAAAAAGCGCTAGGCTTCACGGATTTTCCCTGGAAGAACGAGCAATGAGCACTCAATGGACTTTCGAACCCAGCCTCCGCCCCTCTCTGGCGGTCGCCGGCTCCGCGGCGCGCTTTCCGGTGCGGCGCATCTATTGCATCGGCCGCAACTACCTGGCGCACATCCGTGAGATGGGTGAGGCCGACGAGCGCGACCTGCCGATCTTTTTCCAGAAGCCGACGGACTCCATCGTCGAGGAAGGCGTGCCGGTTCCCTACCCCAGCGCCACCAGCGACTACCAGTACGAAGCCGAACTGGTGGTGGCTATCGGCCGCGCCGGCGAAGACATTGCGCCCGAAGCGGCGCATGAATACATCTACGGTTATGCCGTCGGCCTGGAGATGACGCGCCGCGACTTGCAGCGCGCCGCCGCCAGGGCCGGGCACCCGTGGGAGAACGGCAAGGCCTTCGACCATTCCTCGCCCTGCGGCGCCATCGTGCCGGCGAGCGTATGCGGCCATCCGAAAGCCGGTGCCCTGCGGCTCTTGGTCAATGGCGCGCTCAGGCAAAAGACCGATCTTTCGCAACTGATCTGGAACGTGCCGGAAATCATCGCCAACCTGTCGCGGCTGTACCATTTGATGCCGGGCGACCTGGTCTATACCGGCACGCCGGACGGCGTGGGCCCGGTGGTGCCCGGTGACAAGCTGGAAGCCAGTGTCGAAGGAGTGGGCACATTTCATGCTCTCATTGCTCCACATGGAGCTTAGCGAACAAACAACAAACACGCGCGCCGATTGAGCGCGCGGAAGGAGACAAACATGCTGCCGCATGAACGCCTGACCTATTCCCCGATCCCGTTTCGCCCGAAGATGGTGCTGCCCAATGGCGCGCGCATGGTGGTGTGGGTGATCGTCAATGTCGAGGAATGGGACATCAACCAGACCATGCCGCGCACCGTGCTGACGCCGCCGGCTGGCGGCTCGCCCTCGCCCGACATTCCCAACTGGGCCTGGCATGAATATGGCAATCGCGTCGGCTTCTGGCGCATGCTGGAAGTGTTCGACCAGTTCAAGATTCCCGGCGTGCTGGCGGTCAACGGCTCCTGCTTCGGTACCTACCCGCAGATCGCGCAGGCGGCGATGGAGCGCAACTGGGAGTTTCTCGGTCACGGCTTCATCCAGAAGAACATGCAAAAGGTGGAGAACGAACCCGAAGCGATCCGCCTCACCACTGAAGCGATCAAAAATTTCACCGGCAAGCCGCCACGCGGCTGGCTCGGGCCCGGCCTGACCGAAACCTGGGATACGCCCGACCTGCTGCAGGAGGCCGGTTACGACTACGTCGCCGACTGGGTGCTGGACGACCAGCCGGTGGAACTGAAGACGCGCAGCGGCAAGACCATTACCAACATCCCCTACACGCAGGAATGCAACGATGTGGCGATGATGCTGATCCAGCACCACAGCGCCAGCGAGTACTACGACCGCGCGATGGACCAGTTCGACCAGCTCTACGAAGACTCCCGCGAATCGGCGCGCGTGATGGCGCTGGTGGTGCACCCCTACATCATGGGCGCGCCGCACCGCGCCAAGTGGTTCCGCAAGATATTCGAGCGTCTTTCCGCGCGCAAGGACGTATTGTTCTGGACCGGCGAGCAGATCCTCGACTGGCACCGTACCGAGCAAAAGCGCATCGCCGCGGCGAAATAGGCGAGGACCAAGCGTATGCCCTTCGTGCTGTTCCAGATCCTCAACGGCCTCACTTTCGCGGCACTGCTGTTTTTGGTGGCGAGCGGCTTCACGCTGATTTTCGGCCTGATGCGCATCGTCAACCTGGCGCACGGCGCGATGTACCTGATGGGCGGCTACACCGCCTATGCGGCCGCCACCTGGAGCGGCAGCTTCCTGCTGGGCCTGGCCGCGGGCGCCGTCGCCGTGGCGATCCTCGGCCTGGCCGAACAGGCGCTTTTGCGTTTTGTCCACGGCGCCGAGTTGCGCCAGGTGCTGCTGACGCTCGGCCTGGCGCTGATGATGAACGATGCCGCGCTGGTGATTTTCGGCGGCGACACCTTCACGGTGCCATTGCCGGCAATGCTGCAAGGCCCCCTGGAAATGTTCGGCATGGCCTACCCGCGCTATCGCCTGTTCGTGCTGCTGGTGGGCGTGGTGGTGCTGGTGCTTCTGTGGCTGCTGATGAACCGTACCCGCCTGGGCGCGTTGATCCGCGCCGGTGTCGACGATCCCGAGACCATCGAGGCGATGGGCATCAACATCCGCCGCATTTTCATCATCACCTTCATGCTGGGCATGGCGCTGGCGGGCATCGCCGGTGCGCTGGGCGGCGCCTTCCTTTCGCTCTACCCGACAGCCGATTCGGAAATCCTCGTCTTCAGCCTGGCGGTGGTGATCATCGGCGGACGCGGCAGCCTGGGCGGCGCGGCGGTGGGCAGCGTAGCGGTGTCCATGCTTTCCACCTTCGGGCAGGTGTGGTTCCCCGAGCTTGCGTATTTCGTCATCTTCGGGCCGATGGCGCTGCTGCTGGCCTTCCGGCCCCTGGGCTTGTTCGGTCGCGCAACGTAAAGGGCGCCATGAATCTTTCCTTGCATCCGCTGCGCGCCGTCATCGCCCTGGCCCTGCTCTGCCTGGTGCCGGTGCTTCTACCCGGCTACCAGACTACCCTTGCCACCCTGACCCTGATCTACACACTGCTCGCCATGTCGGTCGACATCCTGGCCGGCTACGCCGGGCGCACGCCGCTCTGCCACGGCGCCCTGTTCGGCGTCGCCACTTACGTGGTGATGTATTTCGTCACCACCGCCACCGGCAACCCCTGGCTGGGCGCACTGCTCGGCATCGCCGCCGCCGGCGTAGTGGCGCTGATCTTCGCCCTGCTGGCGGTGCGCACCACCGGCGTCTATTTCCTGCTGCTCACCCTTGCGCTAGGCATGATCATCTGGGGCGTGTGCCAGCGGTGGACTTCGGTCACTGGTGGTGAAAACGGCTTGCGCGGCACCGTGCGGCCCGAATGGCTGGCCGATCCGGCGCGCTTTTTCTACTTCGTGCTGGCAATCACCGCGCTAGCCACCTTCGCCATGTGGCGCTTCGTCAACTCACCCTTCGGCCTTTCATTGAAGGGCATCCGCGAGAGCGAATCGCGCATGCGCAGCCTGGGCTACAACTCGGCGCAGCACCTGATCATCGCCTTCGTGTTTTCCGGCCTGATGGCGGGGCTTTCCGGGGCGCTGTATGCCTGGTTCAACGGCTTTGTCAGCCCCTCTTCGGTGGCACTGGCGCAATCGGTCAAGGGCTTGCTGATCGCCATCATCGGCGGCATCGGCACGCTGTTCGGCAGTGCGCTGGGCGCGATCATCATCGTGCTGCTGGAAAACGTCGTCAGTTCCTTCACCCAGCGCTGGTCGATGGTGCTGGGCCTCTTGTTCGTGCTGGCCATGATCTTCACGCCCGAAGGGCTGCTCGGCAAACTCAGGCAACTCACCGGCCGCCGCCGCGCGGCCGCCTGATGCTTCACCTCGTCAACCCGCAATCCCGATTCACTTCCAACAACCTCGACAGGAGCGCTTCATGGATCGCCGCAAATTCCTCTCTTCCGCCACATCAGCCACCGGCCTGGCCTATTTCGGCGATTTCGAACGGGCTTTCGCCCAAGGGACGGGTCCGATCAAGATCGGCCTGCTGACCCCGCTGACCGGCGTGGTGGCGGCCGGCGGCAAGGAGATCGTCGAAGGCTTCAACCTCTACTGGCAGCAGGTCGGCAAGAAGATCGGCAACCGCGAGGTGCAGGTGCTGGTGGAAGACGATGGCTCCAACCCCGACGTCTCGCTGCAAAAGGCGCGCAAGCTCACCGAGCAGGACAAGGTCCATTTCCTGGTCGGCGACCTGCTCGCCAACACCGGCCTGGCCGTGGCCGAATACGCCAAGACCAGCGGCATCCCCTACTTCATCCCTGTGATCGCCGCCGACGACCTGACGCAGCGCAAGCGCATTCCCAACGTCATCCGCGTCGCCGGCTACTCCGCCAGCCAGATGCCGCGCCCGCTGGCCGACTACGTGTTCAAGAAAAAGGGTTACCGCAAGGTGATCACGATTTCGCAGGACTACACCTTCGGCCACGAACAGTGCGGCGGCTTTTGCCAGGTGTTCACCGAACTGGGCGGCAGCATTCTCGCGCAACACTGGAACCCGCTCAACACCCAGGACTTCAGCCCCTACCTGGCGCAGATCCAGTCGGCCAAACCGGACGCGGTGTTCGCCATGGAGACCGGCGCGGACGCCACCCGCCTGATCCAGCAATGGAACAACTTCGGCCTGAAAGCCAAAATCCCGATGCTCGGCGCGCAAAACGCCACCGACCAGTCGGTGATCCGCACCCTCGGCGCTGAAGCCGAAGGCATTATCTCCTCGGCCCATTTCGCCGAAGGCAACGACAACCCGGCCACCAAGAAATTCGTCGCCGAATACGAAACCGCGTTCAAGCACCTGCCCTCGATCTACGGCTTTTCGCACTACTCCTGCGCCGCCTGGCTGGCTGCGGCGATCAAGACGATCAACGGCAACGTCGAAGACCGGCCGAAGTTCCTCGACGCCGTGCGCAAGACCGTGCTCACCAATTCGCCGCTGGGCCGCCCGGTGCGCCTGGACGACTACGGCAACCCGATCTACGACGTGTATATCCGCAACGTCGTCAAGCGCTCGGATGGCCACTACTGGAACGTGCCGATCGAGACCTACCCCGGCGTCTCGCAATTCTGGACCTACAAGCCGGAGGAATACATGAAGCAGCCGCCGTATTCGCGCAGCTTCCAGGGCATCAAGAAGTCGTGATCGCCCGCTCGTCGCGCATGCCGGGGAGGATTGTTTGAGCACGCCCGCGCCATTGCTGCAATTGACGCAGGTGGGCGTGCATTTCGGCGCGCTCAAGGCGGTCGATGGCGTCACGCTCGCCATCGGTGCCGGCGAGCGCGTCGCCATCCTCGGGCCCAACGGTGCCGGCAAGACCACGCTGTTCAATGCCGTCACCGGCATGACGCCGGCCTCCACCGGCAACGTCGTCCTGGACGGCGTCGACATCACGCGCGCCACGCCCAACCGGCGTGCCGCGCGCGGTGTCGCGCGCACCTTCCAGATCACCAATCTGTTCCCTGGCCTCACCGTCGAAGACAACCTGCTGCTGGCGGCGCGCGGCCTGGGCCGAACCAAATTCTCCATGTGGCGCAATGATCGGGCGCGCGGGACTGAGACCGGCATCGTCGACAGCGCCCTTTCCAAATGCCACCTGGCGGCCAAGCGCGGCCTGGTGGTGCGCAATCTTTCCTACGGCGAGCAGCGCCAGCTCGAGCTCGCCATGTCGCTCACCAGTTCACCGCGCCTGCTGCTGCTTGACGAGCCGGCGGCCGGCCTCTCGCCAGCCGAGCGGGTGGTGATGGCCGAGGTGATCCGCGGGCTGCCGCAAGACCTGGCGCTGGTGTTGATCGAACATGACATCGACCTGGCGCTGGGCCTGGTCGACCGCGTCGTCTGCATGTACCAGGGGCGCGTGCTGGTGGAAGGCAAGCCCGACGAAATCCGCGGCAACGCGCAGGTGCAGGAAATCTACCTCGGGAGGCCGCGCGATGCTTGAGATCAGCGACCTGCGCGCCGTCTACGGCGAAGCCCAGGTACTGCACGGCGTGACGATGCGCGTCGCCGAGGGCGAGATCGTCGCCCTGCTCGGGCGCAACGGCATGGGCAAGACCTCGCTGGTGCGCTCCGTCATGGGCCTGGGCGCGCCGCGCGTCACCGCCGGCCGCGTCACCCTGGACGGCGCCGACCTGGCCGACCTGCGGCCGCACCAGATCGCCGCCAAACGCATCGGCTACGTGCCGCAGGGCCGGCGCCTGTTTCCCTCGCTCACGGTGCTGGAGCACCTGCAGATCCTCGACCGCGGCCGGCCCGGCGCCTGGAGCATCGAGCGTGTGTTCCAGGCTTTCCCCCGTCTGGCCGAGCGCAAGAGCCACCGCGGCAACCAGCTCTCCGGCGGCGAGCGCCAGATGCTGGCGATCGGCCGCGCGCTGATGACCGGCCCGCGCATCCTGCTGATGGACGAGCCTACCGAGGGCCTGGCGCCGGTGACGGTCGAACTGGTGGAAAACATTCTGGCCGGCCTGCGCAAGGAGGCAGGCCTGGGCATCCTGCTGGTGGAGCAGAACCTCTACAGCGCGCTGGCGGTCGCCGACCGCGTCTACATCTTCGAGACCGGCGCCGTGGTGTGGGAGGGCAAGCCTGCCGACTTGAGAGGTGACCGCGCGACACTGGAGCGCTACCTGGGCATCCATTGAGTTTCGGCCTGGGTCTGCGGCGCGGGTGAGACTCTGATGAAGGCGCCGCATGGGCTGCGCCTTCACAAATACTGAAGACCTCTTAGAGTGGAAGGACTGGCGCTTTGCGCCGCGCGGACGTATATTTCCGCGTTCACCAGGAGGGACAGCCAGGATGGATCAGCCCGATCTCGACGTCATCGTCATCGGTGGCGGCAACGCGGCCCTGTGCGCCGCGCTGATGGCGCGCGAAGCCGGCGCCAGCGTGCTGCTGCTGGAAGCCGCGCCGCAGGAATGGCGCGGCGGCAATTCGCAGCACACGCGCAACCTGCGCGCCATGCACGACGCCCCCGAAGATGTGCTGACCGAAGCCTACCCCGAAGAGGAGTTCTGGCAGGACCTGCTGAAGGTCACCGGCGGCATCACCAACGAGCATCTGGCGCGCCTGGCGATCCGCGAATCGTCGCGTTGCCGGCCGTGGATGCGCAAGCACGGCGTCAACTTCCAGCCTTCGCTTTCCGGCACCCTGCACCTGTCGCGCACCAACGCGTTTTTCATGGGTGGCGGGCGCGCGCTGGTCAACGCCTACTTTCGCAGCGCCGAGGAGCTCGGCGTGCAGGTGCGCTACAACGCCAACGTCGATGCCGTCGAAGTCGAGAATGGCCGCTTCAAGGCGGTGCGCATCGGCGCGGAACGCATCCCGGCGAAAGCCTGCGTGGTTGCCTCCGGCGGCTTCGAATCCGACATCGCCTGGCAGCGCGAAGCCTGGGGCCAGAACGAGCGCGGCGAATGGCCGGCCGACAACTTCCTCATCCGCGGCACGCGCTTCAACATGGGCCTGCCGCTAAAGTCGCTGATGGCCGCCGGGGCAGATACCATCGGCGACCCGACGCAGGCGCATTGCGTGGCGATCGACGCGCGCGCGCCGCTGTACGACGGCGGCATCTGCACCCGCGTCGATTGCGTCTCGCTGGGCGTAATGGTGAACCGCAACGCCGAGCGTTTCTACGACGAAGGCGAGGACTTCTGGCCCAAACGCTACGCGTTGTGGGGCCGCCTGGTGGCGCTGCAGCCAGGGCAGATTGGTTATTGCGTAATCGACGCCAAGGCGGTCGGCCGCTTCATGCCGCCGGTGTTCCCCGGCGTGAGCGACACCAGTCTCGCCGGCCTGGCCGCACAGCTGCAGCTCGATCCGACCGCCATGGCGGGGACGGTGCAGGCCTTCAACGCGGCTTGCCGGAGCGGCTCGTTCGACCACACCCGGCTCGACGACTGCCGCACCGAAAACCTGACGCCGGCCAAGAGCCATTGGGCGCTGCCACTGGATACGCCACCGTATTACGGCTATCCGCTCAGGCCCGGCATCACGTTCACCTATCTGGGCGTCAAGGTCGACCCGTCGGCCGCCGTGCACTTTGGCGACAAGGCGAGCCCGAATCTGTTCGCCGCAGGAGAGATCATGGCCGGCAACGTCCTCGGCAAGGGATATCTGGCGGGGATCGGCATGAGCATCGGCACGGCGTTCGGGCGGATCGCGGGCACGCGCGCCGCTGCTGCCGCTCTGGAGCCAGCGTGAGCTCGCTTGCAGAGCTGACGCGTGAAGCGGTGGCGCTTGGCAACGGCGAGGCGTATGTCGAGCACACCGAAGCGGCGCGGCAGCTGCAGATCTGCAATGCCTGCCGCTATTGCGAAGGCTTTTGCGCC
>DASYEQ010000164.1:0-6246 GCA_036498945.1 Burkholderiales bacterium | reverse complement strand
AACGGTGCGCGGCATCGGGCGCTCGATGCCCCAGTCTTCGACGTTGACGATGACCCAGACGGCCATGCGGGCGCCGCCGGGAAGTTTCAGCGGCGGGCGGTCGACGATGGCGGTGAAGGGGACGCGGTCTTTGGGGAGGCGCTGGGTGCTCATGGCGGTGTTCCTGCGGATCGCTTACTGGCCGATGGCTTGGTTGACCTGCGGCATCACCTTCTCGGCCATCAGTTCCATCGAACGGCGCGCCAGCTTGGGATCGACCCAGTCCATGCCGCAGTAGAGCAGCGTGCCGAAATCGCCCACCGTTCCGCGCAGCTCGACGATCTGCCTGGCCACCTGGTCCGGCGTGCCGGCGATCACCAGGCGGTCGAGGATGTAATCGACGGTGATGTCGGAATCCGGCTGGTCCTTGTTTTCCTTGAACAGGTTGGCGCGGCCGGCGCGGATCAGTTTGGTGCTGATCTGCTTGTAGTAGAAGCGATAGGGGCTGTTGGCGCCGAAGGCGTATTCCTTGGCGACCTTCTCGTCTTCCGCCACGAAAATGGTCTTGGCGACGCGCCAGTGCTTCGCATCCGGCTTGAGATTGCCGGCCTCGCAGCCTTCGACGTACTTGCCCCAGTGCGACTTCACCCACTGCGGCAAAAGGAAGTTGGCCGAGATCGGGCTCCAGCCGCGCTTGGCGGCTTCCGAGCAGCCGCGCGAAAACGGCTCGACCACGGTGACGACAATGTGCGGCCCCGGCTTCTGGAAAGGCTTGACCATGATGCCCTGGCCGATGTCCGGAATCATGGTGCGCTCGGTTGAGACCTTCCAGTGCTTGCCTTCGATGTTGTAGGGCGCGGTGCCGTTCCAGATGGCGAGGATGGCGTCGATGCACTCGACGAATTTCTCGTTGCGGTTGATGTCCAGGTTGCCGAACACTTCCCAGTCGGAAGGCAGGCCGCCGGGGCTGATGCCCATGATGACGCGGCCGCGGGTGATGTTGTCCAGCATCGCCACCTTGGTGGCAATCGCCGCCGGGTGGGTGTTGGCCAGGTTCACCGTGCCGGTGCACAGCATGATGTTCTTGGTGTCGTGCGCCAGGCTCGCCAGGAATACCACGCAGTCGGTCACGGTCTCGGCGGTGTCGGTGACGTGCTCGCCGACGTAGGCTTCGGTGAACCCCAGCTTGTCGGCCAGGATGATGGCCTCGCGATCTTCCGCCAGGGTGTCGGCGTAGTTGCGCGACGGCGGATGCAAGGGCATGGTGAAGTAGCCGAGTTTCATGGTCTGTCTCCTGCGTAAATCGGGGAATGGGCGGCGCGGTTTTGCCGGAATGTGGGGCGATGATAAACGAGCGTTTCCCTCCTTTTCGAAGGCTTCGCCAAATACAAGCTATTAGGCAAGGCGCGCTTCGCGCGTTTGCTAATGGGCGCCGCGCCAGCCCCGGCGCCAGAGAGGCGCGAACGGGCACCTCCTCTAGATGTGTAGGGAGAATTACGGGCAGCGGGCGAAATGCGCGTGCAGCGCCGCCACCAGTTCGGCCGGCTTTTCCTCCGGCGGAAAGTGGGCGCAATCGGGCATGGAGAGCAGGTGGAAGTTTTCCGCCAGCGGGCCGATGGCATTGCCGATCGTTTCCCCCAGCCAGAGCGCGCCGCCGACGGCCAGCACCGGCATCTTCAGCTTGCCGGCGGCCGCCAGTTCGCGGTTTTGCGCGCCGGACTCGAAGATCGCACGGTAATAGCCGAGTGCCTCGATGAAGGCGCCGGGGCGGCCGTACAGGCGTACGTATTCCGCCGCCGCTTCCGCCGGAATCGCGCCCGCGTGGGCGACGCGATGGCGAAAGATCCATTCGAGGATCATGTGCTCGCGGCCACGGGTCAATTCCTCCGGCAGCTCAGGCAGGAAATTGAAGGCGAAATGCCAGGTCTTTTTCGCCTGCTCGGGGGTGAAGGCGTAGGCGGTGCCGGGCGTGATGCCAGGCACCGCAGCCTCCATCAGGGCGGCCCCGCGCAGCGTCTCGCCGTATTGGGCGGCGTAGGTATAGCCGATCCAGCAGCCGATGTCGTGCCCGACAAAATGAAACCGCGGCAGCTTGAGTACCTGCACGAACTCATGGAACAGCGCGGCGATGCTGTTCATGTCGTAGCGCGCCGTCGGCAGTGAATCGCCCAGCGCCGGCGGCTCGACCGCGATCACGCGGTAGCGCGGGCTGAGCAGCGGGATCACCTTCTCCCAGCAGCGCGCCGATTCGGGCCAGCCGGAGACCAGCAGGACCACGTCGCCGCTACCGGCTTCATAGCATTGCAGTTGCGTGTCGCCGACGGCGACGAGATAGGCATTGGTGTTGGCGAAGGGCATCGGGGCTCCGCGAGGAAGGGGGAAGAGGCAGGTCGAAGTATCGGCCGAAGTATCTCATCACCGGCAGGAGGCCAGGCGCCGCCTCGCTGTCATTCCCGCGCAGGCGGGAATGCAGCCAGTATTCATGCTTTCTTTGTAGTCAGAAGAGCGACTGGATTCCCGCCTGCGCGGGAATGACAATGGAGGAGGAGGGAGTGCCTACGGCACCTCAAACCTTCCCCAGCGCCCGCAATATCTTCTCCGGCGTAAACGGCTGCGCCGTGACCCTTGCATTGAGCGGCAACAGCGCGTCGTTGATCGCATTCATCACCGCCGCCGGCGCGCCGGCCGTGCCCGCCTCCCCTGCTCCCTTGGCGCCGAGTTCGGAGGTCTTGGTCGGCGTCTCGACGTGGGCGATCACCATGTCGGGCATTTCGCCCGCCATCGGCACGAGATAGTCGGCCATGCTGCCGTTGAGCATCTGGCCGTCGGGGCTGTAGAGGCATTCCTCGAGCATCGCGCCGCCGATGCCCTGGACGATGCCGCCGCGCATCTGCTCGTCCACCAGCATGGGATTGAGCACGGTGCCGCAGTCCTCCACCGCCCAGTGCTTGAGCAGCTTGACGAAGCCGGTGTCGGGGTCGACTTCCACCAGCGAGGCCTGGATGCCGTTGGTGAACGTAAAGCCGTAGCCGCGCGGGGTGTAGTGGCGCGTCACCGTGAGTTCGCTCTGGAAATCCATCGGCAGCGTGTCCGGCCGGAAATAGCCGACACGACCGACTTCGGTCAGCGGCAGCTTGGTGGCGCCGGTGAGCTTGTCGTAGATTTCGTTGCCGGTGATGTCCAGCGTCGCCTTGTCCACCTGCAGGATGGCAGCGGCGACATCGAGGATGTTCGACTTGAGCGCCTTGGCCGATTGCAGCACCGCCTCGCCGCCGATGCCGGCGCCGCGCGAAGCCCAGGTACCGCCGCCGTAGGGCGTGACTTCGGTGTCGCCGGTGACCACTTTCATCTTGTCCATCGTCACGCCCAGCATGGTGGCGGCGATCTGCGCGAACACCGCCTCGTTGCCCTGCCCCTGCTCGGTGACGCTCACCATCACGGTAACCATGCCGGTGGGCTCCAGGCGGATGGTGGCGCCATCCTGCGCCGAAATGCGCGCGCCGCCGACGCCGTAGAACGCCGGCGAGGGGTTGGTGACTTCGATCATCGCCGCCAGGCCGATGCCGCGATAGATACCCTGCTTCCTCAGCTCAGCCTGCTCGGCGCGCAGCTTGTCGTATTCCATCAGGCCGAGCAGCTTGTTCAGGCACTGGTGATGCGAGAGCTTCTCGAATTTCAGGCCGGTGGGAAAAGCGTAGGGATAGGCATCATCCGGAATCAGGTTCTTGCGGCGGAACTCGGCCGCATCCATGCCCAGCTTCGCCGCCGCCAGGTCGACGATGCCCTCGGTCACCGCCACCGCGATCGGATGCCCCACCGCGCGATACTGGCAGGTTACGTTTTTGTTGGTGAACACGACGTCGAGCTTGGCCTTGTACTGCTGGTGCAGGTATGGGCCGCCGACCAGGTTCACCACCTGGTTGCCCTCGATGCCGCTGGTGCGCGGGTACATCGAATAGGGGCCGATGCCGGTGAGATCGTCGATCTCGAAGGCGAGGATTTCGCCGGACCTGGTCGCCGCCAGGCGCGCGCGCACGCGGTGCTCGCGGGCGTGGATGTCGGTAAGAAAACTCTCCAGCCGGTCGGCAATGAATTTCACCGGGCGCTTGATCATCACCGAAATCGCCGCGGTGGCCATCTCGTCGGCATACACGTGCACCTTGATGCCGAAGGAGCCGCCGACGTCCTTGGTGATGACGCGCACACTGGCTTCGGGAATATTCAGGTGACGCGACAGGATGTCCTGCATCATGTGCGGCGCCTGCGTACCCTGGTAGACGGTGAGGCTGTGCTGCGCGGGATTGTAGTCGGCCAGCAGGGTGCGGCCTTCGAGGGTGACGCCGGTGTGGCGGCCGAAGTGGAAGGTGTCTTCGACCACCACGTCGGCTTTTGCGAACGCATCGTCCACGCCGTCGGTGGCGAAGTCGCGGTGAAAGCACAGGTTGTCGCCGAGGTCGGGGTGGATCACCGGCGTGGCGGGGTCGAGCGCCTTTTCCATGTCGGTGAGCACCGGCAGCTCTTCCCACTCGACTTCGATCAGTTGCAGCGCGTCTTCCGCCTGGGCGCGGTTCTCCGCGACCAGCGCCGCCACCGCCTCGCCCTGCCAGCAGGCGCGGTCCACCGCCACCGCGTATTGCGCGGCGGACTTGATGCCCTTGAGGTGCGACAGCACCGCCACCCACGGCGAGCAATAATCGGCAATCGCGCGGCCATCGAAAGCGGCGATGATGCCGGGCGCGTGCCTTGCCTTCGACAGGTCGAGGCTGACGATGCGCGCATGCGCATGCGGGCTACGGAAAAACACCACGTGCGCCAGGCGCGGAAAGCGCAGGTCGTCGGTGTACGCCCCGCGGCCTTGCAGCAGGCGCTTCGCGCCGGAGCGCGGGATGCTCTTGCCGATGTAGCCGGTGTCGGTCTTGGTGCCTGGGGCGGAGATAGGCAGTTCGGCGCGCGCGTTCATTTGACCGCCTGCAGTTTCGCGCCGGCCGCCTTGCGCGCTTTCATGGTCGCTTCGATGGCGTCGACGATCGCCTGGTAGCCGGTACACCGGCAGTAGTTGCCGCTGATGTATTCGCGGATTTCCTCGCGCGTGGCATCGGGCATTTCGCGCAGCAGGTCCTGCGCCGCCATCAGCATGCCGGGGGTACAGAAGCCGCATTGCAGGGCATTGCGTTCGTGGAAGGCTTGTTGCAGGTCGGCGATCTCGCCGGAATCCGACACGCCCTCGATGGTATCGACGCGGCGGCCGTCGGTCTGCACCGCCAGGGTGAGGCAGCCGCGCACGATCTGCCCATCGACACGCACGGTGCAGGCGCCGCAGACGCCGTGCTCGCAGCCGGCATGGCTGCCGACCAGGAAAAAATCCTCGCGCAGCGTATCGAGCAGCGTCTTGCGTGGCTCGACATCGGCCTCGCGGACACGCCGGTTGACGTTCAGCTTCACCTTCATTGCAGAATTCCATTGCCGGAGCGCGCGTCAGCGAAGGCATCCTCCAGCGCGCGCGTACCGAGTGTCACCGCGACGCGCCGCCGATAATCCGCGCTCGCATGCAGATCGGAGCTTGCGTCCAGATCGGCCGTTCCCGCGCGCACGATCTCCTTGATCGATGCGGTTGAAGGCTCCTCGCCGACCAGTGCCGCGACATCGATGCGGATGGCGCGATCGCCGATGCCGCCGAGCCCAAGCGTGGCCTCGATACAGCGGCCGGCCTCATCGAGCGCGACCTGCGCGGCGGCTGCGACAAAGGCGAAGTCCGACTGCCGCGCACTGACCTCATGGAAGCCGGTGCCGATCCGCCCTTTGCTCCAGACCGGAAAGCGCACCGCGCAAACGCAATCGCCGGGCATGACGGAGGTGATCATCGGGCCGATGAAGAACTCGTCCGCCGGCATCAGCGAGCGATCGGAGGGATTGACGATCTCGATCCCGGCGCCGAGCGTCACGGCCACCAACGGAATCTCGGCGGACGGGTCGGCATTCGCGATCGAGCCGCCGACCGTGCCGCGATTGCGCGTCGGCGGATGGCCGACCCAGGGCAATGCCTTCGCGAGCAACGGCAGCGAGCGGCGCACGATCTCGCTGCGCTCGACCTCGACCTGCCGCGTCACCGCGCCGATGACGACAGCGTCAGGCTCGGCGCGGATGCCGTGCAAATCCTTCAGCCTGAGAATGTCGATGAGCTTTGCGGGGCGGGCCAGCCGCATCGCCAGCATCGGGATGAGGGTCTGACCGCCCGCGATGATGCGCGCATCGTCGTCGGACGCGAGA
>DASYEQ010000163.1:0-17687 GCA_036498945.1 Burkholderiales bacterium | reverse complement strand
ACGTGCACCAGCTTGACGCCGGCGTATTTGCCGAGCAGCTCGCCGGCCAGGTGCGGGCCGGAGAGCAGGCCGGAGGAGGCGTAGGTGAGCTTGTCGGGGTGGGCCTTGGCGTATTCGACCAGTTCCTTGAGGTTGGTGATGGGCAGTTTCTTGCTCACCAGGAGCACGTAGTCAGCCTCGGCGACCAGGGCGACGGGAATGAAGTCTTTCTTCTGGTCGTAGGCGAGTTTTTCGCCGTAGGCGGCAGGCAGGGTGACGTTGGGGGCGCCGCTGGCGAAGAGGATGGTGTAGCCGTCGCCTTTGGCGCGCGCGACCTGCTGGGTGCCGATGCGGCCGCTGGCGCCGCCGACGTTGTCGATCACCAGGGGCTGGCCGAGTTGCTTGGCGAGCTCGCTGCCGAGCACACGGGCGGAGGGGTCGATGCCGCCGCCGGGCGGATAGGGCACGACCATGCGCACGGGCTTGTCCGGGTAATCGGCGTGGGCCAGGCCGGTGAGGCTTAGCGCGAGGGCGATGAAGGCGATTTGCCATGCATGGTGCCGGCGGGCGCCGGATAAGCGTTCGCCGTGCGGGCGGGCCTTGCGGTCCGCGCTCCTGATTGTGGTGTGCATCTTCCCTTTGTCTCCGAGTCGTCTTTATGTGACCCCGGCTCTTTGGCCGGGGCGCCGGGCGCGAGGCCGGGGTTTGGGTTGCTTATACGGGGATGCCGCCTTCGACGGTTACGCGATGCAGCAGGCGGCGCTGCGGCAGTTTGTAATCGGCGATCGCCAGGTGCAGGGAGGCGGCGTTGTCCCACATCACCACGTCGCCGACACGCCATTTGTGGCGATAGATGAATTGCGGCTGGATGATGTGGGCGGTGAGTTCGGCGATGATCTCGGCGCCCTCCTCCAGCGGCATGCCTTCCAGGCCGATGCATTCGCCCTCGAACAGGTAGAGGCCCTTGCGGCCGGTGGCCGGGTGGGTGCGCACGGCGGGGTGGGCGATGTCGGGCGTTTCCTTGATCTGCTCGGCGGTCAGCTTGGCGCGCTGGCTGCCCACCGGGCGCTTGCGCACGCTGTAGCGGTGGATCGCCTTCTTGCCGTCGATCCTGGCGCGCATCTCCGGCGTGAGGCCTTCGTAGGCGGGGGCGGTGCCGGCGAACAGCGTGTCGCCCAGCACTTTGCCGCCGTCGTCGTGCGGGATTTCGCGGGCGTAGAGGATGGAGCCGCGGCTGGGCTTGGTGCGGTAGGAGGTGTCGGTGTGCCAGGTCTGGCCGGCGTCAGGCAGGCCGAGGAAACTGCCGTCTTCCTTCAGCACGTTGGAGACCACCAGGATTTCCGGGTAATCCTTCAGCAGGTATTCGTGGCGCACGTGGATTTCGAGCGGGCCGAAGCGGCGGCCGAAGTCGATCTGCTCTTCGGGGGTGAGCTTCTGGTCGCGGAACACCAGCACGGTGTGGCGATTGTAGGCGTCGTCGATGGCGGCGAAGGTGTCGTCGTCGAGCGGCTGCGAGAGGTCGACGCCCTGGACTTCGGCGCCGATGGGCGCGTCCATCTTGACGATCTTCAGGCGTTCGCGAATGTTGGTGTCCATGGTGGTAAGGCGGCTGATGGCGTTTATGGGGTTGACGCATGGTGGCAGGCTTGGCCGAAACCGTAAAAGATTGTTTTTTCATTCAGCCAAACTTTCTGTTATGGTGGGCGCGAACGTTGACGGAGGCAGGAATGAAGCTGCAGCAGATGAAATACCTGTGCGCCGTGGTGGACCGGGGCTGCAACATCACCGAGGCGGCGCAGGCGCTCTTCACCTCGCAGCCGGGGGTGAGCAAGCAGATTCGCGCGCTGGAAGAGGAGCTGGGCGTGGAGATATTGATGCGCTCGGGCAACCGCATCATCGGCACCACGGAGGCGGGGCGCGAGATCGTGGCGGCGGCGCGGCGCGTGCTGGTGGATGCGCGCCAGCTGGAAGACGTGGCGCGTGAATTCACCCAGCGCGAAGATGGCCGCCTGGTGGTGGCGACCACGCATCTGCATGCGCGCTTTCCGCTGCTGCCGGTGATCACCGCGTTCGCGCAGAAAAATGCGCACGTGCAGATGCGCCTGCTGCAATGCCCGCCGGAAGAGATCGAGGCGATGGTGGCGGCGGGCGACGCGGACATTGGCGTAACCGCGGGGACGGACGCGCTGCCGGCCGATTGCGTGGCGCTGGATGCCTACCCCCTGCACCGCTGCCTGATCGCCCGGCACGGCCACCCGCTATTGAAAATCCGGCGGCCGACACTCAAGCAGATCGCGCAGTACCCGCTGATCATGTACGACCCGAATTTCAGTTCGGGAAAATCGGTGCAGCGCGCGTTCGATGCGGTGGGCATCACGCCGAATGTGGTGCTTTCGGCGATCGATGCGGACGTGATCAAGGCCTATGTGGCGGGCGGGTTGGGGGTGGCGGTGTTGCAGCGCCTGGCTTATGACCCGAAGCTGGATACGGAGATCGGTGCGGTGAACGTGGACCACCTGTTCCCCGGCTCGCACACCAAGCTGGTGCTCAACCGCGCAAAGTACCTGCGCCAGTACACCTTCGACTTCATCCAGATGGTGGCGCCGGCGTGGACGCAGACGAAGGTGCGGGCGGCGCTGGCGAATTGATGAATTGGGGTCAGAGGTAAAAATGACTCTGAGCCAACCCGGTAATTTCGGACGCGTTTAAAGGTGGGCCGGACTGTCCCCTATTAATTTAGGCAATCGCCACCGGGATGCGCCTTCTGCCGAACGCTTGATGGAACGCGCCGAAGCGCCCGGCGATATGTGTCTTGCACTTCGGGCAGCGCGAGGCTTCGCTGATCTTGTATTCGCTCACCTCGTGCCAGTCGCGCGCGATGAGTTTTTCGCCGCAACCGGGGCAGCAGGTCGCGCCGCCTTCGGCATCGTGGATGTTGCCGGTGTAGACGTAGTGCAGGCCTTCGTCGATGGCAATGCGGCGGGCGTGCTTGACGGTCGCCTCCGGGGTGCGCGCCTTGTCGCGCATCTTGTGATCGGGGTGGAAGGCGGTGAAGTGCAGGGGCACGTCGGGGCCGAGTTCGCGGCGTATCCACTGGGAGAGTTGGCGCACTTCGGGGTCGCTGTCGTTTTCGCCGGGGATGAGCAGCGTGGTGATTTCGAGCCAGCAGTCGGTCTCGTGCTTGATGTAGGCGAGTGTATCCAGCACGGGTGCGAGTTTGGCGGCGCAGAGGTCCTGGTAGAAGCGGTCGGTGAAGCCCTTCAAGTCAACGTTGGCGGCGTCCATCTTCGCGTAGAAGTCGCGGCGCGGTTCGGCATGGATGTAGCCGGCGGTGACGGCGACGCTTTTGACGCCCAGCTCGCGGCAGGCATCGGCGGTGTCCATCGCGTATTCGGCGAAGATGACGGGGTCGTTGTAGGTGTAGGCAACGGACAAGGCGCCCGCCTGCCTGGCGGCCTGCGCGATGGCTTGCGGAGTGGCGCTTTGCACCAGGCGGTCCATGTCGCGCGATTTGCTGATGTCCCAGTTCTGGCAGAACTTGCAGGCGAGGTTGCAGCCGGCGGTGCCGAAGGAGAGGATGCTGGAGCCGGGGTGGAAGTGGTTGAGCGGCTTTTTCTCGACCGGGTCGATGCAAAAGCCGGAGGAGCGGCCGTAGGTGGTGAGCACCATGGCATCGCCAGCCCGCTGGCGCACGAAGCAGGCGCCGCGCTGGCCGTCGTGCAGCTTGCAGTCGCGCGGGCAGAGGTCGCACTGGATGCGGCCGTCGGCAAGCTTGTGCCACCAGCGGCCGGGGTAGGCGGATTCGGGAGTGCTCATCATCGCGGCTCACCCGTTCGGCGAGCCTAGTCCTTGAATTTCAGCGCGCCGTAGCGCATGAGTGTGACGTCGGGCGCCCAGTAGTCGGCGGCGAAGCCGGCTTTTTGCTTGAGCTGGGCCATGAAGGCGCGCGGCTCGGGCAGCTCTTCCCACACCTGCGGCAGGAAGGTGGCGCGGCGCCCCTGTGATTCGAAAATGAGGCCGTCGACACCGGGTTTCAATTGCGCCAGCGCATCGGCTTCGTCGCTGCAGGGCAACGGGCGCGGCTCGGTGAGCAGCGAGATTTCGATCTTGAGGTCTTCCAGTTCGTCGAGGGTGACGGGCGGAAAGCGCGGGTCGCGGGTGGCGGCGGCGACGGCGTTTTCGCGCACGTCTTCGACCAGCGTGCGATGCGCTTCGAGCGAGCCGATGCAGCCGCGCAGCTCGCCCTTGCCATCGCGCAGGGTGACGAAGACAGCGGCAGGTTGCTTGAGCCAGGCGGCGTGCATGGCGAAAGAGGGGTCGTGGCCGAGTGCGCCGCGGATCGCCGTGCGCGCCAGGCGGGTGAGCACGCGGGCGCCGCCTTCGGGGAACCATTCGGGCGCGATGACATGGCTGCCGTCGTTTTCGTAGACCGCGAAGGAGGCGTAGCCGACCACGCGGCCGCGGTCGCCGGCGGTGTCACCGGAATTGCAGCGGTCCACCAGTTCGATACGCATGCCGCGGCGTTTCGCCACGGCGAGCAGACCCGTGAGCGGGGTGGCGCCGCAGGCCTGATCGTGGCTCAGGTCGGTGCGCATCTGCAGGATGCCTTCGATGGTGCCGCCGTCGATGGTCATCGCCTCCCGATACGCATGATAGTGCGAGAGGTCGGTGCTGATGACGATCAGCGTCTCTTCGCCGCCCCAGAGTTCGTCGAGCATTTCCACCGATTGGGCGAGCGTGGCTTCGCCGACCAATAGCGGCACCAGCTTGAAGTCGCCGCCCAGCATTTCGATCAGGAACGGCAGGTGCACTTCGATGGCGTGCTCCTGCGCGTGGGCGCCGCGCAGGTCGTTGAGCGGCAGGCGCGAGCGCAATTGCGTCATCGCTTCGAGGTCGAGCTGCACTTCGCCCAGCGGGGTCATGAAGGCGGTGGCTTCGGGTAGCGCCATGCCGTACACGTAGGCGCGATGCGCGGGGGCGGCGAGCACCACACGCTTGATGCGCCCGCGCATGGAGCGCAGGCGCGCGTAGGCGCCGGCGGCCACCGCACCGGAGTAGAGGTAGCCGGCGTGCGGGGCGATGACGGCCTTGGGCGCGGGGCCTTCCTGCGGCAGGGACTCGGCGCCGGCGAAGAGGGAACCGATCTCACGGCGCAGGTCGGCGGCGTTGCCGGGGTAGAACAGGCCGGCGACGGCGGCGGGGCGTACCGTGGGATGTGACCCGGGGCGCTCGGGGTTGAGGATCATGCGACGGTCTCCGTTTGCATTTTTGTTTGGTGTGGGGTGTGTTGCCGCGCCAGGGCGGCGAGGTCGGCACCGGCCTGCGCGACCACGCCGGCCCAGTCGCCGGGGGCGGATTGGCGGTACAGGCGCGCCTGCGGGTACCACTCGGTCTTCGTGCCTTCGGCGTGCCAGCGCCAGTCGGCATGCCAGGGCAGCAAGATCCACACCGGCTTGCCGAGCGCGCCGGCGAGATGGGCCACTGAAGTATCGACCGTGATCACCAGGTCTAGGTTCATCACCAGCGCGGCAGTATCGGAAAAATCGCCCAGGCCGGCGCTGGCGTCGAGGATGCGCGCGCGGGTGGCGGCGGAGGCGGCGTTGACTTGCGCGGCGGCTTCCCAGGTTTGCAGGGAGACGAAACCGGCATCGGCGGCGAGCAAGGGCGCAAGCTGCTGCAAGGTGAGGCTTTTCTTGCGCGAGCGGCGCGCGGCCACGGCATCGGTGATGGCGGGGTTGGCGGCCCAGCACAGGCCAACGCGCAGGCCTGCCAGGGGGCCGAGCTGCTCGCCCCAGGCGGCGGTTTTCGCGGCATCGGCGCGCAGGTAGCCGCTGATCGTGGCGGAAGCGGCGGGAAAGTCGGCGACGGCGCGGCGGCGCAGGCGGCCGAGGCTGGCGAAGGGAATCTGGTAATCGACCGGCGGGGTGCCGGCCGGCCAGTCAGCGGGGCGGCGGGTCCAGGCGTCTTCGTCGGCGCGCAGCTGGGGCTCCACGCGCGCGCCGGGAAAGGAGTCGCGGAACAGCGGCACCAAGTGCGGCTGGCAGTGGATCAGCACCTGGGCCGCTTCGGCGATCAGTTCGGGATAGACCTGCGCCCACATGATTTCGTCGCCCAGGCCTTGTTCGCCGTGCAGCAGGAGGGTCTTGCCGGCGAGGGGCTCGCCTTGCCAGCGCGGGAAAGGATAAGGGTAGCTCCAGACGTGCGCGTCGCGGGTGGCAAAACGTGCTTCGTATTGCTCCCAGCCGCGCGCGAAATCGCCCATCATCAACAGGTGCTGCGAAAATTCCCAGCGCGCCCGCGGCTCGCCCGGCGCCAGCGTGACGGCGCGCTGGAAGGCCGCTGTTGCCTCCGCGTAGCGATGCATGGCGTGCAGGGTGATGGCGCGCGCCAGGGCGACGTTGGCGTCGGCGGGCTGGCGCGCCAGGTGGGCGTCGTAGGCGGCGAGCGCGTCGTCGTAGCGTTCCAGTTCGAGCGCGGCGTTGCCGAGATTGCCGCAGGCGTGCGGATGCTCGGGCGCGGCGGCAATCGCGCGCTGATAGGCGGCAAGGGCGGCTTCGTGCCGCCGCAGGGTGCCCAGCACGACGCCGAGGTTGTAATGCGCATGCGGGTGATCGGGGGCCATGCGCGCCGCCTTTTCCAGCAGCGCAAGCGCAACGCCATGCTTGCCGGCAAGGTGGGCGAGTACGCCCAGCAGGTGCAGGGCTTCGGCGTTTTCCGGCTCGACTTCCAGCACTTTCAGGCACCAGGCCTCGACCTCGGCGCGGTTGCCGGCCTGGAACTGTTCGGCGGCCAGTTGCAGCGCCTGCGCCACCGAGACGGTGTGCGTGGAGTTGAGTGAGGAGGCGGACACATCCATAAGGGTGAATTCTAGACCGGAGAGGCGGGGCTGCCGAGACCCGAAAAGGCGACACGCCCAGAAAAATCTGCGACAAACCGGCGAAAATCGCGAAAAACCGGTGTTTGCGGGTATTTATACCAATGTCATACTTGATTACCCACCTTGCATACCGTACATTGGCGTCTTTGGCGAAAAATATCGACTAAAAACGTCACAATTGACGCGCTTTGGGCAGCAGCTACGTACAAGCAAACACGCGTCAATACAAGATTCACAGGGAGCGGCAGCAGGTATGGATAATCGCACCATCTTTTCCAAGACCGGCAAAGGGTCGCTGGAAATCAGCAAGAAAACCATCAAGCTGGCCAGCGATGAACGGCAGACGCTGATTTTGGTCGACGGCAAGTCGAACCTGGGCGAGATCGAGGAAAAACTGTCGCGCATTTCGACGATGCGCCTGCGCGCCATCATGGACCGCCTGGTGGAACTCGACCTGGTGCGCGAGTTTGTCACCAAGCAAGGCCCGGATTCCATCATGCCCTCGCTGGGCGGCCCCACCGCGATGAGGGTGGAGGAACTCGACGAGCTCGATTTCACCGCGCTCGTCCCCTCCGCTTCCGCCAACACGGCCAAGGAAGCCGAGGACGGGCGCCAGGCAGCCGAACAGGCCGAGACCGACGCGCGCATCAAGCGCGAAGCCGAAGCCAAGGTAGCCGCCGAAATGGCCGAGCGCCGCCGCGCCGAGGAGCAGGCTGCCGCGCGTGCGCGCACCGAGGCCGAGGCACGCCAGCGCGCCGAGGACGAGGCCCGTCGCCGCGCCGAGGACGAGACTCGCCGCAAGGCGGAAGACGACGCGCGCCGCCGCGCCGAGGAAGAAGCCCGGCGCAAGGCCGAAGAAGACACACGCCGCCGCGCCGAGGATGAAGCCCGCCGCAAGGCCGAGGAAGACGCACGGCGCCGCGCCGAAGACGAAGCGCGCCGCAAGGCTGAGGACGACGCCCGGCGTCGGGCGGAAGAGGAAGCGCGCCGTCGCGCCGAAGACGAGGCCCGCCGGCGTGCCGAGGACGAAGCCCGCCGCAAGGCCGAGGAAGAGGCGCGCCGCCGCGCCGAAGACGAGCGGCGCCAGCGCGAAGAAGACGAGCGCCGCGCCGCCGCCGAGGCGGAGGCGCGTGAGCGCGCGCGCCGCGAAGAGGAAGCCCGGCGCGCCACCATCGCCGATGAAAAGCGCCGCCGCGAGCAGGCCGAGGCGGAAGCCGCCGAGCGCTTCCGCCGCGAAGAGGCCGAGCGCGAGGAAGCCGAACGCCGTGCCGCCGCCGAAGCGCAGACACGCGAACGTGCGCGCCGCGAAGAAGAAGCCAAGCGCAGCGCGATCGCCGACGAAAAGCACCGCCGCGAAGAGGCCGAGGCAGCGCAGGCGCGATCCGGCGCCGACGACACCGAGCGCCGCGCCGCCGAGGAGGCCGCGCGCTACACCGCGCTGCTGACGCCACATCTGGAGGAAGCCGCGGCGCAGCCGGCCGGGCTGGACCTGGATTTCGGCTCGGCCACGCCGCCCACCGGCGCGATGGAAAGCGTGGACTTGAAGCCGCTGGCCGGCGGCGGGCCCGACACCTTCGCCGATACCGGCATGGACCTCAATTCGCGTTTCGAGGCCAACTCGCTACCTGGTGAGGACGACCAGGAAAAGCGCGGCGTCGAGAAGGAAGCGCGCCGCGAGCTCGAGCGCGAAGCGAAGGAACGCGCCAAGGAGAATGCGAAAGCGAAAAAGGAGGCCGAGCGCGAAGCCAAGCGCCTGGCGAAGTCGAGCAAGGTAAAGGTGCGCCGCGGCGGCGGCGGCGGTTTCAGCCTGGGCAAGTTCATCGCCATTTTCATCGTCCTGCTGGTCGCCGGCGGCATCGGCTACCTGTACATGATGCCGATCGACAAGCGCCTGATCGAGGGCATGGCGACTGCGCGCGTGGGGCTGCCGGTAGCCGTGGGCAGCGCCACCTTCTCGCCGTTCCCGCCGCAACTCACGCTCTCCAATGTGAAGATCGACGACATGACCTTCCCGCGCGTGGTGGCCGTGCCCGACCCGGGTTCACTGGCGGCCGACCGCAAGATCTTCAAGAGTATCGACATCAGCGGCGCCCAGTTGACGGTGGCGCAGGCGAAGAAGCTGATCGCCGTCAGCCTGCGGGAAGCGCCCAAGGGCGTGGCGATGACGGTGCAGCGCGTGCGCATCACCGGGGTGACGGTGAGCGACAGTCCGGTGCCCCTGCCCTCTTTCGACGTCACCGCGCTCCTGGCGGCCGACGGCACCCTGCGCCAGGCCAATTTCGCGCTGGCCGACAACAAGGGGCAATTGCAACTTTCGCAGGATGACAAGGGCTGGCTGGTGGATTTCGAATCCCACGGCATCACCTGGCCGCTGGGCCCGAAGACGGCCTGGGAAAGCCTGCGCGCCAAGGGCCTGGCGGACGCGAACGGCATCAAGTTCGACAGCATTGCCATCGCCCATTTCGGCGGCAACATCACCGGCAAGGGCGACCTGTTGTGGAGCGGCGGCTGGAAGTTCGGCGGCAGCATGGAAGTGGGCGGCATGGACACCGTGGCCATCGCCCAGGCCTACTACGGCGCCGCGCCGGTAACCGGCACCATCGACGGCAAATTCAGCGTCAACATGTCCGCCTCCACCCTGGCGGGCCTGCTGCAAAGCGCGAAAATGGATGGCTCGGTGGTGGTCAACAAGGCCGCGGTGGCCAACATCGACCTGGCGCGCACCGCGCAGGCCGGCGGCATCACCGCCGGGGCGACGCGCTTTGGCGATTTCGTGGCCGACGTGGCCACCGACGGCGCCCGCATCCAGGTCAAGAACGTGCGCGCCAACTCGGGCCTGCTCAACGTCGGCGGCGACGTCACGATCGCGGCCGACAAGAATCTTTCCGGTGCCATCAACATCGAACTGGGCCCGATCGGCAACCGCACCAAGGCGGCAATGCACATCGCCGGTACGCCGGCCGATATCAAACTGACCAAATAGGCGGAGCTTCGACACGCCGCGGCGTTGCACACCACGTCAAAGGCGGGACAAGAGGAACAAGGCAAGGCATGAAAAAGCCGCGACGCCCATCGGCGCCGCGGCTTCTCTTTTTCTGTGGCGCCATTCTCCCGCACCCCGCCCTCCCGTCCCGCTTGCGGTCGGCTACCGGCCGCAAGCAGAAGAAACTGAACACCGCCACCGGACTCCCCCGGCTTTTGGTGCCGGAGGCGGCGATGGCGCAGTCGATGAACGCCTTGGTACCCGGCCTTGAAGCAGCTCTCAGCCGGCGCCGACAGCGCGCCGCCCCGGCGCGCTATTGGGGTGTGATGCTGATGGTCATCAGCACGACGCCGGTGCTTGCCGGCGGGAAACTGCCGGTGAAGGTCCAGCGATAGTTGCCGGCCTGGCCCACCGTGGGCTGGGCTGCGACCGTACAGGCCATGCCCGCGGGCGCGGCGCCGCAGGCGGCTGCCGCTGCGCTCACCGTATAGGGCGGCGTGGTGTCGTTGATCACCAGGTTGCTGGTGGGCTTGGTGCCGGGGTTGCTGTAGATCAGCCGATAGATCAGCACGTCGCCCGGCGAGCCGGCGTTGGAAAGCGCGAAGCCGCGCCCGGCGGTGGTACCGGTCAGCGACGCATCGCAGGAGGAGCCGGCGGCGACCTGCGTGGTGCTGTTGCACACCTCCTTGCGCAGGGTGAGGCCGTCGGCGCTGCCCACCGTGGTGGTGTCGACCACCGCCAGCGCCAGCGCCGGCAGCGCCGGGTTGGCGTTGGTGTAGGTGAAATTGGAGGTCACCGTGATCACGCGCATGGCGCCGTCGGGCGCCGCCGCGGCGCTGAATTCGGTCAGCACCAGGCAGATCTTCTGGCCGGCGGTCACCGGGAAGACAGTGGCGCTGGTGACGATGGTGGTTTCAGAGGCCGCGATGCTGCCGTCGCAATTGGTGTCCAGGTGCAGCACCTCGTTCCAGCCGCTGATGCTGGGCGCGGTGCTGGTGACCACCGGGGTGAAGGTGACGCTGCCGGCGGTGTTGGCGGTATACGCCTGGATGTAGGAAAAGGAACTGCCGGCAGGGCCTTGCTGCGCGCCGTTGGAGACGTACTGGTTGCCGGGCACCTGGCCGAAGTTGAGTGCGCCGTAGGTGGTGCCGGCGACGTAGGCGAACCTGATGCTGCGCACGCCTTGCGCGGCGACACAGGCATCGCCGCTGGCGCGGCAGAACGTGTAGCTGGTGCCGGCCACCGCGGTGGCGGTGTTGGTCGGCAGTGCGGTGGCGTTGACGTTGGCGCCGGTGCTGGTGGTGCCCGGCTGGCTGGCGACGACCACGCACACGGTGGCGGAAGCCGCCGGCCCGCTGAAGCTGTAGTTGCCGGAACCATCGGTCTGGGTGGTGGCGCTCACCGTGCCGCTGCAATTGGTCAGTTGCACCTGCAGGTTGGCGATGCCGGGGGTGCTGCCGCCTTCACCGCTGGTGAGGATGCCGTCGTTGGCGTTGCCGGCGCCGGCGCCGTTGTCGAGGAACACACGGCCGGAGATGGTGTTGGTGGCGCCCACGGTCAGGCGCGCGCTGGCGATGATGCCGTTCGGCGAGTTGCCCCCGGAAGAAGTGAGGTTGGAACCGGGGATGTTGTTGTCGTAGACGCCGGCGACGCTGGAGGTGACGTTGACGCTGAAGGCGCACCCGGCCGCCGGCACCGTGCCGCTGGTGAGGATCACCGACTGCGGCGTGGTGTTGGAGACGCTGACGGCGCCCCCGCAGGTGTTGGTGATGGCCGGCGTGCCCGCCGCTACCACGTTGGTGGGCAGCGTGTCGGTCAGGGTGACGTTGCCGATCGAGGCACCGGTGGGGCTGGCGAGCGTGATGGTGAGGGTGGAAGTGCCGTTGACATTGATGCTCGCCGGCGCGAACGCCTTGGCCACCGTCGGCGGGCCGGGCACCAGCAGGGTGGCGGAGGCGGCGGCGGCATTGCTGCCGCCGTTGGTCACCAGAGCGCCGACGGGGATGGTGTTGACATAGGTCGAGTTGATGGTGCTGTTGACCTTGACGTCCACCGAGATGGTGCAGCCGCCCGCCGGAATGCTGGAGCCGGAGGCAAGCGTAACGCCGTTGGCGGTCGAACTTGCCGCCCCCGAGCAGGTGGTCGAAAGCGAGCCTGCGGAAGCCACCGTCATCTGCTGGCCGGTATTGGAGATCGGCAGGGTGTCAGTGAAGGGCGAGGTCAGCGTCATCGTTCCCAGGCCGGCGGCGTTGGGATTGCTCAGCGTGATGGTGAGGGTGGCGGTGCCGCCCGGGCTGATCGAGGCGGCGGAGAAGGCCTTGGAGACGGTCGGCGGCGCCAGCGTGTTGACGGTAAGCGTGGCCGAAGCCGGCGTGCCGTTCAGGGTGACGCCGCCTACCGTGGTGGCGGGTGCGCCGGTGGTGTTGGTGTAGGTGCCGGCGGCGGGGGTGACCTTCTGGGTGATGGTGCAGGAGCCGCCCGCTGGCAGGGTCGCGCCGTTGAACCCGACGACGGTGCCGCCGTTGGCGCCGCCGGTCAGGGTGCCGGTGGCAAGCGTGGCGCCGCCGGCATCAACGCAACTGAGCGTGGCCGTACCCTGGTTGATCAGGCCGCCGGCGTAGCTGTCGCTGATGGCCACCGCCGGCAGGCTGTCCGGGTTGGTCGACGGGTTGGTGACGGTGATGCTCATGGTGGAGATATTGCCGGGCGCGATCGCGCTCGGGGCGAAAGACTTGGTCACCGTCGGCGGCCCCACCACGCGCAAAGTGGCATTGGCGGTGTTGGAATCGCCCAGGCCCGACGGCGTGGTCACCGTTACCGCCCCGAAGGTGTTGGTATAGATCCCCGGCGTGGCGGCGGTGACGGCGACGGTGGCGGTGCAGTTGCTGCCGGCGTTGATGGTAGTGGCGCCCAGGGTGAGCGTGAGCGCGCCGCCGGAATTGCTCCAGCGCGTGGTGTCGGCCAGGCCGTTGCACTGCCGGCTGACGAAGCTGCCGGCGGCGGAACTCATGCCGCTGGGGAACGTATCGACGATCGGGTTGGTGTCGCCCATCGCCGTGGTGTTGGTGTTGTTGATGGTCAGCACCATGTTGGCGGTGCCGCCGGCGGCGATGGTGAAGGAACTGGCGCCGCCGATGGTCTTGGTCAGCACCGGCGGCGCATTGGCGCCGTTGCCGGTGACGTAGTCGGCGCCGGCGGTGACGTTGCTCATCGCGGTGGCGCTGACAGTGGCGGTGTTGCTGTAGGTACGGGTGGTGGTGCTGGTGGGCGCGGTGATGCTGCGCACGATCGAACAGGACTGCCCCGGCGCCAGCGTAAAAGTACCGACCGTCAGGATGTGGGTCCCATTGTTGAAGGTGGCGGTGCCGCCGCAGCTGTTGCTTACCGCGCCGTTGTCGTTGAGTTGCGCATTGTTCGGCGTGGACAGCGGATACGGGTCGGTCACCGTGATATTGTTGACCGTCGCCGTTCCAGGGTTGTTGATGGTGATGGTCATGGTGGTGTTGAACGGCGAATTGCGGTCGGAGGCCGGCGAAAACACCTTGTTCACCGCCACCGGCGAGACGGTGGCGATGGTGACGTCTTCCAGCGTGGTGCTGGTGGCGATATAGTTGCTGCCGCCAACGGTGCCGCCGCCGGCGTAGGTGCCGCCGGGGGTGACGGTGCCGTTGATGGTGGTGCGGGTCGGGTCGCGATAGGTGGTGTTGGCCGGGTTCTGGTAGGTGCCGGCGGCGGCGGTGGCGCCGATCAATACGTCGAAGTCGAGCGAGACGGCGCCGCCACCGGGGATGTTGAACAGGCTCCAGGCCGGCGTGGTGGCGTTGGCGGCGGGGTTGGTGGTGGTAGGCCGCGTGCTGCCGCCGGTCAGGTTGACGGCGGCAGTGGACTGGTATTGCCAGGCCGGCGCGCCCGGCAGAACGTCGCTCAGGGTAACGTTCTCCGCATCGCCGCGGCCAGAGGCGTTTGTAGCTGTGATGCGGTAGCGCACCGTCGAGCCGGGGACCAGTGTTACCGGCTGCGCCGCCACCGTCTGCTTGGTGACGGTGACCTGCGGCAGGCAGGCCGAACCGGTGGAGACGCCCGGCACCTGGCCGAGCGAGGCGCCGGAGTTGCTGCTGCCGGAAACGCCGGGCGCGGCGCCATACTGGTCGTTGAGGGTCGTGGTGATGCCGTTGGCACCGTTGTTGATGTTGGCGATCGCCCCCACGGTGCCCGACGAATAGGCAACATAGCCGCCGCCGCCGCCGCCGCCGGGGCCGTGGCGGTCACCAGTGCCGCCGTTGTCAGTAGGCCAGGCATCGCTGCCGCGACCGCCGCTGGCGTTGATGGTGAGCGTGCCGGTACCGGCGTTCGAAGCCAGGATCAGGGCGGCGCCGCCGCCGCCGCCGCCGCCGCCGCCGTCGTTGTCGGGCACGTAGGCCTGCCCCGAGGCGCCGCTAATGTCGATGGTGGCGTTGCCGGTGATGCGGCCGGCGCGGATGATGACGATACCGCCGCCGTCGGCGCCGGAGGACTGGATGCCGGCGGAGTTGTTGCGCGCGCCGGCGCCGCCGCCGCCGCCCATGGTGAGCAGGCTCACGGTCTGCGGCACACCGGTGCCGCCGTAGCCGCCGAAGGGCAGGTTGGAGCTCCAGGAATTGCCGCCCTTGCCGCCGTTGGAAAAGCCGGCGCCGCCGCCGCCGCCGGCGTTCTGGTCGTTGGCCGACGGGTTGGCGTCGTTGCCGCCGCCGCCGGCGTTGCCGGGGGCGCCGCGCGCCTGCTGCGCCGGGCTGCCGCTGCTGCAGGTGTAGTTGTTGGCGCCGGTGGCGGCGGCGCCCTGCTGGTTCAGGTCGCGCGACTGGCCGGCGATGCCTTCGCCCTTGGCGCCATGCGCGGCGACGGTGGTGCCTGCGCAGTCGTCGGTATTGACGGTGGCGTTGGAGCCGGCGATCGCGCGGCCGAGACCGCCGCGAAAGCCCATGCCGGCGGCGCTGATGGAGCCACCGCCGAAGGCGAGCGTGCCGGCGACATCGAGTGCCACCACCCCGCCGCTGTTGCCGGTCCACGCGCCGGGGACGATGCCGCCGGAGACAGTGAGGCTGGAATACTGCGGCACGCGCACCACCTGGTACCGGCTGGCGCCACTGTTGGAATAGCTGTTGATCAGGCCGCCGCCGGCGCCGCCGCCGATCAGGCCGACGCTGCCACCGGCGACCGCGCCGGTGATGCGCACGAATTCATAGCGCCCGGCGCCGTTGAGGCCCGTATAGCCGGAGCCGGAGCCGCCGTCGCCGTAGGTGCTGCCACCGGAGAAATTGGCGTTGCTGTAGGTGGCACCCTGCATCTGGATCACCAGCGCCATGTCGCCGGCGGAAAACACGGTGGCGGCGCCGGTGGGGGTGCCGACGCCGATCGAGGTGGCGCCAGCGGAGACACTCGCGCTGCTGCCGGCGTAATAGGTGTTGACCACGGTGCCGCTGGCGCTGACGGTGACCGGGCCGTCGTCACCCGGGGCGACGCACACCTGCGCCACCGCCATCTGCACGCAGGCGAGCGCAACGGCGAGCGCCGCGCCGCGCCGCTTCCAGGCGGCCGACCGGCGGGATTTGCTTGCCTTGTCCATCGCTTATTGCCTCCCGCGCCGCGGTTCGACCTGCAGGTCGTCGCGCTGCGGATTGAGCTTGAGGTCGTCGGTCATCGAGGGCACGATCACCACGCGGCGGTTGACCGCGTAGCCTTCGACGTCGCTGGCCGGCACTTCGGGTCGCGACTTGCCATAGGCCACGGTCTTCATTCGCGCGCGCTCGACACCGGCGGCAGCGAGGTAGGCCTGCACGGCATCCGCGCGGCGCTGCGACAGGCGCAGGTTGTAGGCATCGCCGCCGCGCTCGTCGGCGTGGCCTTCGATGGTGACGGTGATGGCCGGGTTGGCGCGCAGCACGGAGGCGATGCGGTCGAGCACCGGCGCGGTATTAACCGCGATCACCGCGCGGTCGTAGGCGAAGTGCACGCGGTCGGCGAGGATCTCGATCTGTTTGGCCGGCGGCAGCTTGGCGAGCGCGGCATCGGCGGCGCGCTGGCTGTCGGCGATGACCGGGCAGTTTTCGGCGGCGGCGAGCGCGTCGCGGTAGTAGCGTTCGGCCGCCTGCAGGTAGGGCTTGGCGCTGCGCCAGCCCCAGGCATGCTGGATGTAGCCGGCCCACACCAGTTGCACCTCCATGCGCGCGACGTCGCCGCCGGAGCAGCGGAAGCCGCCGCTGTCGGCCTTGAACTTTTCCGCCGCGGCCCAGAGGTCGGGCCGCACGCGGGTGGCGCCGGCGATCAGCGGCGTGTCCATCGGCAGGCTGGTCTCCTTGCGCTCCATCGCGGCCAGCAGGCGCGTGCCTTCGGCGAGCGCGGACTCGATCACTCCGGAGCGGTTTTTCATTTCGTATTCGTCGTAGGCGAATTCCAGCCAGTGCACGGCCTTGGCGAAATGATAGGCGGAAAATGGCTGGATGCCGCTGTCGTTGAGGGCGCGGGCACGTTCCAGTTGCGAGGCGATGAAGGCCTGGTCGGCGTGGATCGCCTGATCGGTGATGCGCGCACGTTGCGGGGTGAGGACGGCGGGCGCGGCGGGGGCGACCGACGCGGCGGGCGCAGGAGGGGTAGCGGGCGCCGCGTCGGCGTCGACGTTCTGCGCGTGGGCGGCCGGTGCGATCAGCCCGGCGAGCGCTGCCAACAACGCGAATGCGAACGAGGCGGCTGCGTGGCCGGCGCGGGCCCGCGGGCGTGTCGGTGTTCTGTGCATGGTCTTGATCATAGCGTTTGCTCTCCCGTTCGCGCGAGGCGGCGGATCACTTGGGTTTCTCCACGTATTCCTCGGTGCCGCGCAGCGCGGCATCGCGTTTCGACTCGAACAGGCTTTCATCGAACTTGTAGCGCATGCGCACGTAGACGCCGCGGTCGGTGTAGTCGGCGCCTTGCAGATCCTTGTCGCGGAAGCCGAAGAAGTTGTAGCCGCCGGAGAGCCAGAGGTTTTCCTGCACCATGTAGCCGACTTCCAGGCCCAGGCCGATCTTGCGGTTGGACAGGCCGCCGTCGGTATGCAGCGAGGTGTTGATGCCGATGTCCCAGCGGTTGGTGAGGTCGTAGGTGATGCGCCCGGAAATGAGGTTGCCGAAGGAGCGGCTGACGATGCCGGAGGACTCGTCGTTCACGTACTTGGTGGCGTAGCGGCCGGTGAGGATGATGGAGCGCTCGGGCTGGTAGTTGAAGTTGAACGACACCAGGTCGACGGCGCGCTTGAGGATCGGCTGGGCGGTGGTGTCTTTCTCGATCTGGTGCTCGTAGCGGCCGACGGCGCTCCAGCGGTTGGTATCGACGTCGCGGTAGGCGGCGCCGAGCTGGAAGCGCGCGCGGTCCTGGTCGCCGGTGGAGGCGCCCTTGAGTTCGGTGTGGGCGTAGGTGGAGCGGGTCAGCAGCGACCATTCGCGCGACAGCTTGTAGGCCAGCGCGGCGGTGGAAAGGATGCTGTTGGAGGTGTCGCTGGTGCGCACTTCCAGGCGCGTGGAAGCCTTCCACAGCGGGTTGGCGGTGTATTCGACGGCGCCGGTGACGGCGGTGGAGTCGCTCGATGCGGTATACAGGCCGTCGGTGGTGGTCAGGCGCGTGATCGGGGTGACGCGCTCGAAGGTGGTGTTCAGGCGCAGGCCCTGGGCGATCTGCCAGTTGTTGCGCAGGCCGATGGCGGCCTCCGAGCTGGCGCCGTCGATGGTGTCGCGCGCGCGGTATTCGGAGAAGGCCTTGGTGTCCTTGGTGAGGCTGGTGTCGACGCCGACCACGGCGATGTTGTTCTTCTGGTCGGTGGCGATGCCGGCGACGGCGGCG
>DASYEQ010000162.1:0-63718 GCA_036498945.1 Burkholderiales bacterium | reverse complement strand
CGGGCTTGGGATCGGGCTTCGGCGAGCCGTGCAGGAAGACGGCGCGGATGCCGGACTCCTGCAGCGCGTCGATGGCCCGCTCGGTGTGGGCCGGCGTCGGGTTGTTGTGGCACCAGTCCACCAGGGTGGTGGTGCCGCAGTTGATCTGGTTCAGCCCGCCCATCAGGGTGGCGATGTACAGGTCGTCAGGCTTGAACTTGGTAGCCAGGCCCGCGTGCACGTGATGGAAATATTCCATCAGGGTCCAGTTCGCGGCCACACCGCGCAGCGCGGTCTGCCAGGTGTGCATGTGGGCGTTGATCAGGCCGGGAATGACGATGCGCCCGTGGCCATCGATCACCTCGGCATCACTCGCCCAAAGAGTGGTGCCGACGGCGGCGATGCGCGTGCCGTCGATCAGGATGTCGCCTTGCGGCAGGTCGCCGACCTGGTCGTCCATGCTGACGATGGTCGCGCCCTTGATGAGTTTTTTCGCCATGCGCGTTCCAGCCCCAAAGGCCGCTCCGCTTCAAGTCCAGGGGCGGACATATTACAGCGCGGCGCTATCGTTGCGCGCCGACGGCGCGGCGAAATGCGCCGGCGCGGCTTATAAAAGATATTTTGTTCGACTCGCGCACGGCGGCGCTAGTGCGCGGCGCCGGGCGTATCGGGGTCGGCGAACGCGGGGTTGCGCAAAAAGCCGTAGTCGGTGAGGCTTCGCAGGAAGACGATCAGGTCTTCTTTCTCCTGCGCGCTCATGGTGAAGCCGGTGATGAACTCGCTACGCAAGGGATTGGCGGCGCGGCCGCCGTGCGCGTAGTGATCCAGCACCTCGCCCAGGGTGGCAATCGAACCGTCATGCATGTAGGGCGCGGTGACGGCGATGTTGCGCAGTGTCGGCGCGCGGAACTTGCCCATGTCTTCCGGCTTGCCGGTAACCGCCATCACGCCGGTATTGTCGGGCGGGTAGGCGCCCTTGCCGTCGAGGTTGTAGAGGCCCGTGTTGTGGAACGCTGTCTCCGGTTGCTCCAGGCGCTCATGCATCACCGTGTCGGTGAAGTTGATGCCGCCGTGGCAATGAAAGCACTTCATGCGCTCGCTGAAAAATAGCGTCTCGCCGCGCTTGGCGGAGGCGCTGATGGCGCTCTTGTCGCCGCCAAAGCGGTAGCGGTCGTAGGGCGAGTCGAAAGAAAGTAGGGTGCGCTCGAAGGTGGCGATGGCGCGCGTCAGGTTGGGCAGGGTGCCGGGATGTTCTTCGCGCGGAAAGGCTGCATGGAACAGGCGGGCGTAGCGCGCGTCCTCTGCCAGCAGTTTCAAGATCGTCGCCTCGCGGCCGGCCAGGCCCATTTCCACTGGATGGGTACCGAACATCGGCGTCAGCGCCTGTGTCTCCAGCAGGTGCTGCGTGGGATCGGCCCAGGTCAGCACCGGGTTGTACGCGGCGTTGGCAAGCGACATGCTGTTGCGTGGATGCGTCTCGCCGGTGACGCCCAAGGCAAGCTTGCGGCCGTCGGTGAAGGCATGCGCCTGCTGGTGGCAGGTGGCGCAACTGAAATTACCGTCGGCGGAGAGGCGCTTGTCGTAGAACAGCAGGCGGCCGAGTTCGACCTTCACCTCCGACATCGGATTGTCCGCCGGCACCAGCGGGCGCGGCGCCCAGGCCGGCAAACGCCACCGGTACGCACCGCCGGCGGCCAGGCACACGGTGGTGACGAGCAGCGCGGCAGCGGCGAGAAGGGCACGGGCGTGGGGCATGGCCTTGATGCAGGCACGGGCGCACCCGCGATGCCCTATCTTACGCAGCCCGCGCCCACGCGGACGCGCGGCGCTACAGCACGTAGCGCGAGTGGTCTTCCGAACCCGCCAACTCGGCCAGGCGGCCGTTGACGTAGGCGGCGTCGATGGTGAGAGTGAGGCTGCCGCCGCGCCCGGCGTCGAAGGAGATTTCCTCCAGCAGCTTTTCCATCACCGTGTACAGGCGGCGCGCGCCGATGTTCTCGGTGGTCTCGTTCACCGAGTAGGCGATTTCCGCCAGGCGCCGGATGCCGTCGGGCGTGTATTCGAGCGTCACGCTTTCGGTGCTCAGCAGGGCTTCGTACTGCTTGGTCAGCGAAGCGTCGGTGGAAGTGAGGATTTTCTCGAAGTCGTCCACCGACAGCGAATCCAGCTGCACGCGGATCGGAAAGCGGCCCTGCAATTCGGGAATCAGGTCGGAGGGCTTGGCGAAGTGGAAGGCGCCCGAGCCGATGAACAGGATGTGGTCGGTGCGGATCATGCCGTACTTGGTATTCACCGTCGTGCCCTCGACCAGCGGCAGCAGGTCGCGCTGCACGCCCTGGCGCGAGACGTCCGCGCCCTGGGTTTCGCTGCGGCTGGCGATCTTGTCGATCTCGTCGATGAACACGATGCCGTTCTGCTCGACGTTGTGCATCGCGCGGGTCTTCAGTTCCTCGTCGTTCACCAGTTTCGCGGCTTCTTCCTCGGTGAGCAGCTTCAGCGCTTCCTTCACCTTGGCCTTGCGCGCCTTCTTGCGGTTCTGGCCCATGTTCTGGAACATGCCCTGGATTTGCGAAGTGAGCTCTTCCATCCCGGGCGGCGCCATTACTTCGAGTTGCTGCGCCTGCGTCACCTCGATTTCGATCTCGCGGTCGTCCAGCTCGCCCTCGCGCAGCTTTTTGCGGAATTTCTGGCGCGTGGCGTTGGCGCTTTCATCGGTTGCGCCGCTCTCATCGCCGCTGGGGTGAAAGCCGAAGGAGCGCGCCGGCGGCACCAGGATGTCCAGTACCTTGTCCTCGGCGGCATCCGCCGCCTGCGCGCGCACCTTTTTCATCTCGGTCTCGCGCGTCAGCTTGACCGCCGCTTCCGCCAGGTCGCGGATGATGGTGTCC
The DNA here is from genome assembly GCA_036498945.1 of Burkholderiales bacterium. Taxonomy (GTDB): domain Bacteria; phylum Pseudomonadota; class Gammaproteobacteria; order Burkholderiales; family JAEUOS01; genus JAQGMJ01. The sequence goes on along the minus strand of DASYEQ010000162.1, from coordinate 60,851 downwards.
ACATCGCGCCCGACATAGCCCACCTCGGTGAACTTGGTCGCTTCCACCTTGATGAAAGGCGCATCGGCCAGGCGCGCCAGACGGCGCGCGATCTCGGTCTTGCCGACGCCCGTGGGGCCGATCATCAGGATGTTTTTCGGCGTGATTTCGTGGCGCAGCGGCCCTGCCACCTGCTGGCGGCGCCAGCGATTGCGCAGGGCAATGGCCACCGCGCGCTTGGCCTGGTGCTGGCCGACGATGTGCTTGTCGAGTTCGGAGACGATCTCTTGCGGAGTCATGGACGACATGTGAAGCTTTCTGCGCCGCCGCGGACAGGGCTATGCGAGTGCGGCAGCCGGGTGCCGGATTACTCCAGCACCTCGATGGTGTGGTTCTGGTTGGTGTAAATGCAGATGTCGCCGGCGATGGTGAGCGACTTCTTGACGATGTCAGCGGCGCCAAGCTCGGTGTTTTCCAGCAGCGCCTTGGCGGCTGCCTGTGCATAAGCGCCGCCCGAGCCGATGGCGACGATGCCCTGCTCCGGCTCCAGCACATCGCCGTTGCCGGTGAGCACCAGCGAATGCTCGCGGTCGGCCACCGCCAGCATGGCCTCCAGGCGGCGCAACATGCGGTCGGTGCGCCAGTCCTTGGCCAGCTCGACGGCGGCGCGCATCAGGTGCCCCTGGTGCTTTTCCAGCTTGGCCTCGAAACGCTCGAACAGGGTAAACGCGTCGGCGGTACCGCCGGCGAAACCGGCGAGGATGCGCTCCTGGTACAGCCGGCGCACCTTGCGCGCCGTGCCCTTGATCACCAGGTTGCCGAGTGTCACCTGGCCGTCGCCGCCAAGCGCGACCTGGCTGCCCCGGCGCACCGAGACGATGGTGGTGCCGTGATATTGTTCCATTCGACCCTAGATGGCGGCGTGGCCGCGCTTCACAAGCCCGGTGGCGAAAAAAGCTACCTGTTGCGCTTGGTGACGGTGATCTGGGCGGTGAAGCCCATGGTCACCAGCAGCGCGTTGATCAGCGGGCTGGGATGGCGGATCTCGATGCGCTTGCCTTGGGCGCGCAGCGACGAGACCAGGTTGAGGAAGCTGCCGCCGGCAATGAAGTCCATGCGCTTGACGTCGAACACGTCGATTACCACCAGCGCCTTGTCGGCGGCGTACTCGCCGGCCGCCTTGAAGATGTCGTCCGCGCTGCCCTCGATCTCGCCCTTCATGTAGAAGGCGTCCTGCGGTACCTGCAGGACCACGGGAGCGGGCGCCGGGGTGTTGGTGGGCGCTTTTTTCGGCTCCACCCAGGAAGGCGGCGACACCTCGTAGGTGATGCAGTAGTTGAGTGCGGTCTCTTCGAACGCCGTCTGCATGTATTGCAGCTGGTACATGTCCAACAGCAGCAGCCAGAGCGACTCGGCGTCGGTATTGCGCCCGGTGTCGATCATGCCGTTGAGCAGCTTGATCAGGTGGTCGGCATTCGAGAAGACCAGGTCCTTGCCGGTCTTCTTGTAGTCCTTGAGGAAAGCCAGCAGCATCTCGGCGCCTTCGCCCGAGACGGTGTCGATCTTGCCGAACTCGACGCGCAGGACGTTATCCTTGGCGGCGGTCTTTTTCAGTTGCTCGAACTGCTTGCCGGCGTTGTTGTCGATGTGGCCGGTGAAGGCGAAATACTGGCCGCCGCCGGTCATCAGGTTCGGGTCCTTGACCTTGGAGCGGTCGTTGAACGCCGGCGGCGAAGTCTCGAAGCGCATGGCGAACTGCACCGCCGCCTCTTCGAAGGCTTCGCGCAAGCCGAGGTTCTCATACAGGTCGAACAGCAGCAGCCAGGCCTGGCGCGCGGGGGCATTGGGCAGGCTTTTGTCGCGGGCGGCGTCTTCCAGCGCGGCCAGGGCGGCATCGTCCTGGTGGTTGGCGTAGAGGATGGCGGCTTCTTCGAGCACCGGCGAAGACTCGAAGGGGCTTTCCTGCACCTCCATCATCATCACCGAAGCCACGCCTTGCACCGCCGGTGCCGGGTTTTTCGGCGCCGGCGCCGGTGGCGCCCCCCTGGCAGCCGGCGCGGCGGCGGGCTTGGCGGGCGCTGCCGGTTTGGCGGAGGCGGGCCTGGCGCCGGGGTTGAAGCCGTGCTCGATCGCCGGCCTGGCCGGGGCGGCCGAAGGGGCGGGCGGCGTCAGGTCCAGCGCGGGTTTTTCAGCCGGTCTTTTTTCGGCGGGGGCTGGGGCAGGGGCGGCGGAGCTCTTGGTGAAATCGAGCTCCATCATCTCCGCTTCGATCTGGTCAATCTTGTCGACCGTGGCCTTGGCGCTGGGCGTCAGGGACGGCGCAGGACGTGACGAGCCAGAGGACGGTTTGGCGCTCGCCGGCTTGGCCGGGGCGGGTTTGACCGTCTTGCTGGGCTCGTTGTCCTTCTTGGTGAACCTCGAAAAAACCACGGTGCTGACTCGAAAGATGAATTGGGGGACTAGGCAGGGTTAACGGAACAATACAGCAAAAGCCAAATAAAAACGCGGACAGCGCCACCCCTCGCCCGCCAGCGAGACGGCCCGCACCTGCCCGGTATTCCCACCTGCGTATTCTTGCATTGTATTACGGCGGCAGGCGGCGTGCAGATTTGCGCCGTGTGGCCGGCGCGGATATTCAAATGTCATTACCCGCCGGTCTCCCCCGGCGCGGCTTCGCCGGCGGCGCGCGCCGCCGGCGGCCGCAGGGGCAGGCTGACGCTGAAAATCGTTCCCGCGCCCGCCGGGTTGGCGCGCAGGGACACCCGGCCGCGGTGGCGTGCGGCGATTTCGCGCACGATCGACAGGCCCAGGCCCGAGCCCTCCAGGTTGCGCCCTTCGGGGTCGTTGCCCAGCACGCGGTAAAAGCGCTCGAACACCAGGTCTTGCTCGGCCTCCGGGATGCCGATGCCATTGTCCTCGACCTCGATCAGCGCCGATCCCTGGGCCTCGTCGCGACGCGCGCGGGCGGTGATCACCCCGCCGTGGGGCGTGTAGCGGATGGCGTTGTCGAGCAGGTTGTTGAACAGCTCGCGCAACAATAGCGTGTCGCCGTCGATGGCCAGCACCCGCGCGCGGCCTTCCGGCGCGTCCAGCCCGAGATCGATCCGCTTGGCCATGGCGGCGGGCACCCATTCACGCACGCAATCGCGCAGCAATTCGCCGAGATCGACCGCGGCCGGCGCGGCCTCGGCGGCGCCGCGGCTTTCGCGCTCGGCGCGCGTCAGCGCCAGTAGCTGGTTGACCATGCGCGCGGCGCGCTCGGTCGACAGGGCCATCTGCTCGAGGCTGCCGGCCAGTTCGGCATGGTCGCCGCCGCCGGGGCCGGCCAGGCGCAGCGCCAGCTCAGTCTGGGTTTTCAGGCCCGCCAGCGGCGTGCGCAACTGGTGCGCGGCGTTGGCGACGAAGCGCTGCTGTCCTTGCAGGCTGGCTTCCAGGCGATGCATCAGGTCGTTGATCGAACGGATCAGGGGCGCCACTTCCTCCGGTGCGGCGCCGGGGTCGATCGGGCTCAGATCGGCCGGCTTGCGCGCGCGAATGCGCTCGGTCAGGCGCGACAGCGGCACCAGCCCGCGCGCCAGGCCGAACCACACCAGCAGCACCGCCACCGGCAGGATGACGAATTGCGGCAGGATCACCCCCTTGACCAGTTCGCCCGCCAGCTGCGAGCGCTTTTCCAGGGTCTCGCCCACCTGCACCAGCGGCGGCCGCGCAGCAGCGCGCGAGGCTTCCGGCAGTTCCACCGCCATCAGGGCGATACGCAGTTCCACCCCCTTGTAATAGGCGTTGCGGTATTGCAACTGGCCGGGAGCGGGCAGGTCGTCGTCGTCGGGGCCGGGCAGGTCGGCCGTGCCGGCGACGCTCTCGCCCTGGCGCCCCAGCACCTGGTAATACACCTGGTCGACCTCGTCGGCGCGCAACAGCTCGCGCGCGCCCGGCGGCAGCGCCAGCACGGTGCGGGTGCGATCGACCTTGACGTAATCGGCAAGCAGTTGCGCCTGGTTGGCCAGCGCGCGATCGAACGGGGCGTTGGCCAGCGACTTGGTGGCCACGTAGGTAAGCGCCACGCTGATCGGCCACAGCAACAGCAGCGGCACCAGCAGCCAGTCGAGGATTTCGCCGAACAGCGACGCCCGCACCGGTGCGCTGTCGCCCAACAGCGCAGTCAGGCGCAGGCTGAAACGCGCCTTCTTGCGCCGCGGCGCGCTGGGGTTGGCCTTGTCGGCCGGATCGCGCTCCGGCGAGGGATAAGGGCGGCCGGCGGGCACCGAGGACATGGGGCGTCCGGCCTCAGGAATCAGTGCGCGCGCAAGGCGGCTTTTTCCAGGCAATAGCCCAGGCCGCGCACGGTGGCAATGATGACTTGCGGTTCCAGCTTCTTGCGCAGCCGGTGCACGTAGACCTCGATGGCGTTGTGGCTGACTTCCTCGCCCCATTCGCACAAGTGCTGCACCAGCTGGTCCTTGCTCACCAGGCGGCCGGTGCGCTGCAGGAGGATTTCCAGCAGGCCCAGTTCGCGCGCCGAGAGTTCCAGCACTTCTTCGCCCAGGTAGGCGGTGCGCCCGCTGGAATCGTAGGACAGCGCGCCGTTCTGGATCAGCGTGGGCGCTCCGCACAGGCCGCGCCGCGCCAGGGCGCGCACCCGCGCCTCCAGCTCCGAGAGATCAAAGGGCTTGGCCATGTAGTCGTCGGCACCCAGGTCCAGGCCCTTGACGCGGGCTTCCACGCCGTCGAGAGCGGTGAGGATGAGTACCGGCAGGTGCTGGTTCACCCCGGCGGCCTTGGCGCGCAGGCGGCGCAGCACTTCCAGGCCGGACATGCGCGGCAGGCCGAGGTCGAGGATCATCAGGTCGTAGGCCTGGTGGCTGACGGCGCTGTCGGCCTCGACGCCGTTTTTCACGTGGTCCAGGGCGTAGCCGGAACGGCGCAGCGAGCGGCACAGGCCGTCGGCCAGCACCGGATCGTCTTCGGCGAGCAAGATGCGCATGGTTGTCTCCTGACGCAAGGTGTTTGCGCTCCGGATCTCCGGGGTCCGGTTTTGCGGGCGGGCGGATCCCAAGGGTCGCAATCCGCCTCCGTCATAATTTTAGTGTAGCACCACGCGCCTTGCGCGGTTCAATCGTCGCTTTGCCCGCGCACCTTTTGGTACAGCCCGCGCCACCAGGCGCGGCCGAAGGGCATGTTGGCGGCGTCGGTCTTGAGGATCTGGAACAGGTTGTTGAAATCGTCGGTCCAGGGATTGAGGCCGGCGATCGGCTTGATCGGGCTGCGCTTGGCCTTGACGTCGGGGTCGTCGAGGAACTCGCGGTTTTTGGTGACGATCACCCAGTCGGTGCGCGACAGGTAGGACTCGGTGGGATCGTCGCTGATCAGCACGGCGTCGTAGCCCACCTCGTCGGCCAGTTGCTTGACCACCGGCGCCAGGTCGAGGTAGCGGTTGGTGACGTGAAAGGCGATGGCGCCGTCCGGCTTGACGTTCCTCAGATACACCCGCAAGGCCTCGCGGGTGATCAGGTGCACCGGGATGGCGTCGGAAGAGAAGGCATCGATCGCCAGCACGTCGAAATTCTGCGGGCCTTCGCGTTCCAGCGTGAGTCGCGCATCGCCCAGCGCCAGGTCCACCTTGCCGCGCGCTTCCGGCACGAAATAAAAATACTTGGTGGCGATGGCTATCACCTGCGGGTTGATCTCGTAGATCTTGAAGCGGTCGCCGGCTTCCGCGTAGCCGGCGATGGTGCCCGCGCCCAGGCCGATCATGCCGACGCGCTGGTTGACGGGGTGGAAGCGCTGCAGCGCCATGCCCAGCCCCGAGGATTCGCCGTAGTAGCTGGTGATCAGGTGGCGGTACTTGGGGTTGATGTATTCCTCGCCGTGCATGATCACCCCGTGCACCAGGCGGCGCACGGCGGCGGGATCGGTTTCCTCGGCGGTCTGCTTGACGCGCAGCGCGCCGTAGAAATTGCGCTGCGCGAGGATGGTGTCCTTGGCGAGGAATTCGTCGTAGCTGCGGGCGTAGTAGGCGGTGCCGGCCACGGCGGCCAGCGCCACCAGCGGCGCCCAGAACATGCGGACGCTGATGATCTGGCGCGCCGTCAGGATCAGCGCCATCAGCGCGCAGATGGTGATGGCAATCGGCATTTCCAGGTTGACGGTGAATAGCTTGGGCGCGACGAAGGCTTCGGTCATGCCGCCGATGGCGCCGCCGAGCGACAGCATCAGGTAGAAACGCGTCAGGTAGCGCGGCGCCGGCTTGGCGTGCGCCAGCTCGCCGTGGCAGAACATGCAGGTGACGAACAGGCCGCCGCAATACAGCGGGATGGCATAGTCGATGTGCAGCACGCCGCCGTCGGCTGCCAGGCCCCAGTTCATCAGCACCATCAGCCCCAGGCAGGGCAGGAGCCACACCGGGCGGAAGTACCAGCCCTGACCATTGCGCCCCTCGAAGCACAGCACGAAGGTGAGCAGGTAGAGCGTAAGCGGCAACACCCAGAGGAAGGGGATGGAGGCGACGTTTTGCGAGATGTGGCTGGAGATCGACAAGAGCAGCAGCGAAGCCAGCGCCGCCAGCACCAGCCATTTCAGGTAGTCGAGCACGCCGGGCGCGGCTTCGTTTTCCGCCGCTGTCGCGGCCTGCACCGGATCGGGCTCATGGCCGCGCGCGCGCCAGGCGCTAGCGGCGCACAGGAGCACGAACAGGCCATAGGCGCAACTCCAGCCGATTGCCTGGGTATGCGTCGGCACCCACATCTCGATGGCGAAGGGGTAGGCGAGCAGGCCCACCAGCGAGCCGAAGTTGGAGAGCGCGAACAGGCGGTAGACGCGCTTGGCCAGGGCCGGGTCCGCATGCTCGCGCGCGAACCAGCTTTGCACCAGCGGCCCGGTGGTCGAGAGCATGAAATAGGGCAGCCCGATGGTGGCGGCGAGCAAGCCCAGGATGCGCCACACCGGATCGTCCGCGCCCGTAGGCTTCCAGCCGGCATTGGCGACGATCGGCAGCGACAGCAGGGAAAGCAGCAGCAGCGCGATGTGCAGTGTCGCTTGCGTTTTCGGCTTCAGGCGCTGGGTGAAATCCGAATACGCATAGCCCGCCAGCAGCACGATCTGGAAAAACACCAGGCAGGTGGCCCACACCGCCGCCGAACCGCCGAACCACGGCAGGATCTGCTTGGCGATGATGGGTTGAACCAGGAACAGCAAAAAGCTGGAGACGAGAATGGTGGCGGCGTAGAGCAGCATTTTTCTATGGGGCGCTGAACAAGTATTCGAAACTGGACGGTGGTTCGCGCCCCGTTCTCTGGGGTCGGGGTGGTTAAGGGGGCGCAGCCCGCTTAATCGTATTTCCCTGTCTTTTGTGCAGGGCCGGCGCATGATAGCAGCGCCCGTACGCAAACCGCAGTCACGCCGTTGGGAGAGGCTGTTGACGCGGCTCAGGCCAGCCAGCGCCCCAGCGCCGCCGGATCGACATTGCCGCCGGAGAGGATCACGCCGACGCGCTTGCCCCGGATGTCGATCAGCTTGTTGAATACCGCCGCCGCCGCCAGGCAGCCGGTGGGTTCGACCACCATCTTCATGCGCGCGACGAAAAAGCGCATTGCCTCGATCAGTTGCGCATCCGACACAGTGACGATGTCGTCCACCAGTTCGCGGATGATGGCGAATGTCAGCGGTCCGGGCGCCTGCGTCTGCGCGCCATCGGCGATCGTCTGCGGCACCGGAATCTTCACGATCTCGCCCAAGCGATACGACTGCTGCACGTCGTTGCCCGCCTCCGGCTCGACGCCGATCACCTTGCAACTGGGCGACAGTTCCTTCGCCGCCAGCGCGCAGCCCGACAAGAGGCCGCCGCCGCCGAGACACACGAACAGGTAATCGAGCTGCCCCGCGTCCTCGATCAGTTCCTTCGCCGCCGTGCCCTGGCCGGCGATCACGTCCGGGTGGTTGAACGGCGGGATCATGGTCATGCCGCGCTCTTCGGAAATCTTCTTCGCCAGCGCCTCGCGGTCTTCCTTCATGCGGTCGTAGGTGATGACTTCCGCGCCGTAGCCGCGCGTCGCGGCGAGCTTGAGTGCCGGTGCGTCCGAGGGCATCACGATCACCGCCTTCACGCCCGCCAGGCGCGCGGAGAGTGCGATCGCCTGCGCATGGTTGCCGGAAGAAAACGCCAGCACCCCGTTCTTGCGCTGTTCGGCCGAGAGTTTCGCGATCGAGTTGTAAGCGCCGCGGAACTTGAACGCGCCCATGCGCTGCAGGTTTTCCGGCTTGAAGAAAAGCCACGCGCCGGTCATGTCGTTGGCGGTGGTGGAGTTGAGTACCGGCGTGCGATGCGCCGCGCCTTCGATGCGTTTGGCCGCGGCGGCGACGTCGGCGTAGGTGACGGGGAGGGACATGGTTTTTAGCTAGAGGAGTGGCTGAATTCCCGCCTGCGACCGCAGGAAGTCCCTGTGGGACGCGGGAATGAAAAATGAGGGGCAGGCTGCGTAAGTAGTTCAAAGATACCGGAGTTCTCTCGCATTGTCTCGCCGGTTTTACGGCGGCGTAGCCGCCCTAAAACAAAAGGCCTGCGATTACTCGCAGGCCTTTTGTTCGTAGCAGTTTGGTTGTAAGAATCATCCGGCTCTGCCGGTGATTCTTCCCAAACTAAGCCGCTCAAAAGTAGGTGTGTACTTTTGAGCGACGGTCTTACATATCCATCCCGCCCATGCCACCCATGCCGCCCATGCCGCCGGGCATGCCGCCACCGCCGGCTGCCTTGTCTTCCGGCAGTTCGCCAACCATTGCATCGGTGGTCAGCATCAGGCCGGCGACGGAGGCCGCGTTTTGCAGCGCGGTACGGGTCACCTTGGTCGGGTCCAGCACGCCCATTTCGACCATGTCGCCGTACTTGTCGTCCTTGGCGTTGTAGCCGAAGTTACCCTTGCCTTCGAGGACCTTGTTCAGCACGACGGAGGGCTCGCCGCCGCCGTTTTGAACGATCATGCGCAGGGGTTCTTCAACGGCGCGCAGGACGATCTTGATGCCGGCGTCTTGATCCAGGTTGTCGCCCTTGATCTTGCCGCCGACAGCCTGCTTGGCGCGCAGCAGAGCCACGCCGCCGCCGGCCACGATGCCTTCTTCAACGGCGGCGCGGGTGGCGTGCAGCGCGTCTTCGACGCGGGCCTTCTTTTCCTTCATTTCGACTTCGGTGGCGGCGCCAACCTTGATCAGCGCAACACCGCCGGCCAGCTTGGCCACGCGCTCTTGCAGCTTTTCACGGTCGTAGTCGCTGGTGGCTTCGTCGATCTGGACGCGGATCTGCTTGACGCGCGCTTCGATGTTCTTGCCGTCGCCGGCGCCGTCGATCAGGGTGGTTTCTTCCTTGCCCACTTCGACGCGCTTGGCCTGGCCCAGATCCTTCAGGGTCGCCTTTTCCAGCGTCAGGCCGACTTCTTCGGCGATCACGGTGCCGCCGGTCAGGATGGCGATGTCTTCCAGCATGGCCTTGCGGCGGTCGCCGAAGCCAGGAGCCTTCACAGCCACGGTCTTGAGGATGCCGCGGATGTTGTTCACCACCAGGGTGGCCAGGGCTTCGCCTTCGATTTCCTCGGCGATGATCAGCAGGGGACGGCCGGCCTTGGCGACTTGTTCCAGCACCGGCAGCAGTTCGCGGATGTTGGAGATCTTCTTGTCGTGCAGGAGGATGAACGGATTGTCCAGCAGGGCTTGCTGCTTTTCCGCGTTGTTGATGAAGTACGGGGACAGGTAGCCGCGGTCGAACTGCATGCCTTCGACGACTTCGAGTTCGTCGGCCAGGCTCTTGCCATCTTCAACCGTGATCACGCCTTCCTTGCCGACCTTGTCCATCGCTTCGGCGATGCGCTGGCCGACGGACTCGTCCGAGTTGGCCGAGATCGAGCCGACTTGCGCGATTTCCTTGGAGGTGGTGGTGGGCTTGCTGATCTTCTTCAGCTCTTCGGTGATGGCCAGCACGGCCTTGTCGATGCCGCGCTTCAGGTCCATCGGGTTCATGCCGGCGGCCACCGACTTCAGGCCTTCGCGGACGATGGCTTGCGCCAGCACGGTCGCGGTGGTGGTGCCGTCACCGGCAACATCCGAGGTCTTGGAAGCGACTTCCTTGACCATCTGCGCGCCCATGTTTTCGAACTTGTCCTTCAGTTCGATTTCCTTGGCGACGGAAACGCCGTCCTTGGTCACGGTGGGGGCGCCGAAGGAGCGCTCCAGCACCACGTTGCGGCCCTTCGGGCCCAGGGTCACTTTGACCGCGTCGGCCAGGACGTTCAGGCCGTTCAACATCTTGTGGCGAGCGGACTCGCCGAAAAGTACTTGCTTGGCTGCCATGTGTATATCTCCTTAACTAGCTCTAGCTCTAAACCTGCTTAGGCGACCACGCCCATGATGTCTTCTTCGCGCATGACGAGGTACTCGACGCCGTCAAGCTTCACGGTGGAGCCGGAGTACTTGCCGAACAGCACCTTGTCGCCGACCTTCACGTCCATGGCGATCAGCTTGCCGTCGTCGGCCTTCTTGCCGGCGCCCACGGCGATGACTTCGCCCTGGTCAGGCTTCTCGGCGGCGTTGTCGGGGATGACGATGCCGGAGGCAGTCTTGGTTTCGTTCTCGACGCGCTTGATTACCACGCGGTCGTGCAGCGGACGAATCTTCATGGGGAAATCTCCTTTGAAATCAGTGTGTTGTGTGCCCTGGCCTTGATCCAAGGCACGATTCGCAGTAAAACGAATAGGGTTGCCACCGGCGCCGCTAAAGCCTGGCGGGCGGACTGTCGGCAAAACCATGAGGTTAACCAGGGTCTTGCACAACGCTGTTAGCACTCAATGCCAACGAGTGCTAATTGTAGGGTTGCCCGTGCGGGTTTGCAAGTCCCGTACGCAAATAATTGGCAGCCTCAGGCCAAGCTTGCGGCCGGCAGCGGAATTTAAAGGTCCAGGCGGCAATAATCGCCGCTGGGTTCGCGCCCCACTTCCACTGCCGACAGGTTGGGCAACGTCTCCCGGAGACCGGCGGCGATGAAACGGCACAGGTTTTCCAGCGTCGGCGCACCCAGGCCTTCGACATCGTCGAGCAGGCGGTGGTCGAGCCGTTCCCGCACGGCATCCAGGTGTTTCCGGAACTGGCCCAGGTCGAGCAGCATGCCGGTCGCCGGGTCCGGCGTGCCGCTGACGCTGATTTCCGCCAGATAGGTGTGGCCGTGGATGCGCCGGCTGGATTCCTTCTCCACCTGGCGTTCCAGCGTATGCGCCGCTTCGAAATAAAAGCGCTGCCGCAAGGTGGTTTTCATCGTATTCCCGTCATCTTGTGCGTCTGCACGCTGAGGCGCCATTGCGGGCGGGCCAGGCACTGGGCGATGCAGGCCTCGGTATTCTCCCGCCGCAGCGGGCCATCCATCGGCTGCAAATACCAGTGGGCAAAGCTGCCGGTCTCGATCAGGTCGAGGTCGATGCCCGGCTGCGGCCACACCACCTTCACCTCCTGGCCCTCGCGCTGTTTCCACGGCGCCCCGGCCTTGGGGCTGACGCACACCCAGTCGATGCCCGCCGGCGCCGCCAGGGTGCCGTTGGTCTCCACCGCGATCTGGAACTGGCGCCGGTGCAGCTCCGCGATCAGCGCCTCGTCGAGTTGCAGCAACGGCTCGCCGCCGGTGAACACGACAAAGCGGTGATCCGCTTCGCCCGCCGGCCAGAACGATTCGATCCGCGCGCCGAGTTCGCCCGCCGCCGCATACCTGCCGCCGAAGGTACCGTCGGTGCCGACGAAGTCGGTGTCGCAAAAGCGGCAGATGGCGCCGGCGCGGTCCGCCTCGCGGCCGGACCACAGGTTGCAGCCGGCAAAGCGGCAAAAGACCGCCGGGCGCCCGGCGTTGGCGCCTTCGCCTTGCAACGTGTAGAAGATTTCCTTGACCTGATAAGCCATGCTGGGGGCCTGCGGCGTACCAGAATTGTGGTCGCAGGCATCGAAATAACGGTAAATGATGGTGGTTTTCGCGAAACTTCGCGGTTACCCGGGGGCCTGGTCAACACCTTTGTGTTGACGGGTTCTGCGGGGAATCGCCGGAAGGAAGCGGGTTGCCAGCCTTCCGGCAGATACGGCTTGTGACGCGCTGTTCCGCCCTTCAAGCCCGCAGCTCAAGCAATCACAAGCATATCAACTTCCGCGCGGCCGTGTGGCCGCGCCCGCCGATACTCAAGCCCGCTGCGGCAGCCGGTTGGCGGCGCGGCGCAACTCGTAGGCCTTGGCCGCCACGTAGGCGGCGCGGTGGATCTGGTCCGGCAGCCCGTGGGCGCGGCACTTCTCCAGCATGAAGCCCAGGATATGGTCGGACTCGATCTGCCCGCCGCGCTCGATGTCGCGCGCCAGCGAGGCCTCGTAGGTCGAATCGGCCTGCGAGAACAGGTCGGTGTAGTAGTTGATGAACTTCTGGTCCGGCTTGTAGCCCTCGCGCGTCGCCACTTCCATATGGGTGCGCAGCACCTCCTGGAACATCGCCGCGCCGTCGCCCGTGCGTACGATCTCGCCGACGTTGGCACGCAACAGCGACGTCATGGTCGCCACCGTCGCCAGGTGCGTAAGCTTCATCCACAGGTCGCGGCGGATGTTGGGCGAGACGATGGCCTCGATACCGGCCTTTTCCACCAGCGCCTGGAACTGCGCCACCTTGGGCGGCTGCACTTCTTCCTGCGCGCCGAAGGTGATGTTGCGCCAGTCGTTGAGATGGCGCACCGTGCCCTCGGGCGTCAGCTGCACCGCAATCTTCGCCGTGCCGCCCCAGGTGCGCGCGGCGCCGAAGCGCTTGGTGAGCATCTCGATGTGCGCAATGCCGTTGAGCAACGGCAAAATCACCGTCTGCTCGCCGATGGCCGGTGCGACGGACTCGATCGCATCCGGCAGGTCGTAGGCCTTGCAGGTGAGCAGCACCAGGTCGTACTCGGGTCCCACTTCCGACTTCAGCTTCGCCTTCACCGTGATGGTGGCCGAGCCATAGACGCTTTCGATGCGCAGGCCGCCGGCTTCGAGCTGCTGCTTGCGCTTTTCGCGCACGAGGAACGTAACGTCGGCGCCTGCCTGGGTGAGCCTGCCGCCCACATAACCGCCGATGCCGCCGGCGCCAAGAACGAGAATCTTCACGACAAATCCTGTGAGTGGTTGAACAAAAAGAACGTACGGCGGCTACCCGCCGCGGGATGCCGCTTCGGCTAGCGCGGCGTCACTTCGAACGGCTTGAAGTCGTAGCGCCCGATACCCTGGATGATGACAAAGCGCAGCCGCCCCGGCCCCGGATTGGAAACGCGGTGCGCCGTGCCCGGCTCGACCTTGGCCGAATCGCCCACCGCGAGCGCGAAATCGGCCAGCGCCTCGTTGCTGAAAATGTCCTGGCGCTGGATGCGCATGCGGCCTTCGAGGCAATAGAACACATCGAACACCTCGGTGTGGTGATGCCAGGGTACTTCCTCGTCCACGCCGAGGTTGAACTCCTTGACGTGCACGTCGCTGCCCTCGGCCACCCACTTGCGCGAGGAGACGGTATAGGCGGGATTCTGTTCCTCCCGGCCGTGGACTTGCGGCGCTGCGCTCATGGCTTTGTCCCTTCCATTTGGTGTGGCGCGAGCATAGCTGCTTGCGCGCTTACGCGCATTGCTTCTTGACATGTCGGAAATATCCGACATATTATCGCCCCATGCCCGAAGACGTCTTTGGCGCGCTCGCCAGCCCGGTGCGCCGCCGCATTCTCGAAATCCTGCGCGCCGGTCCGCGGCCGGCCGGCGAGATCGCCGCCGGCTTCGAACTGAACCGCCCGGCCGTCTCCGAACACCTGCAGGTGCTGCGCAATTGCGGCCTGGTGGTGGAAGAAGCACAGGGACGGCAGCGCATCTATCACCTCAAACCGCAGGCGCTGGCCGAGGTCGGCGAGTGGCTGCATCCGTTCGAGCATTACTGGCGCGGCCGCATGCGCGCCCTGAAAGACGTGCTGGAACAGGAAGCCCGAGGAAAAGGCAGATGAGCGAACCCGGATTGATCCAACTGGTGCAATTTATCGAAGCCACCCCGGCCGAAGTGTGGCGCGCGCTGACCGAGCCGGCACTGGTGGCGAAGTGGTGGGCGCCGGGCGACGTGCGCCCCGTGGTCGGGCACCGCTTCACCTTCGACATGGGTAAATGGGGCCAGCAGCCCTGCCGGGTAATCGCGGTCGAGCCGCAGCGCCTGATCGCCTATACCTTCGCCGAAGGTTCGCTGGATACCACCATCACCTGGCGTATTGAACCCGAAGGCAGCGGCACCAAGCTCTCGCTGGAGCACAAGGGCTTCGACCTCGACTCGCCCATGGGCCGCACCGCTCTTGAAGGCATGGGCCAGGGCTGGCCGGGCATTCTCAGGCGCATCGGCCTGGCGTTGGCCGGCGTCTGAAGCGCCTGTGCCTTAATTCACCACAGCCTTGGCAATGGTGTATTTCTCCAGCGCCGCCGCGTTCGGCGTGAAGCCCAGGCCCGGGGTTTCGGGCAGGGTAAGCTTGCCGACCTTCGGATTGAAGGTCGGGTTCACCACGTCTTCGGGAATGATGTAAGCGGTTTCCAGCAGCGGCGGGCGCGGCTGCGCGGCGATCACGTGCGCCGAGGCGTTGTAACCCGGGCCCCAGTAGAAGCAATGCGGCACCACGCGCACCGAGTAGGCATCCGCCAGCGCCCAGACGCGGCGCATGTCGGAAATGCCGCCGATCTTGACCACCGAAGGCTGCGCCACGTCGAGCGCGCCGGCGTCGAAAAAGGCGCGGAACTCGTGCAGGTTGCCGATGTTCTCGCCCGCCGCCAGGGTGATGCCTTCGGCGCGCACCTGGGCTAAGCCCTTGAAGTCTTCCGGCGGCCACACCGGTTCCTCGAACCAGGCGAAATTCTTGTCGCGGATGGCGCGGGCAATGGCGCGCGCTTCGGCCACCGTCCACGGCATGCCGACGTCCAGCGCCACTTCCGTCTCCGGCCTCACCGCTTCGCGCGAGGCCATGAAGTTGGGGATGGTGGCCTCGTGCAGCTTGATGCGCGCATAGCCGGCGGCCTCGGCCTGGGCGCTGATGCGCGCCACCGGCTCGGGGTCGCCGTAGCGCACCAGGCTGGCGTACAGGCCGATCTCGCGCTGGTTGCCGCCCAGCATGCGGTAGACCGGCAGGCCGGCGCGCTGGCCGGCAATGTCCCACAGCGCGATGTCGATGGCGGAAAACGCATAGCGCACCGGGCCGTTGCGCCCGAAGCCGCCCATGGCGCGCTCCGCCTGCTCGATCAGCGGGGCGATGGCGCGCGAATCCTTGCCGATGAACCAGGGGGCGACTAAGCCCTGCAGGGTGGCCAGGGTGCCGGCATTGACGAAATGGCCGAAGGCCTCGCCCCAGCCGGTGATGCCGTCGGTGGTGTTCACCTTCACCATCAGGGATTCCATCTTGGTCCACGCGCCCATGCCGGGGCGGATGCCGTTGCGCGGGCCGCCGGTTTCGAAGGGAAGGGAGACGCGGATGATTTCGATGCTTTGGATATTGGACATGGCGGGACTTGAAGCAAACGCAGTAAGGGAGGCCGCCATTAATCCACAAATCGGCGCCGCCGGGGACGAATGTCCTGCAAAAGCCGAAAAAAAGCCCGCCACCAAGGGCGGGCTCGTGCCGGTGCGGCGCGCTCAGGGCGTGACGCCGTTCGTCTCGCGCGTCAGGCGCTGGACCACGCCATCCGCGCATTCGCCGATCACGCGCGGCAACTCGCCCAGTTGCGCCAGGCGCTCGATCGCCGCATGCGCCGCCTGCTGGCGCTTGGCGTCGAGCACGCCGCCGGCTTCCTGCGCGTGCAGCGCGCCGGCCAGGGCCCGGCCTTGCAGGGCGAGGTCGCGCAGCGCCAGGGCGATGCGCTGCGCCTCGTCGCGCAGTTCGTGCAGGGCGGCGCGCAGCGCGTCGGGCAATTCGTCTTCCGCGCGGTTTTCGAACAGCGCCGCCAGCAGCAGCACCGCCACCGTCTCGTGCGCCGCGCCGGCCTCCGCCGCTTCGCGGAACACGCTGTCGAAAGGTGCGTCCATGCCGGACTGCTGCAACAGGCCGAGCGCCTGTGCCGGCACGAAGGACGGCTGGTCTTCCAGCAACTGCACCAGCTTGCGATAGGCCGCGGTCGGCGCCTTCAGGGTGCGGCCGCGCAGCACGTCGAGGAAGCCGGTGCGCGGCGGCTCGGCCGGTCCGGGCTTGGCCATCTTCCTTAGACTGCGAGGAAGGGGCGCGGCATCCATCATCGGCGCGGGGGCGCGGACACTGAGCATCGCCGCGCTTTCCGCCATCACCGGTGAGGCGGCAACCGAGCGGAACACCTGCGGCGCACCGGCCGGCGCGGCACCGGCGCCACCCCAGCCGGCGGCGAGCGTCTGCGGCACCTTGCGCAGCGCCGGCAGGTCTTCCGCGCGCTCGCTCTCCGCACGCACGGCAATCGCCAGCCAGTTGGTCCAGGGACTGAGCAGGCGATAGTGCAGGGCAAGCGGCGCACCGGTAGCGGCGTCGCAGCCCACCAGGCGCATGGCGGTGGTGAGCCGGGCCAGCGACGAAGGGCCGTCGGCGGCGGTTTCGCTGCCTGCCGCGAGCGCGAGTTCCTGGCGCGCGATTTCGCCGTTCTCGGTTTCGATCTCCAGCACCACCGTGCCGCCGGCTTGCGGCAGGTGCGCGCTGGCAATCACGGTGTCGCCTTCGAACACCGCGCCCACTCTGGCGGGAAACACGTCACGCGCGCCTTCCGGCCAGCGGATCTCGACGCGCCTGGCGCGCGGGGCACGCATGCGCTCGAAGTGGCGGATCACGCGCTCGGCCATCTGCTCGCGCGGCGACACCAGTTCGCAGCCGCCGCCGGTCTGCGCGGCCAGGCCGCGCACGAACGCTTCGGAGACCGCGTGGCCGACGCCGACGGTGAACACGCGGTGGCCGGTGCGCTTGGCGTCGCGCACCACGGTTTCCCATTGCGACACTTCACCATCGGTGATGAGGAAGATGTCGGCGTGCTTGGCGCCTTTCAGCGCACCGTAGGCCTCTTTCAATGCACCGCCGATCTCGGTGCCGCCCATGTCGGCCTGCAATTGCGCGGCGAACTGGCGCGCGGCTTCGAGGTTGCGGGCGTCGCAAGGCAACAGGCGCCTGGACAGGGCGCGCGTGGTGTCGCCGAAGGCGATCAGGGTGATCTCGTCTTCCGGCGTCAGGCTGTCGAGCATGCCGGCCAGGGCCTGGCGCGCCTGCTGCATCGATTCGCCATTCATCGAGCCGGAGCAATCGACCACTACCGCCAGCTTGAGCGCGCGCGGCGCCGTCAGGCCGGGGAAGAAGGGCTGGAAGCTGGCGAGCGCGGCGGTGGCTTCACCATCGGCACCGGTGAGCGCGAAGCCGCGCGTGGCCTGCGGGGCGCGCACTTGCAGGATGAAGTCGCGGTCCATCACCGCATTTTCCTGCGACAGGCTGATCAGGGTGGCTTCACCTTCCTGCGCCAGGGTCACCGGGTGCGAGGGGCAGGTGAACTGCGCGCCGCGCAACAGGCCTTCGATGCGCACCGACAGGCTGAAACGGTTTTCCACCATCAGCGAAGACTCGGGCGCCTGATGCGGGGCATGCGGCGAGGCGCCGAAGCGCGGCGCGATGGTGGTGGGCACCAGCATGCGCAGGCGCTCGCCGCTCCAGCGGTAGAGCAGGGTGTAGGTGAAGCGGATGCGCGCCTGTTCGCCCGGCAGCAGGTTGCCGACGTTGAGCGTGTAGAGGCCGGGCTCGAGCACTTCGAGCATCACGGCGGCGTCGCCCTCGCTCACGGCTTCTTCATAGCGCGCCTCGGCGGCTTTCTTTTCCACCACGGCGCCCTTCAGCACGCGCTCGCCGATTTGCACTTCGAGGTCGAGCAGCACCGCTTCCAATGGCAGGGGAAAGGTATAGACGGCTTCGATGTTGACGCGTTCTTCGTTGCGGTAGGTCTGGGTGACGGTGACTTCCGACAGCAGGTCGCGCAGGACCATGGAGACGGCGGCGTCGCGCAGCGCGACTTTCTCGCCCTGGGCGCCGATCAGGGCGCTGGCCAATGCTTGCATTTCAGTTCTCGCTTTCTTTTATTTGGCTGTAGGCGGTGGTGACGGCGCGGAAAAACGCGCGCACCTGCTCGGGCGACAAGCCCGCGCGGCCGGGTTCCAGCGTGAGTTCGAGGCCGTCGGCCACCACCAGGTGGCTCCAGACCTCGACGGTGCCGGGACGGCGCGGCGCCGGCGGCAAGGGGCCGGCGGCGTCATCCCGATGCAACAGCTCGCCGATGCGCTCCAGCGACAGGCCGGCGAGCTGCCATTTGCGCACCTGGAGCAACTGGTCCAGGTGCTTGGGGGTGTAAAAGGCGCCCTTGCCGGCGCCCTCCGGCCGGGCAATCAGTCCCGACTGGATGTAATAGCGGACGGTGCGCCGCGGCAATTCCGCCAGCGCTGCAATCTCATCCAGGGTGTAGGTTTTCTCGTTCATGACAGTAATACTAGACAGTATTACTGTACATTGCAACTGTCACGAAACCGCGAATGTGCGAAAAGTCGCATTTCGGGCGCAAAAACTAATTGGGGTCGGAGTAAAGCTCAGACCCCAATCACCGCGGCTGCGAGGTGGAACGTCGCGGCTAAGCCGCCTTGGCGCGCGCTTTCGCAGTTTTGAGGGTGGCGCCCACCAGCTCGCGCAGCGCCAGCACCGGCGGCGAGACCTCGCCCGCGCGCCACACCAGCGGCGTGACGATCTCGCTATAAGCCCTGGGGATGGGGTGGCGTTGCACCTGGGCGTGCGGCATGGTGTCGAGCACAGCCTCCGGCACCAAGGCAACGCCGGCGCCGGCGGCGGCCATCGCGACGATGGCGTGGTACGAACCCAGGTCCATCACGCGCGCCGCCGCCAGACTTTGCTTGCCCAGCCAGCGTTGCAGCACGCGGCGATAGCCGCAGCCTTCGGGAAAGGCGATCAGGGTTTCATCCTGCACGTCGCGCGCGTGCTTGATGGGCGCGTGTTCGGGGCTGGAGATCAGGGTGAGGCGCTCGCGGAACACCGGCATGAAGGCGAGCGACTGCTCCGGCGGCGATTCGGCGATGAAGGCGGCATCGATGCGGCGCTCGGCCACGGCTTTGAGCAAGGCGTCGTTGGTGCCGGTGGTGAGCTCCAGGCGCACCTCGGGAAAACGGCGGTGATATTCGGCCAAGAGCGCCGGCAGGCGGCTGGCGGTGGTCGATTCCAGGGCGCCCAATTTCAGCGCGCCCTGCGGCGCGGCGCCGGAGACGACATGCCGCGCTTCTTCGGACAAGCGGATCAGACGGTCGGCGTAGCCCAGCAGCAGTTCGCCGGAGGGCGAGAGATGCAGGCGCTGGCGGTCGCGGTGGAACAGGGGCATGCCCACTGTCTCTTCGAGATGCTTGATGCGCGTGGTGACATTCGAGGGCACGCGGTGCAGGCGCCGCGCCGCGCGCACGATGCCGCCTTCTTCCACCACGGTCTTGAATACCTGCAGGTCGGCGAAATTCATCAGCGCCTCGCGAAAAAAGTAATTCTTTAAAAGAGAATAACTTGTTCTTTATTATTCAGTATACAGGAATAGATGGCCGGCGTAGCCTTCCTCGCATGAAAACCCATACCATCCCCGCCATGCACACCGAGGCACCCGCGCAGCGCTCCGCCCGCGAACCTTCGGCCCACGCTGCGCTGTGGGCCGGCCTGTTCGGCCTGGTGGCGGCGATGGGCATCGGCCGCTTTTCCTTCACGCCGCTGTTGCCGCTGATGCAGCAGGATGCCGGACTGACGCTGAACCAGGGCAGCTGGCTGGCGACGGCCAATTACGTCGGCTACCTCGCAGGGGCGCTGGCGAGCATCGCCATGGCCCCTTCGCCGCGCCAGGCGATCCGTTTCGGCCTGGCGGCGATCGCGGTGTTTACCCTCGGCATGGGGCTCACCAGCGATTTCTGGCTGTGGGTGTTCGAGCGCTTCGTCGGCGGAGCGGCCAGCGCTTTTGTGCTGGTAGGCGTTTCCAACTGGGCGCTGCCGCTGCTGACGCGGCGCGAGCGCGCGCATTGGTCCGGGCACGTGTTTGCCGGGGTGGGCGTGGGCATTGCATTTGCCGGGCTGATCGGGCTGGCGGCGGGCGTGCAGCATTGGGGCTCGCAGGTCACGTGGATTGTGCTTGGCGCCATCGCCGGCGTGCTCACCATCGTGTTGTGGCCGCTGCTGCACGGCGATGCGCCGGCGCCCGCGGCGGCTGCCGCCGGCGCGCCCGTGCGCTTCGGGCGCCGCGCCTGGATCACGATCGTGTGCTACGGCATCTTCGGCTACGGCTACATCATTCCCGCCACCTTCCTGCCGGCGCAGGCGCGGCATTACATCGACAACCCGGCGGTGTTCGGCTGGATCTGGCCGGTGTTCGGCACGGCGGCGGCGGCCTCCACCATCCTGATCGCGCAGGTGGCGGGCCGGTTCACGCCGCGGCGCCTCTGGGTGGCCGGGCTGTGGGTGCTGGCGGCGGGCGTGCTGGCGCCGGTGTTCGTGCTCAACCTCGTCACCTTGGGGCTGGGCGCCCTGTGCGTGGGCGGCACCTTCATGATCATCACCATGGCCGGCATCCAGGAAGCGCGGCGCATTGGCGGCGCGCATGCGCTGCGCCTGACCGCCACCATGACCGCGGCGTTTGCCATCGGCCAGATCGTCGGGCCCATCACCGTGCCGCTGCTGGCGGGCCTGGGCGGCGGGCTGGCGTGGCCCAGTGGCCTCGCCGCCCTGGCGCTGCTGGTGAGCAGCGTGGTGCTGGCACGTCTGGGTGACAGCGACAGATAAAGGCGCGACAAGCAATAACGTAACAAGCAATAACGTAACAAGCAAAGGGGAAAGCAATGCCGTTTTTGCAGGAGCGCATGCCGCCGCTGCGCGAAGAACAAATGGATGCGGCACAGCGCGCCGCGGCGGCGGCGCTGATCGCCGGGCCGCGCAAGGGAGTGAAGGGACCGTTCATTCCGTTGCTGCGCAGCCCGGTGCTGCTCGACCGCCTGCAGCGGGTCGGCGAATACATCCGCTTCGACAGCAGCCTGTCGCCGCGCCTCTCGGAATTCGCCATGCTGGTGGTGGCGCGCGCCTGGACCCAGCAGTTCGAATGGTTCACCCATGTGCCGCTGGCGCGCAAGGCGGGAATCAGCGAGGCGGCGATTGCCGCCGTGCGCGAGGGGCGGCGGCCGGTGGACCTGCGCGCCGACGAGGCGCTGGTCTACGACTTCACCACCGAATTGCTGGCGCATCATGGCGTTGGCGATGCCACCTACCAGGCGGCGCTGGCCGCCCTGGGCGAGCGCGGGGTGATCGACCTCACCGGCCTGATCGGCTACTTCGTCACCGTCTCGGCGGTGCTCAACGTCGCGCATACGCCGCCGGAATCGACCGACGGCGTGGAGGCGCTGCCGCCACTGCCGCTGTAGCGGTTACGTCGCCCAGGCGAGTTGGCGCGGCTCCTCGCCGGTGCCGGTGAGCTTGAGGTGACGCTGGTGGAATTGCGCCAGGCCGGCACGATGGCCGATGCTGATGATGGCGGTGCCGGGCAGGCGTTCCTTCAGCAGCTGGTAGAGCTGCATCTCGGCTTCTTCATCAAGGGCAGAGGTGGCTTCATCCAGGAACAGCCAGTCAGGCCTGTGCAGCAGGGCACGCGCGATGGCGATGCGTTGCTGCTCGCCGCCGGATAGCAGCTGCGCCCAGTGCTGCTGCTCGTCGAGCCGGGCGGCGAAATGCGGCAGGCCGCAATCGGCCAGGGCCGCGCGCAGGGCATCGTCGCCCGGCGTCTGCGGCGGATGCGGATACAGCAATTGCTCGCGCAGGCTGCCGATGGTGAGGTAGGGCTTTTGCGGCAGGAACAGGGTGCGGGTATTGGCCGGCCGCAGCACTTCGCCCTTGCCGAACGGCCAGATGCCGGCGAACGCGCGGAACAGCGTGCTTTTGCCGGATCCGGAGGGGCCGGTGACGAATACGCTTTGCGTGGGCGCAAGGGTGAGGTCCAGGTGTTCGAGCAGCGTCTTCCCGCCCTGCGGCAGGCTGACGTTGGCGCCGGCGAGCGCATAGCCGGTCCCTGCCGGCCCCTCATGCAGGGTGATGCCTTCGCCGGCGGCGGAACGGCGCTGGGCGTCTCCGGTCGCGTGGTGAAACTTGATCAGGCGGTCGGTGGTCGCTTTCCAGGCGGCGAGATCGGTATAGGCGCTGATGAACCAGGAGAGCGCGTCCTGCACTTCGCCGAAGGCGGAGGCGATCTGCATCAGGCCGCCCAGTTCGATCGCTTTGGAAAAATAGCGCGGCGCCGCGACCAGGAAGGGGAAGATGATGGCGAATTGCCCGTAGCCGGCGCTGAACCACTTGAGCGTCTTCTGCCGCCTCATGATGGCCCACCAGTTTTCGACCACGTCGCCCAGGCGCAGCTTCAGCGCGGCATTCTCGTCGCGCTCGCCGCGATAAAGCGCGATGGATTCGCTGTTTTCGCGAACCCGCACCAGGGAAAAACGGAAATCCGCTTCGCGCTGCTGCTGGGTGAAGGTCAGGCCGACGAGAGGCCGGCCGAGCTTGTACATCAGCAAGGAGCCGACGCCGGCATATAACAGCGCGAACCAATACATATAGCCGGGGATCGAGTATTGCGTGCCGGCGAGGGTGAATTGCAGTGCGCCGGAAAGGCGCCACAGGATGGTGGAAAACGAGACCAGGCTCACCACGGCGGAAAGCAGGCCGAGCGAGAGAATCAGCGTGTTGGCGCAGAAGGCGTTCAGGTCTTCGGAAATGCGCTGGTCGGGGTTGTCGGTGCCTTCCTTGGTGCCGTGCTCGGTCTGGCGCGCGGAAAGCTGCATGCGGTAGTGCGCCTGGGTGCCGACCCATTCGCCGAGATAGCGCATGGTCAGCCAGCGGCGCCAGCGCATCTGCAGCATCTGCCGCAGGTACAGGGCGTAGACGGCGACGATGATGGCGGCAACAGCGAGGCCGGTAAATTTCAGCAGCTGATGGAAAAACCCCGCCTTGTCGAGGTGCTGCAAGGTGTTGTAGAAGTCGTTGTTCCAGGCGTTGATCAGCACGTTGATGTACACCGCCAGCAGGTTGAGCGCGACGATCGCCGCGAGCAGGCCGCGCGCCGCCCACTTTTCTTCCGAAAACCAGTAAGGCTTGGCCAGCGTCCAGATGTCCGCCAGCAGGGTCTTGGTGTTTTTCAGCATGGTGTCGTCGTTCCGGGCGGGTGCCCTTTTGGGTTGTGGCAAGCCTAGCCGCCGGCACTTAAGGCAGGCTTAAGCGCAGGCGTGCCGGGGCAGGCCATCCAGTTGCGATTGCCGAAGCACCATAAAGTTCGCGCGCGCGGCGGCAGGACCGGGCGCGACAGGGCCGGAGGGCGGCGCGATCGCGCCCCTCCGGTGGCAGGAGCCGGGCCGGCGCCCGGCGGCCGCGTCAGTCGACGCTCACTCCCGCCGCCTTCACCAGCTTGGCGAAGCGCTCGGTGTCGTCCTTGATGCGCGCGGCCATCTGCTCGGGGCTGTCGGCGACGATTTCGCAGCCGATGTCGTACATGCGCTGCTTGAAGGTCGGGGTGGCCATCACCTTGACCATCTCGGCGTTGAGGTGGGTGACGATGTCTTTCGGCGTGCCGGCGGGCGCGAGGATGCCGAACCAGGTGCGCACGGTCACGCCCTTGATGCCGGCTTCGTCCAGCGTCGGCACGTCGGGAAATTGCGGGATGCGCTTGTCGGTGACGGTGGCGAGCGTGCGCAGGCGCCCGCTCTTGACGTGCGGCTGCACGGAAGTGATGGTGTCGAACGACATGTCGACCTGGCCGCCGATGAGGTCGGTGGTGAGCGGGCCGCTGCCTTTGTAGGGCACGTGCAATAGCGTCACGCCGGTGGCGTTCTGGATTTGCGCGCCCAAGAGGTGCTGCGCGGTGCCGTTGCCGTTGGAGCCGAAGCTGTATTTGCCGGGGGAGGCCTTCACCAGCGTGACCCACTCGCCCACGCTTTTGACGGGAAGCTTGTTGGGGTTGACGGTCATCAGGTTCGGCGCCACCACGGCGGTGGTGATCGGTGCGAAGTCGTGGCTGAAGTTGTAGGTGAGGTGCTTGTAGGCGCTGGTGGCGATGGTGTGGTGCACCGCGCCCAGGAGCAGGGTATAGCCGTCGGGGCGCGCCTTGGCGACGTAGTCGGCGCCGATGGTGGAACCGGCGCCGGGCTTGGTGTCGATGATCACCGGCTGGCCGAGGCTCTTGCCGAGCTCGTCGCCCAGGGCGCGGCCGAGGGCGTCGGTGGTGCCGCCGGGCGGGAAGGGGACGACCAGCGAGATCGGCTTGCTGGGGTAGGCCTGGCCGTGGGCAAGGGTGCTGGCGAGCAGCAACGCCGCGGCGGTGGCGCGCAGGAGGGGACGGGTTCCCTGGTTCGGGTGGTGCATGTTTGTCTCCGGGTTTTTATAGTGGGCCGGGAGCATGGCGCTCCCGGGTGCTGCGAAGAGGACTTTACGCGGCGAGCGCCTGCTTGCCGCTGATGCGCTCGATCACTGCGTTGGTGACCTGCGCGGTGGTGGCCTTGCCGCCGAGGTCGCCGGTATGGAGCTTCGGATCGGCGGTGACGCTTTCGATGATCTGCATCAGTTTCTTTGCGGCAGCAGCTTCGCCGAGGTGCTCCAGCATCATCACGCAGGACCAGAAGGTGCCGACCGGGTTGGCCAGGCCCTTGCCCATGATGTCGAAGGCGGAGCCGTGGATCGGCTCGAACATCGAGGGGAAGCGGCGCTCGGGGTCGACGTTGCCGGTGGGCGCAATGCCGAGGCTGCCGGCGAGCGCGGCGGCCAGGTCACTCAGGATGTCGCCGTGCAGATTGGTGGCGACGATGGTGTCGAGCGACTTCGGGCGGTTGACCATGCGCGCGGTGGCGGCGTCGACCAGTTCCTTGTCCCATTTCACGTCCGGGAATTCCTTGGAGATCTGCACCGCGATCTCGTCCCACATCACCATGCCGTGGCGCTGCGCGTTCGACTTGGTGATCACGGTGAGCTGCTTGCGCGGGCGCGATTGCGCCAGGCGGAAGGCGAAGCGGATCACGCGCTCGACACCGACGCGGGTGAGCATGCTCATGTCGGTGGCGACTTCGATCGGCAGGCCCTGGTGGGCACGGCCGCCGATGCCGGCGTATTCGCCTTCGGAGTTTTCGCGCACGATCACCCAGTCGAGGTCTTCCATCGCGCAGCGCTTCAGCGGCGCGTCGATGCCGGGCAGGATGCGGGTGGGGCGCACATTCGCATATTGGTCGAAGCCCTGGCAGATCTTCAGGCGCAGGCCCCAAAGCGTGATGTGGTCGGGGATGTGCGGGTCGCCGGCGGAGCCGAACAGGATCGCGTCCATCTTGCGCAAAGGATCGAGGCCGTCGGCGGGCATCATCACGCCGTGCTTGCGGTAATAGTCGCCGCCCCAGTCGAAGGAGGTGAATTCGAACTGAAACGATTTATCGGCGGCGGAAAGCGCTTCCAGCACGGCCTGGCCGGCGGGCACCACTTCCTTGCCGATGCCGTCTCCGGGGATGCAGGCGATCTTGTAGGTCTTCATGACAGTGACTCGGTGGGTCGAAAGCCGTGACTCTACGGCCTTGCGCCGCGCGCGACAGCGCGGCGAGTTATGCCATTATGTCGCCAAAGTTAACAATGCTTCTATCCTGATTCATGTCCAAGCCGGCTTCCGCGCCCTCCGAAATGGCGTTTTTCAACCTGCTGGTGCGTGCCGGCAGCTTTTCCGCGGCGGGGCGTCTATTGGAACTCACCACGCCCGCTGTCAGCAAGCGCCTGGCGCTGCTGGAGTCGCGCCTGGGGGTGCGGCTACTCAACCGCAGCACGCGGCGCATCAGCCTGACGCACGAGGGCGAGCTGTACGTAAATCATGCGCGGCGCATCCTCGCCGAAATCGAGGAAATGGAGCGCGAGGTTTCCGCCGCGGTGGAAACGCCGCGCGGCCTGTTGCGGGTCAATGCCACGCTGGGTTTCGGGCGCAGCCACATCGCGCCGCTGATCTCGCGCTTCATCAAGGCCCACCCCGAGGTGCAGGTGCAGTTGCAGCTCACCGTCGATCCGCCGCCGATCGCGGAAGACGGTTTCGACGTCTGCGTGCAATTCGGCGAGCCGCCGGAGGCGCGGGTGATCGCGCGCCGCCTGGCCGCCAATCGGCGCGTGCTTTGCGCCACGCCCGCCTACCTCGCGCGCCACGGCACGCCCAAGGCGCCGCGTGATCTTGTGCATCACAACTGCATCACCATCCGGCAGGGCGACGAGGCCTACGGGCTGTGGAGACTGGGTACGGCCAAGCGCGCCGAGACGGTGAAGGTGCGCGGCAACTTAAGCACCAGCGACGGCGGCATTGCGGTGGGCTGGGCGCTCGATGGCCACGGCATTTTGCTGCGCGCGGAGTGGGACATCGCGCGCTATTTGCGCAGTGGGCGCCTGGTGACTGTGCTTGACGGCTACCCGGCGCCGCCGGCCGATATCTACGCGGTGTATCCGCAGCGCCACCAGGGCACGGCGCGGGTGCGCGCGCTGGTCGATTTCCTGGTGGCGGGTTTTGCCGGCGCGGCGCCGGGTGAACTCGGCGCGCGCTGGTAGTTACGGGCCTAGAAGCCGATGCGCGATTTCTTCGCTTCGCGGCGTTCGATGTCTTCCGTCTTGATCTCGTCGCGCCCGGCGAGGCTGGCATTGCCGAAGGCCTGGTTCATCGCCTTGCGCATGTCGCGCGGCGAGAGCGCGGCAAGGCAGTCGAGCACATCGTCGGATGGCGTTTCGGGAAAGCGCCGGCCCCAGTCATGCGCGCCGCGGATGTCGCTGTAGATCGACTGCGCGATGCGGCAGGCGGCGTCGTGATCCGGCGCCTCGATCTCGTAGACGTTCATGCGCGAAAGAATCGGCTCGGGAATCTGGCGCGCGTCGTTCGCCGTGGCCACCCACACCACTTCCGAGGCGTCGATCGGGATCTCGATGAACTCGTCGATGAATTCGCGCGCCGTGTCGTGTTCCAGCAGGCTGTACATCGCGCCGAGCGGATCGTAGGCGCCATCCGAGGCCGCCTTGTCGATTTCGTCCACCACCATTACCGGGTTGGCATATTCGCCGCGTAAAAATGTCTCGAACACCTTGCCCGGCTTGGCGTTCTTCCATTGCGAGGAAGCGCCGCCGATGATCCAGCCGGCGGTGAGCGCGCTCATCGAGATGAAGCCGAAGCCGGTGCCCAGGAGGTTGGCAATCCGCTTGGCGAAATGGGTCTTGCCGATGCCGGGGTCGCCCAGGAGCAGCATCGGCGCCAGTTCCAGCCGGTCGCGGCTGCCGACGCATAGCGAGAGCTGGCGCTTGATGTCGTCCAGCACCGCGCCGAAGTTCGGCAGGTCGTCGTACAGTTTTTCCATCACCGGCAGTGCGGAAGGCTTGACCGCGAAGCGGTTGCCGCCGATGCGCAGCATGCGGTGATAGGTGTCGGCCAGCGCATCGTTCTGCCCGGGGCGGATTTCCTGCAGCGCTTCCTCGACATCGGCGCAGTCGTACACCTGCTTGAAGCCGGCAAGCGGCAGGGTAAACGAAGACCCGGAAGAAACCGGGACGGGCAGGGCGGCTGCGTTCATGATGTCCTCCGAAGAAGGTGCCGATCAAAAAGGAACTGCCACAGATTCAGCCTAACGCGCGCAAATTTTTCTGATGTTCCGAAAAGCTACGGAAAAAACGACCACTTTGCCAGCTAGCAATCGAGCCGCGTGGCTGCCAGAAACGTGATTCCCCATGTAAACCGGTAGCACGCCTGCCGCGTTACTCGACCGCATGTGATAATCAAAGCAACGGTTGTACCAGCGGCCAATATGAGATCAGGCGTGCGCGAAGCCGCGCACGCGAAGCGGAGTGGGGATGCGAGGAATAGGCAAGGCGGCAGGGAGCAGCGCGCTCCTGCTGGCGATGTTGAGCGGCACCAGCGCGGCATGGGCACAAGGCGGGACCAGTTCAGCTTCGCCGCAAGTCACGGCCCCGGCGGTCGCACCCGCCGCTGCACCCGGCGTGGCGGCGCCGTCCGCGCCGCCGCAGACAGCGCCGGCCGTCAGCACCTACCGCGCCGAGGCCACCGAGGCCGCGCTGCCCGCACCGGTCGCCTCCGCCCTGCGCGCCGCGCGCCTGCCGGTCACCGCGATGGGCATCTACGTGCAGGAGGTCGGCGCCAACCGCCCGGTGCTGTCGGTCAACGCCGACAAATCGATGAGCCCGGCCTCGGTGATGAAACTGGTCACCACCTATTCCGCGCTGGAACTGCTTGGCCCCGCCTTCACCTGGAAGACCGGCATCTACGAGACCGGCACGCGCAATGGCGACGTGCTGCAGGGCGACCTGGTGCTGAAGGGCTCGGGCGACCCCAAGCTGACCCAGGAAGACTTAGGCAGCGCGCTGCGCGCGGTGCGCGCGCGCGGCATCCGCGAGATTGCCGGCAACATCGTGCTCGACCACAGCGTGTTCGAAGCCACCAATTACGATGCCGCCAGGTTCGACGGCGACCCGATGCGGGCGTATAACGCCGGCCCCGACGGCCTGCTGGTCAACTTCAAGGCCTTCGCGCTCACCTTCGCGCCGGACGAGGCCTCCGGCACCGTCAACGTCACCGCCGAACCACGCCCCGCCGGCCTGCCGATCCGCGCCGCCGTCACCCTGGTCAAGGGGCCCTGCACCGACCTGCGCGGCCCGGCGCTGAAAACACGCATCGACGCCACCGGCATCACGGTGGCCGGCCCCTATGCGCTCAATTGCGGCGTGCGCAGCCTGTGGCTGCATCCGTATGAACTGACCGCCGCGCAGTACGACGGCGCCGTGCTGCGCCAGTTGTGGAGCGACGCCGGCGGCACGCTCACAGGCGACGTACGCGACGGCCCGCTGCCGGCCACCGCGCGCCTGCTCTACGAGATCGAATCGGAAAGCCTGGCCGAGACCATCCGCGACATCAACAAGTTTTCCAACAACGTGATGGCGCGCGAGCTGTATCTCGACATCGGCCACGAACTGCTGCGCCTGCCGGCCAACCCCGACCGTTCGTATCGCGCCATCCGCAACTGGCTGCTGGAGAAGAAGATCGGCGGCGAGGAGCTGGTGATGGAAAACGGCTCGGGCCTGTCGCGCATCGAGCGCATCGCCCCGCAGACTCTCGGCCGCATGCTGGTGGCGGCCTTCCGCAGCCCGGTGATGCCGGAATTCATTTCCTCCATGCCGCTGGTGGCCTACGACGGCACCATGCAGCGGCGCCTGCGCAGCAAGGACATCGCCGGCCAGGCGCACATCAAGACCGGCACGCTCAACGACGTGCGCTCCATCGCCGGCTACGTGCTGGCGGCTTCAGGCAAGCGCTATGCAGTGGTCTGCCTGGTCAATTCGCCCTACGCCGGCGGCGCGCAGGCGCTGCAGGACGCGCTGCTGCAATGGGTATACGCGGAGAATTGACGCCTCTTTTGTGAGCGTACTTGTGTGGCCCAGCGCACCAAAGGCGTTGCATAAACCACACGAATCGCCCATTTTTCGGGCTTTTGCTTGTTTGCAGGGCGCGCCGAGGCATAGAATCGGCCATACCGCAGTGCACAACAACAATAATAGTTGTCAGGGGGATTTCCCGTCCCACAGGAGTAAGCTCAAATGAAAAAGATTTTAATGGCCGCCGCGATCGTCGGCGCCTTCGTGGCCACCCCGGCCTCCGCGCAATGGTATCTGGGTGGCGGTGTCGGCGCCGGCCATGCCAAGC
This sequence comes from Burkholderiales bacterium, assembly GCA_036498945.1. Classification (GTDB taxonomy): domain Bacteria; phylum Pseudomonadota; class Gammaproteobacteria; order Burkholderiales; family JAEUOS01; genus JAQGMJ01. Next base: position 31,089 of record DASYEQ010000162.1, on the reverse strand, counting down.
TCGGCAACAACGGCACCATCCAGGGCAACGATTCTTACGATACCAGCGCCAAGGTCTTCGGCGGCTATAACTTCACGCCCAACTGGGGTATCGAAGGCCAGTACGCCTATCTCGGCAAATACGACTATTCGTTCCCCGGCGGCAGCGGCAGCTACAAGCCCGAGTCCTGGGGCCTGGCCGCCACCGGCACGCTGCCGTTGCCGCACAACTTCTATCTGATGGCCAAGCTGGGCGCGGCCTTCAACCGCCTGCGCGACAACAACATCGGCAGCGGCAACAAGACCGATCTGCTGGTCGGCGCCGGCGCCGGCTACAACTTCACCCCGAACTGGGGCCTGCGCCTGGAGTATGAAAACTTCGGCAAGATGGCCAAGAACATCAACGGCGGTGGCGACGTCAAGGGCGAAAACTGGGCGGTCAGCGTCAAGTACACGTTCTAACGAGATTTTCGCTTCAGGCAAAACCGGGCTTCGCGCCCGGTTTTGTTTTTTGCGCGCTCTGCGCGAACTCGCGGTACCGGGCCGCTGTCACTCCGGTGTAGTTTGAGCTTTGCCGACCTCGGCCTATAATGACGCGCACCGTCGGCCGCATCGGATGCAGATTGCAGCCGGACCTCTCCAACAACAACTTCACCCTAGGAATCGCGATGACCACCGAAGCACAACGCAACGAATTGATCACCGATGCCAAGAGCCTGATGAACGACGCCGACGAAATCGTCAAGTCGATGGCCACGGCTTCCGGCGACAAGCTGGCCGACCTGGGCGACAAGCTGCGCATCAAGCTGCGCGGCGCCAAGGAAAAGATCGCCGATGCGCAATATGCCGTCGCCGATCGCGCCAAGGCCGCCGCCCGCGCCACCGACGATTACGTGCACGACAATCCCTGGCAGGCGATCGGCGTGGGCGCTGCCATCGGCTTCGTGCTGGGCCTTTTGGTCAATCGCCGCTAAAACCGCTAAAACTCGAAGGCTCAGGGCCAATGGCCGAAACAGGGGGGCAGGGCGCCGGCGGCGCACCGGCGCAGCGGGGGCTTGTCGCCAACGCGCGGCGGCTGCTGCGCATCCTGCTCACCATTCTTTCCACCCGCCTGGAATTGTTCGGGGTGGAAGTGGCCGAACAGGGCGCGCGCATCGGCGCGCTACTGGCGCTGGGTGTGGTCGCCCTGCTGTTCTCGATTTTCGCCATCGCCCTGTTTTCCTTCGGTATTGCCGTCCTGTTCTGGGACACCCATCGCCTGGCGGCGATTTTTGGCCTGGCCGGGCTTTATGCAGTGGTCACCCTGGTGGCCTGCGTGCAGATCCGCACGCGCCTGAAGAATCACCCCGAGCCATTTGCCGCCACCATCGCCGAACTCAAGGCGGATGCGGCGGTGCTGCAACGCCACTAGACGCGAGCGAGACGCCATGGCCCAGGACCCGTATCTGCGTTACCAGCTGAAAAAGGAGCTGCTGCAAACCCGCGCCGCCGCCGAGCGCCTGGAGTTGCGCGCTGTCACCGGCCGCCTGCAACCAGCCGCGGTGCGTAGCCAGAACCTGCAGCGCTGGGTGCGCCTGTCGCAGACCCTGCGTTCCAACCCGCTGACGGCCGCGCTCACCGGCGCGGTGCTGTCGCGCCTGCCGTTCGGCCGCTTCTGGCGCATGGGTAGCCGTTTCGCCGCGCTCGGCTGGGCCGGCTGGCAGCTGCTCAAGGTGTTCGAGGATTTTCGCGGCAAGTAGTTACGAAACTGCACACGAAACTGCGCACGAAACTGTGCGCGAAACTGTGCGCGAAACTGTGCACGAAACTGCGGACAACTATGCACGCAACTGTGGCAGTAACCGCGCCGGCAGTTATGCAACATGCCGTGCGCCGCAGCCTATAGTCCCAGTTGTTCCCAAAGGCTGTCGACCCGCGCCTTTACCGCTTCATCCATGGCGATGGTCCGGCCCCACTCGCGCTGGGTCTCGCCCGGCCATTTGTTGGTGGCATCGATGCCCAGCTTGCCGCCGAGGCCTGCCACCGGGCTGGCGAAATCGAGATAGTCGATCGGCGTGTTCTGCACCACCAAGGTGTCACGGCCTGGGTCGACGCGCGTAGTGATCGCCCACACCACTTCCTTCCAGTCGCGGATATTGATGTCGTCGTCCACCACGACGATGAACTTGGTGTACATGAACTGGCGCAAAAAACTCCAGATGCCGAACATCACCCGCTTGGCGTGGCCGGGGTAGGCCTTTTTCATGCTCACCACCGCCAGGCGGTAGGAGCAGCCCTCCGGCGGCAGGTAGAAGTCGGTGATCTCGGGAAACTGCTTTACTAATAGAGGAACGAAGACTTCGTTCAGCGCCATCCCCAGGGTGGCGGGCTCGTCCGGCGGCTTGCCTGTATAGGTGGAATGGTAGATCGGGTCGGAACGCAAGGTGATGCGGTCGATGGTGAAGACCGGGAAGCGCTCCACTTCGTTGTAATAGCCGGTGTGGTCGCCGTAGGGGCCTTCGAGCGCGGTCTCGTAGCCGCTCGGGTCGCCGGCATCCGGCTGCAGGTGGCCTTCGAGCACCATTTCCGCCCGCGCCGGCACCTGCAAGTCGTTGCCGATGCAGCGGGTGAGTTCGGTGCGGGCGCCGCGCAACAGGCCGGCGAACTGGTATTCGGAAAGGGAATCCGGGACCGGAGTGACGGCGCCGAGGATGGTGGCCGGGTCGCAACCCAGGACGACCGCCACCGGAAAAGGCGTGCCGGGAAACTGGCGCGCGTGCTCGCGGAAATCCAGCGCGCCGCCACGATGCGCCAGCCAGCGCATGATCACCTTGTTGCGGCCGATCACCTGCTGGCGGTAGATGCCCAGGTTCTGGCGTTTCTTGTGCGGGCCGCGCGTGACCGTCAGGCCCCAGGTGATCAGGGGACCGGCGTCCCCCGGCCAGCAGGTCTGCACCGGCAGGCGGGCGAGATCCACCTGCGCCCCTTCCCATACCGTTTCCTGGCATGGCGCGCCGGAAATTTCCTTGGGCGCCATGTTCAGCACCTGCTTGTACAGGGGAAATTTGTCGAAGGCATCGCGCAGGCCCTTGGGTGGCTCCGGCTCCTTCAGGAGCGCCAGCAATTCGCCGACTTCACGCAGTTTTTGCAGCGCAACAACCTCGTTCGGCGCATCCACCCCCATGCCCAGCGCCACTCGCCGCACCGTACCGAACAGGTTGCCGAGCACAGGAATGTTGCCGACTGGCGACCCCTCCTGGAGGGGTTGTTCGAACAACAGGGCTGGTCCGCCGGCACGCAAAACGCGGTCGCAGATTTCGGTCATTTCGAGCTTCGGAGACACCGGAATGGCGATTTTTTTTAATTCGCCAAGCTGCGACAGGTGCCCTAAAAACTCTCTAAGATCTTGATATTTCAAGATTTTTACAGTTTGGTTAAAACAGGCCTTGCGAGTATAGCGCCAAGCCACTGATTTTGCGGCAGTTTTTCACTAACTTTTTCATAAGTATTTGTTTTTATTGGAAAAGAAAGGTGTTGACCGGGCAAGCGACCCCAACCTACAATGCGCGCCATCCAAGGGGAGGACGAGTTGTAAGACTCGCATCCCCTTTGTCTTTTGTGAAGGCTGCGAGTTTGTCGGATCAACCCGTCCTCCAGTCTTCGTTTGGTAGTCGTGCCACCTGAAGCCGTGCGTTTTGCATAGCCGGTGGCACTTCCGGTCTGGCGGAACTTGGGGACACGCGTGAGCCCCAACCAGACCCTCGACTGCGAAGCAGTTCTGAAACATCCCGTCCTTCCTGCCCTGGATCTGCTCAGGGCGTGGGACAGCTTTTGGGATTTATCGGGCTGTAGAGATAGGAGGAATTTGTGTCGCGTTTGTCGTTAAGCAGTTTGAGAAGTGCCGCCCTGGCGTTGTGGAGTCTGGCCAAGGGCGGGTTGATGTTGGCAGGTCTGGTGGCCCTGGTTGGCTGGGAGGTCGAGACCTTCGGCCACTCCGCCCCGGTCGCCGCGCCCGCCGCAGCCAAGCCGCAGGTGGCTGCCATCGCCGCGCCGCAAGGCCTGGAAACCGTGCACCCCGCGCGGGTAGCGGAAAGCCTGGCGGCCGAAAGCGCTGCCGAAGCGCAGGCCCCCGGCCTTCGGCCGGATAGCGCCGAAGAGCGTGTCGCCCTGGCGGCCGCGCTCGGCGACCCCGGCCAGCACCGGCGCATCGCCAGTTACCTGTCGAAAAAGTACCAGGTCTCTTCCGAGGCCACCCAGCTGATCGTCAGCGCCGCCTACATGACCGGCCATGACACCGGGGTCGACCCGACCCTGATCCTGGCGGTGATGGCGATCGAATCGCGCTTCAACCCCTTCGCCGAATCCGGCATGGGCGCGCAGGGCCTGATGCAGGTGATCCCCAAGTACCACCTCGACAAGTTCGAGGAACTGGGCGGCAAGGAACAGGTGCTCAATCCGGTGTCCAACATCAAGGTGGGCGCCCTGATCCTCAAGGATTACATCAGCCGCTTCGGCGGCGTCGAAGCGGGGCTCAAGGCCTATTCCGGGGCCGCGATCGCCGAGGATGACGCCGGCTACGCCGCCAAGGTGCTGGGCGAGCGTGAACGCATCCGCGCTGCCGGCGGCCCGGCGGTGAAGGTGCGCGCCGCGGCTTCCACCGCCAAGCCGGTGGTTTCACCCAACGCCGGCAAGATCGACGAAACCTGATTTTCCGCGTTGCATGAAAAAGCCCGCCGGCGCGTCGGCGGGCTTTTTTTTTGCCCGCGTTTTTGGGCTGTCGGACATTTGTAGGACAGCGCCTACATTAAAAACGGAGCCCGCCCGGCGGAGCCTGGACGGCGCGCTGTCCTACAGTGGTGCCCATCCCGCGAGCCGCCGCAAGGGCCGTTGGGCAGAATCATTCAGGAGGTTTCCATGCATTGCACGCAGGGTCCGGGATTGACGCCGGTGCAGGGCGGCGGCGCCAACACGCGCGCCGAACCGGCCGGAACTCCGTCAACCCGCCCGTGCATGGCGGCCTTTTCCTTCTCAATTGACGCAAGCGGAGAACAACAATGAAGCTTTCCACCACCCTGGCGCTGGTTTTCGCGCTGACAGGCGCCGGCTTTACCGCCGGCGCGCATGCCCAATCCAAAGATGCTTACCTGCAGGACGGACGCGGCGTGATCGTGCGCAACTCCAACTTTGGCGATCCGCGCATCGGCAACCTGTGCTGGCGCACCGGTTATTGGACACCGGCGATGGCGATCCGCGAATGCGACCCGGACCTGATCAAGGTTTCCGAGGCGCCGCCGCCCCCGCCGCCGCGCGTCGTGCCGCCGCCCCAGCCGCGACCGGCGCCGGTGAACCAGAAGATGACCTTCGCCGCCGACACCTTCTTCGACTTCGACAAGTCGGTGCTCAAGCCTGATGCGAAGCGCGCCCTTGACGACCTGGTCGGCAAGATCGCCAACATCAACCTCGAGGTGGTGATCGCGGTGGGCCACACCGATGCCATCGGCAGCAACGCCTACAACGACAAACTGTCGGTGCGCCGCGCCGAAGCCGTCAAGGCGTATCTGGTGAGCAAGGGCATCGAGACCAACCGCGTCTACACCGAAGGCAAGGGCAAGAAGCAGCCGATCGCCGACAACAAGACCGCCGAAGGCCGCGCGAAGAACCGCCGCGTCGAGGTGGAAGTGGTGGGGACCAGCAAGCGTTGAGTTGCTGCCTGCCTGAGCAAGAGCCCCGCGCGAGCGGGGCTTTTGTTTTTGGGGCTGCGACGTGGTGCGGCGCGGCCCGTGGCGCGCGCCGCAGTAACATAGTGGGCATCGTCCCCTCCATATAGATACACGGAGCGCGCATGTCCCCGGCCCTCACCCCCAAAATTCGCGATACCCTGGCAGGCATCACGACCGCCACCCTCACCACCCTGCTGTTGAAAAAGGGTTTGCGCAACGTCTGGCTGCGCGGCACGCTGCCCCTGCGCCCCGACCAGCCGCGCCTGGTGGGCCCTGCCTTCACGCTGCGCTTCGTGCCGGCGCGCGAGGATCTCGCCACGCCTGCCTCATGGTCGTCACCGCGCTCCACCCGCGCGGCGGTGGAGGCGATGCCGGCCGGCTGTATTGCCGTGGTCGGCGCCATGGGCGTGACCGACGCCGGCATCTTCGGCGACATCCTGTGCGCGCGCATGGCCAGGCGCGGTGTCACGGCGCTGGTGACCGACGGCGTGGTGCGTGATCTCGCCGGCGTGCGCGCTACCGGGCTGCCGGTGTGGTGCCAGGGGGCTGCCGCGCCGCCTGCCGTGGCGGGCCTCACCTTCGTCAACTGGCAGGAGCCGATCGGCTGCGGCGGCGTTGCCATCTTTCCCGACGACATCATCGTGGCCGATGCCGACGGCGCGGTGGTGATTCCCGCGGCCATGGTGCACGACATCGCCGAGGCGGGGCGCGAGCAGGAGAAACTCGAAGCCTGGATCATGCAGGAGGTGGAGCAGGGTGCCGCGCTGCCGGGGCTTTATCCGCCCAACGATGCGAATCTGGCGCGCTACAAGGAGCGCAAGGAAACATGACTGCGCCGGCGGGCCGCATCCGCGCCGGCCGCGGTGCGCCCGGCATCGAGCGCATGGAGGCGCATTTCCACGGCCGGCCCTTCGCGCCGCATCGTCACGATACCTACGCCATCGGGCTGACCATCGCCGGGGTGCAAAGCTTCAATTTCCGCGGGGCGCGCTGGCACTGTTTGCCGGGGCAATGCCACATCCTGCATCCGGACGAACTGCACGACGGCGCGGCGGGAACGCAGGCCGGGTTCGGCTACCGCATGCTTTACCTCGACCCCGCGCTGTTGCGCGAGGCACTGGGTGGCGGCGCATTGCCTTTTGTCGCGGCACCCGTAGTGGAGGCGCATCGGCTGCCGTCCGCATGCGACGAATTGTGGGAGATCGACGCGGAACTGGATGACCTTGCCTCCACCGGGCTCGTCAGCCTCGCCGCGCAGTTGCTGCAAGAGGCCGCCGGTGCGCGTAACACTGCGCCGGAGAAGTTTGCGCTCGGGAGCCTGGCGCGGGTACGCGAGCGCATTGCCGCTGGGCCGGCGCGGCGTATCGCGATGGCGGCACTGGAACGCGATTGCGGCCTCGACCGCTGGACCCTGGCGCGCCAGTTCCGCGCCGCCTATGGCGTCAGCCCGAGCCGCTTTCGCACCCTGCGCCAGCTCGCGGGCGTGCGCGCGGCGCTGGTGCGCGGCACGCCGCTGACGCAGGCGGCGCTGGATGCCGGCTTTGCCGACCAGAGCCACATGTCGCGTCAGTTCAAGTGCGCCTATGGCATGACGCCGGCGCGCTGGGTGGCCGCGCTAGCCTAGCGTGCGGGTGCGCGCTTCCAGCGCGCGCACCACTGCCGCCATGTCCTCGTCCGCGTGGCCCTGCGCCAGGGTCTCGCCGTAAAGCGCATGGCTGGCGTCGAGCAGGGGCGTGGCGATGTGGGCGGCGCGTGCGGCCGACTCCACCAGTGTGCTGTTTTTCAACACGTCGGGAATCGCCGCCTGCGGCGCGAAATCGCGCGCCGCCAGCTTGGCGATCTTCACCTTCGACACGCTGCTGGCCATCGGCCCCGCGTCGAGCACGGCGGCGAAGCGCGCCAGGTCGAGGCCGTGGCGCGCGGCGAAATGCGCGGCTTCCGCCAGGCCTGCCACCAGCGTCAGCAGGTACAGGTTGACCGACAGCTTCATCAGCAACGCCCCCGGCACCGCGCCGCATTCGAAACTCTGCCTGCACATCGGCGCCAGCAGCGGCCGCACTTCGGCCACCGCATCCGGCGCCCCCGCCAGCATCGCCACCAGTTGCGCTTCTTCGGCCGGCTTGCGCGAACCCGATACCGGCGCTTCCACGTATTGCCCGCCGGCCGCATGCACGTCGGCTTCCAGCGCGCGCGAATATTCCGGTGTGGTCGTGCCCATGTGCACGATGATGTGGCCGGCGACGCGCGCGCGGAATTCCGGCGTGCCGCGCGCCAGCACCGCGTCCATCGCCTCGCCGTCGGTGAGCATCAGGATGACGACGCGCGCCTGTCTGAAAACCTGCGAGGCTTCCCGCGCCACCGTCGCGCCGGCCACCGCCAGCGGTGCTGTCTTGTGCGCCGCGCGGTTCCACGCAATCAGTGGCGTGCCCGCGCGCGCCAGGTTGAGCGCCATGGGTTCGCCCATGAGGCCCAGGCCGATGAAGCCGATGGGTTGCATGTCCTGCCTCCAAAATGGAACGGGCCGCGCAAGCGGCCCGTTGATGGCGGCACTCTACGTGCCGCCGTGCATCCTGTCTTGAAGGTTTGTGCGGTTCGCCGCGTCAGAAACCAGCGGCTTGACCGTCCTTGCGTGCGTCGGAAGCGGCAATGTAGCCGGTGAACTTGTTGTCTTCCTCGCAGCGCCAGATGAACTGGCCGGAGCCGTAGTCCATGTAGGAATCCTCGAAGGCGGTGATCTCGTGGCCCTTGCCCTTGAGCGCGGCGATCAGCTCCGGCTTCATGGTGACTTCGCCGTTGATGGCCATGGGACCGGCCACGCGCCAGCGCGGCGCGTCACAGGCGGCCTGCGGGTTCATCTTGTAGTCGAGCATGCGCACGAGAGTTTGCAGGTGGCCCTGCGGCTGCATGTTGCCGCCCATCACGCCGAAGCTCATCTGCGGCGCGCCGTTCTTGGTCAGGAAGCCGGGGATGATGGTGTGGAAGGGGCGCTTGCCGCCTTCGACCACGTTGGGGTGGCCCTCGGTCATGACGAAGCCGTAGCCGCGGTTTTGCAGCGAGATGCCGCCGTCGGTCACGGCGCCCGAGCCGAAGCCCATGTAGTTGGACTGGATGAAGGAGACCATCATGCCGTCCTTGTCCGCCGCCGTCAGATAGATGGTGCCGCCCTTTGGGGGCGTGCCGGCGGAGAACCGGGTGGCCTTCTTCGGGTCGATCAGCTTGGCGCGCTCCTTGAGGTAGCCGCGGTCGAGCAGTTGTTCCGGGCTGATCTTCATGGTGCGCGGGTCGCTGACGTAGGCACCGATGTCGGCAAAGGCCAGCTTCATCGCCTCGATCAGGATGTGCTGCGCCTCGGGGCCGTCCGGGTCCATCGAGGCGAGGTCGTAATTCTCCACCATGCCCAGCGCCATCAGCGCGGCGATGCCCTGGCCGTTCGGCGGGATCTCGTGCACGGTGTAGCCGCGGTAGTTGAGCTCGATCGGCTCGACCCAGTCGCAGGTGTGGCTGGCCAGGTCGTCGAAGGTCATCACGCCGCCGTTGGCCTTGGAATGCGCGGCGATGCGCTCGGCGATCTCACCCTTGTAGAACGCCTCGCCCTTGGTGGCGGCGATCTTTTTCAGCGTCTCGGCGGCGCCGCGCAGGATGAAGTTCTCGCCGACGTGCGGGGTGCGGCCCTTGGGCAAAAAGTGCTCGGCAAAGCCCGGCTGGCCTTTCAGGATCGGCTCCATCGCCTTCCACTTCTGCTGCACGATCGGCGTCACCAGGTAGCCTTCGGTGGCGTAGCGGATCGCGGACTGGAACAGGTCTTCGAAGGGCAGCTTGCCGAACTTCTCCGACAGCGCCACCCAGGCCGAGACCGCGCCCGGCACCGAGATGGCGTTGATGCCGCGCTCCGGGCGGTTCCCCAGTTTTTTGAAATAGTCGACGCTCCATGCCTTCGGGCTGCGGCCGGAGGCGTTCAGGCCATGCAGCTTCTTGCCGTCCCACAAAATGCAAAAGGCGTCGCTGCCCAGGCCGTTGGAGATCGGCTCGACGATGGTCAGCGTAATCGCCGCGGCAAGGGCCGCATCGACCGCGTTGCCGCCATTGGCCATCGCCTGCACGCCGGCCTGCACGGCGAGCGGGTGGGAGGTGGCGACGACGTTGCGTGCGTAGACGGGGATGCGCTTGGTGGCGTAGGGGAAATTCCAGTTGAATTGCATGATGTGTGATCCGGTATGTTGCGGCGTTCGGAAATGGTTTTTCGTTGACTTTTATTCTGAAAATCGACTGGCTTTGCCAGCGATTTCCAGCATTCTAGATCCACGCAAAAGTAGGTTTTTACCTTTGCGTGTTCATTCAGGTTTGATGCCGGCAGCCTTGATCACCGCCGACCATTTCGCGGTCTCGCTGGCGATGTGCTGCGCGAAGGCCTGCGGCGTGCCGCCCACCGGCACGCAGCCGAGCTGCGCGAAGCGTTCCTTCAGGTCGGCGGTTTGCAGGATCTTGTTGGCGTCGGCATTGATGCGGTTGACCACGGGCGCCGGCGTGCCGGCCGGCCCCCACAGGCCGAAATAGGCATCGCTCACCATGCCCTTGACGCCGGCTTCGTCCATCGTCGGCACGTTGGGCAGGAGCGTGCTGCGCTTGGCCGAGGTTACGCCCAGGGGGCGCACCTTGCCCGACAGCAGGCTGGGCTGCGCCGAGATCACGTTGTCGAACATCATCGATACCTGGCCGGTGGCGAGGTCGCCGAAGGCCAGCGCCGAGCCCTTGTAGGGCACGTGCACGATGTTGGTGTGGGTGATCAGCTTGAACTGCTCAGCGGTGAGCTGGATGATGGTGCCCACGCCTGACGAGCTGTAGTTGAGCGAGCCCGGCTTGGCCTTGGCCGCCGCGATCAGCTCACCCACCGTCTTGTACGGCAGCATGCTGGAAACCACCAGCACGTGCGGCGAATCGGAGAGGTGGATGATGGGGGTGAAGTCCTTCACCGTGTCGTACGGCAGCTTGGCGTAGAGCGCCGGGCCGATCGAGTGCGTGCTGGTGGTGGCGATGAGGATGGTGTAGCCGTCCGGCGGCGATTTCGCCACGATGTCGGTGCCGATGGCCCCGCCCGCGCCCGGCTTGTTGTCCACCACCACCGACTGGCCGAGCGATTCGGAAAGCTTTTGCGCCATCAGGCGGCCGACGATGTCGGTCGCCCCCGCCGGCGGGAACGGGATCACCAGGCGGATCGGCTTGTTCGGATACGTCTGCGCCGGCGCGGACGGCGCTGCGGTGAGGGCAAACAAGGCGACGAGGACGGCAGAGAGGGCGCGTAGGCTCATGGCGGGAAGGGGAATGTAGGGACAAAAGAGGCGCGCGGGAGCGCGCGCTTAATCAACTTGCAATATTAATGCTATTGCGCCCGCCTGCCATGAATATAGGTCAATCCGGGGAGGCATGTAACCGATGCAAACCATAAACGGCTTGCACTTGGCGGCGGATGCCGGAAAATACTGACCGGTCCAGTTGAATGCGAGATTCCCATGCAGCCGCACCTGCTTACCGCCATCCTCCCCTGCGGCGACCTCGACGCCTCCGAAGCCTTTTACGCCCGCTTCGGCTTTACCCGCGTCGGTGGCGACTATGAAGGGTACCGCCTGCTCGCCGATGGCAAGGGCGGCTACCTGCATCTGAACCAGGCGGTCGAAGGCTGGCTGGTTCCGGGGCGCAACCCCGGCGGCCTCTACCTCTACACCGAGGAAGTGGACCGCCTCGCTGCCGAATTCGCCAGCGAAATCATCGAAAAGGAAGGGCCCGGCCACAAACCTTGGGGCATGTATGAGTTTGCCCTTTCCGATCCGGACCAGACCCTGGTACGCGTTGGCTGGCCCAGCGAGTTGCGGTCCAAGTAGGAGGGCGCGTGTGCCGGCAAGCGAAGGCGGTGATGGCCCGCGCAGAGGGAAATCGCGGCCGGCTTCTTGGCGTGATGGCGGAATCAAGATTGCCCGCCGCCGCAAAAAGGAATAAGGTCCCGCCCCATGTTCGGTATGTCCGATTCGACTGGAGGAGACACATGAAGAAAACCGCAAGGTCCGCCCGCTGGTTCCTGGGCTTGAGCGCGGCGTTGCTGCTTGCCGGCAGCGCGAGCGCCGCCGATGTCAAGGTGATGATCTCGGCTGGCTATTACCACGTCTATGAGCAGCTCGCGCCGAAATTCGAGAAAGCCACCGGCAACCACCTGGTCACCGTGCGTGGCCCCTCGATGGGCGATTCGCCCGAGGCGATCCCTACGCGCTTGGCGCGCGGCGAAGCCGCCGACGTGGTGATCATGGACGGCGCCACCGCCGAAGAACTCGGCACCAAGGGCTTGGTGCGCCCCGAAAGCAAGAGGGACCTGGCGCTGTCGCAGATCGGCATGGTGGTGCACGCGGGCGCGCCGAAGCCGAAGATCAATACCGTCGACGCGCTGCGCAAGACACTCCTGGCGGCGAAGTCGATCGCCTATTCCGACAGCGGCAGCGGCACCTACATCTCCACCAAGATGTACGCCAAGCTCGGCATTGCCGATCAGGTAGCGGGCAAGAGCCGCAAGGTGCGTGGCCCGCCCTCGGGCGAACCGGTGGCCGCCGTCATCGCGCGCAACGAAGCGGAGGTCGGCTTTCAGCAGATGAGCGAGCTGATGCACGTCAAGGGCGTTGATCTGGTCGGGCCGATCCCCGCCTCGCTGCAGCCGGGGTTTTCGTTTGCCGGCGTGATCGCCAAGAGCTCGGAGCAGCCCGAAGCGGCGGCGGCGCTGATCAAGTTCCTGGCCTCGGCCAAGTCGGCACCGGTGGTGAAGAAGATGGGCCTGACGCCGGTGCCGGCGAAGTAGCGCGGGTTTGCAAGCCGGGGGCGGGTATCATGCACGCCCGTTGGACAGCAGGTGGCTCCGGCCTTGCACTCCCCGATGAACAAGATACTCTCGCTGTTTCGCGGCCGCGCGCAAGAACCCCTGCGGCTGTACCAATTGCACGAGCACCTCGCGCTGCTCGATACCGGTGTCACACGCTTCGATCCGCCGCCGAGTTTGCGCGAGGCCTGCCTGCACGCCGCGCGGGCGATCTGGCCGCTCACCGGTCTCGATCCCTGGGATGCCTTCGAGCGCAAGGCCGGGCACTGCTACGCCTGCGGTGACCAGGCGCACGGCTACCTGCACGTCGATGCCGATCACGACAACTGCTTCGTCATCATCATCTTCGAAGTGAAGAGCGCGCGCCCGGTGGGCTGGCTGCTGTTCGACATCAGCGCCGAATACCGCGAAGTCATCTACACCTGCCCGGCTATCAACTACGAAGACGAGGCGACGCTGGCCGTGATTGAAGAATCCGTTCCCAGGCTGTTGTCGCATCGCGACCCCTACGCCATTCTCGACCTCGGTGGCACCTACATGCAGGCATTGCAAAAAGGTGACGATGCCTACGAGCTGGAGCACCAGCTGGTGACGACCGCCTGCCACTACCGCGCGGCCGGCACACTCACCGCCGCGCAGGTGATCGGCGCCTTCAAGTCCTACGCCTTCGGGAAAAAGGAATGGGCGCGGGAAATCAAGTGGGAGAAGATGGACCTCTGAACCGTGCCGTGCGTACGGCCTGCATCCCTTTGCCATGACTCGCCGTAGAAGGCCTGGGTGACCTGGTTCCCGGGTCCTGGATCAGCGAAGAGGCGTGCATGAAAGCAAGGTTTTTTTCATCCGTGGTCGGCGCTTGCGCCGGCCTATGCATCAGCCTCTCGGCCTGTGCGCAGGCGGCGCCCGAGGTGACGCTGACGCGCCTGAATTGCGGCACCAGCCGCGGGCCGCAGGACCCGAACACCCGCCTCTCGGACGTCCATGCCTATCACGGGCTGAAAATCCAGCTCAACTACAACTGTTACCTCATCAAGCACGGCGACGACTACATGATGTGGGACACCGGCCAGCCGATGAGCGCGGGCGCGCTCGCGCCCAAGGTGAGCCTGGTGGATGAACTGGCGCAGATCGGCGTGAAGCCCGGGCAGGTCAGGTACGTGGGCATCAGCCACTATCACGCCGACCACACCGGCCAGGTCGGTTCGTTCCCGAACGCTACACTGCTGATCGGCAAGGGCGACTGGGACGAGATCGCCAGCCCCAAGCCGGCGGCGCTGGCCGATGCCGCCTCGTTTACGCACTGGACTACCGGTGGCGGCAAAGTGGAACCGGTGCCGCAGGACAAGGACGTATTCGGCGACGGCACCGTGGCCATGCTCTACACCCCGGGGCATACGCCGGGCCATCATGCCCTGCTGGTGAAGCTGCGCGAGCGCGGCTACGTGCTGCTGATGGGCGACGTCGCGCACTTCCGCGAAAACTACGACAGCGACGGCGTGCCCAACTTCAACACCAATCGCGCCGCCACCCTGGCTTCGATGGAACGTGTCAGGCAACTCGCCGCCAACCTGAAGGCGACGGTGATCATCCAGCACGACCCGCGCGACGAAAGCAAGCTGCCGCCGTTTCCGGCGTTCGCCAGGTAGGCGCGGTGGCGCCGCTCAGGGCGCCAGCGTGGTGGTGATCTCGATGGTCGCGTCGGTCATCAGCTTGTGCACCGGACACTTTTGCGAAACCCGCAGGATGTCCGCGCGCTGCGCCTCGGTGAGGTTGCCGGTGATCGAGATTTCGGCGTTCATGCGGTAGGTGCCGGCGCGTTCCTGGCTGGCATCGCTCTGCACATCCACTTCGACGTTCTGCACGTCCAGGCCCTTGTGCCTGGCATACCAGAGGATGGTCAGCGCCTTGCACGCGCCCAGCGCCGCGTCGAACAATTCGTGCGCATTCGGCGCCGAGCCCTCGCCGCCTTCGGCCACCGAGCCGTCGGTGGCCAGGCGATTCCTGCCGATGATGATTTCGTGCCGCATCGGCGCGGCCATGTCGCGGACTACTCGTACAGTCATGATCTCTTTCCCGGGTTGATGCGCGTGACTTATGTGGCGTGAGTGTAACGCCTGATACGGCCACTGCTCACATTTGCTTACACATTCGCCATCGGGCCGAAGCGCTTCTTAACAAAAGCTTACGGTGATCCGGCCTATCGTACCGGGGTGGATATCGCAGCAAACGGCAGCCTGGCCGGGCAAGGAGCCCGTGGACGTCATTGAACTCATCCAGCACGCCACCTCGGTGGACGACGTGATGGGCGTGCTGCGCGCCTACGGCGACGCGCTGCGCGACGCGGCGCTGCCGCGGTGGTGGCTGCAACTGCCGCTGGCCGAGCCGGAGCACGCGCTGCGGCGACTGGCCGCGTTGCTGCCCATCGTCAATGCGGCTTCGTGCCGTCTCGACGGGCGCGTGTGCCGGGCCGGCAAGCAGGCGCTGGAGGTGTTCGCCGTCGGCGTGTGGAAGATCAAGGGGCTGGGCGGCGGCGCGCAGGCCGCGGGACCGCCTGCGGTTTCGAAGCACTAGTCGAGAGGTGCGCGGGGATGGAAAAGTGCGGCGGCCCTGCCCATGCCAGAAGTGTTTGCGCCGCAGCCGTGCATGCCGGTGGCCGCCTGCCGAACCGTTTGCCCCTGCCGGCGACCGCCCCTGCCGCAGTAGAATCGGTGCAGGTGCTGACCGGCCGGCTGGCCGTTGTCGCCGGCGGGTTCTTGTGTACCGGAGAGGTCCGGGCGCGGCTCTCCGGATTCGGCGCCGCGAACGGGGACTTGGGCGTTTGGCGGACTGTAGTCTTGATATCTCGGTGGTGACGCGCGATTCGGGAAGGTCGCTCCCTGCCTTTTTCGACAGCCTGCGCGGTCAGCAGCTGCCGTTGCACGGCGTCGGCCTGTACCTGCGCGACGCCGGCTCCAGCGACGCCACGCCAGGCTTGCTTGAGGCTTTTGCGCGGCAGGCGGGCGGACTGTTCCGCCATGTCCGCGTGGACATCGGCAGCGACCCGGGATTCGGCGCCGGCCACAACGCCAACTGCGCGCTGGCAGAGGCTGAATTTGTCCTCATCGCAACTCCCGATCTGTGCTTCGAGCCGGCCACCCTGGCGATCCTGCTGCGTCAGGCGCAGGAAGACGCGCCGGACGTGGCCGCCTGGGAATGCCGGCAAAAGCCCTGCGAAGACGACAAGGATTATCATCCGGCGACGGGCGAGACGGCGTGGAACGCGGGCGCCTGCGTGCTGTACCGGCGCGCTGCCCTGCGCACGGCCGGTGGCTACGAGCGCTGCCTGCACCGGCGTGGCGCGCAAGTGGAATTGTCGTTCCGCCTGCGTCGCCTGGGATACCGCCTGCGCTACGTGCCGCGCGCTGGCGTCTGGCGGGCGCCTGCGCAGGAGCCCGCGTCTACCCTGCCCACGGCGCGAGCCGCGCTGGCCCACGTGTTGTTGCGCTGCCGGTATGGCAGCGCGCGCGAGGCGGCGCGCGGTTTCGGCATGTATTTGCGCTTGCTGAGCCGGTCGCGGTGCCCGCCGGCGTTGCGCACGCGCCTGGCCGGCCAGTTACCGAGGCTGCTGTGGCTGGCGCCGCGCTTCGCATTGTCGCGCCAACCGAGCGGGGCGCGCTTTACCTTCGGGCACTGGACATATGGCGGGTCGCGCGCAGGCGCGGGCGAGCCCCAGCCGCAGGTGCCGCATGCCGCGCCGCCGCTGGTCAGCGTACTCATTCGCACGGTGCCCGGCCGCGGCGGATGCCTGCGCGAGGCGCTGGCCTCGGTGGCGGCGCAGACGCATGAGGCGATCCACCTGGTGATCGCCGAGGACGGCGGTGACAGCGCGCGGGCGCAGGCGCAGGCGGCGCGGGCCAGCGGGCGCTACCGCGAAGTGACTTATCTGCCGCTACCCAAGCGCGGCCGCTGCGCCGCCGGCAATGCCGCGCTGGCGGCAGCGCAGGGCGAGTTGCTGTGTTTCCTCGACGATGACGATCTCCTGTACGCGGATCATCTGGAAATACTGGCGGCGGCCATGATGGCGCGGCCCGGACTGGCGGCGGCATGCGGCTGGGCACTGGAAGTGCGCACGCGGGTGGACAGCCGCGAGCCCTGGCGCTATCGCGAGGAAAGCCGCCAGGTGCTTTACCAGCGGCCCTTCGACCGCGCCGCGCTGTGGCAGCACAACTACCTGCCAATCCAGTCGGTGCTGTTTTCGCGCAAGCTTTACGAGGCGCACGGTGGTTTCGATCCCGAACTGGACCTGCTGGAAGACTGGAATCTCTGGGTGCGCTATTCGCTGCGCCATGATTTCGAAATGGTGCCGCGGATCACCTCGCTGTTTCGCGTGCCGGCCGCGCCGGACGAGGCGCAGCGCCGTCGCGTTTCGCTGGAGGCCTGGCATGAGGTTGCGCGGGCCAAGCATGCTGCCCTGATGACGGCGGGCCGGCCGTCGGTGCGGTGAGGGTGATGGAACAATGGTTCGTTCCCTATCGGACCGACGCCTTGCCGCGGGCGCGGCGGGTGACGGTGCTCGCGCCGCATCCGGATGACGAGGTTTTCGGCTGCGGCGGCGCGCTGCTCGAGTATCTGGAACGCGGGGCGCGGGTCGAAGTGGTTGTCCTTACCGACGGCGCCGCGCAGGCAGTGGGCGTGGAGCGCGAGCGTATCGCCGGCGTGCGCCGGCGCGAAACCGATGCGGCGCTGGCGCTGCTCGGTGCGCCGCCGGCGGTGTTCTGGAATCTGCCGGACCGCTCGCTGGCGCCTGGGACCGGGGCGTTGGCGCGCCGCATCGGCGACCATCTGGCCGCCGCGCGTATGGAAGGGGCGGCGGTCGATGTGCTGCTCGCGCCCAGCCTGGTGGAAGTGCATCCGGATCACGCCGCAACGGCGCGCGCCTGCGTGGCCGCGCTCGCCGCGCTGTCGCACGGAGTAGCAGGCAGGGCGGGTGCAGCGTCGCCGGTGCCTTGCCCGCAATTGCTGATGTACGAAGTGGGCGCCGCGCTCGCGCCCAATCTGCTGCTCGACATTTCGCGGCATTGGCCGAAGAAAAAATCGGCGATGGCCTGCTTCGTCTCGCAGCATGCTCTACAGGATTACGGCAGGCATATCGAAGGCCTGAACGTCTTTCGCACTTACACGCTCGGGGCGGTAGCGCATGCGGAAGCCTATCGCCGGGTCCGGCCTGAGGAGCTGGCGGCGCTGGCCGGCGCCGCGCCGACCGCGGCGCGCGCGCAATATTGGGGCGACGAGGCGCTGCTGGCCGCCGAAGCCCAATGCGAGGCCATGGGCCGGGAGATCGGCGAACTGCGCGGGGAGATTGCGCGCCTGCAAGGCGCGGCCGGGCCGGCGCGGCGGCTGTTGCGGCCGCTGGTCCGCTTGTTGCGCCGCTTGGGTGGACGCGCCTGAGCCGAATGCCGCATATAAAACGGCCCGCGCGCGGCGGGCCGTTCGGCGGGACTTGCGTCGCGGCTACGCCGCCTTCCTCTTGTCCTTGAGCAGCGGCGCCAGGTATTCGCCCGTATAGCTCTTTTTCACCTTCGCCACGTCCTCCGGCGTACCCTCGGCGATGATCTGGCCGCCGCCGTCGCCGCCCTCCGGACCCAGGTCGATGATCCAGTCGGCGGTCTTGATGACGTCGAGGTTGTGCTCGATGATCACCACGGTGTTGCCGCCGTCGCGCAGTTTCTGGATTACGTGCAGCAGCAAATCAATGTCATGGAAGTGCAGGCCGGTGGTGGGCTCGTCCAGGATGTAGAGCGTGCGGCCGGTGTCACGCTTGGAGAGTTCCAGCGACAGTTTCACGCGCTGTGCTTCGCCCCCTGAAAGCGTGGTGGCGCTCTGGCCGAGCTTGATGTAGCCCAGGCCCACTTCCAGCAGGGTGTGCAGTTTGCGCGCCACCACGGGGACGGGCTTGAAGAATTCGTGCGCGTCCTCGACCGTCATCTCCAGCACTTCGTGAATGCTGCGGCCCTTGTATTGCACCTCCAGGGTCTCGCGGTTGTAGCGCTTGCCGTGGCAGACGTCGCAAGGCACGTAAACGTCGGGCAGGAAGTGCATTTCCACCTTGATCACGCCGTCGCCCTGGCAGGTCTCGCAGCGACCGCCCTTGACGTTGAAGGAAAAGCGCCCCGGCTCGTAGCCGCGCTCGCGCGAGGTAGGCGCTTGCGCAAACAGTTCGCGGATGGGGGTAAAGAGACCGGTGTAGGTGGCGGGGTTGCTGCGCGGCGTGCGGCCGATCGGGCTCTGGTCCACCGCGATCACCTTGTCGAAATGCTCCAGGCCGCTGATGCGGTCGTGCTCGGCCGCCGGCGTGGAAGAGCCGTAGATGTGATGCGAGATCGCGTTGTACAGCGTGTCGTTGATCAGCGTCGATTTGCCGGAACCGGAAACGCCGGTGATGCAGGTGAGCAGGCCCACCGGCAGGGTGAGGTCCACGTTCTTCAGGTTGTTGCCCTTGGCGCCGATGATTTTCAGCGTGCGCTTGGGGTCGGGCTTGATGCGCTTGGCCGGAATCGCAATCTGCTTCTTGCCGGACAGGTATTGGCCGGTCAGGCTCTTGGTGTTGGCGAGGATCTCGGTGGGGGTGCCTTCGGCGATGATCCGGCCACCGTGCACGCCGGCGCCGGGACCGATGTCGACTACGTAGTCGGCGCTGCGAATGGCGTCTTCATCGTGCTCGACCACGATCACGGTGTTGCCGAGGTCGCGCAGGTGGCGCAGGGTTTTCAGCAGGCGGTCATTGTCGCGCTGGTGCAGGCCGATCGAGGGCTCGTCCAGCACGTACATCACGCCGGTCAGGCCGGAGCCGATTTGGGATGCCAGGCGGATGCGCTGCGCTTCGCCGCCGGAGAGGGTTTCGGCGGAACGGTCCAGCGACAAATAGTCCAGGCCGACGTCGTTGAGAAAGGTAATGCGGCTGGCGATTTCCTTGACGATGCGGTCGGCGATCTGCGCGCGCGAGCCTTCCAGCTTGAGCTTCTGGAAAAAGCCCATGCCTTCCTTGAGCGACTTGCCGGAGACGCCGTAGATGGTCTCGCCGCCCACCGTCACGTTGCGCGCTTCCTCGCGCAGGCGGCTGCCTTCGCAGGTGGGGCAGGTCTTGTTGCTGATGTACTTCGCCAGTTCCTCGCGCACCACCACCGAGTCGGTCTCTTTATAGCGGCGTTCGAGATTGGGAATCACGCCCTCGTAGACGTGCTCGCGCACAACGGTGCGGCCGCGGTCGTTGATGTAGTGGAAAGGAATCTTTTCCTTGCCAGAACCGTTGAGGATCAGGTTTTGCCACTTGGCGGCGAGCTTCTCGAAGGGTTGTTCGAGGTCGAACTCATAGAACGTCGCCAGCGATTGCAACATCTGGTAGTAGAACTGGTTGCGGCGGTCCCAGCCCTTGATGGCGCCGGAGGCGAGCGAGAGGTGCGGGAAGGCGACTACGCGCTTGGGATCGAAAAATTGAATGACGCCGAGACCGTCGCAGGCCGGGCAGGCGCCCATCGGGTTGTTGAAGGAGAACAGGCGCGGCTCCAGCTCGGAGATCGAGTAGCCGCAGATCGGGCAGGAAAACTTGGAGGAGAAAACGTGCTCCTTGCCCGTGTCCAGTTCCAGCACCACGGCGCGGCCTTCGGCGATGCGCAGCGCGGTTTCGAACGATTCGGCCAGGCGCTGCTTCAGCGATGGTTCCACCTTGAGACGGTCCACCACCACGTCGATGGAGTGCTTGAAGTTCTTTTTCAGCGTCGGGATGGCATCGATCTCGACCATCTTGCCGTCCACGCGCAGGCGCACGAAGCCTTGCGCGCGCAGGTCGTCGATCAGGTCGGCGAATTCGCCCTTGCGCTCCGCCACCACCGGCGCCATCACCGCCGCGCGCGTGTCCGCCGGCAGGGCCAGCACGTGGTCGACCATCTGCGAAACGCTTTGCGCATCCAGCGGCAGGCCGTGGTTGGCGCAATGCGGGGTGCCGACGCGCGCGTACAAAAGGCGCAGGTAATCGTGGATTTCGGTGACGGTACCGACGGTGGAGCGCGGGTTATGCGAGGTAGCCTTCTGCTCGATCGAAATCGCCGGCGACAGGCCTTCGATCAGGTCCACGTCCGGCTTTTCCATCAATTGCAGGAACTGGCGCGCATAGGCCGAGAGCGACTCGACGTAGCGGCGCTGGCCTTCGGCGTACAGGGTGTCGAAAGCGAGCGAAGACTTGCCGGAGCCTGACAAGCCGGTAATCACGATCAGCTTGTCGCGCGGCAGGTCGAGATTGACGTTCTTCAGATTGTGCGTGCGGGCGCCGCGGATGCGTAGGGTGTCGGCCATGAACTTTGCTGGAGGAGAAGCCAATGCGAAAATCCCCCGGAGGTTGAAGGCAAACCCGGCCGGAGGCAAAAGCGAACCTGCTACTATAACGGAATCCGGTTGCGCGCCCGTGTAGGCGGGTGCGGCCAGGGCTGATGCGATTCATGCAAAAGCCTGCCGCGCCGCAGGAAAAAACGGGGTGGCGAAACCAGGATGAAATCCCTGCTGTAGATGGGTGCGCAAAACCTGTTTACAATAGGCAAAGTTGCACTGTTCCTGTATCAATATACAGGAATTTATGGTAGCGTTGAAGGACAAAAGTTTTGGTGCGGCAATGATTTTTCAGCCCGTTCATTGCCGTTTTTTCGATGCGCCCATCCACGTCAGTGGCGGCGGCGCTTTTCGTAGCAGGAGTCTCGCATGGCCTCAGTCAATAAAGTCATCCTCGTGGGCAACCTGGGCAAGGACCCGGAAACCCGTTACGCGCCCTCCGGCGACGCCATCACCAACATCACCCTGGCCACTTCCGATCAGTGGAAGGACAAGGCGACCGGTGAGAAAAAGGAAGCCACCGAGTGGCACCGCGTGGTGTTTTTCGGCCGCCTGGCGGAAATCGCCGGCGAATACCTGAAAAAAGGCCGCTCGGTCTACGTCGAGGGGCGCCTGCGTACCCGCAAGTGGCAGGACAAGGACGGCCAGGACCGCTACACCACTGAAATCGTCGCCGACCAGATGCAGATGCTCGGCAACCGCGAAGGCATGGGCGGCGGCGGCATGGATGAAGGTGGCGGTGGGGGTGGCGGCCGTTCCTACGGCGGCGGTGGCGGCGGCGAACGCAGCAGTGGTGGCGGTGGCGGTGGTGGCGGTGGGGGGCGCGCCCCGGCGAAAAAGCCGGCTGGCGATTTCAACGACATGGACGACGACATCCCGTTCTGACCCGCTGGTCGCGAAACGTCAACAAAAGGCCCGTGGCGCAGCAGCCCGGGCCTTTTGCTTTGCATCCCCTGCTCCGGGGCATTATGGTCGGCGCCGGGCAATCGCGGCTAAGATTGGCGTCTTTCATCCACCCGCTCGCGCAATGACGACCCCCTCCCTTCTTTTCCTTGCCTCCATCGCCCTCGAACACGCCTACAAGGAACTGATGCCGATGTTCGAACGCGAAACAGGCATTCGTATCGAGGCCGAATGGCCCTCGTCGGTGCAGATGCTGGAGCGTCTGAAAGGCGGTGAGATCGTCGACGTGGTCGGCTTGTCGTCCGGCTCGATCGACGCCCTGATCGACCACGGCGCGATTACGCGCGGCTCGCGCGTGGACGTGGCTAAATCAGGGGTAGGTGTTGCGGTCAGGCAGGCCGCGCTACGCCCCGACACGAGTTCGTTGGCGGCGCTGAAGGCGGCCATCCTGGCGGCGCCTTCGGTCGGCATTTCGACCGGGCCTTCGGGCATCTACCTCAAGCAATTGTTCGAGAAGGAAGGCATGCTTGCCCAACTGGGCGAGCGCCTGCGCATCGTCACCAAAGGCCCGGTAGGCGCGCTGGTGGCTTCCGGCGAAGTGGCGCTGGGTTTCCAGCAGATGATCGAATTGCAGCCGGTTGCGGGCATCGACTTCTGGCCGCTGTCGGACGATGCGCAAAAGGTGACAACCTTCTCCCTCGGCGTGCATGCCAAGGCGCCGAATGCGCAGGCGGCGCGGCAATGGGTGGAGTTCGTCAGCTCGGCGCGTGCGGTGCCGGTGCTTGCCAGGCATGGGGCGACGCCGCTGCGCGGTTGAAGAAAACGCGCTTGTCCGCAGAACCAAGAACAACGAAACCGGCTGAGGGAAAAGCGAAGTGACCGAACCCACCCCGCGCGAAATCCTGCGGCGCATTGCCGCGAACATTGAAATGGCCGTGATCGGGCAGGCCCCGGTCATCCGCAAGCTCCTGGCGGCGCTGGTGGCCGGCGGCCATGTGCTGCTGGAAGATAACCCCGGCACCGGCAAGACCACGCTGTCGAAGGCCCTGGCGCGTTCCATCGGTGCCAAGTTCCGGCGCGTGCAGTTCACGCCCGACCTGCTGCCTTCCGACATCGTCGGCGTCTCGGTGTTCAACCCCAAGGAGCAGTCGTTCCATTTTCACCCGGGGCCGATCTTCACCCACATCCTGCTGGCCGACGAAATCAACCGCGCCTCGCCGCGCACGCAGTCGGCGCTGCTGGAGGCGATGGCGGAAAACCAGGTGACGGTGGAAGGCAGCAGCCATCCGCTGGGAGAAAACTTTTTCGTGCTGGCGACGCAGAACCCGGTGGAGTTCCGCGGCACCTACCCATTGCCGGAAGCGCAGATGGACCGTTTCGCGCTGCGCCTGTCGCTGGGCTACCCGCCGGCGGAGTCGGAAGTCGCCATCTTGGCCGCGCAACAGCACGGCATGCCGCTGGATACGCTGGAACCGTGCGCCACGCTGGAAGAAATCGCCGCCCTGAAAGCGGCTTTGCGGGCGGTCGGCGTGAGCGAAGCGCTGATGCGCTACGTGGTCGAGATCGTGCGCGCCACGCGTGGCGAAGCGCGCGTGCAATTGCCGGCCGGGCCACGGGCTTCGCTGGCCCTGCTGCATCTGGCGCAGGGCCTGGCCTTGATCGACGGTGAATCGTTCGTGCGCCCGGAGCACGTGCGCGAACTGGCGGTGAGCGTGCTGGCGCATCGCCTGGTGCTGGCGCCGGAGGCGCGCTTCGGCGGCGCCAGTACCACCGGCATTGTCGAAGAGTTGCTGGACCGCGTGCCGATCCCGGAGTAATCCGCATGTGGCGTCTTTCCCACTGGATGCTGCGCGCCATCTCCGGCGTGTTCTTCTGGTTCGCGCAGCGCATGGCGCCGGCGGGCAAGGTCGCCACGGGCATCGCCATCATTGCTGCGGCGCTCGGGGTGGATACCCGCCAGACCATGGCCTTCCAGATCTTCGCGGTGACGGCGGCGGCGCTGGTGATTGCGCTGGTGGCCGCCAAGTCAATGCGACCGCGCTTCGAGATCGAGCGCAATGCGCCACGCCTGGTGACAGCCGGGCAGGAATTCAGCTACCGCGTCTGGGTGCGCAACGCCGGGGCGAAGACCGCGCAGGGCCTGAGCTTTTTCGAGCAGATTGCCGACCCGCGCCCCAGCCTTGCCCTGTTCCGCGCCAGCCTGCGCTTTCCCACTTATCGCGGCTGGTGGCGCCTGGTGATGCAGGCGCAGCCGGTACTGCTGGAGGACGCCACGGTGCCGCCGCTGCGGCCGGGTGAGCGCGTGATGGTGGAAGTGCGCGGGCACGCGCGCCGGCGCGGCACCTTCGAACTCACCGGCGCCACGGTCGCACAGGCCGAACCACTGGGCATGGTGCGCGCGCTGGCCAGGCTGCCGGTCGCGGGGTCCATGGTGGTGCTGCCGCCGCGTTACGCCCTCGATCCGCTCGCCTTTGCCGGCGCGCGGCGGTATCAGCAAGGTGGGGTGACCTTGGCCAATTCGGTGGGCGATTCGGAGGAGTTCGTGGGCTTGCGCGAATACCGTCCCGGTGACCCGCTGCAGCGCATCCACTGGAAGAGTTTCGCGCGCCTGGGCGAGCCGGTGGTGCGCGAATTCCAGGACGAATTTTTCGAGCGTCATGCGCTGGTACTGGATACCTTCGCCGGCGCGCAACAAGCCGAGGCCTTCGAGGAGGCGGTCTCGGTGGCCGCTTCGTTCGCCTGCACATTGGACACGCAGGAAAGCCTGCTTGATTTGCTGTTCGTCGGCAGCGAGGCCTACAGCTTCACCGCCGGGCGCGGGCAGTTGCAGGTAGGCACGCTGGTGGAAATCCTCGCGGGCGTGCGCGCCAGCACCGATAAATCCTTTTCCGTGCTGGCGCAAACCCTCCTGGCGAAACGCGGCGCGCTTTCCGGCTGTATGCTGATCCTGCTGGATTGCGATGCGCCGCGTATGGACCTGGTGCGCCACCTGCAGGCGAGCGGCGTGGCCCTGCGGGTGCTCTTGATCGCGGCCCGCGAGCCGGCGCAATTGCCCGTGGGGTGGACCTTGCTCACGCCTGGGCGCATCCAGGAAGGGCTGGCCGCGCTATGAGCCTGCCGCCGCTGTTGCTGGTTGCCGCGATGGCCTTGTGGGCCTGGCAGACCGGCTTCTGGCTGCCGGCGCTGGCAGCGGCGGCGCTGCTGGAGGGCGCACGATTCTCGGCGCGGCGCTGGCGCTTCGACGACCAGGATCTCAACCGCTTTTTCGACTTCTGCGCCGCGCTGGCAGGCGGTGCCACCGTGCTGTTTTATTTCAGCTATGGCAATCCGCGCGCGGTGATCCTGCTGTTCGAATGGCTACCCCTGGTGCTGTTGCCGCTGGCGCTTGTGCTCGTCTGGAGCGGACAGCGCGTAGTGACATTGAGCGTGCTGTTCTGGGGGCTGCGGCGCCAGGGCGGCGACCGCCGGCGCACGATCAACGCGGGCTACCCGTATTTCGCCGTGTGGCTGCTGGCCGCCAGCGCGGCCAATCAGCGCGGCCTGGCGTTTTACGTCGCCGTGTGTGTCCTGCTGGCGTGGCCCTTGTTGTTGCGGCGGCCACGCGGCGCCGGCTGGTTCCTGCCGGCAGCTATGCTGGCACTGGCGATGGGGGTGGGTTACGGCCTGCAACTGGGCCTCTCCGGTTTTCAGAACTGGATGGAAGGTGCGGTGCCGGAGTGGCTTTCGGCGTCCGGTTCGCGCACCGACCCTTATCGCAGCAGCACCGATTTCGGCGAAGTGGGGCGGCTGAAGGAGTCCGACGGCATCGTCATGCGCGTAGTGATGCAGGACGGTCAGAAGCCGCCGCTGCTCCTGCGCCGCGCCAGCTACGACCTTTATTCCGGTGGCACCTGGATCGCGCGCAACGGCAAATTCACCGTGCTGGATGGCACGGGAACGGCGTGGCCCCTGGCGGCGCAGGTGGCGCAGGCGCGGGTGTGGGTTCACGACTTCTCCGCTTCGGGCAATCCGGTGCTGGCGCTGCCGGCGGGTAGCGTGCGCGTCAGCGGCCTGAAGGCGGCGAGTCTCAAGCGCAACCCACTGGGCGCGGTGCAGGCCGAAGCGCCGCCCGGCTCTGTGGACTACGAAGTCGAATACGCACCCGGTGCGCCCGAGGCCGCACCGCCGGATGAAAACGATTTGCGACTACCTGCAGCCGAAGAAGCGGTATTGCACAAGGTCGCCGCACAGGCCGGTTTGAGCGGGCTGGCGCCGGCGCCGGTGATGCAGCGCCTGCGGGAGTATTTCGCCCGGAATTTCTCTTATTCGCTGTACCAGGACGCGACGCCCGAGGGCCACACGCCGCTCTCCGCCTTCCTGCTCTCGACTCACAGCGGGCACTGTGAATATTTCGCCACGGCGGCCGTACTGCTGGCGCGCGCCGCCGGCGTGCCCGCGCGCTACGCCACCGGCTTCTCCGTCCTCGAATATTCCGCGCTAGAAGGCGCCTACGTGGTGCGCGAGCGCCACGCGCACGCCTGGGCGCAACTCTATGTCGACGGGCAATGGCGCGACCTCGACACCACGCCGCCCACCTGGGTCAGCGCCGAAGGCCTGCGCGCGCCGCGCTACGCGCCCCTGCTCGACGTGATTTCCTGGGCACGCTTCGCGCTGTCGCGCTGGCTGGCGGGCCTGTCCGATGCGCAACTCTATGGTGGTGCCGGCGTCATGGTGCTGGCCGGGCTGTGGTGGCTGGCGCGCGGTACCTTGCGCAGCCGCCGCAAGCCGGGAAGCGAACGCGAAGCCTCCGGCCACGCCGGCGATGCAGCCGCGCAAACGCCGTCGCCGTTCCGGCAGATCGAAGCGCGGTTGGCTACATCGGGATTGCTGCGTGGCCAGACCCGCACGGTACTCGACTGGGTGGAGTCTCTCGCCGGGCGCGCCGAACTGGAACCGGAAGTCCTGCGGCGATTCGCCTGGCTGCATTACCGGCTGCGCTACGATCCGGCAGGCCTGAATGCGCAGGCGCAAGCTGCCTTCGCGCAAGACGTGGCAGGCTGGCTTGAGCGCCATCCGCCGCAAGGTGGCGAATAAGCGGAAGCGGGGTGGAGCGCTGGCTATAATCGGCCGCGAGCATCCATATGTTCTCCTTCTCTTCCAGGCATCCATTCACATGTCCACATCAGCCGGTTTTCGGATGATGGCGCGCGGCCGGCGCGTGTGCCGCGCACTACTGGCGCTCGCGCTTGCCGCATCGGCTGGGCAGGCCGCCGCGGCCGGCTATCCCGCGCGCCCGATCAAGCTGGTGGTGCCGTTCCCGCCTGGCGGGGGCACCGACATGATTTCGCGCAATCTCGGCAATGAGCTGGGCGAGATCCTGCATGCCGCGGTAGTGATCGAGAGCAAGCCCGGCGCCGCCACCAACATCGCCACCGCCTACGTGGCCAACCAGCCGGCCGACGGCTATACGCTGCTCACCGGCACCGTCTCTTTTTCCGCCAACTCCTCGTTGTACAAGAACCTCGGCTATCGCCCGGAGCAGTTGCTGCCGGTTGCCTTGCTGGCGAATTCGCCGTCGATCCTCGCGGTGCGCGCCGATGCGAAATTCCAGGATGCGAAGCAACTGGTGGCCGAGGCCAAAGCCCATCCGGACGCGCTCAACTACGCTTCCTGGGGCGTGGGCAGCAGCGCGCACCTGGCCGCCGAGCTTTTCCGCCAGACCACGGGCGCTTCGATGACCCACGTGCCTTACCCCGGCGGCGGCCCGGCGATCACGTCCGTGCTGGCGGGGCAGACGCAGTTCGTCTTCACCAGCCTGTTGCCGGTGCAGGGTTTTCTCAAGAGCGGGCGCATGCGCGCGCTTGGCATCGCTGCCGAGTCGCGCACACCCGCGCTGCCGAACGTACCGACCTTCAACGAGCAGGGCATCCCGCTGGTGACGGGTACGTGGTTCGGTGTCTTCATTGCCGCGGCCACACCGCCGCAGATCGTCACCGCGCTGGAGGCGGGGATGAAGCAGGCACTGGCGCGCCCGCAGGTGCGTGAGTCGATCGAGCGCGACGGCGCGGTGCCGGGCTACGTCGATTACCAGAAGTTCTCCGCTTTCGTCGAAGCGGAACGCAAGCGCTGGGCCGGTGTCATCCGCGCCGCCAACATCCAGCCTGAATAGAGGCCCGCCGGGCGGCGGCGCCGCCGGCAGATTCCTGCATGTAGCTGTAGCGCGACGGGAGCGCTTGCCCGCTCCTGCACGATTCTTGCCTGTGCCCGCAAATGAGCAAGAGTTAATGCATTAGCTCTTGACGCACTGCAATATCAAGAGATATAGTAACAAACGTTATTATATTTCCTGTTATCAGGCGGCATCGTCGCGGCAAGCACCCGCCGGTCGCCGATTACTTCCATGGCCCATATCCCGATCTTCATCTGCGCGCCCGCGTGCGCGGCACCGGCATGAGCGCCGGCACGCCCGGCGACCGCCTGGCCAATTTCGGCTTCCTGCTCAAGGACCTGAGCGAGCGCTACGTGCGCCGCTTCGAGGAGCGCGCGCTCGCCATCTCGCTCACCCTGTCGCAATGCAAGACGCTGGTGTACCTGGAAAAGAACCAGAGCCTGTCGCAGGCGCGCCTGGCCGAGCTGGTCAACGTGCAGCCGATGACCATGGTGCGCATCCTCGACCACATGGAAGCCGACGGCCTGCTGGAGCGCCGCCTCGACCCGGAAGACCGGCGTGCGCGCTGCCTGTATCTCACCGCCGCCGCCAAGCCGGTGCTCTCCAAGATCTGGCGTCTGGCGGAGCAGACGCGCGCCGAGATTTTCGCCGGCATCAGCGCGAAAGATATCGACACCTTCATGAACGTGCTGGAGCGCGTCCACGGCAACGCCAGCGATCTGCTGCCGCTGGCCGAGACGGCAAAGGAAGCGCCGCGCGCCAAGCCCGTCCCTTCGAACAAATCCACGAGCAAGCAAAAGTAAATCATGGCCAACGATTCCGATTCTTCTTCCCGCGGCGGCTTCAGGCGCCTGCGCCTGCCCTTGATGATCTTCGGGCCCATCGTGGTGCTCGCCGGCGCGGCGTATTTCTACCTGTCCGGCGGGCGCTTCGAAAGTACCGACGACGCCTACGTGCAGACCGCCCGCGTTTCCGTCAGCTCGAACGTCGCCGGCCGCGTGCTGGAAATCGACGTGCATGAAAACCAGGCCGTGCACAAGGGTGACGCCCTGTTCAAGCTGGATGATGCGCCCTTCCGCATTGCCGTCAGCGAGGCGCAGGCGCAACTGGCCGCGGCGCGCCTGCAGGTGGACAGCCTGAAGGCGAACTATCGCCAGCGCCGCGCCGAACTTGCCTCCGCGCAGGACACCCTCGGCTACCAGCAGCGCGAATACGAGCGCCAGCAGCGCCTGCTCACCCCCGGCATTTCCTCGCAACAGCAGGTCGACCGCAACCTGCACGCGCGCGACGAGGCGCGCGCCGCGCTTTCCACCGTGCAGCAGCAGATCGGCGCTGTTGTTGCCAACCTGAATGGCGACCCCAACATCAACCCCGACCAGCACCCCGCCGTGCAGCAGGCGCAGGCGCTGCTCGACCGCGCCAAGCTCAACCTCTCGTACACCGTGGTCAAGGCGCCGTCGGATGGCATCGTCACCAAGGTCGATCAATTGCAGGCGGGCAACTACATCAACGCCTCCACGCCGGTGTTCGCCCTGGTGGTGGCGGGCGACCTGTGGATCGAGGCCAATTTCAAGGAAGACCAGCTCACCCACATGCGCCCGGGCCAGCCGGTGACGGTGGAAGTGGACAGCTACCCCGGCAAGACCTTCGACGGCACCGTGGCGAGCGTCTCGCCCGGCACCGGCTCCAGCTTTTCCGTGTTGCCCGCCGAAAACGCCACCGGCAACTGGGTGAAGGTGGTGCAGCGTCTGCCGGTGCGCGTGCGCCTGGCCACTCTCGACCCCTCGTTCCCGCTGCAAGGCGGCTTGTCGGCCAATGTGAGCGTGGACACCGGCTACAAGCGCCACCTGTTCAGCGCCAATGAAGTGGCGCCCGTGCCGCAGGCTCCCGTGTCTGCGCGGGCGCGCGCGAACGCCGCGCCGATGGTGAGCCAGGCAAAATGAACGCCGTTGCCGCCGGAAGCGATCCCGGCCGCGGACTGCATCGCGGCCTCATCACCACCACGGTGATGCTGGCCTCCATCATGCAGGCGCTGGACAACACGATTGCCAACGTCGCGCTGCCGCGCATCCAGGGCTCGCTCTCCACCACCCAGGACCAGATGACCTGGGTGCTCACCTCCTACATCATCTGCGCCGCCATCATGACGCCGCTTTCCGGGTGGCTTGCCGGGCAGGTAGGGCGCAAGAAGGTGTTCATCATCTCGGTGGTCGGCTTCACCATCGCTTCCGCGCTTTGCGGCCTGGCGCAATCGCTGCCGGAGATCGTGGCGGCGCGCATGGCGCAGGGCCTGTGCGGCGCGGCGCTGATCCCGATGTCGCAGGCGGTGCTGCTGGACATCAATCCGCCCGAGCGCCACGCCAAGGCGATGGCGCTGTGGGTGATGGGCGTCACCATCGGCCCGATTCTCGGCCCCGCGCTGGGCGGCTGGCTGACGGAAAACTACAACTGGCGCTGGGTGTTCTACATCAACGTGCCGTTCGGCATCCTCGCCTTCCTTGGCATCTGGCTGTTCATGCCGGAGACGGAAATCCGCAAGTCGCGCTTCGATTTTTTCGGCTTCGCTTCCTTGAGCCTGGGCATCGGTTCGCTGCAACTGATGCTCGATCGCGGGCAACTGCTGGACTGGTTTTCGTCCACCGAGATCATCATCGAAGCAGTGATCGCCGGGCTTGCCTTCTACCTGTTCATCGTGCACATGCTGACGACGGACAAGAAGCCCTTCCTCAGCCCCGAACTGTTCAAGGACCGCAATTACCTCACCGGCAACATTTTCATTTTCATCGTCGGCGTGGTGCTGTTTGCCACTCTCGCATTGCTGCCGCCGCTGCTGCAGGACCTGATGCACTACCCGGTGGTGCTGACCGGCATGGTCACCGCGCCGCGCGGCCTGGGCACGCTGCTGGCGATGTTCGTCGTCAGCCGCATGATGGGCAAAATCGACGCGCGCCTGATCATCGCGGTGGGTTTCGCGATCACCGCCGCCTCACTCTGGTGGATGACGAATTTCTACCTGCAGATGGACAAGTACCCGGTGATCTGGTCCGGGTTCATCCAGGGCCTGGGTACCGGCTTCGTCTATGTGCCCCTGGCCTCCGTCACTTTCGCCACGCTGGACACGCATTTCCGCAACGAAGGCACGGCGCTGTTCAG
>DASYEQ010000161.1:0-52962 GCA_036498945.1 Burkholderiales bacterium | reverse complement strand
GTTGCAAAGGCGCCACCCGGGGCGCCGCGTGGTACGCAGCCTGGCTGCGCAGCTGGCCGACGCGCAGGCTAGCTGCGCACCTCGCCGACGCGCAGCTTAGCTGCGCACCTCGCCATTACCCAGCACGATCCACTTCAGGCTCGTCAATCCTTCCAGGCCGACCGGACCGCGGGCGTGCAGCTTGTCGTTGGAAATGCCGATCTCCGCGCCCAGGCCATATTCGAAGCCGTCGGCGAAGCGGGTGGAGGCGTTGACCATCACCGAGGCCGAATCGACCTCGCGCAAAAAGCGCATCGCATTCGGGTAGTGCTCGGTGACGATGGCATCGGTGTGCTGCGAAGAGTATTTCTCGATGTGGTGGATCGCCTCGTCGAGATTGTGCACGATCTTCACCGCCAGGATCGCCGCCAGGTATTCGGTCGACCAGTCCTCTTCGGTGGCCGGCCGCATTTCGTCGACGATGGCGCGCGCCGCCGCGTCGCCGCGCAGCTCCACGCCCTTGTCGAGGTATAGCTTCGCCAGCGGCGGCAGCACGCGCGCGGCAATGTCCTCGTGCACCAGCAGCGTCTCCATGGTATTGCAGGTGCCGTAGCGCTGGGTCTTGGCGTTGTCGGCGATCCTGATCGCCTTTTTCAGGTCGGCATGCACGTCGATGTAGACGTGGCAGATGCCGTCCAGGTGCTTGATCATCGGAATCTTCGACTCGCGCATCAAACGCTCGATCAGCCCCTTGCCGCCGCGCGGCACGATGATGTCGACAAATTCCGTCATGGTGATGAGTTCGCCCACCGCCGCGCGGTCGGGCGTCTCGATCACCTGCACCGCCTGCGCCGGCAGGCCGGATTTTTCCAGGCCCTCGCGGATGCAGGCGGCGATCGCCTGGTTCGAATGCAGTGCTTCCGAGCCGCCGCGCAGGATGGTGGCGTTGCCCGACTTCAGGCACAGCCCGGCGGCATCCGCCGTCACGTTGGGCCGCGACTCGTAGATGATGCCGATCACCCCCAGCGGCACGCGCATGCGCCCGACCTGGATGCCGGTGGGCCGGTACTTGAGTTCGCTGATCTCGCCGATCGGGTCGGCCAGCTCGGCGATCTGCTCCAGGCCTTTGGCCATCGTCTCGACCGCCTTGTCGGACAGCGTCAGGCGGTCCAGCATCGCCGCGTCCAGCCCCTTGGCGCGTCCCGCCTCCAGGTCCAGCGCGTTGGCCGCCTGCAGTTTGTCCTTGTCGCGGCGAATCGCCGCCGCGATGGTCGCAAGCGCCGTGTTCTTCGCCCGCGTATCGGCGCGCGCCATGGCCCGGGAGGCAGCCCGCGCGCGCAGGCCGACCTCGCGCATGTAGCCGGGAATGTCGGTGATGGCAGCAGGGTTTTGCAGGACGGCGCTCATGCCCCGATTTTAGGACATTTGCGCCCCGGAGGTGGCGCGCGGCGGCCGTGTATTGCCGGCGGGCCGGCGCCACGAAAACGCCCCCGGGCATGGTTGCCGCGCCGATCCACGTTACGGCTTGCTTATCCGGAACCTCTATTTTCGCCGCGTCGGCCCCCATGCTATGTTGCCGCCCGACACGCGCACAAAAAAACGCGGCCCGCCCAAGGCCAGCGGTGCACACGCACCCGCAGAACGCGTGGACATAAATCCAAGGAGGAGACATGAAACCGCTTCACGGCATTGCCGCGCCCTGCGCACGCCTGTTGTACGCTGCCGCCCTGTGCATTTTCGCCCTGCCGGCTGCCGCCGCGCCGCCACCCGCCGCTTCCCCGGGCATCACCGACAGCCAGATCAGCATCGGCATCTCGGTCCCGCTCTCCGGGCCGGTCGGCAAGAACGGCTCCGAATTCCTTTCCGGCGCCACCATGGTGTTCGACCGCATCAATGCCGAAGGCGGCGTCTTCGGGCGCAAGATCGTCCCCCTGGCGCTGGACGACGGCTACCAGGCGCCGCGCACCGCGGCCAACGTGCATTCCCTGGTGGAGGAAAAGCACGTCTTCGCCATCTTCGGCGTGCTCGGCACCGACAATTCCAACGAAGGCCTGAAGATCGCCACCCCCGCCGGCGTGCCCTTCCTGTTTCCCGTTACGGGGGACGCCGGCATGCGCCGCGAGCCCAACCGCTACCTGTTCACCCTCTCCGCCAGCCTGCCGGAGGAGATGGACAAGATCGTCGAGCACTTGCTCACGGTCGGCATCCGCCGCATCGCCGTGGCCCACTTCGACAATGGCTTCGGCCGCTCGCTGCTCGCCGCCACCGAACGCTCGATGAAAAAACGCAATACCGAGCTGGTGGCCGCGGTGCCCTTCGCCGTCAACGCCAGGGACGCGCCGGCGGCGGCGCAAAAGCTGATCGCCGCCAAGCCGGCGGCCATCATCCTGGCGTCACTGGGCAAATCCTCGGCCGACTTCATCGAGGCCTACCGCAAGGCCGGCGGGGATGCCGCCATCTATTCCTTCTCCGGCGTCGGCAGCGACCAGCTGGTCGCGCGCTTAGGCGCCGGCAGCCGCGGTATCGTCATCTCGCAGAACATGCCTTCGCCGTGGTCCTTCACCGAGGGGGCAGCACGCGACTACCGGGCGCTCAAGGCTGCGCGCAAGGAAAAGGATTACTCCTACCTCAACATGCGCGGCTACATCTCCGCCACCGTTCTGGTGGAAGCGCTCAAGCGCACCGGCAAGGCACCCACGCGCGACGGCCTGGTGACGGCGATCGAATCCATGCAGCACATGGACATCGGCGGCTTTCCGATCAACTTCAGCCGCGAGCAGCACAACGGCGCGCAATTCGTCGAACTGACGGTGATCGGCGCCAACGGCGCGTTCGTGCAATAGCGGCGCCGGGGCGGCTTTACAGCCCGCCGGCGCGCAAACAAAAACCCGCTCCATGAGAAGCGGGTGTTGCCGGCACTCGTGCGCCGCTTAACGACGCGTCTGGTCGTCGTGCTTCTGGTTGTAGATCCTGCCGTTCTGCCCGTTCTCACGGTGCTGAATGCCTGCCTGCTCGTGGAAGCCAACGCGGCCGTCGGCGCCGGCGCGCGCCTCGGTGCGATCGGTACGCGCCTGGCCGCGCTCCAGCTGCGCCGTCTCGCGGTTGGTCAGTTCGCCGGAGCGCACGCCGTTGCCGACGCGCTTTTCCTGCCTGATGTCGCGGGCGACATCCTTTTGCATGCGCTCGGACGAGCGCGAGTCGGGGTTGCCGGTCTGGTTGTCATGGCTTTGCTGATAGATCTGGCGGCCTTCGCGGTTCTGCGCCGACTGGATACGCGCCTTCTCGGAGGCGGACAGGTCGCCATCCTTCAGCGACTTGGATTGCATGCGGTCGATGCGCGATTCGCCGCGCTCCAGTTGCGCGCCTTCCCTGGTGGTCAGGCTGCCGTTCTTCAGGCCCTGCTCGATCCGTTGCTGCTGGTTGACGTCGCGCTGGGTTTCGGAAGCAGTGCTTTGCGCATACGCGCCCGAGGCGAACAGGGCGGCGCTGGACGTGAACAGCGCGGCGGCGATGACAGTGGTCTTGGCTTTCATGGTCTTGCTCCTGGGTCGTTGAAATCATGGAAATCGCGGGCCGGTGCGGCTAACCCGCGACTCCATTTAACGGCCAGGCCGAAAGTCAAACCGGCATGCCTTTGTAAACCGTGTAAGCGGGTGTTTCAGGGTTTACAGTCGCGCGCCTGCCGTTACGATTTTCCCGGACCTAAGCAAGGCTCGCTCCCAGGCGATAAAACTCTTCCCAGACGTTGTCGGAAAGCACCTTCGGGCGCAGGCCCTTGATCAGGCGATCGATCGCGGCCGCGTGTTTCAGCGCATTGCCGATTTGCGCCGGGCGTACGCTCTTCGCCTTGGCTTCGTAGAGCGGCAGGCGCGGACCCTTCCACACCTTTTCGCCGCGGCGGATCTTCGCCAGCGCGCGGATGTCGTCGGTCATCGCCCACAACACCAGGGGCGGCGCCTCGCCTTCACCTTTCAAGCCGTCGAGCATGCGGCGAAAGCGCGGCCAGTCGTTTGCCAGCCACGCCTCGGAAAGCTTGAATACGTCATAGCGCGCGACGTTGAGCACGGCATCGCGCACCGCTTCGAATTCCAGTTTTCCCTCCGGCTGCAGCAGGCCCAGCTTCTGGATCTCCTGGTGCGCCGCCAGCAGGTTGCCTTCCACCTTGTTGGCGATGAAATTCAGTGTCTCGCGGTCCGCGCTCTGCTTTTGCCGCCCCAGTCGCTCGCCGATCCACGCCGGCAGCGCGGCGCGCTCGATGGCCTGCGCCTGGATGGTGACGCCGTGCTGGGAAAGCGCGGTGAACCACGCCGAGTTCATTTGCGCGCGATCCAGCTTCGGCAGCGTAATGAGGGTGGCGGCATCGGCATCCATGCCGGCGGCGCCTGCCGCCTGCGCGTGCGCTTCCAACGCCTTGGCGCCATCCTTGCCGGGTTTTCCTCCGGGTATGCGCAGGTCGATGAAGGTCTTGTCGCCGAAAAGGGACATGGCAGCGCCCGCCGCTGCCAGTTGCCCCCAGTCGAAACTGCGCTCCACCGACAGCAGCTTGCGGTCACTGTAGCCGGCGGCGCGCGCGGCGGCGCGAACGGCGTCGGCCGCTTCCAGGGCCAGCAGCGGCTCGTCGCCCGTCACCACGTACAGCGGCGCGATACCGCGCGCCAGTTGCGCGGCCAGTTGCTCGGGGCGGACTTGCACGGCGGCCCTACATGCCGGGGCTGATCGGCGTCGAATTCGTCGCCGGCCCGGTGGACGCCGCGCCCGGATGGGTCGCGGCCAGGCGGCGGATGATCTGCTGCACCAGGTCGGTCTGCATGTCGCGATACAGCAGCTGCTCTTCGCTTTCCTTCGCCAGCACCTGGTCATCGCTATAGGCGTAGTCGCGCTCCAGCGAAATCGACACCGGCGGCACCACGTTCTGGCCCTTCTGGTCGACCAGCGAATAGTTGAAGGTATAGCGCAGGCGGAACTCGCGCACCCGGCCGGCGCTGTTGATCGACAGGATGGTCTTGCTGCGCAGTTCGTAGGCACGGGTGAGGATCACCTGCGCCTCGGTGCGGTTGTCGACGATCTTGGCGTTGGAAGAGGCGCGCAGTTGCCGCGCCAGCTGCGCACCCACCGCGTTGGTCTGCGGCATGTCGATATACATGGTGTCGAACGGCAACTGCGCCTCGCCGCGCAACTGGAAGCCGCAGCCGGCGAGCGAAAACAGCAGACCGCACAAGAATGCGCGACGTAGTGTCGGCAGCCAATCGAAACGGGACATGCGCAACTCCTGCGGCAAGACTTCAGACCACGATATTGACCAGGCGACCCGGCACCACCACCACTTTTTTCGCCGGTTTACCCTCCATGAACTTCTGCGCGACCGGGGAGGCGAGGGCGAGCTTCTCGATCTCTTCCTTGGTCGCCCTGGCCGGCGCCTGGATCGAGCCGCGCAGCTTGCCGTTGACCTGCAGCATCAGCTCGACCACGTCCGATTGCAGCGCAGCCTCGTCCACCGGCGGCCAGGGGGCGTCCAGCAGGTCGCCGTATTCCTTCACGCAGCCGACGTCTTCCCACATCGCGTGGGTGATGTGCGGCACCACCGGGTTCATCACGCGGATCAGGATGGAAAGGCACTCGCGCACCACGGCGCCGGCCTGGGGTTCACCCTTGGGTGCGCCTTCGAGCGCGTTCAGCATCTTCATCGCCCCCGACACCACGGTGTTGTACTGGATGCGCTTGATGTCGAAGTCGATCTGCTTGAGGATGGTGTAGACCTCGCGGCGCAATGCCTTCAGCGGCTCCGGCAGGGCGGCCGCATCCAGCCTGGGCGCGGCGGCAATCGCTTCCGACCACGCATGTCCAAAGGCCCAGAAGCGGCGCAGGAAGCGCGCCGAGCCGTCGACGCCGGCGTCGCTCCATTCGAGCGACTGTTCCGGCGGCGAAGTGAACATCACGTACAGGCGCGCGGTATCGGCGCCATATTGCTCGATCAGATCCTGGGGGTCCACGCCATTGCTCTTGGACTTGGACATCGTGGTCAGCTCATGCTCGACCGCCGATCCATCGCTCTTGAGTCTGGCCGAGACGATGCGCCGGTGCTCGTCGCGCACCACGTCCAGTTCGTCTTCCCAGAAATATTCCTTGCCGCCCTCGGCGGGCTTTCGCGAATAGGCCTGGTTCAGCACCATGCCCTGACAAAGCAGGTTGATGAACGGCTCGTCGAACTTCACCAGCCCGAGGTCGCGCATTACCTTGGTCCAGAAGCGCGCGTACAAGAGGTGCAGGATGGCGTGCTCGATGCCGCCGATGTACTGGTCCATCGGCATCCAGTAATCGTTGCGCGCATCGACCATGGCGTCGTCCGACCCCGGCGAGCAATAGCGCATGAAATACCAGGACGAATCGACGAAGGTGTCCATCGTGTCGGTCTCGCGGCGCGCCGGCTTGCCGCACACCGGGCAGTTGCACTTGAGGAACGCCGTGTTCTTGTTCAGCGGGTTGCCCGAGCCGTCGGGAATGCAATCCTCGGGCAGCACCACCGGCAGGTCTTTCTCCGGCACCGGCACCGCGCCGTGCTCGTCGCAGTGGATGATGGGAATCGGCGTGCCCCAGTAGCGCTGGCGCGAAATGCCCCAGTCGCGCAGGCGCCAGGTGGTCTTTTTCTCGCCCAGGCCCTTGGCCGCGAGGTCGGCGGCCACCGCCTCCAGCGTCGCCTTGAAGCCCAGGCCGTCGTACTTGCCGCTATTGACCGTCTTGCCGTTCACCTTGTCGGCGTACGACTCGTCCCAGGCGTCGAGCGAGAAGGCCTTGCCTTCCACCGCCACCACCTGCTTGATCGGCAACTTGTACTTCCTGGCAAACGCGAAGTCGCGCTCATCGTGCGCCGGCACGCCCATCACCGCGCCGTCGCCGTAGCTCATCAGCACGTAGTTGCCGACCCACACCTCAACCTTCTCATTGGTGAGCGGGTGAGTGACGAACAAGCCAGTCGGCACGCCTTCCTTTTCCTTCAGCGCCAGTTCCGCCTCGGTAGTGCCGCCCTGTTTCGCCTTTTCAATGAAGCTTGCCACCGCCGGGTTGTGATGCGCGGCGGCGGTCGCAATCGGGTGCTCGGGCGCGACAGCGCAAAAGGTCACGCCCATGATGGTGTCCGGGCGCGTGGTGAACACGTACATGCGGCCATCGCCGATCAGCTTGCCGTCCGCGCCTTCAAGCTCGTGCGGGAAAGCGAAGCGCACGCCCTCGCTTTTGCCGATCCAGTTCTCCTGCATCAGGCGCACGCGCTCGGGCCAGCCGGGCAGCTTGTCCTGCACGTAGCCCAGCAGTTCTTCCGCGTATTCGGTGATCTTCAGGTAGTAGCCGGGAATTTCGCGCTTTTCCACCACCGCGCCGGTGCGCCAGCCGCGGCCGTCGATCACCTGTTCATTCGCAAGCACGGTCTGGTCCACCGGGTCCCAGTTCACCACCTGGGTCTTGCGGTAGGCGATGCCCTTTTCCAGCATCTTGATGAACAGCCACTGGTTCCACTTGTAATACTTGGGATCGCAGGCGGCCATTTCGCGCGACCAGTCGATCGCCAGGCCCATCGCCTGCATCTGCTTTTTCATGTAGGCGATGTTGTCGTAGGTCCACGCCGCCGGCGCCACCTTGTTCTTCATCGCCGCGTTTTCCGCCGGCAGGCCGAAGGCGTCCCAGCCCATGGGCATGAGCACGTTGTAGCCGTTCATGCGCAGGTGGCGGTACATCACATCGTTGATCGTGTAGTTGCGCACGTGGCCCATGTGCAGCTTGCCCGAAGGGTAGGGCAGCATCGAGCAGGCGTAGTACTTCGGCTTTTCCTTCCCCGCCTTGTCCTTGGCATGCTCGACGGCAAGATAGGCCTTCACGTCGTCCCAATGGGTCTGGGCGCGTTTTTCAACCGCCGCCGGATCGTATTTCTCTTGCATGGAAGTAAAGGCTCTGTACGGCCGCCGCGAGGGGGACACGAAATTGGCAAAAGAGCCAAATTATATCGGGCCGGCCCGCATCCGGCGGGCGCCTCACCCGTAGCGGGCAAATCGGGCACAATCGCCGCATCCGTGCGCGGGGGAAGCGCGTAGCGGATGGGCGATAGGTGGGGTACGCGCCAAAACGTGAACTAATGCACAAAGCCGGCGATTTTGCGCCATCCACTGTTTTGGCGGCCGCCGTATATCCGGCGGGACGGTTCATTCTGAGGAGAAGAAAATGAAACTGAAATTCGCACTGGCGGCCATCCTGGCCGCGCTTGCGTGCACGTATGCGCAGGGCGCGCTGGCCGCGCCCACCGCCGTGGTCGAAGGGGTGCAGCTGCCGGCGTGGGTAGAACGCGGCGGGGTGAAGCAACCGCTGGCGCCGGGAATGGAACTGCAGGCGGCCGACAAGCTTTCCACCGGCGCCAATTCGCGCCTGCTGCTGCGCATGGCAGAAGGCAGCACGGTGAAGCTGGGAGAGAACGCCGAGCTCTCGCTCTCGCAACTGTCGCAAAGCCGCGAGAACAAGCAGACCTTCCTGCAAGCGGCGCTGGACGTGGCGCGCGGCGCCTTCCGCTTCACCACCGCGGCGGCCAACAAGCTCAATTCGCGGCGCGCAGTCAGCATCCGCGTCGCCACCGTCACCGCCGGCATCCGCGGCACCGACCTCTGGGGCAAGTCGGCCGGCGATCGCGACATCGTCTGCCTGATCGAAGGACACATCTCGGTGCAGCGCGAGCAGGACACGCCGGTGGACATGGCACAGGCGCTGCAGTTCTACATCGCGCCCAAGACCCCCGACGGCCGCGCCGACCGCTCGCAGCCCGCGCCGCAAGTGGCGACGGTAAGCGAAGAGCAGCTCAGGCAATGGGCCACCGAAACCGAAATCAGCGCCGGCCAGGGCGCGGCGCGCAAGGGCGGCCGCTTCCATCTTGTTGCGATGAAAAGCGCCGACCAGGAAGCCGCGCTCAAGGGCTACCAGGACCTGCGCGCCGCCGGCTATCCGGCGCAACTGTTCCCGGTCGGCACGCCCGGCAAGCGCAGCTACGAGGTGCGCATCTCCGGGCTGGCCTCGAAAGAAGACGTGGAAAATCTGGCGCCGAAGATCGAGGCGATCACCGGTTCCAAGCCCGGCGCCTGAAGCGGTGCCGTGATGAAAAAGCCGGGGCTTGCCCCGGCTTTTTTTGTGCGCGTTCGTCAGCAGATGGCGGCTGGAGTAACATGGCGCCCCCATGCCGCGCGGCGTGGCGCAGCGAACCACAAGATTTCAACTTCAGTGCCCGAACCTCGTCCACCCACTGCCGCCGCCGGTGCGCCGGCGCATGCCTATGCCGTGCTCGGCGCCGGCGTGCTGATCGTCTCCACCGCCGCCATCCTGATCCGCTACGCGCACGCGCAAGGCGTGCCGTCGCTGTCGATTGCCGCCTGGCGCCTGACGCTGGCGGCGCTGTGGCTGGCGCCGGTGGCGTGGCTTCGGGCCGGCGCCGAATTGCGCGCGCTCAAGCGCGGGCAATGGCTGCTGGCGCTGGCTTCCGGCGCCTTTCTCGGCGTGCACTTCGCCACCTGGATCGCCTCGCTCGAATACACCACCGTGGCCTCCAGCGTGGCGCTCGTCACCACCAACCCGATCTGGCTGGCGCTGTTCGCCTGGACCTTTTTGCACGAGCGCCTGTCGCCGCGCCTGCTCTTTGCCATCGGCCTGGCGCTGGCCGGCAGCGCCGCCATGTTCATGGCCGACCGCGACAGCGGCCTGGCGGCGCGCCCGATGTTCGGCAACGCCCTGGCGCTCACCGGCTCGCTGGCGATCTGCGGCTATCTGCTGATCGGGCGC
Source organism: Burkholderiales bacterium (assembly GCA_036498945.1). Taxonomy (GTDB): domain Bacteria; phylum Pseudomonadota; class Gammaproteobacteria; order Burkholderiales; family JAEUOS01; genus JAQGMJ01. Next base: position 43,179 of record DASYEQ010000161.1, on the reverse strand, counting down.
AAGCTGCGCGCCTCGATGAACCTGCTGCCCTACATCAGCATCGTCTACGCCAGCGCCGCGGTGTGCCTGATGGCGGCGGCGCTGACGGCCGGTGCGCGGCTGGCCGGTTTTCCGCTGATGGCGTGGGTGCTGCTGGCCGCGCTGGCGCTGGGCCCGCAATTGCTGGGGCACAGCGCGGTGAATTACGCGCTGCGCTTTTTCCCCGCCACGGTGATCGCGGTGGCGGTGCTGGGCGAGCCGATCGGCTCTTCCGCGCTGGCCTGGCTGGTGTTCGGCGAGTCCATCGGGCCGGTCAAGTTCGTCGGCATGGCACTCCTGCTGGCAGGCATTTTTCTCGCCGCCACCAACCGCGCGCGCGGCAAGCCCGCGGCTACTTCTTCAGGTAGACCTTGAAGCGCACCACCACTTCATTGGCCACCACGGTGGTATCGGCCCAGGAACCGGCGCCCACCTTGTAGTCGTTGCGCTTGACCGGCACCGAGCCTTCGATCAGCGTGCCGCCGGCGTCCGGCTTGGCGGTGAAGCTGGCCGTCACATTGCGCGTCACCCCCTTGAGGGTGAACTTGGCCGGCGCTTCGTAGTGCCCGTTCACCAGCTTCGCCCCGCCGCTCAAAACGAAGCTCGACTTCGGATACTTCCTGGTGTCGAACCAGTCTTCCGACTGGATGTCGTTGTTCCACCCGGCGTTGCCGAAGTCCACGCTGGTCACATCCACCTCCACGCTTGCCGTGGTGGCCTGCGGCTTGGCGGCATCAAACGCGACCTGCGCAGTGAACTTGCGAAACGCCCCCTGGCCGGGGACGTTCTCCTGCTTGAAGCCGAAGCTGAGCTGGCTCTTGCTCATGTCCACGGTCTGCGCCGGCGCGAATGCGGGCAAGCAAAGCGCGAGGGCAAGCGACAAACGGGCAATTGTCTTCATGCGGTGTTCCGTCAAAAAGGATTCATCCGGTCCAGCAGATGGTCGCGGTCGCGCCACTGGTGCTTGAACGCCGCGGCCACGTGCAGGGCCACCAGCGCCAGCATCGTGTAGTTCAGGCTCACGTGCACGAAATGCAGGCTGTCGGCCGTCTCCTTGTTACGTTCGAGCAGGTCCGGCAGTTGCAGCGCGCCGATGCCGAAAGGCACCGTCGGCACCCCGGTGGAGGAGGAATACAGCCAGCCGCTCAGGGGAATCGCCAGCATCAGCAGGTAGAGCAGGGCGTGGGTGGCGCCCGCCGCATGCCGCTGCCAGGGCGGCATGCGCGCGGGTAGCGGCGGCGGCGTGTGCGTGAAGCGCCACAGCAGGCGCAGGATGGCTAGGGTGAACACCGTCACGCCGATCCACTTGTGATACGAGTACAACACCAGCTTTTGCGGGCTGAACTTCAACCCGGTCATATAGAGCCCGAGGGAAAAGCCGCACAGAATCAGCAGCGCGATCAGCCAGTGCAGGGCGATCGCGGTGCGGTTGTAGCGGGTTGGCGACATGGCGGAAGGGCAGGGCGCGGCGCGGAAGGTGGCCCGATTGTACCGGCCACTGCGTCCGCTTGATGGGGCGCATCAGCAGGTCTGGCGCACGGAAGACCGCGTTTTTGGCTAGAATTGCGTTTTGCCACCTGTCCGGACATTTGCAGCCACGCCGCCGGCCCCCGCCGTGGCCGGTCCGCGGCTCTCTTTTCGCAGTCCCTGCTTCACGCTTCGCGCGCAATGCGCCGCCTCACCGGAGATTTTCATGAACCAGCCCGTAGACAAATCCCTCGCCAATGTGACCCAGTTGACCTACTGGATCAAGGGCGAGAAAACCGCCGGCACCACCACCCGCTCGGGTGCCGTGACCAACCCCGCCACCGGCGCGATCACCAAGCAGTTGCCCTACGCCAACGCGAAAGACATCGACACCGCCGTGCAGGCCGCCAAGGCCGCCTTCCCCGCCTGGCGCGACACCCCGCCGCTGCGCCGCGCGCGCGTGATGCAGAAATTCCTCACCCTGATGCAGGAAAACACCAACGAGCTGGCGCGCCTGGCCTCCGAAGAGCACGGCAAGACCCTGCCGGACGCTGTCGGCTCGGTGACCCGCGGCATCGAGGTGATCGAGTTCGCCTGCGGCATTCCACACCTGCAAAAGGGCGAGCATTCGGAAAACGTCGGCACCGGCGTCGATGCCCACACCCTGCGCCAGCCGCTCGGCGTGTGCGTCGGCATCACCCCGTTCAACTTCCCGGCGATGGTGCCGCTGTGGATGTTCCCGGTCGCCATTGCCACCGGCAACACCTTCATCCTCAAGCCTTCCGAGAAGGTGCCGTCCTGCGCGATGAAAATGGCCGAACTGTTCAAGCAGGCCGGCCTGCCTGACGGCGTGTTCAACATCATCCATGGCGACAAGGAAGCCGTCGACGGCCTGATCACCCATCCGGATGTGCGCGCCGTCTCCTTCGTCGGCTCCACCCCGATCGCGCAATACATCTATGAAACCTGCGCCAAGACCGGCAAGCGCGTGCAGGCTTTGGGCGGCGCGAAAAACCACGCCGTCGTGCTGCCGGATGCCGACCTCGACTTCGCCGCCGACGCCCTCATCGGTGCCGGCTACGGCTCCGCCGGCGAGCGCTGCATGGCGATCTCGGTGGTGGTGGCCGTCGGTGGCATCGCCGACGCGCTGGTCGCCAAGGTGAAGGAAAAGGCGCTGAAGATCGAAGTCGGTCCCGGCGACAAGAAGGGCGTCGAAATGGGCCCGCTGGTGACCCAGGCGCACCGCGACAAGGTCAAGGGCTACATCGACAAGGGCGAAGCCGAAGGCGCCAAGCTGGTGCTGGACGGCCGCGGCAAGGTCGTGCCCGGTTTCGAAAAGGGTTTCTACCTCGGCACCACCCTGTTCGACAACGTCAAGCCCAACATGACCATCTACAAGGACGAGATCTTCGGGCCCGTCCTTTCCGTGATGCGTGTCGATACGCTGGACGAAGCCATCAAGCTGATCAACGACTGCCCCTTCGCCAACGGCACCGCCGTGTTCACCGCCTCCGGCGGCGCAGCGCGCAAGTTCGAGACGCAGATCGAAGTCGGCATGGTCGGCATCAACGTGCCGATCCCGGTGCCGATGGCCTTCTTCTCCTTCGGCGGCTGGAAGTCCTCGATCTTCGGCGACTACAGCGTGCACGGCATGGACGGCGTGCGCTTTTACACCCGCCCCAAGGTCATCACCACCCGCTGGACCACCAGCGAAGTCACCGGCCCGTCGCTGCACATGCCGACCCTCGGCTAAGCGGTATCGCGCAATAAAAACGCGGCCCTGGCCGCGTTTTTTATTTTGGGCGTACCCCGCCGCCTACGGCCGCGCGCCCCCACCGGTCACCGCATCCGGATCGGCCAGGCTCCATTCCACGATGCCGACATACCCGTCGCCCACCGCCACCACCAGCATGCTGCCGTCGCTGTGCGCCACCTTGCCCGGCGCGAGGTTGTGCGCCTCCTTCCAGCCCACCGCGCGACGCACGAAAATGTCCACCGCGTTGACCCGCGCCGTGCACTCGATGCGGCCGAAGGCGCGCACCGTGCGCATCACCTCGTCCACCCCGCGCGTGAAATCCAGCGCCCGCTCCTCGGGTTTCCAGCGCGGCCAGTAACTCCCCGGCCCCTGCGGGCGCGCCTCGCGCCACAGGCGGGCGAAGTTCTCCGCCAGCCGCCGCGCCAGGCGCTTTGCCGCCATCTGGTTTTTCAGGTCCAGGCTCTCATGCGTATCGGTATCGTCCAGCGCATAACTTTCCTGCGCCAGCAGCTCGCCGCTGTCGAAGGCCGGCGCCAGCTTGTGGCAGCTCACCGCCCACGAGCGCCGGCCCTCCAGTAGCGCGCGCACCTGCGGATACGGTCCGCGCGCCTCCGGCAGCGGCGCCGCATGGAAATTCACCGCGTACGGCAAATGCGCGCTCCAGTCCGGCACCTTCCAGTTGTAGCTCGCCACCACCAGCGCTTCGCACCCCTGGCGCCCGAGCGCCTCCAGGTCGCGTGCCTGCATGCGCGAAAGCTGTATCTCCAGCCCCGCCTTTTGCGCCGCCGCCGTCACCGCGGTATTGCGGATCACCCGGTTGTCGCAAGGCGGCACAAACAGCTTCAGCGGCTCCCAGCCTGCCTGCACCAGGGCCTCGTAGACTCCCAGGTAATTGTCCGTCGCGGTCATCGCAAAGCGCATGGCTTCTCCGCCGGCTCTGCCGGCTTGCTTGAAGCGCGCATGTTAATCGCGCGCGCATTTGTAAGTAAATGTTGCCGTTACACCTGCCAGGCTTCCCTTGTCCTACGCTTGCGCGATGCCCGACACCTTGCGCGCGCAAGCCCAGTTTGCCGCCGCCGCCCGCCACATCGAGACCCGCGACTACGCGCGCGCCGAAGCAGACCTGCGCGCGGCGCTGGCCATCGACGCCGCATTCGCCGCGGCCCACGGCAACCTGGGTTATGTGCTCTCGCGCCTGGGCCGGCTGCCCGAAGCCGAAGCCGCCTATCGCCACTGCCTCGAACTGCGCCCCGACTACATCGAGATCCAGCTCAGCCACGGCGCTCTCCTGACGCGCCTGAAACGCCTGGAAGAAGCCGAGTCCGCCTGCCGCCGCGCCATCGCCCTGCACCCCGGCGCCCCGGCCGCCTGGTCCAACCTCGGTGCCTGCCTCGCCGCCCTGCAGCGCGAGGGCGAAGCCGAAGACTGCCAGCGCCACGCCATCGCCCTCGACCCCGTCTACGCGCCCGCGCGCTTCAATCTCAGCTACCTGCTGCTGCGCCAGGCCCGCTACACCGAAGGCTTCGCCATGTTCGAAGCACGCCACTGGTACGCGCCCCTCGCCGCGCTCGCCTGCGCGCGCTGGCGCGGCGAAAGCCTGAACGGCAAGCGCGTGCTCGTCGCCTACGAGCCCGGCCACGGCGACATGATCTTTTTCCTCCGCTACGCCCCGCAGCTCAAGGAGCGCGGCGCCGCCGCCGTCACCCTGATCTGCCATCCCGGCCTGCAAACCCTGTTCACCGGCCTCTCCTGCCTCGACCGCGTCCTCCCCATCAACGCCCCGCTCAACGCCGCCGACTACGACTGCTGGACCCCGCTCGCCAGCCTGCCGCACTACTGCGCCACCAGCGAAGCCACCATCCCCGCCGCCTTGCCCTACCTGCACGCCGACCCCGCGCAGGCCGCCGCCTGGTCCGCCCGCCTCGCCGCGCAACTCCCCGCCGGCCCGCGTGTCGGCCTGGTGTGGCGCGGCAACCCCAATTTCGAAAACGACGCCGATCGCTCCCTGCCCAGCCTTTCCACCCTCGCGCCCGTGCTGGCGGTGGCCGGCATCAACTTCATCAGCCTGCAAAAAGGCGCCGGCGAAAGCGACGTCTTTGCCCCCGTGCTCGACGTCGCCGCGCAACTCACCGACTTCGCCGCCAGCGCCGCCCTCATGATGAATCTCGACCTGGTAATCAGCGTCGACACCGCCGTCGCCCACCTCGCCGGCGCTCTGGCACAAGCCTGCTGGCTGCTCCTGCCCGACTACAAGACCGACTGGCGCTGGCTCAAGGGCCGCGCCGATTCCCCCTGGTATCCCGGCGTCATGCGCCTGTTCCGCCAGGCGCGCGGCGGCGGCTGGGACGGTGTGCTGCGCGAAGTTGCCGCCGCGCTCGCGCAGTGGAAAGTCACACGCCCGGTATCGGCGAATCGGAGTAGCATCGGCGCATGCAAGTCGCCACTGGAAAAGTTGTCGCCGGGAAGGTCGTCGTCGAAGGGCTCACCCTGAACGAAGGCGAGATTGTGACTGTACTCACGCGTGACGATCATGAAGGCGTCGCCCTTTCGCCCGTGGACGAAGCGGAATTGCTGCAAGCCATTGCCGAGGCTGACAGCGGCCAGACCATCGCCGCCGAAGAATTGCTGGCCCGCCTGCGCGCCGGCTGAGCATGGCGGTCCGGTTGCGCGTCACGCTGCGCACGGCCGCGCAGATTGAAAAAAGCGCAGCAATGGTGGCTGGAAAATCGCGATCTCGCGCCTGACGCCCTTGGGGAAGACATCCAGGCGGCTTTCGGCCTGGTGGCCAAGCAGCCCGAAATCGGCGCCAAGGTTTTGAATGCAAAGCTTGCCGACGTGCGCCGGCTGCACCTCGGGCGCATCCGCTATTTTCTCTATTACCGTCTCAAGGGCGATGACTTGATCGTGCTTGCCTTCTGGCACGCCCGCCGGGGCCGCGGGCCTTCCGTTTAAACTCGCGGGTGGCGGCGCGATCATGGCCGCACCACATGTTTTGCGGGGCGCCGCCGTTATCTCCAGACGCCGTGTCCCTGGAACGAGCCGCTTTTCCGCTGGCCTGATTGAATGAAAATACCGCCTGCCTCACTTCTGATTGCTTGCATCCTCAAGGCAGGCACCGCCCACGCCGCCGACTGCACCACCCTCGCCCGCGAAGCCGACGCGCGCGGCGCCACCTACGCCCCGCCGCTTTCCTACATCGTCGGCGACGCCGGCCGTCTCTACTTCCACAGCGCCCCCGACCCCGCCTGCCGCAGCAAGGACGTATTCGTCGTTCCCAACGACAGGCTCGTCGGCTACGCCGAATACAAAGGGTTCATCAGCGTGATGTACCTCAACCCCGTTACTCTCAAGTCGTACCTGGGCTGGGTCGAGGCCAGGCGCTTGCAATACCAGGGCACGCTGGCGCCCGGCAAGGCGCCGGGCGAGTAGGCTCACGCCTTAGCGCGTGTTCTTGCCGATCCAGTCGAGCACGAAATCGGCGATCTCGATGTTGTTGTTGTCCTGCATCAGCATGTGCGAGTTGCCCTTGATGCCGTGCTCCGGCAGCACGTAGTTGACCACCCGGCCGCCGGCCTTGTTCGCCGCCTGGGTGAACTCGCGGCAGCCCTTGAGGCGCGGCGACCAGCGCGGCGAGGTATCGACGTAATCGCCCCACAGCACCAGAATGGGAATGTGCAGGTAAGGCGTCAGATCGCCTGTCGCGCTCGGGCAGGCGCCCGGCTCGATCGAGACAATGGCCGCGATCCCCGTATTCGAAATCGCCGCCGTCTGGAACGGGTAGATGCCCGACTGCGAATGGCTCATCAGCACCGTGCCATTGAGGCGCTGCGCCAGCAGCGAGAGCGCCGGCACCGTCGGGTTGGGCGTCGGCAGGGTGGCGATCCAGTCCGGCACCATCTGCTTCCAGAACTCCTCCTGCGCCGCCAGCGGAAAGCGCAAGCCCTCGTGCACCTTGGGGTATTCGGTGCCGAAGCGGAAGATCGCCCACGCCGCCTCATGCCCGGCGGAAAACACCGCCGGCAGTTGATCCGCGCCCGCCTTGCCCAGCTTCACCGCGTCGATCGCCGTCGGATTGGCCGCCGAGCGCCCGCGCGATACCTGGTCGATCACATACACCGCGTGGCCGCGGCGCAGGAAATACTCGTCCCAGCCCATGCGACCGTCCGGCGTCGTCTCCCAGGTCTTGCCGGTCAGGCAGCAGCCGTGAATGAGGGTGATCGGCACGCCGCTCTTGCTCGCCGGAATCTCGTAATGCACGTACATCTGGTCCACCGTGATGGTGCCGCTGGCGGCGTAGGCGGGCAGGGTGGAAAGCGTGTCCGACTTCACCTCGCGCCCGCCGATGAAAAAGCTGCCCTGCGATTCCAGCGCCAGCGGCCGGTTGATGCCGGGCTGCGCGGCGCAGCCGGCGAGGGCGGCGAACAACAGCATGAGAAAGGCGCGCGGCAGGCGCGCGGCGGCAAGCGAAAAAAGCATGGCGATGTGTCTCCGTATTCTTGTGGATATTGCGACCGCCACCATACGCCCGCGCGCCAGGGCACGCAACCTGCGCGCCCTGGCCATGATGCCCGCGCGCTCCGCGTTCGAACTGCTGCGCGCGTCGCGCCGCTACACGCTGAACCCGGTGCGCCGCCCGGCTTCGAAGTAGCGCCCCTGGTCCAGGTCGGCGATCAGCCCGCGCTCGCGCGGCTGCCAGCCCAGCGCCGCGCGCGTGTCCGCGCTGGAAGCCGGATTGTCGAGCATGGCGAAATGGGCGAACCAGCCGAAGTGCGCCGGCGCCTCCTCCGCGGAGAGGCGCGCCACCGGCAGCTTCAACTGCCGCCCGATCGCCTGCGCGATATCGCGAAAGCGCACCCCTTCCTCCGCCACCCCGTGATAGCGCAACTGCGCCGCGCCTTGCTCGAGCGCCAGGCGAAACAGCCGCGCCGCATCCAGCCGGTGCACCGCCGGCCACACGTTGTTGCCCTCGCCGACGTAGGCCGCCACGCCCTTGGCGCGCGCGATGTCGATCAACAGCGGCACGAAGCCATGGTCGCCATCGCCATGCACCGTCGGCGCCAGGCGCAGGATGGAAACGCGCTGCCCGCGCGATGCGAGGGCCGCCGCCGCTTCCTCGGAGGCCACGCGCGGAATTGCGCCGGCGCCCGCGGCCGCCGGCGTCTCCTCGCTGATCACGCCCCCGGCGCGCGCCAGCGCCGTGCCGGAAGTGATGATCAGCGGCTTTTGCGTGCTTGCCAGCGCCTCGCCCAGCGCGTTGATGGCGCGCAGGTCGATGGCGCAGTTCTCTTCGAATTTCGTGAAGTCATGGATGAAGGCGGCGTGGATCACGCCTTCCGCCGCCGCCGCGCCCGCGCGCAGGCTCTCCAGATCATCCAGCGCGCCCCTTTGCACCGCCGCGCCCGCCTTCGCCAGGGCAGCAGCAGAAACCTCCGAGCGCGCCAGCCCGGTCACCTGGTGCCCATGGGCCAGCAGTTCCGCCACGATCGCCGAGCCGACGAAGCCGGTGGCGCCGGTGATGAATATGCGCATGATGCCTTGCTCCTTTGGATGCAAAGCGCATACTCTGGACTTCCCCATTATCAGGGTAAAGTAGTGAGCTTATACCGGTATAAAAACTAACCCCTTCCCCGACCCGTGCCGCCGCTTCAAACCCATTCCCCCGCCGCCGCACCAGCGGGCCAGCCGCAAGACAATGCGCTCGGCAGCTACCTGCGCGACCGCCGCGCCCGGCTCGACCCCGCCGCCTTCGGCCTGCCGCTCTCGCGCCGCCGCACTCCGGGCTTGCGCCGCGAGGAAGTGGCGCAGCGCGCGCACGTCAGCGCCACCTGGTACACCTGGCTGGAGCAGGGCCGCGGCGGCGCGCCTTCGGCCGACGTGCTCGAACGCATCGCCCGCGCCCTGATGCTGACGCAGGTCGAGCGCGAACACCTGTTCCTGCTGGCGCTGGGCCGCCCGCCCGAAGTGCGCTACCAGGCATCCGAGGGCGTGACCCCGCGCCTGCAGCGCGTGCTCGACGCGCTCGACACAAGCCCCGCGCTGATCCGCACCTTCACCTGGGACGTCGTCGCCTGGAACCGCGCCGCCCGTGCCGTGCTCGCCGATTACGACGCGATTCCGGTGGAGCAGCGCAATATCCTGCGCCTGATGTTCCGCGACCCGCGCGTGCGCGCCGCGCAGCCCGATTGGGAAGGCGTTGCCCGCTTCGTGGTGGCCGCCTTCCGCGCCGACGTTGCGCGCGCCGGCGCCACCCGTGATGCCCAGGCGCTGGTGGAGGAGCTGTCGCGCACCAGCGCCGAATTTGCCGCCATGTGGGCCGAGCACGACGTGCGCGCCTACGGCGAAGGCACCAAGACCTTGCGCCATGCCCAGGCAGGCGACATCGCCCTCGAATACTCCGCCTTTGCCGTCGATGCCCGCCCCGACCTCAACCTGGTGGTCTATACCCCCGCCACGCCGGCCGACGCGCAAATCATCCGCGGCCTGATCAAGGCCTTGCCGAAGATAAAGCGTGCTTGAAAACGAGGCAACCAAATTTGGTTGAATTGCGGCGCGGACGTTGTTTAACACACATGTGTTTGAACAATCTGCGTATCTTTGTCTCAGGCCCATCGTCCGGAGACCCCCCATGCCGCAACCCGCAAAACCCCTCACCGATCGCCAGGAACGCTTCGTCCACGAGTACCTGATCGATCACAACGCCAGCGCCGCCGCCGAGCGCGCCGGCTACTCGCCGAAATCGCGCGCCTCGGCCGCGGCCGAACTGATGGCTAACCCGCGCGTATGTGCGCGCATCGTTTTCGAGCAGGGCGAGCTGTTCGCGCGGATCAAGGTGCACGCCGCCGAACTGATGCTGGCGCACGTGCGCGCCGCCTACTTCGACCCGGCCAGGCTCTTCGATGCCGCGCGCAAGCCGGTGCCGCTGGACGAACTCGATGCCGACACGCGCGGCGGCATCAACGTCGCCTACGACAGCCGCGCGAATGGCGATTGCGTGTTGCGCGTGCGCCAGGTGCCGCGCCAGGTGGCGCTGGCCGCGCTGGGCAAGCGCTTCGACAATTTCCAGAAGCTGCAAATGCAGGTGGTGGCTGAGGTGGCGGCCGAGCGCGAAGCGCAAAAGCCGGCGCCCGCCGCGCCCGCCTTGAGCGCCATCGGCGAGCCGCAGCCGGATATCGGTGCGCGCCTGTTCGGCATTGTGCTCGAACCGGCACTGGCGCAAACGCCGGAGAGGGAGAAAGCGCCTGAGCCAGTGCCACCAGAGGCCATGCCGCCCGATACCCCGGCGGCTGCCGCGCCGGTGCCGGTCATGCCAACGCCGTCATCGGTCGCGGAAGCGCCGGCCGTTGTCGAAGCTGCGAGCGTGAGCACGGCCCCTGCCGCCGCACCCAACGCATTGCCTCCGCTCGATCCACCGCCGATCAAGCGCCGCGATCCCAATCTCTTGTGGGGCGGTGTGCCGAAGCACGACGACCGCCAGGCGCGCCGCGACGCCGACCTGGCGGAGCAGGCCGCCGCGCAAGCCGCAACAATGGCGGCGAAGACCCGCATCAAGCCGCACCCCGCTGCGGGCAATCCCTACCCGCCGGGTTTCAACCCGCCATGGATGCGTGATTCACGCCCGCAAGTGGCCGACGGTGCGGGCGAATTCGAGTGGAGCTGATCTAGAGCGGAGCGTCCGGCTTGCCTTCCGGCGCGCCGCGTTCCAGCAGGTCGGGCAGCGCGTCGCCTTGCTCGGTGAATCCCAGCGACACCGAATTCAGGCAATGGCGCTCGCCGGTCGGCGGCGGGCCGTCGGGAAACACGTGGCCCAGGTGGCTGCCGCAGCGCGTGCAGACGATCTCGGTGCGCACCATGCCGTAAGTGCGGTCGCTGATTTCCTTCACGTGCTCCGGTGCGTAAGGCGCGAAAAAGCTCGGCCAGCCGGTGCCGGAATCGAACTTGGTGGAAGAGCGGAACAGCGGCAGGCCGCACAGGCGGCAGGTGTAGACGCCGGTCTTCTTGTTGTCGAGGAAAAAGCCGCAAAACGGCGCTTCGGTGCCGTGCTCCAGCAGCACGTCCTTTTCTTCCTGGCTGAGGCCGGCGATCAGGGTCTGGCGCTGGGCGTCATTGGGTGGGGCGAGATTGAATTGGCTCATGGGTTGATGATACTCCGCGCGAATTGAACAGGCATGACATCAAGCATAGCGAACTTGCGGCCGATGGAGCAAAAACAAAAGCCCCTTCCCGTTGTGCGGGAAGGGGCCGCCGTGCGCGCTGCGGGGTTACGCCGGCACGGAACTGCGGATCAGGTAGTCAAACGCCCCCAGCGCCGCCTTCGAGCCTTCGCCCATCGCCACCACGATCTGCTTGAACGGCACGGTCGTCACATCGCCGGCGGCGAATACGCCAGGCAGCGAAGTCTGGCCGCGCGCATCGACTTCGATCTCGCCGTGCCTGGAGAGATTGATCGTGCCCTTGAGCCACTCGGTGTTGGGCAACAAGCCGATCTGCACGAACACGCCTTCCAGTTCGACGGTGATCTTCTCGCCGCTGTCGCGGTCCTCGTAGATCAGGCCGTTGACCTTGCCGTCCTTGCCCGTGACTTCGGTGGTCTTGGCGCTGGTGATCACTTTCACATTCGGCAGGCTCGCCAATTTCTTTTGCAGCACCGCATCGGCGCGCAACTGCTGGTCGAACTCGATCAGCGTGACGTGGGAAACGATATTCGCCAGGTCGATCGCCGCTTCCACGCCGGAGTTGCCGCCACCGACGACCGCCACGCGCTTGCCCTTGAACAGCGGGCCGTCGCAGTGCGGGCAGTAGGCCACGCCGCGGCCGCGATGCTCGCGCTCGCCCGGCACGTTGAGTTCGCGCCAGCGCGCGCCGGTGGCGAGAATCACCGCCTTGGCTTTCGCGACGGCGCCACCGGCCAGCTTCACCTCGACCATTTCGCCGGCGTTGGCGGTAATGCCCTCGGCGCGCAGGCCGTGCATCACGTCGACCTCATAGCTGCGTACATGCTGCTCCAGCTCGCCGGCCAGGCGCGGGCCTTCGGTTTCCTTCACCGAAATGAAGTTCTCGATGCCCAGGGTGTCGAGCAACTGGCCGCCGAAACGCTCCGCCAGCACGCCGGTGCGGATGCCCTTGCGTGCCGCGTAGATGGCGGCGGCCGCGCCGGCGGGCCCGCCGCCGATCACCAGCATGTCGAAGGGCGCCTTCTCGCCCACTTTCGCGGCGGCGCGCGCGGCGGCGCCGGTATCCAGCTTGGCGAGAATCTGGTTCACGTCCATGCGGCCCTGGCCGAACTCGGCGCCGTTGAGCATCACGGTGGGCACCGCCATGATCTGCCTGGCGTTCACTTCGTCCTGGAACAAGGCGCCGTCGATCATCGTGTGCCTGATCTTCGGGTTCAGCACCGCCATGAGATTCAGCGACTGCACCACTTCGGGGCAGTTCTGGCAGGTCAGCGAGATATAGGTTTCGAAGTTGTATTCACCGTCAAGCAGCCGGATTTGCGCGATGGTGTCGGCGTCGATCTTCGGCGGGTGGCCGCCGGCCTGCAGCAGCGCCAGCACCAGGGAGGTGAATTCGTGGCCCATGGGGATGCCGGCGAAGCGGATGCCCATGTCGGCGCCGATCCGGTTGACGGTGAAAGCGGGTACTCGCTCGCCGGCCGTCTCCGGAATCTCGGTCAGGCGGATGCGGTCGGACAGCTCGACGATCTCGTGCAGCAGCTCGCGCATCTCCTGCGACTTGGCGTCATCGCCCAGCCAGGTTTCGAGTTCGATCGGGTGGGCCACCTTTTGCAGGTAGGCCTTGAGTTGGTTCTTGAGGTTGGCGTCCAGCATGTTGAAGCTCCTTGGTGGGACCGTGCTTGTCGCGAAATCCTTGGGGTTTTAGGGGGAGGCGCGGAATTGCGGGGTGAATTCACCCGCGAAGGCCCGCGCGCAGGCTTTCGTGAAAAACAAAGTCAGGGTCGTGGTGGGGAACCGGCGGCGGCTTGCGCTGCCGCCGGTCCGGTGCGAAGCAAGGGCTTCGCGCCGGCGGATGGCGGCTTAGATCTTGCCGACCAGGTCCAGCGACGGGCTCAGGGTTTCCGCGCCGGGCTGCCAGGAGGCCGGGCAGACTTCGCCGTCGTGGGTGGCGACGTATTGCGCCGCTTGCACCTTGCGCAGCAGTTCGGTGGCGGAACGGCCGATGCCCAGGTCATTGATTTCGGCGATCTTGATCTGGCCTTCGGGGTTGATGACGAAGGTGCCGCGCAGGGCCAGGCCTTCTTCCTCGATCATCACGTCGAAGTTGCGGGTGAGCAGGCCCGTGGGGTCGCCGATCATCGGGTACTCGATCTTCTTGATCGTGTCCGAGGTGTCGTGCCAGGCCTTGTGGGTGAAATGGGTGTCGGTGGAGACGGAATAGATCTCGACGCCCAGCTTCTTGAACTGCGCGTAATGGTCGGCCAGGTCGCCCAGTTCGGTCGGGCAGACGAAGGTGAAGTCGGCGGGGTAGAAGCACACCACGGCCCACTTGCCCTTGAGGGAGGCCTCGGTGAGTTCGACGAACTTGCCCTGGTGGAAGGCGGTGGCTTTGAACGGCTTGATCTGGGTGTTGATGATGCTCATGGTCATATCCTTGGTTGTGTTGCTCCGCGTCATGAAAGACGCGGGTGGTTCGGTAATGCCTGTCGATGCCTGTTCACTGCCTGGGTAAGACAGGATTGTTTGCTTGACAGCACCGCTAGTGTAAGAAATTGCCGTCCAGGCGACAAATTGAAAGATTTTGTCGCCTGCATAGCCTTAGCCTATGAGGGCAGAAATTGCACAAAAAAGCGGCGGTGCAAGCGTTTATCGGCCCTTGCATGCGCTTTATATGGGGATGGATGCGCACTTTTTCAGCATTCATCGCAAAACGCGGACATATGTTGCATTTTGGAAAATTCCGCTCGCCGATTTCCCGCGCCGCAGCAGGGCGGATGCGATGTCATTTGGTGGTCATCGTGCTGCCATCTGTCGCCGTATGTTCGGGTAATTTCCCGATTTCCGAGCCAAATATCTGAAATTGCTGGACATTCAATTAATGTTGTGGGTAACCTGCTCTGCGGTTTGCATCTTTTACCGATCCGGGGCGCGAGGGGTGCCCCAAAAAAGATTGCAACCAGATACCCGGGGTTTGTCATGGCCGTGATCGCTATCGTCAATCGCAAGGGCGGATCGGGGAAATCCACCCTGGCCACCCATATCGCCAGCTACCTGGCCATGCAGGGGGTGGAAGTGATGCTGGGCGACGTCGACCGCCAGCAGTCCTCGCGCCTGTGGCTGACGCTGCGCCCGGAAACGCGGCCGAAAATCCACGGCTGGACCATCGACGACCGCAATTTCGCCCGTCCGCCCGCCGGCGTGAAGCACGTGGTGCTGGATACGCCCGGAGGCTTCACCGGCATCAGCCTGATGAAGGTGGCGCTGTATGCGGACGCGGTGCTGATTCCCGCCACGCCCTCGCTGTTCGACCGCGAATCGGCCGCCGAATGCCTGAAGGAACTGCGGGTGCAGCCGCGTGTTTCCTCCGGCAAATGCAAGGTGGCGACCATCGGCATGCGCATCGACAGCCGCACCCGCAACAGCCAGTTGCTGCAGGAGTGGGCGGCAAAGCTGGAGCTGATGCACCTGGGCACCATCCGCGAGGCGCAAGCCTATGCGCGCTGCATGGAGCAAGGCATGACCATCTTCGACCTGCCGCCGGCCAAGGTGGCAACCTACCTGCCGGAATGGGCGCCGCTCACCGCCTGGGTCGACCAGCTGCTGGCCGGCCCGGCAGAGGAACCGGCGCCGGACAAGCGCGGCGTGCTGGCGCGGGCGGCAGCGGCTTCGCCTACGCTGTCTCCGGCTGCGGCGCCGGCCGGCGCCGCCAAGCCCGCCACGGCCCCGGCCGTGCGCGAGATGCCGGCCTTCCTGCGTTCCTGAGCCGGCCCGCGACGGCTTTCGCCGCGCGGTCTTTTAAAATAGCGGCTTGCCGAACTGATCCTGGAGCCGCTGTTGTCTTCATCCACGCCCCCCGAGCCGCCGCGCGACGCGGCGCCCCCGCCGGGCCCGCCTGCTGAAGAGCCGCCACTGGATGCGCTGGAGCGCCCGAGCCTGCATTCGGCGCTGGTGCTGCTGTTGCCGGCGGCGCTGTGTTCGGGCCTGTTTTACCTATGGCTGCGCAAGCCGGGGGAATCCATCGTCTACGGCTGCCTGATCGGCGGCGGGCTGGCGGCGATGGTGCTGGAACTGGTGAAGTATGCGCGCTGGCTGCGCGAAAATCCGGAGATGCGCGACATGTCCGCCAGCGGGGCGTTCATCCGCCTGGTGACGAGCGCGTTTCGCCTCGGTTTCATGGGCACGGCGATCGAACTGGCGAAGGCGTTCGGCCGCTTGTTCGGCTTCAAGGCGCTGGCGAGCCTGGTGGTGGTGATCCTGGCCTACGTAGCGGCGCGCGCCGGGCACTGGTTTTAATCTTGTTGCCGCGCCGGGCTGTGAACTGTCGTCGCTTTGCCAGGTCCAATTCCTTGTATGCAACACTCGCAGAGGAGTTGTGCCATGAACAAGCGGATTGCAGTGGGTCTGGGGCTGGCGCTCGGATTGCTGGCGGCGGGCACGCAGGCGGCGACGATCTACAAGTATCGCGGCGCGGACGGGCAGATCGCCTATTCGACCACCCGGCCGCAGGGCGTCGCCGTGATCGAGGAAATGGATTCGAAGGCGCTGGCGGACGACCCGCGCACCCAATACCACGCACGCGACGCCATCGGCAGCGCGCCGGCGCCCACGGCGGCGGCGGATGCGCATTTGGAGCGCATCGCGCGGGCCGATGCGAGTATCGAGCGCGCGCAGCAGAACCTGAAAAACGCGCAGGCAGCGCTGGAAGCCGGGCGCGAGCCGCAGCCGGGCGAGCGCAACGGCACCGCCTCGGGCTTTTCGCGCCTGACGCCGGCCTACGAGGAGCGTGTCGCCGCGCTGGAGCAGGCGGTGGACGTGGCGCAGCGGCAACTCGACGAAGCCTATCGCGCGCGCCGCGGCGCCTAGGCGCTGGCTTTTCCGGTCCGCGTCACACATTTTTTACAAAGTGCAGTGGCGGTGCAGTTGCCGCGCGGGGGCGCGCGGCGGGCGCGCGCACGTATACACTGGTAGGTAGACTTACGGACTTGGCACGCGGCGCCGGCAGGCGCATGCTTATGCCATCTGCGGGTCATCCGTATGCGTATAGCGGGTAATCATGGTTAAAAACAAATCTTCCTGGATCAAGGTGCATCCGGCGCTGGTGCGCATCTGCCACTGGCTGAACGCGATCGCCATCGTGCTGATGGTAATGAGCGGCTGGCAGATCTACAACGCCTCGCCGATCTTTCCGTTCAGCTTTCCCAAGAGCATCACGCTGGGCGGCTGGCTCGGCGGCGCGATCCAGTGGCATTTCGCGGCGATGTGGATTTTGGTGGTCAACGGCCTGGTCTACCTGGTCTACAACATTGTCAGCGGGCGCCTGCGCGGCAAGTTCTGGCCGATCCGCGTGCGCGAACTGCTGCATGACATCGGCCAGGCGCTGCGCGGCCGGCTTTCGCATGCCGATCCCAGGCATTACAACGCGGTGCAAAAGCTCGCCTATGTCGGCGTGATGCTGGTGCTGGTGGGCGTCGTGGCCAGCGGCCTGGCGATCTGGAAGCCGGTGCAGTTCCAGCCGCTGACCAATCTGTTGGGCGGCTACGATTTCGCGCGCGTGGTGCACTTCGCCTGCATGTCGCTGATCGTGCTGTTCGTCGTCGTTCACGTCGTGATGGTGGTGCTGGTGCCCAAGACCTTCATCACCATCATCACCGGGCGCGCCAAGGCGCCCGCTCCGGAGGCTGTATGAAATCCCCGTTTGCCAAGCAGGTGACTGCGCAGGCGGATCGTCACCTGGTCAGGGAAGTCGCCAAGCGCCTGGACGCGCCGGCGCGGCGCGTGTTCCTCAAGCATTCGCTGAGCCTCGGTTCGCTCGCGCTGCTTACCGGCTGCAATGCCGAGACGCCGGAAGCGGTGGACAAGATGCTGACGCGGATCTCGCGTTTCAACGATCGCGTGCAGTGGGCGCTGTTCAACCCCAATGCGCTGGCGCCGACGTATCCGGACAGCATGATCACCAAGCCCTTCCCGTTCAACGCCTATTACGACCAGGACCAGGTGCGGGAGATCGACGGCAGTACCTGGAAGCTGGAGCTGGCCGGGCTGGTGGCCGACAAGCGGCCGTGGACGCTCACCGACCTGGCGAAGCTGCCGCAGATCGCGCAGACCACGCGCCACATCTGCGTCGAAGGCTGGAGCGCGATCGGCAAGTGGGGCGGCATCCCGTTCAAGACCTTCCTGGAGAAGGTGGGCGCCGACACCACCGCCAAGTACGTGGCCTTCAAGTGCGGCGACGATTACTCCACCAGCATCGACATGCCGACGGCGCTGCATCCGCAGACCATCATGACGCTTACTTTTGCCGACCGCACCCTGCCGCCGGACTATGGCTATCCGATGAAGGTGCGCATCCCGACCAAGCTGGGCTACAAGAACCCGAAGCATGTGATGGCGATCACCGTGACCAATACCTATCCGGGCGGCTATTGGGAAGACCAGGGCTATAACTGGTACGGCGGGTCCTGAACGCCCGCGGCCGGGCGCGCAATCCTGCGGCGCCCGCCAAGCAGAAGTTTGCAAGGTAAAACCGCTTCTTTTCCCCGGCTTGCCGCCGGGTCCGGGCCTTTAATCTAGCGGCGGAAGATATACCTCCAACGCCGCCGTGTACTCGCGCGCGGTCTAGCCCATAGAGACAAAGGACCTCAACGTGAACTTCTTTCGTCGAATGCCGATTGGTCGGCAGATATTTGCAGTAACACTGCTCCTGTGCAGCGCGGTGTTCGCCATCCTGATCACGGTGGTGAACCTCAAGATGCAGGACTCCGCCGCCCGCGTGGCCGAGCAGGACCTGAAGGCCCAGCTCAAGGTCGTGAGCGAGCTGATGGAGTACGCCTATCGCCAGGGCATCGGCCGCGTGCAGCGCAATTCCGCGCAGTTCATCGCCGGCCTGCCCGGCAAACTGACGGTCGATGCCAAGCCAGTGAAGACCGGCGTGGCGACGCTGCCGACCGTCAAGGTGGGCAACGAGATCGTCAACGACAATACGCGCCTGCTCGACGAGTTCCGCGCCCGCACCGGCGCCGACGGCGCCTTCCTGATGCGTTACCAGGGTGAGTTGTATCGCGTCGCTTCGATCCTGAAGACGCCCGCCGGCAAGTCGACCATCGGCACCATCATCCCCAAGGGCGATGCGCAGGAAAAGGCCTACGCCAGCGGCGTGCCCACCAGCACCATGGTCGTGCGCGATGGCCGTTACTACGCCTCGCACCTGGTGCCGGTGAAAGACGAGCATGGCAACATGATCGCCGCCATCACGATGCGCGTCGAACTGACCAAGGACATGGCCGACTTCAAGAAGATCGTCTCCGGCGTGAAGATCGCCGACACCGGCTATCTCTACGCTTTCCACCCCAAGGCGGGCGATGACGTCGGCGTCTTCACCGTGCATCCGAAATTCGAAGGCAAGACGGTGAAGGAGGCATTCGCCGCCTTCCCCAGCGTGGTCGCCAAGATCGCCGAAATCGCCAAGACGAAGAACGGCATCGTCCACTTCGACATGCCGGATGCCAACGACGGCGGCAAGATCAAGGATCGCCTCTCGGTGTTTACGGAAATCCCCTCCTGGGGCTGGGTGGTCGGCGGCGGCGCCTTCATGGACGAATTTCTCGGCGAGTCGCGCGCCCTGCGCAATCAGCTGATCGTCACCGCGCTTGTCTCCGCGCTGCTGCTGGTGGGCTTGATCTACGGCCTGATCATGCTGAGCCTGAATCGCCTGAAGCCGGTGATGCATGCCATGCAGCGCCAGGGCGAGGGCGACATGACGGCGCGCGTCGATGGTGTGGCCGAGAACTCCGCCAATGAACTCGACGTGCTGGCGCGTCGCTTCAACCAGAGCGGCTCGGCGATGCAGGCGCTGATGGCCAATCTCGCCGGCGCGGTCAAGCGCATCAGCGGCTCCTCCGACGAACTGGAGCGTTCCGCCGCCGAGATCGCTCGCTCGACCACGCAGCAAAGCGAAGCGGCCGCCTCGATGGCCGCCTCGGTGGAGGAACTCACCGTCAGCATCACGCATGTGGCCGACAGCGCAGGGGAGGCTTCCGCCTCTACCCGCGCTGCCAAGGAAGCCTCCACCCAGGGCAGCGAAGTGATCGGCAACTCGATCACCGAGATGCGCCGCATCGCCGAAGGCATCAACGGCTCTGCGCAGCAGATCAACCAGCTGGGCGAGCGCTCGCGCGAAATCTCCGGCATCATCAAGGTGATCGGCGAGATCGCCGGCCAGACCAACCTGCTGGCGCTGAACGCCGCCATCGAAGCGGCGCGCGCCGGCGAGCAGGGCCGCGGCTTCGCGGTCGTGGCCGACGAAGTGCGCAAGCTCTCCGAGCGCACCGGCGCCTCGGCGCAGGAAATCTCGCAGATGATCGGCGCCATCCAGGCCGAGACCGAGAGTGCGGTGGAGCGGATGAACGCGGTGGCCAAGGAGATGACCGGCGGCGTGGAGCTGGTGCAGAACGTCGGCGTCTCGCTGGAGAAAATCGACGCCAAGACCCGCGACACCACCACCCTGGCCGGCCAGATCGCCACCGCGGTGAACGAGCAGAAGACGGCCAGCGAAGACATCGCGCGCCGCCTCGAATCGATCGCCCAGGCTGCCGAGGAAAACTCGGCGCTCACCGGCAACAACCGCGAAGTGGCGCAGAACCTGCGCCAGTGCGCCAGCGAGTTGCAAGGCGAGATCGAGAAGTTCAAGGTGTAAAGAGCATTGCCGCAAGCGAAACAAAAAACGCATCCTTCGGGGTGCGTTTTGCTTCTGAGGCGAAAAAAAGCCCCGGCACGCGGCCGGGGCAAGAATGCAGCTTGGGGGAAGCTGCTTCAGGGAGACAAGGGCTGGTTACCGGCGCACGCGCGGTTCAAAGCGCATGCGCGTAAGCGGCGACGATTTCAGTGAGGGCGGCGGCGCCGGCCACCATGACGAAGCTGGCGGCGATTCCGGGTTTGAGCATGAGATTCTCCTTCAGTGGCGCGGCTTGGAACATGAAGCCATGCTACTTAAGTGAGATTCGTTAATCCAATTGAAAAGATAAAAGCCATTGATAGGGTCAATCAATGGCGCTTTGAGGCAGACTGCGCCGGAACCTCGCCGCGCCGCCGCCGTCTAACGGCAGGTGGGAATGGCAGCCGGGCCTTCGGTGCCCGGCAATCGACAGGGAGTGGGGCGGAAAATGCGGGTCTTGCTGGTGGAAGACGACACCATGGTGGGCGAAAGCGTGCACAAGGGCTTGCGCCAGGAAGGGTTTGCCGTCGATTGGGTGGAAGACGGCCGGGCCGCCGAATTGGCGCTCGACACCGGCGTCTATGATTTGATGCTGCTCGACCTGGGCCTGCCGAAAAAGTCCGGCATGGATGTGCTGGCCACGCTGCGCCAGAAAAAGTCCGCGCTGCCGGTGATGCTGATCACCGCGCGCGATGCCGTGGCCGATCGCGTCAAGGGCCTGGATGCGGGCGCCGACGACTATCTCGTCAAGCCTTTCGACCTGGACGAGCTGGCGGCGCGGGTGCGCGCCCTGGTGCGCCGCCGCGCCGGCAACGCGGAAAACGTGCTGCGCCACGGCGCCCTGAGCCTGAACCCGGCAACGCACGAGGCGGCCTTCGACGGCCGTGCACTGTCGCTCTCCGGCCGCGAGTTCGCCCTCCTGCAGGCGCTGATCGAGCGCCCGGGCGCGGTGCTGTCGCGCACGCAACTGGAAGACAAGCTCTATGGCTGGGCCGAGGAGATCGGCAGCAACACCGTGGAGGTCTACATCCACGCCCTGCGCAAGAAGATCGGCACCGAGTTCATCAAGACCGTGCGTGGGGTCGGCTACACGGTACCCAAACAGGCTGCGTAAGGTTTCGTCCCAAGCCGCGTAGTATGGCGGCCAGAGAAATTGATCAAGTGGGCTGCGCCCCCTTAACAATCCCCGATTCTGGAAGGAAGCTTGCGCCAGGCATTCCGGTTTCGGGCGCTTGTTGAGTGCTTCCCAAATGAAACGCCATGAATTCGATCCGCCGCCACCTGCTGATCCTGCTGCTGGTCACGCTCACCCTGGGCGTGCTGGTGGCGTCCGCGGCCGTCTACGTCCTGGCGCGCCAGGAAGCCAACGACCTGTTCGACTACCACCTCGAGCAGGTGGCCCGCTCGCTTCCCGGCCGCTCGTTCTCTGCCATCGACCCAGAGGTACAAAGCATCGAGCACGGCGACGACGGCAGCGTGGTGATCCAGATCTGGGACCGCGCCGGCGTGCAGCTGTATTTCTCGCGCCCCTCCTCGCGCCTGCCGGAGCGCGCCGAACTGGGCTTTTCCACCGTGCAGACGCCCAACGGCAACTGGCGCGTCTATAGCTCGCTGGTCGGCAGCAACGTGGTGCAGGTGGCCCAGCCGATGGCCTCGCGCCGCCAGCTGGCGCAAGACATCGCGCTGCGCACCGTCACCCCGCTGCTGCTGTTGCTGCCGGCGCTGGGGGTGGCGATTTTGTTCATCGTCGCGCGCGGCCTGCGGCCGCTCAAGCGCATCGCCGCCGAGGTCGATGCGCGCGGCGCCGCCGAGCTCGGGCCGGTGCAGGCGGCGATGGCGCCCGACGAGGTGCAGCCGCTGGTGCGCTCGCTCAACAGCCTGCTGTCGCGCCTGCAGGAAGCGATGGCGGCGCAGCGCGCCTTTCTCGCCGACGCGGCGCACGAGTTGCGCACACCGCTGACCGCGATCCAGTTGCAGACCCAGTTGCTGGCGCGCGCCCACAGCGAAAGCGAGCGCGACGAGGCGCTGCATGCCCTGGAGGCAGGGGTCGAGCGCGGCAGCCACCTGGTGCAGCAGTTGCTCACCCTGGCGCGCCAGGAGCCCACCGCCGCCGCGCGCGTGTTCGTGCCGCTAGACCTTGCCGAAATGGCGCGCGGGGTGATCGCCGCGCGCACCGCGCTGGCGCTGGAGCGCGGCATTGACCTTGGGCTGGCGCGCGCCGAACCGGGCCTGTTGCCCGGCGATGCCGAAGCCCTGCAGGCCATGCTTGGCAACCTGATCGACAACGCCCTGCGCTACACCCCGGCGGGCGGCAAGGTCGATGTCGAGGTCTACGAGGAAAACGGCGGCCGCGTGCTGGCGGTCAGCGATACCGGCCCCGGCATTCCGGCGGCCGAACGCGAGCGCGTGTTCGACCGTTTCTACCGTGTCCCCGGCAACCGCACCCCGGGCACCGGGCTGGGGCTGGCCATCGTCAAGCGCATTGCCGAGGTGCACGGCGCGCGCATCGAACTGCGCGACAGCCCTGGTGGGGGGCTCAAGGTGATGGTGGTGTTCACGCCGGGCGCGCTCGCCGGTCCGGCAGCGGCACACTGACCGTGGCCCTGCCCGGTTGCGGTGCATCGGCCGGCGTGGCAACGCGGGGGCAATGGCCCGTTCGGCACGTCGGCGCATCAATGCCCTGACACGGCGGGCGGGTAGCCGCGGCAAACGTGGGTCAGCGGTGGGCTTTCAGAGGGAAATTCGCATGTCCGGCCCTTGCCAAAACGGCCAATGTAGCGTCTAATCCTGCCCAGTCAAAACGGTATGTTTGCAGATGTGCAAGGGCGGCTCCGAGGGGGAGCGTGCATCTGCCTTCGTGCCGGGCCAGGGTGTTGAGTTCTGGCTGCTCTGTACCGCTACGCCGTCAACCCGAAACGAAAACAGTGGCGTTCAACGCGCGTTTTTGCTGTCTTGCAGTTGCGCATAAGCCGTCTGAAAACATCGGCAGGGATGCTTGCCCCCTCTTGACCGGCGTCTTCCAGCGCCGGCCGGCGCGCCGCTGGCGATGGCCCACCCCTCTAATCCTCCCGCGACCGCTATGAGCGCCGCGGGCTGCCCAGCCGACGCATCATGCTAGACGATCCCCACGGTTCGCTGGCCCAGGCGGGTACCCCCCCAAAAACCAGTTCGCAGGTAGTAGATGCCGATGTCATTCGCCGGCGGCTGCCCGGTATACGTCTGGCCGCCATGCCCGCGGTGCTGGCGCGCCTGCTCGATGCCTGCCTGGCCGACGGCGCCGAGATGCAGGAACTGGCGGGCATCCTCGCCCTCGACCCGGCGCTGACCGTCAGGGTATTCGCGCTTGCCAGTGCCGCTTCTCCCGAAGGTGAAGCACCGCCGCCGAGCCTGGCGCGCTGCGTCACCCTCCTGGGCCACGACGCGATCCGCGGCCTGGCCACCGCCGAATCGGCGGCGCGGGTGTTTGGCGCCGCCGCGCGGGAAGAGGACATTGTCCTGGAGCGCACCTGGTTCCACGCCCTCAAGTGCGCCGCCCTGGCGCGCGCCCTGGCGGCGGGCATGGGCTACGCCGATCCCGAAGAAGCCTATCTGGCCGGCCTGCTGCATGATGTTGGCATGCTGGCGCTGGCCTCCCTCGACCCCGCCGGCTACCCCTGGCTGCTGCATCACGGTCACGACGACGAGGCCTTGTGCCGGCAGGAACTGGCGCGCTACGGAACCACGCATGCCGAGGTCGGCGCCTGGCTGACCGAGGCGTGGCAGCGCGGCTCCTTCCTGCCCGATGCGGTGCTGTATCACCACGTGCCGGCCGGTCGTGTGGGTGCGGCACATCCCTTGATCCGCATCGTGCTGCTGGCCAACCAGCTGGCGCAGGTCGAAGGCGTGCCGGCGCAAGCCGAGGCGCTGGAACTGGCGCGGCTGTGCGGCGTCAGTGCCGAGATCGTGGCGCCATCCATGGATCTCGCGTATCTCGAATTCAAGCGCGCGTGCGAAATGCTGGACCTGGCGCCTGCGGGCGAGGGTGCGCCGGCTGCCGAGGCGGGCTTCAACGCACCGCTCCATGCCCGCCTGCAAAGCAAGCTGCTGCTCGGCAGCCTGGGCGACCTGATGCGCGAGGGCCGCGAGCTGGACGTGCTGCTGCGCGGTGTCGCGCAAGCGCTGCAACTCGCCTTCGGCCTGCAGCCTGCGGTGTTCTTCCTGCGCCAGGCGCGCGGCATGGCCTTCGTCGGCCGCGCCTTGTCGGCGCAGCATGCCAAGGTGAACCAGCTGGGCTTTCTCGCCGGGCAGACCGATTGCGTTGCCGCCATTGCCGCTGTCGGCAAGCCGGTGGTCTGGTTCGACGAGCAGGGCACCCATGCGCCACTGGACTCGCAACTGGTCCGCTTGCTGGGCACCCCGGGTTTCCTGTGCCTGCCGCTGGCCGGCACGG
This sequence comes from Burkholderiales bacterium, assembly GCA_036498945.1. Lineage (GTDB taxonomy): Bacteria > Pseudomonadota > Gammaproteobacteria > Burkholderiales > JAEUOS01 > JAQGMJ01. The sequence goes on along the minus strand of DASYEQ010000161.1, from coordinate 18,628 downwards.
AGCAGTGCGTCGCGCTGGTGGTGGCCGGCCTCGATTCGCGCGCCCATGCCGAGTTGATACAAGCCCGGATGGGACTGTTGCAGGCGCTGGGACGGCGGGCCGGCGCGGCGATCGAAGCGGCAACCGCCATGGTCGGCTCCGCGCCGGCACAATTGCCTACCGAAGTCGGCGCCAGCCGCGAGCAGGTGCGCCACCTGCTGCACGAAGTCGGCACGCCGCTTACCGTGGTCGGCAACTATCTGGCGACGCTGAAACTCAGCCTGGGGGAAGGCGCGCCCGGCACGCAGGAACTGCGCATCGCCACCGAGGAGATCGCGCGCGTGGCGCAGATCCTCGAACGTTTCCAGCAGACGCCGCAAGTGCCCGCCGCGACTGCCGGCCCCGCCGAAGCACGCGAACTGCTGCGCGGGCTCATCAGCCTGTGCGAGGGCGCGGGCCTGGTGCCGCCGGGCGTGAAGATCGAGGCCACGCCGCACGCCGGCGCGCCGGCGGTGATCGCCGATCCCGACAAGCTCAAGCAGGCGCTGCTCAACCTGATGAAAAACGCCTTCGAAGCGATGACCGGCGGCGGTGTGCTGCGCCTTTCGACCGCGCGCTGGAGCGGCGGCGACGGCAGCCAGGTGGAAATCACGCTGGAAGATTCCGGCCCGGGCCTGCCGCCGGAAGTCGAACGCCACCTGTTCCAGCCGGTCAGCAGCACCAAGGGCGGCCGGCACTTCGGCATCGGTCTGTCCATTGCCGCGCAACTGGTGCGCGAAATGAGCGGTTCCATTCATTGCCATTCCAGCCGTGACGGCTGCCGTTTTCGCATTCTTCTCCCCGTGGTGACTCCATGACCAAGCGATCCAACAACCTCAAGGCGGTGACCGCGGCGGTGCCGCAGAACGCGCCGGCGCCGCGGCCGCGCTACATTGCCGGAAGGGATGCGCTGATCGCCGTAATCGACGACGATGAACGCCTGCGCGCGAGCCTGGTGTCGCTGCTGGAGGCCTACGGCTATCGCACCCTGCAAGGCGGCACCCGCGCGGAGGCGGCGGCACTGGTGGCGCGGCCCGGGGTAGACCTGGTGCTGCTGGACCTGCGGCTGGCCGAGGAGAGCGGCATCGATGTGCTCAAGGACATGCGCCGCGCCGGCCACACCATGCCGGTGGTGGTGCTCAGCGGTGACGTGATGGTGGAATCGGCGATCAGCGCCCTGCACGCCGGCGCGCAGGATTACCTGCGCAAGCCCTGCGCGCCCGAGATGCTGCTGCATCGCGTGGAAGCCACCCTGCAGCGCCATAGCCTGGAAGAGGCGCATCAGCGCATGCGCCGCGACCTCGCGCGCTCGGAAGCGCTGCACCGTTTCCTGGTGGCCAATTCGCCCGACATCATTTTCATCCTCGACGGCGATGGTTCGTTCAATTTCGTCGGCGGCGGCATCGAGGCGATGCTGGGCTACGGCGCCGAAGAACTGCAGGGCACCGGCTTTTTCTGGCTGGTGGCCGAGGAGGATGTCGAGAAGGGCCGCTCGGCGATCCGCCACCTGCGTGCCGGCCAGTCCTGCGCGCTGGAGTTGCGCCTGAAGCACAGGTCGCCGGAACAGGGCTATCGCCATTTCGAGCTGACCCTGGCTTCGCTCACCGGCGCTTCGCCCGAGTGGCAACTGGCGCGCCTGCCCGGCCAATACGGCATCTATGGCGTGGCGCGCGACATCACCGAGAAGAAGGTGGCCTACGACCGCCTCGCCTTCCAGGCGCTGCACGACGCGCTCACCGGCCTGCCCAACCGCACCCTGTTCGTCGACCGCCTGGAATTGGCGATCACCCAGGCCAAGCGCAGCCGCCAGCCCTTCGCCGTGATCTTCGTCGACCTCGACCGCTTCAAGCTGATCAACGATACCTACGGCCACATGAAGGGCGACGTCATCCTGATCCAGGTGGCCGATCGCCTGAAGGCCGACCTGCGCGAGAGCGACACCCTGGCGCGCCTGGGCGGCGACGAATTCATCGTGCTGCTGCCGAACATCCGCAGTCCCGAGGACGCCGGCCTGGTGGCCAACAAGATCGTCGAGGACATGGTGCGCCCCTTCCCGCTGGAAGGCCGCGAAATGCTGCTTTCCAGCAGCCTGGGCATCTCCATGTTCCCGCAGGACGGCGAGGACAGCGAGACCCTGATGCGCCACGCGGATCTGGCGATGTACGACGTCAAGTCCAAGGGCAAGAACGGCTTCGCCTTCTTCACCCCGGCGATGAACGACGACGGCTCCAGCCGGCGCCTCACCGTGGCCAACGATCTGCGCCGCGCGCTGGAAGGCGGCCAGTTCGACCTTTACTACCAGCCGCAGGTCGATTCGCGCGAACTGCGCGTCACCGGCCTGGAGGCGCTGATCCGCTGGAACCATCCGACGCGGGGGCTGCTCACCGCCGGCGAATTCATCTCGATCGCCGAGGAACTGGGCATGATGTCCAACCTCACCCGCTGGGTGCTGGAGCGCGCCTGCCGCGACCTCAAGAGCTGGCTCGACCGCGGCATCAAGCTGGAGCGCATGGGCATCAACTTCTCGCCGCGCATGATCGAAAAGCCGGACTTCATCAGCGACCTGATGCATACGCTCAATGAATACAAGATTCCGCCCGCGTGCATCGAGGTGGAGATCACCGAGAACATGCCGTTCCAGAACATGGAATCGACCACCCAGGTGCTCAACGGCATCTCGGAACTGGGCGTGCGCATCGCCATCGACGACTTCGGCGCGCAATATTCCTCGCTCAACTACCTGCGCTCGCTGCCGATCGACACCCTGAAGATCGACCGCGCCTTCGTGATGGAAATCCGCGAGCAGAACGACGATTCGCCGATCATCAAGGCGATCGTGGCGATTGCCACGGGTCTTGGCATGAACGTAGTGGCCGAGGGGGTGGAAACCGCGGTGCAGGCCGACTTTCTGAAGAGCCTGGGGTGCAGCCAGATGCAGGGCTTCCTCTACGGCCGTCCGCAGCCTTTCGCCGAACTGGAGCATACGCTGCTGCATTAAAGGCGCCGGCGCCTGTCATTGCATCGTCACGGTGGGCTGAAACAACTGCTTACAAATTGTCTATAAGGGGGCGGTGCCCCGTTTAACTACCTGATTTCAGAGGCGATCGGGGCTGCCGGTACCTCCGGTCGCCCTGCCAGATCAGCGGTTCTTTTACAAAGAGCCGGCCGGGAATGCCCATTGCCCGCGCCGGCTTTTTTTCTTTAAGGTGGGCTTAAGGCTGCGTCCCTACTATGTTCTCCATCGGGTTCACGAACCCGCAGCAACATCCAGGAGAACAACATGCGCACCAACTCGTTATCCCGCAGCATCATCGCGGCGGCGGTCATCGCGACCACCGGGTATGTGTATGTCGAGGCCGGCCTGCCGGGCATGAACCGCGCCCAGGCCATCGTGCCGACCGCCAGTGCCGCCCCCCTGATGGTGCCCGGCGCGCAGGCGATGGATTTTTCCAGCATCGTCAAGACCTACGGCCCGGCCGTGGTCAACATCACCGTCACTGCTACGCATAAGAGCGACGGCGATTCGGGCGCTTCGCGCCGCGGCAACCCGCAGCTTTCCCCGGACGATCCCTTCTTCGAATTCTTCAAGCGCTTCGGCATCCCGCAAGGCCAGATGCCCAGCCACCCGCAGATCCAGCGCGGCCTGGGTTCGGGCTTCATCGTTTCGGCTGACGGCGTGATCATTACCAACGCCCATGTGGTCGACGGCGCCCAGGAAGTGGACGTCAAGCTGACCGACAAGCGCGAATTCCGCGCCAAGGTGCTGGGTGTGGACAAGCGGTCGGATGTGGCCGTGATCAAGATCGACGCCAGGAACCTGCCGACGGTGAAAATCGGCAACCCGGCCGATACGCAGATCGGCGAGTGGGTGCTGGCGATCGGCTCGCCCTTCGGCTTTGAAAATACGGCGACCGCCGGCATCGTCAGCGCGAAATCGCGCAGCCTGCCGGGTGACGCCTACGTGCCCTTCATCCAGACCGACGTGGCGGTGAATCCCGGCAATTCCGGCGGCCCGCTGTTCAATGCGCGCGGTGAAGTGATCGGCATCAACTCGCAGATCTACTCTGGCAGCGGTGGCTATCAAGGCCTGTCCTTTGCGATCCCGATGGACGTGGCGCTGAAGGTGAAAGATGAACTGGTCGCGCATGGCAAGGTGGTGCGCGGGCGCATCGGCGTCTCGGTGCAGGACATCAATCAGGCGCTGGCGGATTCTTTCGGCCTGAAGGGCATGAGCGGCGCGCTGGTCAGCTCGGTCGAGCCCGGCAGCCCGGCCGACAAGGCGGGCCTGCAGCCTGGCGACGTCATCACCGCCGTCAACGGCGATCGTATCGACGGCTCGGGCGATCTTTCCGCGCACATTGCCGACATCCGTCCCGGCAGCAGCGCCAAGCTGGACCTGGTCCGCAAGGGCACAACCAAGACGGTGGAGGCCAAGGTCGGCGAACTGCAGGACACCAAGGTGGCCAAGGCCGATACCGACCGCGCCAACCAGGGCAAGCTGGGCATTGCGGTGCGCCCGCTGGACAAGGATGAGCGCCAGCAGGCCGGCACCGAAGGCCTCGTAGTGGAACAAGTGGGTGGCCCGGCCGAGCGCGCCGGCATCCAGCCGGGGGACATCATCCTGTCCCTGAACGGCAACAAGGTCAGCACAGTGGAAGAGTTGCGCAACCTGGTCAACAAGGCCGGCAAGCGCGTGGCTCTTCTGGTGCAGCGCGAAGACGCCAAGATCTTCGTGCCCGTAGATTTGGGTTAGACGGTAAGGCTGCTCTAGCGCACCTGCTCGCGCCGGACAGCCGATGTTATCCCCTCGCCCGCAAGGGCGGGGGGATTTTTTTTGGGGGGCCGTTCGCCGCGCTGTGACGAAAATAATGCGCCCCTTCCCGGGCGGGCGCCACATGCATGAACGCCGCGTGGCGCGGCGATGCGCCGTGCCTTAATTCGCGCTATACGCGCAACGCCGCGCCGGCCTCGGTAGAATCTCCTGCTTTCACCCGGCTGGACGTGCCCAAATGAATCCCCCCATTGCAATTCTCGGCCTCGGCTTGATGGGCTCGGCCATTGCCGGCCGCCTGTCGGGCGCCGGCCATGCCCTGCTCGGCTACGACGTCGATGCGGCCAAGCGCGCGGCCTTCGGCGGCGCCGCGCGGGAGAGCGTGGAAAGCGTGGCGCAGGCGGTGCGCCGCTGCGACACTCTGGTGCTGGCGGTGTTCGACACCGCGCAGGTGGAAGAGGCAATCGAAGGCGCGCCGGGCGTCGCCGCCGCTGCGCGCGACGCGGGAAAACGCGTCAGCGTGATCTGCACCAGCACCTGCGACCCCGACCGCATCGAGCAACTGGCGGCGCGCCTGCAGGGTGGGCCGGTGGATTTCGTCGAGATGCCGGTTTCCGGCACCAGCATGCAGGTGGCGAAGGGCGATGCGGTCGGCCTGATCGGCGGCGACGAGCAGTTGGCGCAGCGCGTGCAGGCGGTGCTGCAGGCGATCTGCCCACGCCGGCATTATGTGGGCGCGGCCGGCGACGGCGCACGCGCCAAGCTGGCGGTCAACCTCACCCTGGGCCTGAATCGCGCGGCGATGGCCGAGGGCCTGGCGTTTGCCGAGCGCGCCGGGCTCCAGGTGGAAAAATTCTTCGGCGTGCTGCGCGAATCGGCGGCGTATTCGGCGGTGATGGAAACCAAGGGCGCGAACATGGTGGCGCGCAAGTTCGACGCACCGCAAAGCCGCATCGACCAGAGCCTGAAGGACTTCAGCCTGATGCTGGAGTACGGTACCCGCCGCGGCCAGGAGCTGCCGTTCGCCGAAGTCTACGCGGCGATGATGCGCGACTGCATCGCCCACGGCGAGGGACAATGGGACAATGCCGCGGTGCTGGAGGCGATCCGCCGCCGCGGTGCGGGTCGCTCCTGAAGGCCGCATCGGATCTGCTTTCGGAGGTTGCGATGGATAAGCGCGCGTTGCAAGGTGGTCTGATGCGAATCCTGCGCGGTTGGGTCGCGCTGCTGCTCCTCGCCTTCATGGGCGCGGCGGCGGCGCAGCAGCCTGCCGTGAACAGCGCGGACGCACGCGCCATCGAAAGCGTGATCCGCGGCCAGCTCGCCGCGTTTGCGGCTGACGATGCGGCAAAGGCGTTCTCCTATGCCGCGCCCGGCATCCGCCGCACCTTCGGCACGGCGGACAATTTCTTGCACATGGTGCGCGTGAGCTACCCGGTGGTGTACCGCCCGGCGGCGGTGCTGTTCCTCAAGGCGGAGGCGGCGGATGGGGAGGTTTTGCAGCCGGTGCAAATGACCGACCGCGACGGGCAATTGTGGATCGCGCTGTACAGCATGCAGCGCCAGCGCGACGGTAAATGGCTGACCGGCGGCTGCCGCCTGCTGCATAGCGAAGCCAAGGTCACCTTGGGGCCGGCGGCGATTTCGATTTGAAGCACAACAAACAACGGAGACAAACCAGCATGGCAAGCAGCAAACCCGCCGCGACGGCGGAAAAACCGGTGGTAGGCGTGATCGGCCTGGGCATCATGGGCGGCGAAATGGCGGAGGCGTTATTGCGCGAGGGCTATCGCGTCACTGGCTACGACCCGGCGAGCGCGGCGCGCGCGCGCCTGAAGAAGGCCGGCGGCCGTGCGCTTGGCTCCAGCACCGCGGTGGCCGAAAGCGCGGAGATCATCATCACCTCGCTCGCCAGCGCCGCTGCCCTGCGCGACGCACAGCAAAAGATCGCGGCGGTGAAAAAGCCCCTCAAGAACGGGCAGAAGCGCATCGTCATCGAGACCAGCACACTGCCGATCGCCGACAAGGAAGCAGCGCAAAAGGCGCTGCAAAAGGCCGGCATCGTCACCCTCGATTGCCCGATCAGCGGCACCGCGGTGCGCATGAAGGAGCGCACCTGGAACATCTACGTCAGCGGCCCGCAGGCGGCGGTGAAGCGCGCCATGCCGGTGCTTGGCGTGTTCGCCGAGGTGCGGCCTTACGTTGGCGCATTCGGCAACGGCACCAAATTCAAGTTCGTCGCCAATCACCTGGTGGCGATCTACAACGTCGCCTACGGCGAATCCATCACCTTCGCGCGCAAGATGGGGCTGGATGGCCAGCAGGTCTACGACCTGCTGGCGGCCAGCGGCGTGCTCAGCACCGGCGTGCTGCGGCTGCGCATGGCGATGATGGCCAAACGCCAGTTCACCCCGCCGACCATGAAGGTCGAGGTGTGGCAAAAGGACATGCAGGTGATCGGCGACATGGCGAAGGCGGTCGATTGCCCGACACCGCTATTCACCAACTGCGTGCCGATATACAACGCGGCGATGGCGCAGGGCCTGGCGCTGGAGGACACCGCCGCCGTGGCCGAAGTGATGGGCGCCGCCGCGGGCCTGCCCCCCAAGGGCGGCAAGCGCGCGCGGAAATAGCAGCGCGGCGCCGGGCTATTTTTTCGTAGCCTGGCGCGGACGGCGCGTGGCGGTCTTCCCGGCCGCCTTCCTGGCTGCCGTGGCCGCCGGCTTGGCCCTAGCGCGCAGGGCTTTTTCCGCGGCTTCGATTTCGGGCAGCGTGGTGCGCACTATGGCGGTCGCGTCCAGCGCCGCCGGGCCGCCGCAATACAGGAAGGAATGCAGCAGCAGCTCGCGCAACTGCGTGCGCGTGACGCCATTGCGCATCGCGCCGCGCAGGTGGATCTTCAGTTCGTTGGGGCGGTTGAGCGCAATGCACATGGCGAGCGTCACCAGGCTGCGCGTGGGAAGGTCGAGGCCGGGGCGGGTCCATACTTTTCCCCACGCCATCTCGGTGGCGACTTCCTGGAACGGCATGGCGAGATCGTCGGCATTGGCGAGAGCGCGCTCGACGTAATCGGGGCCCAGGACTTTTTTTCTCATTGCCAGGCCGGCCTTGAATCCGGTGGAACTGGCGTTTTTCGGTAGCGGCATTGCGTTTCCTTTTCCTCTGTTGCGGTCAGTCGACCTTGATGTTGGCGGAGCGCACCACCGCGCCCCATTTGTCGATCTCCGCCTTGATGTAGGCGGTGAATTGCTCGGGCGTATTACCGTCGGGCAGGGCGCCTTCGCTATTGAGTTTGTCGGCAAGGTCCTTGCGCTTCAGGGCGTCGTTGATCTCGCGGCTCAAACGCTGGGTGAGATCGCGCGGCATGTGCGCGGGGCCGATCATGCCGACCCAGGAATAAGCCTCGTAGCCCGGCACGCCGGATTCGGCGATGGTGGGCACTTCCGCCAATGAGGGAATGCGCCTGGCGCTGCCGATGGCAAGCGCGCGCAGGCGCCCGCTCTGCACGTGCGGCATCACCGAGGGGATGCTGCTATAGAGCAGTTGCACCTGGCCTGCCAGCAGGTCGGCCAGTGCCGGGCCCTGCCCCTTGTAGGGCACGTGCACGGTCTTCACGCCGGCCATGGTGTTGAACAGTTCGCCGGCGAGGTGTCCGGAGTTGCCGCTGCCGGGCGAGGAGAAGTAGATGGTGCCGGGCTTGGCCTTGGCCAGGGCGATCAGCTCCTTGACGTTTTTCGCCGGCAGGGAAGGGTGGGCCACCAGCAGCAACGGGAAGTTCACCATGTTGGTGATAGCGGTGAAGTCCTTCACCGGGTCATACGGCAGCTTGTCGTACAGGCTGGGGTTGACCGCCATCGGCCCGGCGGCGCCTACACCCAGGGTGTAGCCGTCGGGCGCGGCGGCCATCAGCGCTTGCAGGCCGACGATGCCGTTGGCGCCGGCGCGGTTGTCCACAACCACTTGCTGGCCGAGTCTCTCGGTGAGCTTTTGCGCCATGTCGCGGCCGATGACGTCGTTGCCGCCACCGGGGGGAAAGGGCACGATCAGGCGGATCGGCTTGTTGGGATAGGGCTGCGCAAACAGCGCGGCCGGCGCGTTGCATAGCAAAGCCACCGCGCAAAAAAGCGCGGCGCGCACGATAGACGGCATGGTTGTCTCCCCCGCAGGGTTGTTGTTTATAGTCGCCGGTCCGGTGAGGCCGGCGCGAAGCAGTCTGCGGGGAACGCCCGGGGTATGTCAACCCCGGTGCGGCAATATGACAGATGGGGCGGCGGCGCGCCTCAGGCCGGCGCGGCGCCCAGCTTGCCTTCGCTGGCCAGGCGGCGGATGGTGCGCACGGCGTCGATGTCCGCTTCCTTGTACGCCTCTTTCATGAATTGCTGGTAGTAGGGATCGACCGGCGGGCCGCCGTCCAACGGCCGGGTGTGATACTCGAAGCGCACGAACAGCTGCTCGGGCTCGGGTTCTTCGATGGTGGTCACCAGCGTGGCGGCCGGCACTTCGGTGCTGGCCTCGACTTCATACTGGACCTGGTTCATCGGCGTGAAGCTGATGCGGTCGCGCACCACCAGGCGGCCGAAGTTGAGTTCGCGCACCAACTCGTTTCCATCGCGCCGCACCAGGCGAAAACTGTCCAGCCCGACGACGAATTGCGCCGGGTCCTCGGCGCGCAGCTTCAGGCCGTTCCACAGCTGCTCGCGCGAGAGCTGGTCGATCAGGGGATTGGTCAGATCGTTGATCTGCACCAGGTGGGTGAATTTCATGGTCGGGCCTGAGGCTGGGTATGGCGGTTGTTCAGCGAAATGCGCGCCGGTTACCCGATGGCAGATGGTGCCGGCGCACGAATTCGCAAGCGATATGCGGACGATTATCGCAGGGAATCGCGGCGCCTATGCCAGCGCCTGGATCAGCGGAACGCAGGCGCGGCCGGTGTCGCGCGCCAGGTGCGCGTGGGTAACGTGGCCCAGGTGCAACTGGATGCCTTCGGCCAGCCGCGCATCGCGCTGCGCGGCGCCTTTTACGCCATGTGCCGCCAGCGCCAGCACGTAGGGCAGGGTGACGGCGGCGAGTGCCTGCGTGGCGCTCTTTGCCACGGCCGCCGGCATGTTGGGTACGCAGTAGTGCAGCACGCCTTCTTCGACGAACAGCGGCTGGCTATGGCTGGTGGGGCGCGAGGTTTCGGCGATGCCTTTCTGGTCGATGCCGATGTCGATGAACACCGAACCGCGCTTCATCGTGCGCAGCATGGCGCGGGTGATCAGTACCGGGCTGGTTTGCCCGGGCGTGAGCACGGCGCCGATCAGGGCGTCGGCATCGACGATTTCCTCCGCGATCGCCGCGGGGTCGAAATGCGTACGCGCAGGCGGCCGGGAAAGCGTGCTTGCAGTTCATCCAGGCGCGGGCGCGAGCGCGCGAATACCACTGTCTCGCAGCCAAGCCCGATCGCTACCTCGGCGGCGTTGGCGCCGGAAGCGCCGGCACCCAGGATCACCACTTTGCCCGGCGCCACGCCGGCGACGCCGGTCAGCAGGGTGCCGGAACCGCCGTTGCCCATCTGCAAGGCCCACATGGCGATGCCGATGGACAGGCGCCCGGCGACGCGCGACATCGGCTTGAGAATCGGTAGCGAGCCGTCGCTTGCGCCCACCGTCTCGTAGGCGATGGCGGTGATGCGCGCATCGATCAGCGCCTGCATCAGCGTGGGGTCCGGGGCGAGATGGTGAAAGCAGAACACCGCCAGGCCGGGGTGCAGGAGCGCGAACTCGGCAGGGTAGAGCTCCTTTACCTTGACCACCAGATCGGTGTCGTAGATGGCGCCGGGAGTAGCTACGATCTGCGCACCGGCGGCGGCGTAGTCCGCGTCGGTGAAGCCTGCCGCGGTGCCGGCGCCTGCATGCACGCGTACCGCATGGCCTCGCGCGTGCAGCTCGCGCACGCCTTGCGGCGTCATGCCGACGCGGAATTCGCCATCCTTGATTTCGCGCGGGACGCCGATCAGCATCGCCCTCGCTCCGTTTGATCAGGCGCGCAGGGCGCGCGCCGCTTCCGGCACCAGCGCCGGGCCGCGATAAACCAGGCCGGTATAGAACTGCACCAGGCTGGCCCCGGCCTCGATCTTGGCGCGCGCATCCGCGCCGCTCAGGATGCCGCCGACGCCGATGATGGGCAGCGCCCCGTCCAGATGATGCGCCAGCTCGCGGATCACGCGGTTGGAGGCCTCGAACACCGGCGTGCCCGACAGCCCGCCGGCCTCCGCTGCGTTCGGCATGCCTTGCACGGCATCACGCGTGACCGTGGTGTTGGTGGCGGTGACGGCGTCGATGCGATGCCGTACCAGCAGGCGTGCGATCATCTCGATCTGCAGGCCGTCCAGGTCGGGCGCGATTTTCACCGCCACCGGCACCATGCGCCCGTGTTGATCGGCCAGGCGCGCCTGGTCGCGCTTGATGCGCTCCAGGATCGGCCCGAGTTCATCCTCGCCCTGCAACTGGCGCAAGTTCTTGGTGTTGGGCGAGGAGATGTTGACAGTGGCGAAATCGGCGTGCGGATAAATCTTCTCGTAGCAGATGGCGTAGTCGTCGGCGGCTTTTTCCAGCGGCGTGTCGAGATTCTTGCCCAGGTTGATGCCGATCACACCTTTGTAGCTGCGGTGTTTCAGGTTTTGCACCAGTACGTCAACGCCCAGGTTGTTGAACCCGAGACGATTGATCACCGCATTGGCCTGCGGAATGCGGAACAGGCGCGGCTGCGGATTGCCGGGCTGCGCGCGCGGGCAGATGCCGCCGAGTTCGAGAAAGCCGAAGCCCAGGGCGCCGAAGCCGTCGATGCATTCGCCGTTCTTGTCCACGCCCGCGGCCATGCCGACCGGGTTGGGAAAACGGATGCCCATCACCGTGCGCGGATCGTCCGGCACGCGGCCGTTGACCAGGCCGGCGATGCCGAGACCGGCCAGAAGATTCAGGCCGCGCATGGTCACCGCGTGCGCGCGTTCGGCTTCCAGCTGGAACAGCGCGGCGCGTGCCGCCGGGTAGAACAGGCTCAGGCCCATGCGCCCCCCGCGTGCGGGACCAACCCCGCGCCTACAGCCATTTCGACACGGGGGAGAACTGGAAATTGTCCAGCCAGTCGAGCAGCTCGGCCGCGTCTTCCGAGACCGCGACCCACTTGCGCTGCGCTTCCGGCAAAAAGCCTTCGGCGATCATGCGGTCGATCATCTGGATCTGCGGCAGGTAAAAACCGCGGGTGTTGAGGATGCCGATCGGCTTGTTCAGCCCCTGCAATTGGGCCCGGCTCCACATGTCGAACACTTCTTCCAGGGTGCCGATGCCGCCGGGCAACACCAGGAAGGCGTCGGCCAGCTCGGCGAAGCGGTGCTTGCGCTCGGCCATGGTGCCGACCACTTCGCACACCTGGATGCCGACGTGCATCATCTCGCGTGCCTTCAGCGCCTCGGTGATCACGCCGTGCACCTGGCCGCCGGCAGCCAGCGCCGCATCCGCCACCGCGCCCATCAGGCCGCGATGCCCGCCGCCATACACCAGCGTCAGGCCGCGCTGCGCGATCAGGGCGCCGGTTGCCTTGGTTGATTCAATGTAGATCGGGTCTTTGCCCGGATTGGAACCACAAAAAACGGCGACGGATTTCATGCTATTGGAGAATTTGTGAACGGCGCCATTGTACCTGCGGCGCCGCGTGTGTTTTCAAATGACGCACTGCGGTATCCGCAAGCGAATCGGCTACAATGGCGGGGTGGGCAGCGACGGCGATCCCGTGTGCCCGCATCCCTTCTGATCGCTCCAAAGGCCCAGGCACCCACCCTTCATGGCCGTCGAAACCAACGAGTTCGTCATCATCGGCACCACGCTGGATGGCAAGCGGTTTCGCCCCAGCGACTGGGCCGACCGGCTGGCGGGCGTGATGTGTTCGTTCGGGGGCGATAACCGCATGGCCTATTCGCCGTTTTGCTATCCCATCAGTTCCGCCGGGGTGGCCTGCGTGGTGGTTGATGTGCGGTTGAAAGAGATTGAGCCCATGGCCTATAACTTCCTGCTCAATTTCGCCAAGGACAATGAATTGCAGATGCGCCCCGGGCGCCTGGCGGCGCGTGAACATGGGCTGCAAAAGCCCGCCTGAATCCGCACCGTGTGCCGCTTTGTGCGACAGGCAACAAAAAAGCCACCCGCAGGTGGCTTTTTTGTTGCCCAACAGCTTCCTTACGCCATCGCCTTGAGGGCGGCGGCCAGACGGCTCTTGTCGCGCGAGGCCTTGTTCTTGTGAACGATGCGCTTGTCGGCGATGGTGTCGATGACTTTTTGCGCGGCCTGGAAGCTATCGGTGGCGACCTTCTTGTCGCCGCCGGCCACTGCCTTGCGCACAGCCTTGATCGCCGTGCGCAGCTTGGAGCGCAGGCTGGAATTGTGGGCGTTTTCCTTGATCGCCTGACGTGCGCGCTTGCGGCCCGAAGCCGTGCGCACGATCTTCTTTTTCGCTTTTTGACCGGTAGCCATATGAAATCCGTGAATGCAAATTGGGCAATCCAAAATTATAGCAGGATTTACTGGATTTAGGCAAGGGTCTGTTTTAGCGGCGGTTTTCCTGGCCTGCCAGGGGCGAACGGGGCTTTCCGGCACTTTTGCGGCAAGCCGCCGGTGCCCGCAAGGCGCCATAAAGCGGCCCGCTTGGCGCCCGCATGCGGCAGGTATACTTGCGCCCCGTGAATCTCCTGTCCGTCCTCGCCAAAGTCAGCGGCATCACGCTGATTTCCCGCGTGACCGGCCTCATCCGTGACTCCCTGATTGCCGCGTATTTCGGCGTCAGCGCAGATACCGATGCGTTCCTGGTCGCCTTTCGCATCCCCAACCTGCTGCGGCGCCTGTTTTCCGAAGGCGCCTTTTCGCAGGCTTTCGTGCCGATCCTGGCCGAGACCCGCGTGCGGGGCGACGAGGAGGAAATCCGTTCCCTGATCGACCACACCGCCAGCACGCTCGGCGTGATCCTGCTCGTCGTCTCCGCCCTCGGCATGATCTGCACGCCGCTCATCGTCCACGTCACCGCGCCCGGTTTCTCGGGAGACAAGTTCGCTACGACAGCGGCGCTGCTGCGCATCACCTTCCCCTACATCCTGTTCATTTCGCTGACCGGCTTTGGCGGCGCGGTGCTCAATACCTGGAGCAAGTTCTCCCTGCCGGCTTTCACCACGGTGCTGCTCAACCTTTCCTTCATCGGCTGCGCCCTGTGGCTGCGGCCACTGATGGCGCACCAGATTTTCGCGCTGGCCTGGGCGGTGGCATTGGGCGGTGTCGCGCAACTGGCGCTGCAATGGTGGGGGCTCTATAAGCTGGGCAGGCTGCCGCGCTTTCGCGTCGACTTCCGCCACCCCGGTGTGCGCCGCATCCTCAAGCAGATGACGCCGGCGCTCCTGGGCGTATCGGTGGCGCAGATCAGCCTGCTGCTCAATACCGCGATCGCCTCGGCACTCGTCACCGGCGCCATCACCTGGATTTCCAACGCCGACCGCCTGATGGAGTTTCCCACCGGCATGCTCGGCGTGGCGCTGGGCACCATCCTGCTGCCCAGCCTATCGAAGGCCGCGAAGACCGACGAGGCGCATTTCTCCGGCCTGCTCGACTGGGGCCTGCGCCTGGTGCTGCTGCTGGCGCTGCCGGGCGCGGTCGGCCTGGCGCTGCTGTCGGTACCACTGGTGAGTTCGCTGTACCACTACGGCCGCTATACCGCGGCCGACGTGTTCTTCACCCAGTACGCGGTGCTCGGCTATTCGGTGGGCCTGGCGGGCCTGATCCTGGTAAAGGTGCTGGCGCCCGGCTTCTATGCGCGCCAGGACATGCGCACGCCGGTGCGTTTCGCCATCATCACGCTGGTGCTCACGCAACTGTTCAACCTGCTGTTCGTCAACATCCTGCCGAAGGACATGGCCCACGCCGGGCTGGCGCTGTCCATCAGCCTGGGCGCGTGCATCAATGCGGGCCTGTTGTGGCGCGGGCTGATCCGCCGCGGCGCCTACCGCCCGCAGGCCGGCTGGGGCATGTTCCTCGGCAAGCTGATAGTGGCCCTGGCGGTGATGGGCGTGGCGCTGTGGCTGCTCAATCCGGAGGATGCGCGCTGGATCGATCTGCGCGCGCAGCCGCTTCTGCGCATCGGCCTGATGGGAGGCCTGGTGGCGGCGGGCGCACTGGTATATTTTGCGGTATTGTGGGTGCTGGGCTTCCGCCTGAAAGACTTCAAAAGGATGGCTTAGTTGGACGAGAATTTGCAGCGCTTTCGCGACGCTGTGGCGCCGGAGCGGATGAAGATCAATCTGTGCGAGGCGGCATTGTTGTGCGCGCAGGACGCCTATCCCGATCTCGATATCCACGCCGCCCTGAAGCGCATCGACGATCTCGCCGACACCCTGAAGCGCCGCCTGCCGTCCGATTTCTCCACCACGCATCGCCTGCTGGCGCTGAACAACTACCTGTTTCGCGAACTCGGCTTCTCCGGCGACGCTGACAACTATTACGATCCGCGCAACAGTTTTCTCAACGATGTGCTGCTGCGCAAGACCGGCATTCCGATCACGCTGTCGATCCTGTACATCGAGATCGGCCAGCGCCTCGGCCTGAAGTTGCGCGGGGTTTCCTTCCCGGGGCACTTCCTGGTGAAGGTACGTGTCACCGGCGGCGAGCTGGTGCTCGACCCCTTCGAGGGCGGACGCTCGCTGTCCGAAGAAGATTTGCGCGAGCGTGTGGCGCGCTTCACCGGCGCCGATGCCGCGCAGACCCTGCCGCTGGAAGACCTGCTGGAATCGGCCACGCCGCGGCAGATCCTCGCGCGCCTCTTGCGCAACCTGAAGGCGATCTATCTGGAAGCCAAGGATTTCGACCGGGCGCTGGCGGTGATGAACCGCCTGGTGGTGCTGTTGCCCGAGGTGGTCGAGGAGCGCCGCGACCGCGGCGTGGCCTACCTGAGGCTCGAGTGCCCGCGCGCGGCGGCGGAAGACCTGGCGTTCTACGCGCGTGAGCGCCCGGGCGCGGAAGACGCGGAGCAGGTCGCGGCGCAACTGGCCGCCGCCGCCATCGGCGCCGCGCGCCTGAACTAGGCTTTAGGCGGCCGCGCCCGGCGCGGCCCGCCCTTCGAAAGGGCGTACCGGCAGGCGCACGACAAACGAGACGCCCGGCTCGGGCGCCGGGTTGCGCTCGGCGCGGATGCTGCCATGGTGCGCCAGCACGATCTCGCGGCAGATCGGCAGGCCGAGACCGGTGCCGCCGGCGCCGGTCTTGGTCAGCGAGGATTGGGCGAACTTGTCGAACACCAGTTCGAGTTCATCGGCCGGGATGCCGACGCCGCGGTCGCGCACGCGGATTTCGATGCCGGGGCATACCGAGGCGGCATGGCCGTCCTGTTTCATCGCCACCACGCAGGCGGAAAGCTCGACCACGCTGCCGGCCGGACTGAACTTGAGCGCGTTCGACAGCAGGTTGCGCAGCACCTGCAGGATGCGCGTGCCGTCCCAATGGGCGTCGAGGTCTTCGTCGCGGGGAATCGATTCGCCCTCGTCGGTGACCTGGTAGCGGCCGGTGGCGCAGGCCAGTTGCAACTTGATGCCGCGCTGCTCGGCCAGCGCCGCGCCTTCGACGGCGGCATCGCGCAACAGCATGTCGGCATTGCACAGCGAGGCCGACATGTGCATCTTGCCCGCTTCCAGCTTGGAGAGGTCGAGCAGGTCGTTGAGCAGTGCCAGCAGGCGGCCCGCGCTTTTCTGGATGTTGCGGAAATAATTCTGCAGGCGCGCGCCCTCGACGTGTTCGAATTTCTCGACGCCGAAGTTGGCGAAGCTGATGATCGCGTGCATCGGCGTCCGCAGCTCGTGCGACATGTTGGCGAGGAACTCGCTCTTCGCCAGGTTGGCGCGCTCGGCGCTTTGCTTGGCTTCGCTCAGGCGCGCGGTGCGTTCCTCGACCAGGCCGGCGAGGTCGTCGCGATGGCGCCGCAGTTCCTCCTGCGCCTTTTTCGCGGCGTCGATGTCGGTCATGGTGCCGGAGGCGAGAATCGCGCGGCCGTCGGCGCCGCACGTGGCAAGGCCGCGCACGCGGTACCAGCGGTAGTCGCCGCCGGGGGCGAGGAAACGCCCCTCCCACTGCATGGTCCTGCTTTCCTTGAGCAGCGCGCGATAGGCGTAGCGATAACCGGAGAGGTCTTCCGGATGCACCAGGTGGCTGGTGACATCGTGGCGGGGAAGATCTTCGACGGCGTAGGGCAGCATGCGCTGCATTCTCTCCGAGGTAAACAGGGCGCCGGTGCGCAAATCGTATTCCCACAGTCCGTCCTGCGCGCCGTCGAGGACGCGCTGGAAGCGGGCCTGCGCCTCGCGCAGCGCGCTTTCCTGCCGCAGCTGGGCGGTGATGTCGTCGGCGACCAGCAGGATATGGGTGGCGTGGCCGTCGCGGTCGTACAAGGGAACCTTGCGCCGGCGGATGCGGACCTCGCCACGATGCCGCGTCTCCAGAACACGGTCGGCGTCGTCGAGCATGCCACCTTCGGCCGCCAGTTTCAGGTCGGTCACGTGCATGCGATCGGCGACCTCGCGCGGCCAGATGTCATGGCTGGTGCGGCCGAGCGCCTCATTGGAAGACTGCCCATAGAGTTCTTCCGCCGCCTTGTTCCACAACACAAAGCGAAAGCCGTTGCGCACTGACTTGAGCAATACCGCGACCGGCAGGTTGTCGACGATGTCGCGCAGCATCTGCACCGAATGTTCGCCGGCGGGAGCGGCAGCGTGGGCGACCGGCATCTGCAGGCGCTGGCGCAACTGGGCACGCAATTCGCGCTCCGGCGCGGTGGAGACCAGGTAGGCGGCGATACCGCCGCGGTTGAGCGCCGCAATCACCAGAGCGGGATCGTTTTCCGGCCCCAGGGCAACGCGCTGCACCTGCGGCCAGCCGTGATGCAGGGTTTCCAGCAGCGCCACCCCGTCCACCGCCGGCTCGCGCAAATCGCAGACCACCAGGTCGGCGGCCTCCGCTTCCATGAAGTCGAGCATGTTCTGGCGGCGGCGGGCGTGCATGACCTGCACGTCGGCGCAGTCGGCCAAGCCGAGCGACTGTGGGTCCGGGCCGATGTACAGGACCACCGCATGCGCGGCATGCCGGTCGGTGGCCCCCGCGGGCAGGGAAGCGTTCACAAAATTGGGCGCCGGCACGCGGCGAGGCGCATCGACGGATTTTCGGTGGCCTAACTCTAGGGCACCGGGGGCGCGCGGCAAGCCGCGAATAGCGCGCGATTCACCCCGCATATCCGGCGCCGGGGAGCAGCGCCGGCAGGCGCTAGCGCATCAGTTCGTCGGTGCGCCGGGCGATGTCCTTCTTGAAGCCGAGGGCGAAGAACACCTCGGCCATGAGGAAGATGGGGGCGATGAAAATCTGGAAAAAATTGTCGGTGAGCGCGGGCTTTTTTCCTTCGAACACGTGGCCGATCAGCTGCAGCACCCAGCCGCCGATGAAGGTGGCGACAAACCAGATCGCGCCGGTTTTCAGCGGCATCTGCGATACCTGGTCAGCGGCGTAGAGCACGCAGGCGATGAAGGCCAGCAGCGCCAGCGCCAGGGTCGCATCGAGCATGAAGTAGTAGACCAGCACGACCAAGGTAAAGATCTCGGCCCCGGTGACCTCGATGCCGCCTACCGGCATGCGCAGCCAGCCCAGCGGGATGAAGAGGGCGAAGATGATCACCGGCACGCCGATGAAATGCGACAGCCGGTTCCACGGATGGCGGTGATAGCGCAGGTAAAACGACATCTGCTGCTCGAGCGTGCGCATTCTTGTCTCCTTCGGCCTTGAGCGGGCC
>DASYEQ010000160.1:0-11414 GCA_036498945.1 Burkholderiales bacterium | reverse complement strand
CGGCGAAGGCCAGCGCGGTGGCGATGGCGGCGAATAGCAGTTTCATTTGGGCTCCTGGAGGTCGTCCGCAGGTTGATACCCGCGATAGGGGGAATTTACGGAGGCGCGGGGGCCTTGCCTGTCGGTGCGGGGCTGATAGCGGCGTAGGTGTGGGGGCAGCGGGGAGGAGGGAGGAGATAGGAGATGGGGGCCGGGGCGGTTTTGCATACGGCACAAAAGTGATCGGGCCGCGAATTCGGCGGCGTGCTGTGCGAAGATTTGGGTCCTTTTGGTGAGGCGTTAATTTTATGGCTGAGAATTCTTTTTCGATCCTGACTTCGGCGGCGATCGAGCATGCTTATCGCGAATTGCAGACGATGTTCGAGCAGAAGTCGGGGCTCAAGGTGGGTACGGTGTGGTCGCCTTCGGTGCAGATGCTGGAGCGCCTGAAGAATGGGGAGGTGGCGGACCTGGTGTTGCTTTCGGCGCCGGCGATCGATGGGTTGATCAAGTCGGGCATCGTGGCGGCGGGGTCGCGCACGGACCTGGTGACGTCTCTCGTGGGCATGGCGGTGAAGGCGGGCACGCCGCGGCCGAAGACGGGCTCGGCGGATGAGTTGAAGGCGGCGCTGGAGGCGGCGCCTTCGGTGTGCATTTCGACCGGGCCTTCGGGGATCTACATGAAGGGGTTGTTTGAGCGCCTGGGCTGGATGCCGTGGCTGCAGCCGAAGTTGCAGATCGTGACGGGGGTGACGGGCGAGTTTGCGGCGCGGGGCGAGGCGGCGATCAGCTTTCAGCAGGTGGCGGAGTTGATGCCGGTTGCGGGCATCGATTATTGGCCGGTGCCGCAGGATGTGCAGAACGTGACGACGTTTTCAATCGGGGAGCATGTGAAGGCGACCCATCTGGAAGCGGCGCGCAAGTGGACGCAGTTTTTGGTGTCGGCCGAGGCGGCGCCGGTGATGCGCAAGCACGGGGTGGAGCCGATCAAGGGGTAGATTGTCGCGGGGATGACAAAGGGCGGCGTGGGCGGCGTTGTTGTTTGGGTGGGCTTGCTATTGAGGCGACCTTGCGATTGGGGCGACCTTGCGATTGGGGCGACCTTGCGATTGAGGCGACTTGCGATTGGGGCGACCTTGCTGCTTGGCGGGGTGCCGGCTTGACCCCATCCCCTCCTGCCCTCCCCCTTGAAGGGGAGAGACCCTGCGCTGTGAGGGTGGGGAGATTGCGAACCATTCGCTCGACCTTTTCGCGAACTATATTTCCGAAAACTCGGATCCGGAAATGGTGGAAACGGTAGAAATGATTGGCCTCAAACAATTGAGGCGATAAAAAGGCTGCGCGAGGCAGCCTTTTTCATTGCGTGGGGCGGGCTTACTTGGCGTCCTGGACTTTTTCCTTGACGTCGTGGGCGCCTTCCTTGACGTTGTCTTTGACGGCGTGGGCGCCGGCCTTGGTCTTGGCTTTGGCGGTCTTGGCGCCTTTTTTCACCTTGGCGGCGCCGGTCTTGGCGCCTTGCTTGATGTTCTGCTTGGCGTCCTTGGCGTCTTGCTTGATGGTGTCGCCGGTGCCTTGGGCGTGGGCGGCCACGGGCAGCATCAGGGGCAGGCCGAGGGCGGCGGCGAGGAGAGCGGGGGTGAGGTATTTTTTCATTCGGGCTCCGGGGGTGGTTGGGCTGCGGAGGGTATTAGACGCTTGACGCGGGCAGGAGTTCAGGGGCCGATGCGGCGCCTGAGGCGGGCGCGCAGGCGTTCACGCCCGGAACGCTCGCGGCCGGCGCCCTGGCTTTTTTCCTGGGCTTCGAACTGGGCGAGCATGAGGGGGGCCAGGGCGAGGATGGCGAAAAGCAATGCAAGGAGGAACTTGGTCACGGGTTAGCTCCTGAGGTGGCTGTGGCGCCGGGGCCGCGGGCACCCGCTTCAGGCGAGTGGCGGTGGGGCCGACGGGGACATGGCGGCCGGCGGTGCCGGCGCGCGGAGCGGCTTTAGGCGGGCCGCGGCGCGGCGCAAACCGGCACGCGCCCTTCGCGGCCCGCGCGGCAAGGGATGCGGGGATGACGCGAAGATGGCGCGCGGCGCCGTGGTTGCGCTGCTGTCAGTGTGACATCGACGGCAAGGCGGAAGTTCTGCGCGCACAGAGGCGCTGCGTGCTGTTGCCGGTGGGCAACGCGGGAGTGTATGAATTGATTGTCCCGCACGCTCGTGCGAAAAAATGCGTATGGGATAGCGCTGGTGGATTGGTGTCGATGATCTGACAGGGTTGTCGAATCAGTGTCAAATTTGTGGGTCGTAATTGGGCCGTGGATGGGATGTTTTGAGAGGTTTTGGCATGGTTTGGCCTTATATGCGGCATGCGTGTTTGCGCAGCGGCATGCGGCGGCGCGCATCGGGCGCGGCGGCTTTGGGCGGGTGCGCCAGAGGGAGAATGGCGGCGCGCGCAGTGTGGGACGCGAATCTTGGGCAAGGGATGTTGCGGCACACGCGTGGGCAGTGGGCGGGCGGGGCGGCGAATGCGGCCGGCGTGGCACAGGCATTGCAAGCGCAGCGCCCATGCGCATCCAGATAGAATCATGGCGTCCTTTTCTCGACAGCCTGCCCCATGCGCCACCTCCATTCCCCTGATTTCGTCACCTGGTTCCGTTCCGCCGCTCCATGGATACATGCATTCCGCGACAAGACCTTCGTCGTCGCCTTCGGCGGGGAGATCGTCGAGGGGGGGCAGATCGAGGCGCTGGTGCAGGACATCAACCTGTTGGTGTCGCTGTCGATCCGCGTGGTGATCGTGTGCGGTTCCAAGCCGCAGATCGATGCGGCGCTTGCGGCGCGCGGGCTCTCCACCCCGTATCACTCGGGGCGGCGCGTCACCTCGGCGGTGGCGATGGATTGCGTGAAGGAGGCGATCGGGCGCTTGCGCATCGAATTCGAGCAGCGTTTCTCGTTCGGCCTGCCGAATACGCCGATGGCGCAGTCGGAGGGGGTGCGGCTGATCTCGGGCAGCGTGCTGACGGCGCAGCCGGTGGGCGTGGTCGATGGTGTCGACTTCCAGTTTTCGGGCACGGTGCGTGACGTGGATGCGCAGACCATCCATCACGCGCTGGACAACGGCGATATCGTGTTCGTGACCAATATCGGGTATTCGCCATCGGGCGAGGCCTTCAACCTGGCGATGGAGGATGTGGCGGCCTCCGTGGCTTCCGCGCTGGACGCGGAGAAGCTGATCTTCCTGGTGGATGCGCCGGGGCTGCCGCCGCTGCCGGGGGCGAAGACCAAGCGCGCGAAGGCGCAGGAGATTTCGCGCGAGCTGGCCGGTTCGGAGGCGGAGATGCTGTACAAGGCGGCGGCGCAGTCGCCGGACCTCTCGGGCATGAGCGAAGACACCTTGCGCGCGCTGGATGCGGTGGTGCGCGCGGCCAAGGGGGGCGTGACGCGGACGCACGTGGTGCCGCGCACGGTGGATGGCGCGATCTTGATGGAGCTCTTCTCGCACTCGGGCGTGGGGACGATGATCAGCGAGGCGAAGCTGGAGACCATCCGCGATGCGACGCTGGAAGACGTCGGCGGGGTGGTGAAGCTGATCGAGCCGCTGGAGGCGGACGGCACGCTGGTGCGCCGCAGCCGGCAGAAGCTGGAAGCGGAGATCGGGCAGTTCGCGGTGATCGAGCATGATGGCGTCATCGCCGGTTGCGCGGCGCTGTATCCGTTCTCCAGGGAGGGGACGGCGGAGATGGCGTGCTTCGTGGTGGCGCCGCACTACCGCGGGCGGGACTATGGGGAGCAGCTCCTGGCGCGGATGGAGGCGAAGGCGCGGCAGATCCGCATCAAACGATTGTTTGTTCTCACCACACGCACGGCGCACTGGTTCATCGAGCATGGCTTTGTCGAAAGCACGCTGGATGAGCTGCCTGAGGCCAAGCAAGCGTTGTACAACTACCAACGGCAGTCGAAAATTTTCGTCAAAAAACTTTGAAAGTATTAAAAAGGTTTTCGGCCGTTAAACATTTGTTAAAACGCGTTGTTTCCCGTAAGGCTCACAGTTACATTGTCCTCGCTGTGTAAGTAATAAGAGAAACGGAACAGGAAGAGGAACCCCATGCCAGCCATCCGGCATTCGCAAGGCATTTACCGCGTCGACTCCCCGAAGAACGGGACCTATGCGTGGATCGTGGTGCTGACGCGCAACCGCGAGTCCTTTCGCAAGCACTTTACTGACGGGGTTCACGGCGGGCGCGAGCAGGCGCTGGCCGCGGCGATCGGCTATCGCGACGAGATCGTGGCGCGCTTCGCGCCGCTGAAGCGCTCGGAGTATGTGTCGGTGCTGCGCAAGAACAATACGTCGGGCCACCCCGGCGTGCGCCTGAACCGCGACGCGGAGGGCAACCCGCTGTACTGGGCCGCTTCGTGGGTGCCGCATGCCGGCGCGAAGGCGAAGGTGGTGAAGTTCTCGGTGTCGAAATACGGTTTCGACCGCGCCAAGGAACTGGCGGTGCGCGCGCGCGCCGACGGCGTGGCGCAGATGGAAGGCTATTACAAGCCGGTGGATGGCGACGACGCCAGCCGCCCGGTGGTGGCGCGCGCCACGCCTGGCCCGAAGCCCGCGCCGCGCGGCTGGAAGGAAGGCATGCGCATCCGCCGTGCTTACGTGACGCGTGTGCACGTGGCGCTGCTGCTGGTCAACGATGCGCTGTTCCGCCTGCCGCTGGACTGGTTTCCGGCCCTGCGCGAGGCCAAGGTGGCCGAGCGCAGCCAGTGGACCTTGTCCGACGACGGCCAGACCATCACCTGGCCGGAACTGAACCTGGCGATCAACCCGACGCAGATGATCCGCAAGCCGAATAGCGGCAGCGGCAGCTAGGCTGTTCTCCTCAAGCCGCGGCGATCCATGGCGCCGCGGCGAGCATGCCGCCCTGCTCCACCGGAGAGGTGCGCCGCACAGGCGTAAAATAGCGTTTTATTTTTCACGTTGGAGCGGCTGCAATGGCCCGCATGGTTCAGTGCATCAAGCTGGGACACGAAGCGGAAGGCATGGACTTTCCGCCCTACCCCGGCGAACTCGGCAAGAAGATCTACGAAGGCATTTCCAGGGAAGCCTGGCAGATGTGGCTCAAGCACCAGACCATGCTGGTGAACGAGAACCGCCTCTCCGGCGCCGACCCGCGCGCGCGCAAGTACCTGATGGAACAGGCGCAGAAGTTTTTGTTCGAGGGCGGCGGGGACAGCGCTTCGGGCTACGTACCTGAGTAGGGAGCGAGCAAAAGCGGCGCTTTCTTTTCAAGGAAAGCTTCGCCTTTGCCCGGCTCTGGCTGGAAAAAATCGCCGGCAAAGCCGGCAATTTTTTTGAGTAAGGGCTACCAAAAAGCCCCGTGCGATGACCGGCCTCCAGCTCGCCCCGCAAGCCCCTCTCAGGCGCGGGTGTAGGTCTTGACGCCTTCGGGCGTGCCCAGCAGCAGCACGTCGGCGCCGCGGCGGGCGAACAGGCCGCTGGTGACGACGCCGGTGATGTGGTTGATCTCGGTTTCCAGCGCCGGCGCGTCGGTGATCTTCAGGCCGGCGACGTCGAGGATGACGGCGCCGTTGTCGGTGGTGAAGCCTTCGCGCAGGCGCGGGGTGCCGCCGAGCCTGGTGAGTTCGCGCGCGACGTGGGCGCGCGCCATCGGCAGCACTTCGACCGGCAGCGGGAAGTTGCCCATCACCTCCACCAGCTTGCTGGCGTCGGCGATGCAGACGAACTTCCGCGCCACCGCCGCGACGATCTTTTCGCGGGTGAGCGCGCCGCCGCCGCCCTTGATCATGTCCAGCGCACGGTTGACCTCGTCGGCGCCGTCGACGTAGACGGGAACATCCCAGCCGCGCTCGATTACGTCGTTCAGGTCGAGCACTTCGATGCCGTGGCCACGCAGGCGCTCGGCGCTTTTCACCGAACTGGCCACGGTGCCGCGGATGCGGCCCTTCAGCGTCGCCAGTTCATCGATGAAGAAGTTGGCGGTGGAACCGGTGCCGACGCCGACGACGGCGCCTTCCACCACGTATTGCATGGCCGCGCGCGCGACCTCCTGTTTCAACTGGTCTTGCGGCGTCACGGTCGTGGGCTCATGAGGGGCGGTGTGGGTCGCGCAGGCTTACTGGCCGGCGTCGGCGATCACTTTTTGCAGTTGCGCCATCGGGATCACGCCCGGCACCCGTTCGCCGTTGGAGAGGATGGTGGTGGGCGTGGCGCGCACGTTCAGGCGCATGCCGAGTTCGCGGTTGGCGTCGACCGGGTTGTCGCAGGCGGCGGTGTTGACCATCTGGCCGCGCAGCATCCAGTCGTTCCAGGCGCGGGCACGGTCGGGGGCGCACCACAGGGCCTTGGCCTTTTTCACCGAGTCGTCGCCCAGGATGGCGTAGAGGAAGATGTAGACCGTGGTGTCCTTGATCTGCGTGAGGTTCTTTTCGTACTGCTTGCAATAGGGGCAGTTGGGGTCGGAGAAATAGGCAATCTGGCGTTTGCCGGTGCCGTTGACCACCTTGATGGCATGGTCGAACGGCAGGTCCTGGAAGCGCACGGCGGTGAGCTTGTTGATGCGCGCTTCGGTCAGGTTGTCCAGCGTCTTGCCGTCGAGGATGCTGCCGGCGAAGATGTAGGTGACCTTTTCGTCGGTGTACAGCAGGTCGTTGCCGATGCGCACTTCGTAGAGGCCCAGGTAAGGCGACTTGGCGACGCCGTCGACCTTGGTGCCGGGCTTCAGGCGCGACTCGACCTGGTGGGCGATATTGATCTCGGGGCCGATTTTCACCGACGAGGCGCCGCCCTCCGGCAGCGTCGAGGCGTTGGCCGCCACCGATGCATTGGGCATCGCGGAGGCCTTGGGCGCCTCTTCGGCGCAGGCGGCGCTCATCAAAACAGCCGCCGCGGCGCACGTGGCCAGGCGGGAAAAAAGCGTAAAGGTCGATTGCATGTAAGGCTTTCGTTAGCGCGCGGCGTGGCGCGCGATCAGCTGCGGCAGTGCAGGCAGGCGCGCCGCCAGGTTCAACCCGATGTTACGGATTGCCCGCAAGCCCGGATGAGCCGGACCGAACAAGCGCGTCAAGCCGTGGGTCACGGCGTGCATTTCAAGTATAGCGGCTTTGCGCGCTCGCTCGTAGGCGCGCAGGCCCAGATGCTCACCGCAGTCGCGCCGCCCGGCAAGGGCGGCGGCCAGCGCGCGGGCGTCCTCCAGGCCGAGGTTCAGGCCCTGGCCGGCAAGGGGATGCACGACATGGGCGGCGTCGCCCACCAGCGCGATGCGCGGGGCGATCAGGTGCTCGGCGCGCAGGTTCTTGAGCGGGAAGGAGGCAGGCTTGCCGGCGAGGCGGAAATCGCCCAGCGCGTTGCCGCCGGCGGCAGCCGCCTCGGCGGCCAGCGCTTCGCCGTCGAGGGCCAGGAGTTCGCGCGCGCGCGCGTCCGTCACCGACCACACCATCGACACCTGGCCGCGCGGCAGCGGCAGCCAGGCGAGCACGCCGCCGCTGCCGTCGGGTTCGCGGCGAAACCACTGGTAGGCGCAGTTGTGATGCGCTTGGCCGGCGTGGAAATTCGCCACCACCGCGGCCTGTTGATAGTCGATCACCTGCGTGTCGATGGCGGCGGCGCTGCGTACCCAGGATTGCGCGCCGTCGGCGGCCACCAGCAGGCGCGCTTCGAGCTGGCGGCCGTCGGCCAGGCGCAGTTGCACGCGATCGGGCTTTTGCAGCATCAGCACCGGCTCGGCCGGGCGCAAGAGCGTGAGATGGGCGGCGAAGCCGGCGGCGGCTTCAAGCGCGCGGGCGATTTCGCGCTCTTCCGCGATCCAGCACAGTTCGCCGATGGCGCTGCGATAGGCGCTCAGGTGCAGGCCGTCTTCGCCGGCGGCCAGCGGCAATACCCTGGAAGCCGGCAGGTCGCCATAGACGCGCATGTCGTACACCGGCGTCAGGCGCGCCGGGTCGATGGCGGACCAGATGCGCAGTTCATCCAGCCAGGCGGCATTGCCGGGGCCGATGGCGTAGATGCGCTGGTCGAAGGTCTCTTCCGGCGGCGCGCCCTTCTCCGCTCCGGTGCGCGCATCGAGCACCAGCACGCGGCGCCCGGCGCGCGAAAGTGACAGCGCCAGCGCCAGGCCGGCGATGCCGGCGCCGACGATCAGCACGTCGTGCAGGTCTTCCCGTTTTGCGTCGTGATTCATGGCCCAAGCATAGCGCAGGCGCGGCGGCGGCGCTGCGCCGCGCGTCGAAAATGCGGATCAGACAATCGGGTGGCCGCGCACGTAGAGATGGTCTTCCTTCATGGTGCGCCCGAGCAGCTTCACCAGGGCGTACACCGCCTCGATATGCGCCACCGGGCGCTTCACCACGTTGCCCAGCTCGATCACCGCGCCGACCAGGGCGTCGATCTCGGGGTCGCGCCCGGCTTCCACGTCCTGCAGCATCGAGGTCTTGTGCTTGCCGACCTTCTCGGCGCCGGCGATGCGGCGGTCGATATCGACGCGAAAGGCAATGCCCAGTTGCGCGGCGATCTCCTGCGCCTCGGCCATCATCTTGCGCGCCAGTTCGCGGGTGAGCGGGAACTGGCAGATGTCGACCAGGGTGGAGTGCGTCAGCGCCGAGATCGGGTTGAAGGTGAGGTTGCCCCAGAGCTTCAACCAGATCTCCGAGCGGATCGAGGGCAGCACCGGCGACTTGAAGCCGGCGCCGGCGAGCACTTCGGCCACCTTGCGCACGCGCTCGCTGTCGCTGCCGTCAAGTTCGCCGACAGGGAAGCGATCGCCCTCGATGTGGCGGATCACGCCGGGCTCGGCGATCTCCGCCGCCGGATAGACCACGCAGCCGATCAGGCGCCGGGGATCGATGGCAGCGGCGATTTTTCCGCTCGGATCCACCGCGGCCACCGTGCGCCCTTCGTGCACGCCGCCGTGGCGCTGAAAATACCACCATGGAATCCCGTTTTGCATCGGCAGGATCACGGTGTCTTCGTGCAAGAGCGCCGCGAGGTCACCGATGACGGGCTCGACCTGGTGCGCCTTCATGCCGAGGATCACGATGTCCTGCGGGCCGGGCTCGCTCAGGCGGTCGGTCGCCATCACCTGCGCTACCTGCTCGGTGCCGTCATGGTTGACCAGCTTCATGCCGCGCGCGCGGATCGCCGCCAGGTTGGGCCCGCGCGCGATCAGCGTCACCTCATGCCCCGCCAGCGCCAGCTTCACCCCCAGCAAACCGCCGATCGACCCCGCCCCGACGACACAGATTTTCATTGCAGCTCCGCTTAAGACACCGGCCGGCGCGCGCCAGAACGCTTTCGATGCACACCCGGCCAAACGTTGATTTGGCTGCCAAGCATACTTGCTTTTGCTGCAATGCGAAATAGTGTTAAATCAATTTTCCCTTTGATTTTATTGGTTTTTATTAAATAAATACTTAATGAAGAGCAGGAATTTTGCGTTGCGCAAGAGCGTTTCAGGAAGTGAAAAACGAAGGCCCGCATGCGTCGTTGAATTGACACAAAAGCGGGCTTGGGCCATAATAGCTGGCTCTTTGCAAGCGATGTTTGAAGTTGCGTTTCGCTTGCCGGGGGATCGTGGCGAATTAGCTCAGCCGGTTAGAGCAACGGAATCATAATCCGCGGGTCCGGGGTTCGAATCCCTGATTCGCCACCAAAATTTCTCAAGTATTTGTTTTACAAATCAAATACTTGCGGAATGCGCGATTCTAGGCGCGGTGTAGCACCGAGGTGTAGCACTCGGAGTTACATATGCGATGCGCGTTCCTTCAAAAGAGCCGGCACGGTACCGTTTTTTACTTTCGTCGCAAGATCCCTTTAGATCTGCGCACCGTGCTCGCGTACCCACAGATATACGTGACGCTGGAAACAACGGACAGAGCCGTGGCGTCCGCGCGCGCCCGCAAACTAGCCGTGCAGTACGACGAGGTCTTTGCCTTCATCCGCAACATGAAAGACAAATCGAAATTTAGTGACACTCCGCTCGGCCGTCTAATTGAAAAACGGAAGACCGAAGCGCCGCTCAGGGAGCGCATCGAAGAACTTGAGGATGCCCTCCTGGCCGAAAAGCAGCACGGGCTTAAGGCGTTACGGGAGCGCGACAACCTTCATACACAGCAGTCGGCCGATCTCGTTCGGGCGATCGTTGGCAAGACCGCGCAAGACCCTCAAGTTCCGCTGCCAGTGTCGCCACCCCGCGCGACATCAATGTCCCTGAAAGCAGCAATAGCCAAACTGCTCGAATCATTGCCATTGAAAGATAAGAGCCTGAGACGCTACAGAGGCGCCCTACAACATCTTCAGGAGCATTTCGGTGAAAACACTCAGGTGCACACCATTACACAGGAACGCTTCGGGGAATACGCGAAGCTCGTAAATAAGCACCCGGAATGGTCCGAAGGGACCAAGCGCCTGAACATCACCGTGGCAGGGCGCCTGTTCAGTTGGGGAAGTGCCGGGCATGTCGCGAACATGCCGACGATCACCACACGCACCCACAAGTTAGGCAGGTCGCAGCCCGCGGATCGGCAGCGTGACGCCTACGATGAAATGCAACTAGCGGCCATCTTCAACGATATTGCAGCAGTGAAAAAGTCGAAGCCCGAGCGTTTCTGGATAACCGCGTGTTGCGCCTTTCTAGGCTGCCGCCTTGAAGAAATCGCACAGGCAGACGTTGTGTCCGATTTTAGGCAAACGAGAACGGGAGTGTGGTATCTCGATATAAACGAAGACATCGGTGGGAGCGGCCATAAAAAATCCGTCAAAACGCTTGCGGGCTGGAGGACGATCCCGATCCACCCGGTTCTGATAAAGCACGGGTTCATCCAGTTTCTTGAGGCTCAGAGAGCTTCGGGTGCACGAACCCTCTTCGAGCGATTTTGGCAACCTCGTAAAACATCAGAACCGGGCCGATTCATCTTCAACCACCACATAACCCGGTGGGGAGGCATCGCGCTCGCCCGGCTCAAGCGCAACGCAAACCTTCATTTTGGCAAGCAAACCTTTTTCCATAGCTTTCGCCACACGTTCTCCAACTATCTTTCGGGCCAAGACGTGAGCGAAGAAAAACGCGCTGCCAGGCTTGCTGGCCGGCCGCAATCAGCATGGCCGTGCCGATGGTAGGCATCAAAGCCCAGTAGCCGGGAAAGACCCGATCTTCGTTGATCAGAATCAGCGCCGCCGCCAGAAGGGACAATCCAACGCCGGAGAGGCCGTTGCGCCAAGCCAGCCCGCCTGCCGTAGTCCCGGGCACGTCACTTTGTGAAGACCTGCTTTGCCAATGGGCAAGGGCGGCGCCGAGCAACGGTAATCCCCCCATAAAATGGCAGGGAAAGGAAGTGGAATTTTCTCGCAACGGACGGAGGGAATTCTGCATGAAGAAGTCGAGGTTTACAGACAGCCAGATCATGGCGGTTCTGAAGCAAGCCGAAGGCGGCGTGGCGGTG
>DASYEQ010000159.1:0-24062 GCA_036498945.1 Burkholderiales bacterium | reverse complement strand
GCGCTTTCGAGATTCTGGCGGTCCTGCTCGATCTGGGTGTTGCGGTCGTGCTTGCTCATGCGGCTCTTCTCCTTGCGAAATACCGGCGGTGCCGGCGTAAGAGCTTCGAGCAGGCTGCCTCCCACTCGTTCCCCGCATCGGCCGCGCATCAAGTTGACGTTTACGTAAACGTCAAGTAAGCTGATGTGATGATGTATTCGGTCCATCATGCGGCCCGCGCCTGCGGCGGCGCGCGAGCGGACTAGAATCTCCGCATAAACACAGACAAACCGCCGCCTGCCATACGGCCGGCGGCCGAGGCGCTCCCCATGACCGACCTTTCCGTGCAAAAAAACCTCGCCGAAGCGCGCCTGACCCACAAGGTGCGCTTCGTCACCGCGGCGTCGCTGTTCGACGGCCACGACGCCTCGATCAACATCATGCGGCGCATTTTGCAAAGCGCGGGCGCGGAAGTGATCCACCTCGGGCACAACCGCTCGGTCGATGAAGTGGTCACCGCCGCCCTGCAGGAAGATGCGCAGGGCATCGCCATGTCTTCCTACCAGGGCGGGCACGTCGAGTACTTCAAGTACATGATCGACCTGCTCAAGCAACGCGGCGGCGCGCACGTCAAGGTATTCGGCGGCGGCGGCGGGGTGATCGTGCCGGAAGAAATCGCCGACCTGCACGCCTATGGCGTCACGCGCATCTACTCGCCGGAAGATGGGCAGAAGATGGGCCTCCTGGGCATGATCTGGGACATGCTGGGGCGATGCGACGTCGATCTGTCTTCGTATGCGCCGCAGTCACTCGAAGCGATTCAAGGTCGGGCGCAGCCGCAGCGCCGCGCGCTGGCGCAACTGATCACCGCGCTGGAAAACAGGAAGGCCGACCCCGCGCTGCGCGAGGCGCTGGTCAAACAGGCGGCGCAGATCAAGACGCCGACGCTGGGCATCACCGGCACCGGCGGCGCGGGCAAGAGCTCGCTCACCGATGAGCTGATCCGCCGCTTTCGCCTCGACCAGGACGAGAAGCTGTCGATTGCCGTCGTCTCCATAGACCCGTCGCGGCGGAAATCCGGCGGTGCCCTGCTGGGCGACCGCATCCGCATGAACGCGATCAACCATCCGCATATCTTCATGCGCTCGCTGGCCACGCGCGAAGCCGGCAGCGAGATTTCGCAGGCGCTGCCTGATGTGATCGCCGCCTGCAAGGTGGCGGGCTTCGACCTGATCCTGGTGGAAACCTCCGGCATCGGCCAGGGTGACGCGGCGATCGTGCCGCTGGTCGACAAGAGCCTGTATGTGATGACGCCCGAGTTCGGCGCCGCCACGCAACTGGAGAAGATCGACATGCTCGACTTCGCCGATTTCGTCGCCATCAACAAGTTCGACCGCAAGGGCGCCGCCGACGCATTGCGCGACGTGCGCAAGCAATACCAGCGCAACCGCGAGGCCTTCAACCAGGCGACCGAAGCGATGCCGGTGTTCGGCACCATGGCCAGCCGCTTCAACGACGACGGCGTCACTGCGCTGTACCAGGCGATCACGCCCGCGCTCACCGGCCTCGGCCTGAAGCTCGCCGCCGGCCGCCTGCCGCAGGTGGCGGTGAAGGCCAGCACCAACCAGACCCCGATCGTGCCGCCGCCGCGCGTGCGCTATCTCTCCGAGATTGCCGATACCGTGCGCGGCTACCACGCGCATGTGCGCGAGCAGATGGTGGCGGCGCGCGAGGCACAGCAGTTGCGCGCGGCGAAACGCATGCTGGGCGACAAGGCCGCGGATGCCGCCGCGCTCGACAAGCTCGCCACCGAGCGCGACAACCAGCTCAGCGCCGATGCGAAGCAGCTGCTCGCGCAATGGCCCGCCACCCAGCAGGCTTATGCCGGCGACGAATACGTGGTGAAAATCCGCGACAAGGAACTGCGCACGGCGCTCACCTACACCAGCCTTTCCGGCACGAAAATCCGCAAGGTGGTGCTGCCGCGCTTCGAAGACCACGGCGAACTGCTGCGCTGGCTGATGGAAGAAAACGTCCCCGGCGCCTTCCCCTACACCGCCGGCGTGTTCCCCTTCAAGCGCGAGAACGAAGACCCCACCCGCATGTTCGCCGGCGAAGGCGATGCGTTTCGCACCAACAAGCGCTTTCACCACGTGTCCAAAGACATGCCGGCCAAGCGCCTCTCCACCGCGTTCGACTCGGTCACGCTCTACGGCAACGACCCCGATCTGCGGCCGGACATCTACGGCAAGGTCGGCAATTCCGGCGTGAGCATCGCCACGCTGGACGACATGAAGGTGTTGTACTCGGGCTTCGACCTCACCAGCCCGAACACCAGCGTGTCGATGACCATCAACGGCCCGGCACCGACCATCCTGGCGTTTTTCATGAACACTGCGATCGACCAGAACATCGACAAGTTCGCCGCCGAAAACCAGCGCGAACCGACGGCGGCGGAACGCGCGAAAATTCGCGCCTGGGTGCTGGAAAACGTGCGTGGCACCGTGCAGGCCGACATCCTCAAGGAAGACCAGGGCCAGAACACCTGCATCTTTTCCACCGAGTTTTCATTGAAGGTGATGGGCGACATCGCCGCCTACTTCGTGCAGAACCGCGTGCGCAATTTCTACAGCGTCTCGATCTCCGGCTATCACATCGCCGAAGCCGGGGCGAACCCGATCAGCCAGCTCGCGCTCACCTTGAGCAACGGCTTCACGTTCGTCGAAGCCTACCTCGCGCGCGGCATGCACATCGACGACTTCGCGCCCAACCTGAGTTTCTTTTTCAGCAACGGCATGGACCCCGAATACACTGTGCTGGGCCGCGTCGCCCGCCGCATCTGGTCCACCACCATCAAGAACAAATACGCCGGCAACGACCGCAGCCAGAAACTCAAGTACCACATCCAGACCAGCGGCCGCAGCCTGCACGCGCAGGAAATCGCGTTCAACGACATCCGCACCACCCTGCAGGCGCTGATCGCCATCTACGACAACTGCAACAGCCTGCACACCAACGCCTACGACGAAGCCATCACCACGCCCACTGAAGAGAGCGTGCGCCGCGCCATGGCGATCCAGCTCATCATCAACCGCGAATGGGGCCTGGCGAAAAACGAAAATCCCAACCAGGGCGCCTTCGTCATCGACGAACTCACCGACCTGGTCGAAGAAGCCGTGCTGAAGGAATTCGAAGCCATCAGCGAGCGCGGCGGCGTTCTCGGCGCGATGGAAACCGGCTTCCAGCGCGGGCAGATCCAGGAACAGTCGATGTTCTACGAGCACAAGAAGCATGACGGCTCCTACCCCATCATCGGCGTCAACACCTTCCGCAACCCGGCGGACGACGGCGTGCAAAAGAAGATCGAGCTGATCCGCTCCACCGAAGACGAAAAGCAAGGCCAGCTCAAGCGCCTCGCGGACTTCCACGAACGCAACAAGGATGAGTCGCCGGTGATGCTGAAGCAGTTGCAACAGGCGGTGATCGACAACCGGAACGTCTTCGAAGTGCTGATGGAAGCCGCGCGCGTCTGTTCGCTGGGGCAGATCACCAATGCGCTGTTCGAGGTGGGCGGGCAGTATCGGCGCAGCATGTAAGCACAAGGGGCTTAAAATCCCTCGCGCCCACGGCCTGCCTCAAGCGGGCCGTTTCATTTCCGGCGCACCCGGCTTGATAGAATCCGCGCCTTTCTCGTCACTACCTTCACCATGAAATTCATTTCGCAGTGCATCGCGCTTGCTCTCGCCACGCTTATCATGGCCGCGCCTGCCGGCGCGCAGATGCGGATAGAGGCGCCGGCACGAGTCGAAACGCAGGGGCCCTACCATCTGCGCACCATGTTCACCAACTCCCACCACTGCCTTGAAACAGTGACCAAGGGCGTAAACAGCTGGGTGCAGATGGCGCCCTGCTCGCCGACCGCGGCGCGCCAGCAATGGCGCGTGGAGTCGCTGGGCGACGGCCTCTCACGCGTGCGCGTGGCAGGACGCGAGGGGGACCTGTGCCTGCGCGTCGTCGATGATGGCATCAACGACGGCCTGGCCGCCGCGCCCTGCGGTCGCACGCCGGCACCGGTCGAGCAATGGAAGATCGAGGCCTCCGCGCGCACCGGCTATTCGCGCCTGCGCAGCCCCTTCACGGGCGATGGAAAATGCCTGGACATCGTCAACGACGGCAAGAACAACCAGCTCGACATGGCCGACTGTGGCGACTACAGCGGGCAATACTGGGGCTTCGCGCGGGTGCGCTAGCGCAGCCCGGGCGATGCTTGCCGCGCGTTTTCACGCGCCCGGCTTCCACTCGCACAGCAGGTAGCCGGGCCAGGAGCGGTCAGGGACTATCCGGCCGCAGCACCGTCACCTCCAGGCGCGGGTTGAA
Organism: Burkholderiales bacterium; assembly: GCA_036498945.1. Lineage (GTDB taxonomy): Bacteria > Pseudomonadota > Gammaproteobacteria > Burkholderiales > JAEUOS01 > JAQGMJ01. The sequence continues at coordinate 19,706 of DASYEQ010000159.1, read as the reverse complement.
CCAGTAGCCGGTGCAGGTGTTTTCGTTCTTCGCCACCGCGCCCGGCTGCGGGCGCAGCACGAAGCCGAAGTTGGGCAGGCGCCCGAGTACCCACTGCTGCACCATCCATTGCACGCCGCTGCCGCCGCCGGAAATGGAATTCTGCTGCTCGAAACCGGCGGTCCCTTCCGCGCCGGCCGGGCGCGAGGCGATGCTGCCGTCGGCCAGGCCGGGCGTCCAGGCTTCGGTGGCAACTTCCAGGTTGAGCATGCAGGAGTCGTCGTGGATCACGCCGGCAGGCACGGTGCGGGTCACGTTCACCGGCAGGTTGGTGTTGCGCCGGTCCAGGTGCAGGGTCGCGCGCGTCACCACCGTGTTGCGCAGGCTGGAGAGGTCGAAATCGACCGCGCCTTCGAAGCCGAAGCTGATCTCGGTGTTGCACGAGGCGCCGGGGCGCACGTGGTTGCTGAAGCCGGCGGTGAATTCGCCGGTGTCGGGCGGCGCAATCGGGTTCACCAGTACGGACTGGTCGAAGTCGCCCGGCCAGCAGATGCCGAAGCGGTCATAGGCAAGGGCGGTGCGCGTGCCGATGTTGGTGGGGGTGAGCGTGGTGGTCACCTCGTGCACGGCGCAGCCTTGCATGGCGAGTACACCGGCGACGAGGCCCAGGCGACAAGCCCGGGAGAAAAAGCGAATCAAGCGCGCAGACGGTTGATGCGATTGCGGGAATGACAGCATGCCGAAGTTCATGACGATCTCCCTGTTATTGGTGTGCGAAAGCCGTTGCAACCGAGCAGCCGCAACGGGCAGCGCGGGCATCAGCCAAGCCCGCCACCGCGAGGCCACGATACGCCCGATAAGTACAATGTCATATTCACCCAACGTACTAACCCGCGCCTGATGCGGCGGCCTCTATTTGGTGCAGGGCCGCACCTTCCGCATGCAAGGCGCGCGTGATCAGCACCGGCTGCCCCAGGTTTCCCTGCGCAACCCTGCTTTGGCGGGCGCTGGCACAAATCCCGCTATACCCCACTTATCCGGACCAATGGGGGGCCGGGCCTGATACGGCAGCGTTTGCCGGCAGAGGGATTCAAGTGCATCACGGCGTTCACGCCATCAGCGGCGGGAGCCAGCCCGCGGCGCAGGCGCGGGTGCCGTTTTGTATTTGAGCTCGCACAAGTAAAGGGGTATCGAAATGGCCTATCTGGCACCGGCGGAATTCGTCACCAAGATGGTGGACGCGGGCGAATCCAAGATCTTCATGGCCACGCGCGACGCGCTGATCCGCGCCTACATGGCCGGGGCCATCCTGGCGCTGGCGGCGGTGTTCGCCATCACGGTGAACGTGCAGACGGGCTACCCGATCATCGGCGCCATCCTGTTTCCTGTCGGCGTCTGCATTCTCTATCTGCTGGGCTTCGACCTGCTCACCGGCGTACTGGTGCTCACGCCGCTGGCCTGGCTGGACAAGCGCCCCGGCGTCACCATCGGGCGCATTCTCAGGCATTGGGGCGTGGTATTCATCGGCAACTTCCTGGGCGCGCTCACGGTGGCGGCGCTGATGTCCTACGTCTTCACCTTCGGCTTTTCGCAGGAGCCGGACAAGGTCGGCAAGGTGATTGCCAATATCGGCGTGGCGCGCACCCTGGGCTATGAGAAGTTCGGCATGGCGGGCATGGCGACGCTGTTCATCCGCGGCATGCTGTGCAACTGGATGGTCTCAACCGGCGTGGTCGGCGCGATGATCTCCACCACCGTCTCCGGCAAGGTGATCGCGATGTGGATGCCGATCATGCTGTTTTTCGCCATGGCCTTCGAGCACTCGGTGGTCAACATGTTCCTCTTCCCTTCGGCGCTGTTCATGGGCGGGGCGTTCTCGTGGATGGATTATTTCATCTGGAACGAGATTCCCACCGTGCTGGGCAACCTGGTGGGAGGGCTGGCCTTCACCGGGCTCACGCTCTATACCACGCACGTGAGAACGGGCCCCAAGCGCAACCTGGTGTAAGCGCATTGCCATGGGCGCGGCCGGCCTGAAGCCGGCGCGCCCCGCCCATGCCCACCCAGCTCAAGGTCACCGCCGGCCAGCACTCGGAAGCCGGGCGCAAGCCCGTCAACCAGGACTTTCACGGCCTCATCATTCCGCGCGAGCCGCAGCTCGGCGGCAAGGGCATCGCCATCGCCCTGGCCGACGGCATCAGCAGCAGCGAGGTAAGCCAGGTGGCGGCGCAGGCCGCCGTCACCAATTTCCTGCAGGACTACTACTGCACCTCGGAAGCCTGGTCGGTGAAGACCGCCGCCGAGCGCGTGCTCGCCGCCGCCAATTCCTGGCTGCACGCGCAAACGCGCGGCAGCCAGTTCCGCTATGAAGTCGAGCGCGGCTACGTCTGCACCTTCAGCGGCCTGGTGCTCAAGTCCGCCACCGCGCACCTGTTCCACGTCGGCGATGCGCGCATCTATCGCGTCAGCGGCAAATCCCTGGAGCAGCTCACCATCGACCACCGCGTGCGCATCGCCGGCGGCGAGAGCTATCTCGGGCGGGCACTCGGCATCAACCCGCAACTGGAGATCGACTACCTGGCCCTGCCCGTGGAAATCGGCGACACCTTCGTGCTCGCCACCGACGGCGTCCACGAATACGTCGCACCCGACTTCACGGCCAGCGCAATCCGCGAATGCGCCGACGACCTGGATGCCGCCGCGCGCGTCATCGCGCAAGAGGCTTACCGCCGCGGCAGCCCCGACAACCTCACCGTGCAGATACTGCGCATCGACGAATTGCCGCCGCGCGCCGCGAACGAATTGCAGCAGCAATACGCGGGGCTGCCGGCAGCCCCCTTGCTGGAGCCGCGCATGCTGTTCGACGGCTATCGCATCCTCGAAGCCCTGCACAGCAGCAGCCGCAGCCACGTCTATCTCGCACTGGACGAAGAGACCCAACAAAAGGTGATCCTCAAGGTGCCCTCGATCGATTTGCGCGACGACCCCGCGTACCTCGAGAGCTTCATGATGGAAGAGTGGGTGGCGCGCCGCGTCCACAGCCCGCATCTCGCCCGGCCGCTGCCGCAAACGCGCCCGCGCCACTACCTCTACGTCGCCGCCGAATACATCGAAGGCCAGTCGCTCGCGCAATGGATGCTCGACCATCCGCGCGCGCCGCTGGAGGCGGTGCGCGGCATCGTCGAGCAGGTCGCGCGGGGCCTGCGCGCCCTGCACCGCCTGGAAATGCTGCACCAGGATTTGCGCCCGGAAAACATCATCATCGCCAGCGACGGCACGGTGAAGATCATCGACTTCGGCGCCACCCGCGTCGCGGGGCTGGCGGAAAGCGGCGCCGGCGAAGGCCGTTCGCCGATTCCCGGCACGCCGCAATACGCCGCGCCGGAATACTTCCTGGGGGAACCCGGCAGCGTACGCTCCGACCTGTTCTCGCTGGCGGTGATCGCCTACCGCATGCTCACCGCCGACCTGCCCTACGGCGTCGAAGTGGCGAAGACCAGGAGCCGACTGGAGCAGATACGCCTGACCTACGAGCCGGCGCTGCGCCACCGCCGCGACCTGCCGCCGTGGGTGGACGGCGCGCTGAAAAAAGCCCTGCATCCCGACCCGCAAAAGCGCTACGCCGAGATCTCCGAATTCCTGCACGACCTGCGCACGCCCAACCCCGCCTTCGTCAATCAGGCCCGGCCACCGCTACTGGAGCGCGACCCGGTGGCATTCTGGAAAGGCGTGAGCGCCCTGCTCGCGCTGATCGTGCTGGCGCTGCTCATCCACCTGCTGCGGCGCTGAAGAGCGTGGCCAACAAAAAAAACCCGCCGGCGGCGGGTTTTTTTGTTGGCCAGAGCCAGGCTTAGCCCAGCCGGCGCCTGCTGTAACCCAGCGCCGCCAGGGCGAGGGCGAACAGGGAGAGGGTGCCGGGCAGCGGCACGCCGCTGGACTGCTGCGTATCCAGCTGGAAGGTGACGCTGAAGTTGCAATCCGCGACGCTGCAGACTTCGGGCACCAGAAACGCCACCGAGTCGGCATCGAACATGGTGGTGATGCCCGGCGTGTTGCTGCCGACCAGCGTCAGGCCGGTGATCGAGCCACCGACGTTCAGGCCATTAAGGATGAACAGGTCGGGCAGGACGTTGCCCGAGCCGACGCCATAGTTGATGGTGATGGTGTCGGCGCCCACGTCCAGGTTGCGGCCCCCGGTTCCCGGCGGATAGCTGAACTCGACGCCCGGGTCGGTAACGACGAAACTCAGCGCGGTGCCAGCGCCGCCGCTGGTCGAAGCGGCCAGGCATTGCGCCGTGTCCAGGGTCAGCCCGACCGTGCTGGCATCACTTTGAAAGCAGCCGGTGACCGTCTGGCCCACCAGGCTCGCGAAAGCAGTGGCGGGCAGCAACCCCACCACCAGGCCAGCCGCCGCGGCGGCACGCAACATCCAGGCAAACACGGATTTCATCAGCAACTCCCCTTGGCGGTTTTTATAGTGTTGCCGGGCGAATGCGGCCCTTCTCCACCCTCGTGCATATGCCGTGCCAGGACCTCAAGCCTTTGATTTTCTTATAGGTGGGTGTACCACGGCCAGCCGGGTGTAATGAAATCCGACACTCGCGCCGGCAATAACCAGGCGCCCCAATGGCGCCAAGCCCCACCGCTTATTTGAGAAAGCCGGTGGAAATCCACGGCACCGCCGCGATCACGATCACGCCGACCAATAGCGCCAGCATGTAGCGGCCGATGGCGCGCATGCCCGCATCCGGCGAGGCATGGCCGATCGCCGAGGCGACGTAGTAGCCGACGCCGAAAGGCGGCGTGAACAGGCCGATGCCCATCGAGAGAATCGCCACCATCGCGTACTGCACCTCGTTGATGCCGAGGTTGCGGGCGATCGGAAACAGCAGCGGGCCGAACAGCACGATCGCCGGCACCCCTTCCAGCACGCTACCCATCACGATGAAGGCAACGATGGACACCGCCATGAAACCGGCCGCGCCGCCCGGCAGCCCGGCCATCGCCGCCGTCAGGTTGGCGGAAAAGCCCGAGCGCGTCAGCGCCCAGGCCATGCCCGAGGCGCAGCCGATGATCAGCAAAATGGCGCCGGAGAGCGCCGCCGTCTCGATCAGCATCGGCTTGAGGCGCGCCCAGTTGAAGCAGCGATAGACGATCAGCCCGATGAGCGCGGCGTAGACGATGCCGATGGTCGACACCTCGGTGGCGGTGGCGATGCCGCTCACCACCGCGTAACGGATGACAAACGGCAGCGCCAGCGCCGGAATCGCCACCACGAAGGATTGCCACACCTGGCGGCGGCCGGCGCGCGCGACCTGCGAGAGGTCTTCGCGGCGATGGCGCGCCCATTCGACCACGCACAGCACCAGCGCCAGCACCAGCCCCGGCAACAGCCCGCCGGTGAACAGTGCCGCGATCGACACGCCGGTGACCGAGCCGATGGCGATCAGCACGATGGAAGGCGGAATGGTTTCGGTCTGCGCGGCGGTCGCGGCGAGCAAGGCCACCAGGTCGCCCTCCTTGGCGCCGCGCCGCTTCATTTCGGGAAACAGCGCCGGTACCACCGCCGCCATGTCGGCCGCTTTCGAGCCGGAAATTCCCGAGACCAGGTACATGGCGCCGATCAGCACGTAGGAAAGCCCGCCGCGCAAATGGCCGATCAGGTTGGCCAGGAAGTCGACCATCTTGCGCGCCATGCCGGTCATCTCGATCAGGAGGCCGAGGAAGACGAACATCGGCACCGCCAGCAGGATCAGGTCCGACATGCCTTCGTCCATCCGCCCGACGATCACCGTCAGCGGCACCTTGGTCGTCAGCGCCAGGTAGCCGAAGGTGGCAAGCCCGAAGGAAAACGCGATCGGCACGCCCAGGCACACCGAGACCCCGACCACGCCCAAAAAAAAGATCAGCAGGTTGAGCTTGCCCAGGTGCATCAGCACCGGCTGGGCGAAAACGAAGGCGAGCACCACCACGCCGATCGCCGCCAGCGCCCCCAGCGCGGCAAGCGGCCGGCCGCCGCGCAACAGGCGCGAGAGGCTGGCGCAGATCATCAGCGCCACCCCGGTCGGCAGCGCCGCGGCGCGCCAGGTGCCGGAGATTTCCAGCGCGGGGGTGGTGAACGCCCCTTGCTGCCCGGCGAACAGGAACGCCGGCTTGGCCAGCATCGCCAGGAACACCAGCCCGGCGCCCACCGCCAGCGCGTCGAGCAAGGGACGTACGGTGGGCCCGGCGCGCGACACCAGCGCGGTCATGCGCATGTGCTCGCTGCGCCATACCGCGACCGCGGCGCCGAGTGACGTCAGCCACAAAAACAGGATGGAAGCGACCTCATCCGCCCAGACAATCGGCGTATGCAGCGCATAGCGCGCGATGATGCCGACGAACAGGATCACCACCTCCGCCACGACGAGGGCGCAAACCACATACTCGGTGAGGCCGGCCAGCAGCCGCTCGCCGGCGAGCACACCGCGCACCAGCGGGCCGCGGCCGGACGCCGCCGGCCCCCCCTCAGCCTGCGTACCTGTCAAGCAAGGCTCCCGACGGCCGCCTCCAGCACGCTCCAGGCCTCGGGACCGAACTTCTGCTTCCAGTCCTTGTAGAAGCCGGCCTTGCGCAGCGCCTCGCGGAAGGGCGCCGGGTCGGTCTGGTTGAACTTGACGTTCTTTTTCTCCAGGCCCGAGCGCAAGCTGTCGTTGAGCTTGGCGATGTCGGCGCGCTGCGCGGCCGCGCCGTCGTTGAAGGCACGGCTGACGATGGCCTGCAGGTCGGCGGGGAGCGCCGCCCAGGCTTGCGCGTTGACCACGATCCAGCTGCCGTCCCAGATGTGGTTGGTCAGCGAGCAGAATTTCTGCACTTCGTAGAACTTCGCCGTGTCGATCACGATCAGCGGGTTCTCCTGCCCATCCACCACGCCGGTCTGCAAGGCCGTGTACACCTCGGCCAGGTTCAGGCTGGTGGGCGCGGCGCCCAGCGCCTTGAACAGCGAGACGTACAAGGGGCTGGCCGGTACGCGGATCTTCAGGTTGGCGAGATCCGCCGGAGAGGCGATGGGGCGCTTGCTGGTGGTGGTCTGGCGGAAGCCGTTGTCCCAGATCTTGTCGATCGCATGCAGGCCGGCCTTCTGGAAAGCGTCGCGCACGTATTTGCCGACCGCGCCATCCATCGCCGCCCACACCTTGTCGTAGTTGGGGAAGGCGAAGGCGATGCCCGGCAGCGCCGCGCCGGGGGCCAGGGTCGACATGATGATGCCGCCGGTGCTGAACATTTCGATCGCGCCCGAATGCACCTGCGAAAGCAGCTGCGTGTCGCCACCCAGCTGGCTGTTGGGGAACACGTTGATCTCCACGCGGCCGCGGGTCTCGGCCTTGACGCGCGCCGCCGCCTGCAAGGCGCGCACGTGCAGCGGGTGGCTGGGCGGAAAGCCGTGGCCGAACTGCCAGCTGAAATCCGCCGCGCGCGCGGTCGACACCTTGGCGGCCAGGGCGGTCGAGCCCAGGGCGCGGATGAAGGTTCTGCGGGATACGCTCATATGCTCCTCTGTGGAAAGTTTGGCTGTGGCGGCCACCTCGGGCGCACCCGGCAGGCCTGCCTTTTCGAAGACAATAGACGGATTGGCGCCGGCTGCTACGGCCGGTGCCGGGCGGGCACCCACCCCACCCTTTTTGTTGCTACATCTTTGCGACGCCCTGCCGCCTGCCGCCTGCCGCGCGGGCGGCAGGGCGAAGACTAGCGCAACTCGCCCGCCGCGGGCCCTGATGCTCCTCATGCGCGAGCCCGATATGACGAACATTAGCCCGCGCGCCACGGGCGTTCCGCTACCATGCGTTCCCCACCGTCGGTCCGCCCCAGGCATCAGGAGAACAACATGCAGCACAGCGAAAAGCGCATCCTCACCACCCACACCGGCAGCCTGCCGCGCCCGGCCGGCCTGGTGAAGCTCTACGCCCGCCGCGCCAACGGCGAAGCCGTGGCCGAAAGCGAAGTGGAAGCCGCCGGCCGCGCCGCCATGGAAGACGTGGTCGACCGGCAGCTGGCCGCCGGCATCGACATCGGCAACAACGGCGAGCAGCAGCGCGAAGGCTTTTTCCTCTACGTGCAGCACCGCATGTCCGGCTTCGGCGCGCCGTGGAAGCGCTTCGCCCGCGCCGACATCGAGCAGTTCCCCGACTTCAAGGCCTCACTCGAAGCCCAGGCCGGCACCAAGGTGGCGGTGAGCAACTTCGCCCCGCCGAAGGTCACCGGCGCCATCCGCTACCTCGACCCGAAACTCGCTGCCTCCGAGGCGGAAGAATTCAAGGTGGCGCTTACCAAGCGCAAGCAGCATTTCACCGAAGCCTTTCTCACCGCGCCCTCGCCCGGCATCATCGCCGCCGCCTGCAAGAACGAGTTCTACGACACCGAGGAAGCCTATCTCGATGCGCTCGGCGAAGCGCTGCGCCTGGAATACGAAGCGATCGTGAACAACGGCTTCGTGCTGCAGATCGACTGCCCCGACCTCGCCCTCGAAGGCCACGTTTCCTTCCACGACGAGCCCGACAGCAAGTACATGGGCTTCGTCGAAAACGTGATCACCGCCATCAACAAGGCGATCCGCAACCTGCCGCGCGACCGCGTGCGCATGCACGTCTGCTGGGGCAACTACGAAGGCCCGCACACCTGCGACGTGCCGCTGCGCAAGATCTGGCCGGTGATCCGCCAGACCAAGGTCGGCGGCTTCGTGCTGCCCTTCGCCAACTCGCGCCACGCCCACGAGATCAAGGTACTGCGCGACATGCCGATGGCCGACGACCAGGTGCTGGTGGCCGGCGTGATCGACACCGTCAACAACTTCGTCGAGCACCCCGAGACAGTGGCCGACCGCCTCGAGCGCGCCGCGCAGGAAATCGGCGATGCGCACCGCGTGATGGGCGGCACCGACTGCGGCTTCGACAGCTCCGCCGGCATGGGCCGGGTGGCGGCCGACGTGGTGTGGGCGAAAATGAAATCGCTCTCCGAAGGCGCGCGCATCGCCAGCGACCGGCTGTTCAAGCAGTAAGGTGCCTGCGCCCCGCACCAGGCCCGCCATGCGCGGGCCTTTTTGTTGGCGCGGCCAGGGAAAAATCGGCGCGCAGCGTTTTATTCCTAGGGAAATGCTGAACAAGTATCGAATTCGGAATGTGAGAGGGCGCACTCCCCTCTGATTTCGGGGTTGTTAAGGGGGCTTAGCCCACTTAATCAGTTATTCCCTAGGTAAATGCTGAACAAGTATCGGATTCGGAATGTGGGAGGGCGCACTCCCCTCTGATTTCGGGGTTGTTAAGGGGGCTTGCCCACTTAATCAGTTATTCCTAGGTAGATTCCGCGATTCCCGCCGCCCCCGGTGTTGCCTATAGTCCACCGATCGCGCGCCGCAGGCGTGCTCCCGGAGAAGCCGCATGATCGTCACCGTCTTTCGCACCCGCCCCGCTCCTGATCTCGACCCCGAGACCGAGCGGGAATACGCGGCGCTGGCGCCGCAAATGATGCAACTCGCCACCGCCATGCCCGGCTTCATCTCGGCCAAAAACTACACCGGCGAAGACGGCGAGCACCTGGCCGTGATCGAATTCGCCGATGAGAGTTCGCTGGAAGCCTGGGCCACCCACCCGCGGCACATGGCGGCAAAACAACTGGGCCGGGAGAAGTTTCTCGGCGACTATCGCATCCAGGTCTGCAAGGTGATCCGGACTTCGGTCAAGGCGGCGGCCTGATACGCGCTCGCGGTACGCACCGGCTTATTGCCGCGATATCAGACGAAAGCCGGGCTTTGGTGTTCCAATAGGCGCGCGGCGCTTCCCTGCGCGCCGCCCGGAGACCACGTTGCAAAGAAGAAATTTCCTGCGCCTGGCAGCCGCCGCGCCGCTGTTGCCGCCCCTGCTGGCGCGCGCCGGCGATGACGAATTCGTCATCGCGGTGAACCGCACCACCATCGAAAGCTCGGCCCTGCTGATCCAGAAGATCCCCGGCGTGCGCGTGATCCCGCTGCCCAGCGGCCGCGCCGCCTCCGCGCAACTGGTCGCCGGCAAGGTCGATGCCGCCAGCGGCAACGAAACCCAGGCGCTGGTCGCCTCCGCCAGCCGTCCCGAACTGCGCGTGGTGCTGACCCTGGCCGAATGCCGCTACCGCATCGTCGCGCGGCGCAGCGCCGGCATCGCGGGCAACGCGGATTTGCGCGGCAAGCGCATCGCCTTCACCCCCAACACCTCCTCGCAATACTTCCTGCTCGACCTGCTGCGCGCCACCGGCGTGAAATGGGAAGAGTTCACCCCCGCGACGATGGAGCCGGAGCTGATGCCGGCCGCGCTCGCCGAAGGGCGCATCGACGCCATGGCGATCTGGGAGCCGCAGCCGCAGATCGCGCTCGACCGCCTGGGTACTGACGCCATCGTGCTCACCAATTCCGCGCCCAACGCCTACTTCGAGCGCTTTGGTCTCAACACCACCGCCGCCGTGCTGCAAGACACGCGGCGCCGCGCGGTGATCGTCAACGCCCTGCGCGCGATCCACGCCATGTCGGCGAAGCTCGCCGCCGATCCCCAGCCCTTCATGCCGGCGATCGCGCAGGCGGTCGGCGTCTCCGAATCGGTGGTGCAAAAAGCCTGGCCGCAATTCCGCTTCCCGGGGCGCTTCGACGACACCCTGCTGCCGATGTTCGACACCATGGAGCCCTGGGCCGCCGCCAACGCCAGGCGCGCCGCGCGCACGCACGACGAGCTGGCCCGCGTGCTCGACGGCAGCGCGGCGCGCGAAGCGGGGCTTTAAACCAGGTCTTCGTCCAGCCGGTAGAAGCGCCGCGCGGTTTCGCTGAACAGGTACTTGCGCTCTTCCGCGCTGGCGCCGGCGGCGAGGCGCTTGAACGCATTCCAGCCCACCGCGTAGCTGTACGAGGCCTTGTCGACCGGGAAGTTGCTTTCGAACATGCAGCGCCTGGCGCCGAAGGCCTCGATCGAGGTCTCCACGTAGGGCCGCCAGAGATTGGCGAGATGTTCGGAAGACGGCGGCTTGGGCAGCTTGGACAGGTTCTGCCCAACCACCCGCAAGCCCAGCCCGCCGAGTTTCAGCGAGACGTTGGGGCATTGCGCCAGCGCGCGGATGCCCGCCGACCAATTCTTGAATACTTCGTCACCACGGCCTTCGTAGGGGCCGATGCCCAGCGGGCCGCCGAAGTGGTTCAGCACCATCGGCGTCTCCGGCGCGGCTTGCGCCAGCTCGGCGAGGTCGTGCAGTTGCGTGTGGTAGATCCAGGCGTCGAAGGTGAGGCCGGCCTTGGCCAGGGCGGCGACACCACGGCGCAGCGCCGGGTCGCGCAGCATGCCGGGGCGCGCCTCGGCCTCGGGGTTGTTGAGGCTGGGTTCGTCGTCCCACGCGGTGATCTGGCGGATGCCGCGAAAGCGCGCGCCGGCGGTGCGCGCGTGCGCTTCCAGCACGGCATCGACGTGCGCGGCGTCACGCAGGTCGGCATAGCCGACGATGGCGGCGATCGCGCGCGTCTTGCTGTAGCTGCCGCTGGCGCTCATGGCGGCGGCGCCGTTGACGAACTCGGTCTCGCCCACCGGCCGCATCCACGCTTCGCCGCGCGCGCGGTACATCGCCCAGGCCTGCACGTAGACGCTGGCGACGATGTTGTGGCCGGAGTTGAAGTCCTCCAGCAGTTCGTCCAGCAGGTAGCGCCAGCCCGGGCGGTCCCACAGGTGATGATGGGCGTCGATGATGGGGAGATCGGGGTCGATGATCTCCTCGCGATGCAGCGCCAGCCACTCGGGCCGGACCATGACGAAGGGATTGACGGCGTGGCCGCCAGCTGGATTGCTCATGGGGTTGCCTTTGTCTCCGTGCGGGCCTGCGCCCGTCTTGTGAAGGATGGGCGCGAGCATACCCGCAGCCGCGCCCGGATTTTCCTTATGCGCGCATTAGGCGCGCGCAAGGACACGGGCATATGCGGGCAGCCACGGGTTGACCTGCCCCGGACTATCGTCTAAGGTTGCCCCAGCAGCGCGTTACCGTTGCTCAGATGTAATTCCTGACAGCCCGTTACAGGCAAGTACAAGGGTGCGAGCGCCACACCGGAAAACCCGGGGGCGCGCGGGCATACACCCGGAGGAAGACAATGAGCATCACCCGTCGCAAAGCCCTGTTGGGCGGCGCCGGCGCGCTAGGCGCATCGGTCCTGCCCTTTCCCACCCCCCTGTTCGCGCAGAGCGAGCCGATCAAGATCGGCTGGCTGGGCGCGCTCACCGGCCCCACTTCCGCGCCTTCGGGCGGGTTTGACCGCGGGGTGAAATTCGCCGTCAACGCGATCAACGCCGCGGGCGGCGTCAAGGGCCGCAAGATCGAACTGATCACCCGCGATACGCAAGGCGACCCCACCAAGGCCGTCAACGCCGCGCAGGAGATGATTTCATCGGTCAAGGTGCACGCCATCTGGGGCCCGGTGAATTCCGGCGAATCGCTCGCCGCCACCCCGGTGATGGCGCGGGCGAAAATGCCCAACCTGCACTGCTGCGTGGTGGATAGCCTGATCGACCCGGCGAAATACCCCAACGCCTTCCGTCTCGGCCCCTCGAACAGCCAGTGGGACGACGCCGCGCGCAACTATTGCCTGAAGGTGCTGAAGGCGAAAAAGGTGGCGGTGATCGGCGACTCCACCGGCTACGGCGTCTCCGCCGTCAATGCCTCGGTGGCGGCCTTCCAGAAAGACGGCGCGGCGGTGGTCTACAAGGCCAACATCGACCCGACCCAGGCCGACATGAGCCCGGACATGCTGCGCGCCAGGAGCGCCGGGGCGGAGGTGATCGTGCTGTGGAGCGTGAACACCGGCCTGGAGTCGCGCATGTTCAACACCCGCGCGTCGATGAAGTGGGACGTGCCCTTCGTCGGCCACCCCTCGCTGGCCTCCGGCGAGATCGCGAAACTGGTGGAAAAGCCGGAGAACTGGAAAAAGGTCTACGCGGTGGGTTACCGCAGCGCCAGCTACGACGGCGCCGGCAAGCTGCCGCCGAAGAGCGAGGAACTGGTGCAACGGCTGGCGAAGGCGAAGGTGGAACTCTCCGACACCCTGCTCTGGTGGGTGGCCGACAGCGTGGACGCCATCGAGCTGATCGCCAAGGCGGTGGAAGCCACCGGCGGCACCAAGGGCGAAGACATCATCAAGTACTGGAACAGCCTGAACAAATACCCCGGCTACTTCGGCACCTACAGCTTCAGCGCCAAGGAGCACAACGGCTACCCCACCGACGAGGTGGTGATGTCGGAGGCCAGCTCGGTGAAAAACGGCACCTTCGCGCTCGCCCCCGGCTACAAATAGGCAAGGGCAATACGCAATCCACAGGCAACACCCGCAACCGCAGTACCTGGCGGCGCGCTCCTTCGGGGACGCGCCGTTTTTTTCATCTGCGCTCCATGACAGCGTCTTGAGCAACGCCCTTCAAGGCAGTAAGATGCGCCAACTCCAACGGCCGCCGCGCCCATACAACAATGAACTTCCGTCTCCTCCCCCTGCTGCTGCTCGCCTTCGCCTCCAGTGCCTTCGCCGCCGACGACGTCAGCGACCTGCAGGTAAGCAAATTCAAGAACGACATGGACGCCAGTTGCCGCGACGCCGGCCAGAAGCATGGCGACAACGCGCAGCACGTCGGCGTCATCTGCGGCTGCCTGCGCCAGGTACTGGAAGAAAACGTGACGATGGAAAACTGGCGCCTCGCCACGCTGGAAAACAGCCGCGGCCACCAGGACCAGGTGCAAAAGGTGCTCACCGCGCCGAATGCCGACAAGCTGCGCGCCTGCGCGCAAAAGTAAGCAGCGCGCGCCGCGGCCATTGACCATGCCCCGCGCCCCGCGTCCGCGCGCATGACCCCGCGCCACCTGCTCGCCGCCGCGGCCCTGCTGCTGTTCGCGCTCGACCTCGCCTGCGCGCAAGCCCAGCCGCAAACGCCGAACCGCCCGGCCGGCTACGGCAGCCTCGCCACGCATCCGGTTCCCGCCGGCGCCGGCGGCCCGGGCGAGCTGGACTTCTGCTACCGCTATTCCAAGCGCCTGTGGGAACTCACGCGCGGCCAGCCGAAGGATGACGCCACCCGGCAAAAGCTCGAGGCGGTGATCCGCCAGGCCTTGAGCCCTGAAGGCGCGCGCGAAGACGCGGCGGACGTCGGGAAATATTTCGCCGGCACCTACAAGACCAACTCCGCCATGGCCGCCGCCCGCTTCTACACCTGCGGCGCGCACCTGAAGCTGCCGATAGCACCGCGCCACCAGGCCAGCGCCGAACTGTGCTTCGACGGCCTCACCCTGCCGCGCGTCGCCGCCGATGCGCGCGCCGCCGGAAAAAGCGAGGAAGACGAGCTGCGCGACCTGCGCGCCGGCACGCCGGCCAAGACCCACCAGCTGGTCGAGCAGGCGGTGCGCCTGGTCTACCAGGCGAAGAGCGACACCGAAGTCGAAGCCACCATTCGCAAGGTCTTTTTCACCTGCTTCGCCAGCCTGGGCGACAAGCCGGCCAAAGACGGGCCCGCCAGGAACTGAAGCACGAGCCGCGGCGCGGCGACGCGTGCCGCGCACGTGCATTTCGATGACAGGCGCCCGGCCCGTTCGGGCCATGGGCGGTTTTCCGCGGCCTCGCCGCCACGCCCGCCGTGCTTACGCGCCCCCCTTCATGCCTGCCGGCCCGCTGCTGACAGGCGCGCCGTGCGCGAGCATCGCGCACGGCGGCGCTCCTCGTCGGCACGCGCTTATGGCCGCTCCCTTACGCGTCCACCACAGGTCCGCGCCTAGTCCTCCCTGAGCCGCGCGCACTACGCCCGGCGTAGTCGTGCGCCTCCATCCCTGACATAGCACGCGCCCAGACTTGGGCGTGGAGCCTCGCTTTTTCGCGTTTCCTTCACCCGCGAGCTCCCCTACCGTCACCCCATATACAGGAAAAAAACCATGTCCAAATCAGCGTTTCAACTCAAGGTGCTGGCCGGCCTCCTGCTGGCGTTTGCCGGCAGCGCTTCCGCCGCCACCTACACCAACGTGCCGGGCGGCGCCAACACCGGCTCGCCGTTCGTCTCCTTCGGCAACGCGGCCAACCCGAGCGGCGATTCGCCCAAGGTCGGCGAGGTGTTCTCCCTGGCCTCGGCCTCGATGCTGTCGTCTTTCAGCTTCTATGCGCTGGGCGATGCCACGGCTTCCCTGCAACTGAATATCGCGCAGTGGAACCCCGGCACCAACGCGATGAACCAGGCCACCAACGCGGTCGGGCCGGCGCTATTCACCACCGGCACGGCCGTCGAGACCTTCAACCCGACCGGCGGCTACACCACCATCGCGTTCGACAACCTCGGCCTGAACCTGAACGCCAATACCAGGTACATCGCCTACCTGACCAGCAGCGACCCCTCGGTAACCGGCCTGCAGCTCTCGCGCACCCAGACCGCGGCCGACGCCTCCGGTTTCGGCGTCGGCAACGCCTACCTCAGCACCATTCCCGGCCAGGGCTGGCAACTGCCGTTCAACGGCAACGGCTTCCTCAGCCTGCAATACACCGCGATCACCGCCGCGGTGCCCGAGCCCGGAACCTATGCCCTGATGCTTGCCGGCCTGGCCCTCCTGGGCGCGGCCGCGCGCAAGCGCAACCAGACCGCGCGCTAAGGCGCGGCAACCACTCCGCCACAAGCGGGGTTCGCGCGGCGGCGGCAGTCCCCCAACGCCGCCGCGCATTACCGCCATCAATCCACCGGCTTGATGTTCGCCTTTTGCGCCACCTCGCGCCAGCGCGCCAGGTCGGCGGCCAGCGTCTTGCCCAACTCTTCGGACGTGCTGCCCGCCGGCGTCACCTGGATCGCCGTCATCGCCGCGCCCACCTCGGGCAGCTTGACCACGCGGTTGACCTCCGCTTCCAGCCGCCTGGTCACCTCGCTTGGCAGCCCGGCGGGGCCGAACACGCCGGCCCAGTAGCGCATTTCCAGTTGCGGCATGCCGGCTTCCGCCATCGTCGGCACCGCCGGCAGCGCCGGCAGGCGCGCGTGCGAGGTGACGGCCAGCGCACGCAGGCGGCCGTCGGCCAGCGGCCCGGTGGCGGGGCCGGTATCGACCATCGACATCAGCAGGTCGCCGGCGATCACCGCGGTGATGGTCTCGCCCATGCTCTTGTACTGGATGAATTCGCCGCTCGCGCCCGTCTGCAGCCGGAACAGCTCGACCGGGAACTGGAACGCCGCGCCCGAGCCGCCGTAGTTCGACTTCGCCGGGTTGGCCTTCATGTAGGCGGCCAGCTCGCGCACGTTTTTCACCGGCGTCCTGGCGTTGACCACCAGCAGCAGCGGAAATGTCGCCACCATCGAGACCGGCGTGAAGTCCTTGGTCGGCGAATAGGGCAGCTTGGTCCTGAGGAGGGGCACGAACACCATGTTGCCGATCGGCGCCATCAGGAGCGTGTAGCCGTCGGCCGGCGCCTTGGCGACGAACTCGCTGGCGATGATGCCCGCCGCCCCCGCCTTGTTTTCCACGATCACCGGCTGGCCCAGGCCCTGCGCCATGCGCATGCCGACCAGGCGCGCCAGGGTGTCGATACCGCCGCCCGCCCCTTGGCCGACGATGAGGTGGATCGGCCTGGCCGGGTACGCCTGCGCCGCTGCCGCCGCGCCACTGCAAGCCGAGACCACCCCGGCGAAAGTGATTGCCAACATGCGCGCGCAACGCTGCGCCGGGCTGAATGGGAACATCGCTTGTCTCCTCAAATGAAATGCACCGGCGCCACCCAGGGCGCCGCCACCGGCTTATCCGGTCAGGCCGGACGCCCTACCATGTACGCCGGCCAGCCGCAAAGTATGTATATTATCGAACATGTTCAGAAAGTATATATAATTTCCCGCATCACCCGGCGCCTGCCCGGCCGCAACCCTACCGCCCGACTGCCATGTCCACCGCTCCCACCCGCCCGCCGGTCATCGACTTCCACGCCCACATGCTGGAGCGCGAAGTCTTCGCCGCCTCCACCAACAAGACCGTCTTCACCGGTTTCGGCGCCACCCCGGCCAAGGCCCCGCGCCCCGGCGCCGCCGCGCTGATGGAGCGCCTGTTCGACCCTCTCGCCGAACTCGCCGACATGGACGCGCGCGGCATCGACATGGCGGTCATCACCTCCTCCACCGTCCTGCAGGGCACCTCCTGGGCCGACGCTGCCACCGACCTCAAGCTCTGCCGGCTCTGCAACGACCAGGCCGCCGCCTGGGTCGCCGACCACCCCACCCGCTTCATCGGCAGCTTCGTGCTGCCGATGCAGGACACCCAGCTCGCCCTGGCCGAACTGGCGCGCGCGCAGGGCCTGGGCCTGAAAGTCGCCAACCTCTCCTCCAGCTACAACGGCATCTACCTCGGCGACCCGGTGTTCCACGACTTCTGGGCCGCGATGAACGAACGCCGCCTCACCGCCTGGGTCCACCCCGAAGGCGTGCGCGACCCCTGGTTCCAGCGCTACGCCCTGTGGAACTCCGCCGGCCAGTCGATCGAGGAAACCAAGTGCATGGCTTCCCTGATCTACGAAGGCGTGATGACCAGGTTTCCGGACGTCAACGTGGTGATGGCCCACGGCGGCGGCTACTTCCCCCACTACATGGGCCGGATGGACCGCAACACCGCCAACCGCCCCGACACCGTGCGCAACATGGAAGGCCAAAGCCCGGGCGCCTTCCTCAAGCGCTTCTACTACGACTCCTGCGTCTACGACCCCGCCGTGCTGAAGGTGCTGATCGAGCGCGTCGGCACCGAGCGCATCGTCATGGGCAGCGACTACCCGGTCGGCGAGCAAGACCCGGTGGCGTGGCTGAAATCGTGCGGGCTGGAGGGGGAGCAACTGGCGCATGTAGCCGGGGGAAATGCGGCGCGCATCCTCGGGCTGGCGAGCTGACGCGCAATCACGCCGGCTTCAATCCGCCGCCGCGGCGAAGAGCTTCCGCCCCACCCACGGCGGCGCCAAACGCGCCGTGAAAATGGCCCGCGACACCCCCGCATCACGACAGTTCCACACGGCCGCGCATTCCTGTATACTTCGCCTGCGTTTGTCAAGCTAAGTGTCGGTTTTTCATTTTTGCGGTCGCCGTTTCGGCACTTCACCTGTGTGATTCTCCTTTCTTGATCAGCGCCTCCGGGCGAATACGCCTATTTACTTTATCAAGTCAGGAAAATCATGGAAAACGGTACTGTCAAGTGGTTCAACGATGCCAAGGGCTTCGGCTTCATCACCCCGGATGCGGGCGGTGACGACCTGTTCGCGCATTTCTCCGAAATCCGTTCGGAAGGTTTCAAGTCCCTGAAGGAAAACCAGAAGGTGACCTACGAAACCAAGAAGGGCCCCAAGGGCCTGCAGGCGTCGAACATCCAGATCGCCTGAGCCTCGCGGCTCAAAACAAAAAAGGCCCCTTGCGGGGCCTTTTTTGTTTTTGGAGCAGACGCGCCCCCCCTACTGCTGCACCACCACCACCGCCCGCAGCAGCGCATGCTGCCGCTTCAGCGCCGCCAGCGTGCGCGCCGCATACGCCTTCAGGTCCGCGTCCTTCAGATCGTCGATGCCGTCGGCGCACAGTTTCGCCGTCTCCTCGTTGTCCTTCAAGCCGGACGAATTGAAATACTCGCGGTCGAAATCGGCGGCCCGCATGCCCGCCAGCTTACGCAACTCGTCGCGATGCGCCGCATCCGGCTGGTTCGGCAGCACCACCTGCTTGCGCGTCGCCAGCGCGGTCAGCTCCTCGCTCAGCCTCGCATTCGCCGCCGCCAGCTTCCCGCCCAGGTCGCGCACCTGCCCGCTCTGGCCCTGCGCCTGCGCCAGCTTGCCCGCCTCCACCTGCGCCGCCTGCGCGCGCACCGCCTTTTCCATCCAGCGCACGTCTGACGAGGCAATCGCCGCCCCCGGCGCCACGCTGGCGTCCTGGTCGAACAACTCCGCCCGGGCCGGCGGCGCGGCGCAGGCGAAAACCGCGGTCAGGCCCAGCGCGGGCAGGAACATCAAGGTCTTGTTCATGTGAAGCTCCTCAAGCGGGCACGGCCGCCGGTTTTCTTC
This sequence comes from Burkholderiales bacterium, assembly GCA_036498945.1. Classification (GTDB taxonomy): domain Bacteria; phylum Pseudomonadota; class Gammaproteobacteria; order Burkholderiales; family JAEUOS01; genus JAQGMJ01. The sequence continues at coordinate 679 of DASYEQ010000159.1, read as the reverse complement.
GCCGGCGGCGCACGTCCGCCAGGCTCTATTGGGGGTAGCGGGAACACGGTGCCACCGCTGCACCATGCTGACCCACACCGCTGGCCGCGCGCTGTCGGCCAATGCCGAATACCCTGTAGGAAGTCGCCCTGAACGGCGCGCCAACCCGCCTTGCCTACGCAAGCCGCGCCCCCACCCTTCGCTTTCCGCCCGGCCGCAAGCACCCTGCCTCCCACCTGACACAAAGCACAGGAGAAAGCGCTGACTCGACAATAGGAGCACGCCCGATGCGCCGGCACGCGAAAAGCCGGCAATCTGCAGGCATCCCAGCGCAACGCCTTCAGCCATGCAACCAGACGACAACACCAGCGGCCTGCCGCTGATCCAGGGCCTCGAAGAGGTGAACAGCAAAGTGCGCCTCGTCAAATTCGCCTGGACGCACCTTTCCACCTGGCAGGAAACCGGCGCCGAATGCGCCCTCACCACCCGGCAGATCGCCATCGCCCGCGGCCTGTTGATCGAAGCCATCGAAGAATGGGCCTTTGCCATCGGCAACCTGCTGCGCATCGTGCGCGCCGAAGGCGACCGCGAGGAATTGCAGCAAAACCTCGAACGCTCCCTGCGCCGCGCCTCCGTCTACCTCAGCGGCATGTCCGCGCTCGACCCCGACACCCGCCTGGTGATCCGCTTCGGCGAATAG
>DASYEQ010000158.1:0-28146 GCA_036498945.1 Burkholderiales bacterium | reverse complement strand
CCGAAGTTGTGGCGCTCGTGCTCCAGCTTGACCACCGGGATGATCAGCGGGCATTCGTCCAGGCCCTTGACGAAGGGGTATTCGATCACTTCGCCGAAGCGCTGGGCGAAGGCGAGGAACTGGGCGGAGTCCATCTTCTGGTCGCGGAAGAACAGCACGCCGTGTTCCAGCCAGGCGGCGCGCAGGGCCCGCGTGGTGGCTTCGCCGGTGTCTTGCGCCAGGTCGATGCCCGACACTTCGGCGCCGAGGGCGCCGGCGGCTTTGCGGATGGTGAATGTGCTTTCGGGCTTGGTGCGGGCGTGCATGATGTCTCCGGCTTCTGGATGGCCTGCAAAATTCTATCGGCAAACAGACTTCGCCGCTGCGGGCGGGCTGGTGCACCGCGGCGTTAAACGGCGTGTCATGCGGCGTGGTTATAGTCGGCGCGCCTTTTTGACTCTACCGTTCCCCATGCGCGTCGCTTATTCCGCTGAATTCCGTCAATGGCTGTCGCACAATCTTTCGCGCGGCTGCGCCGAGGCCGACCTGATCGCCGCGATGCTGGGGCAAGGTTTCAAGCCGGAGATCGCGCAGGGGCTGCTGGGCGCGTTCCAGCAGGCGATGCGCGCCGGGTTGCCGCCGCCGGTGGACGCGGTGGAGTTCGAGGCGGCGCCGGCCGGCTATCAATACGAGACGCCACGCTTGCCGCCGGGCACGCGTGTTTCCACGCCGGACCGCGAGGTGCGGGTGCTGACGCGCCTTGAGCAGCCGGTGCTGGCGGTGCTCGAAGGCGTGCTCTCCGCCGAGGAGTGCGCGCAGGTGATCGAGGCGGCGCGCGGGCGCCTGACCCCTTCGACGGTGGTGGACCCCGCCACCGGTGAAGACCAGCCAGCGGAATACCGCGACAGCGAGGGCATGTTTTTCGCGCTGTGCGAAAACCCGCTGATCGCCAAACTGGACGAACGCATTTCCGCGCTGATGCAAATGCCGCTGGCGCACGGCGAAGGCCTGCAGGTACTGCGCTACGGGCCGGGCGCGCAAAGCACGCCGCATTTCGATTTTCTCAACCCGGTGAACGCGGCCAACCGTGAATCGCTGGCGCGCAGCGGGCAGCGTGCCAGCACCCTGGTGGTCTATCTCAACGAGGTGGAAGACGGCGGCGAGACAGTATTTCCCGAGCTGGGCCTGGCGGTGGCGCCGCGCCCGGGCAACGCGGTGTATTTCGAGTACGCCAATAGCCTCGGCCAGGTGGACCCGCTATCGGTGCACGCCGGCGCGCCGGTGCGCGCGGGCGAGAAATGGGCGCTCACCAAGTGGATGCGCGAGCGGCCCTTCCGTTCGGCCTGAGGTGGCGTGAAGCGCACCGCGGCGCGCCTCGGCCGGCAATCACTTTTCCCAGATCTGCACGGCAACCCATTGACTGCCGACGCGGCGCATGCGCTGCTGCAGTTCCAGCTTGCGGTCGCCGTTGACCACGCGCTCCACCATGGGGAAGACGCCTTGCAGGTCTTCGTCTCGCGCCCAGGAATAGGCGTTGATGTGATAGGTATAGGAGACGGTAGTCTCTTCGTGGCTGTCCTTCTGCACCGGCTTTTGCCACGACACGACCTTGTCCAGCGTCAGCTGGCCGGCGCAAAAGTCGCCTGCGTGCTGCACCGGGGTGCCACCGGGGCCGCCGCTGACCATCTGGCGCTTGAGGTAGAACTTGCGGCCTTCCGGCGTCAATTCGTAGCGCCGCACCTCGACCTGCTTGACCTGCTTGGCGTCGTCCTCGCCCTCGGCGCGCTCCACCGTCAGGGTCGATGAACTCAACAGGCCGGCATTTTCCATCGTCGGCAGTTGCAAGGTGTCGCGCGTGGCCTCGGCGAACTCGGCGACCGGCACGTCGATCGGCCAGTCGTAGCGGCCGATGCAAAGGTCGCCGCGTTTGGCGAGATATTGTTTCAGCGCCGCCGTCATTGCGGCGCGAGTGGGCGCGGCCGGCTGCGCGGCCTGCGCCGCAACGGCGAACAGGGCCAACGCGCCTGCGACGAGAGTGTGGCTCGCCTTCATGGTGCTGCTTTCTCCTTGATGTTTGATGGGGGGTGATGGGGATGCCGGAGGTGCCCGGCCTACTTGTTTGCTTTTGCCTGCGCCTGCAGTTCGGCGTGGTGCTGCACTGCTGCCTTGTATTCCGGGCTGGTGGTATAGCCGTCGTTCAAGGTGCCCAGGAAGGCTTCGAGGTCCTTCAGGTCTTCGTCGGTCATCGGCGGTTTGCTGCCGGGCTTGCGGCCATCGAGCGGACCCTGCTTGTCGATGTTTTCACGGTAGGCGGCGGGCAGGTCGTCGAACTTCTGCACGCGGCCGTTCACCTTGGGGTACCAGAGTTCGGGGTCGGTATCGCGCGTGTTGTAGAAGCGCAGCACCTCCGCCAGGTTCTTGAAGCGGCCGTTGTGGAAGAACACCTTGCGGGTAGTGACGTTGCGCAAGGTCGGCGTCTTGAACATGCCGCAGTACTGTTCGTTCTTCCGGCCCTGGTGGTCGTCGCGCGCGCAGATGCCGAGGTCGTAATAGGCGGCCTTGCGGTTGGCGGGAATCTCGTGGTTGCGCGGCACGCCGATGGCGGAGAAGGAATAGTCGCTGAACATCGCGGTGCTGCCCTTGATGCCGGCGCCGCTGTAATGGCAGGCGAAGCAGTTGCCTTTTTCGGGGTCGAGGAAGACGCGCATGCCGCGCGCTTGCGCTGCCGTCAGGTCGCCGCCGATCTTGTTGTTGGCGTAAAGATCGTACTTGCTGGTGTAGGGATGGAAGCTGTCGTCTTCCAGCTGGAAGGCTTCGAGCGCGGCCATGCCGGCGCTGAAGGTTTTTTGCGGATCGCTGAAGGCATCGGGCCCGAAGGCCTGCAGGAAGAGGTCGCGGTAATCGGACTTCTTCAGCTTGGCGGCCACTTCCGCCGGGCTTTTGGCGGCCATTTCATTGGCGGCGAGCAGCGGCATGCTGGCCTGCGCTGCGAGGCTCTCGGCACGGCCGTCCTGCATCAGGCCGCCGCCGGGGCCGGGTGGGCTGACGCCGTCGGGATTGTCGGCGAGGTCGGCGTAGGCGGGGGTGACTTCCTTGTAGCGCAGCGAGGGCACCGCGCGCGTGCCGGCGAGATTGAGCCTGGGGCCGCCCAGCTGTACGGCGAGATTGTTGGCCGGCGCGTAGGCGTTGTTCGGGTCATGGCAGGTGGCGCAGGACATCTTGCCGGAACCGGAGAGCGCGGTGTCGAAGAACATGCGCTTGCCGACCTGCGCCTTCAGGGTGAGCGGCACGGCCTGCGCCAGCGGCTGGCCGGGCACCTGCGCCGAAGCGGCGCCGCACGCAAGACAGAGCAGGGCAGCCAGCGGGAAAGACGCGCGCAGGATGGCGCGGATGATCGAGCGGCTTTCCCCCATGATGCTTTCCTTTATGGATATGTGAAGCAAAATCGGCCGCCGCGCGATGCCCGGGCACAAGCTGCGTGCCCGAACACCTCGCGGCGGCCGCTCGGTCCGCGGGGCGAAAAGCGCCGCCGCGAATCGATGACTGCCTACCGCCTTACTTCAGCGCCCAGACGTTGATCTGGTTGCCGTCCGGACCGACTTGCGCCGGGGTGGCGATGTCATTGGATTGCTTGGCAGTGTAGGCCGCCGGGATGACATATTGGTGATTCATCGGACGCACGGCGTCGAAATGCGTGTCCGCGCTACCGGCGAATTCCGGCAGGTTGAGGATGTTGGCGGAGATGAACGACTCGGTGTACTTCGAGCGGTTCATGTACGAACCGGGTTGCGCCGGGTCGGCCAGGCCGAACATGTCCTGCAGGGTACGCACGAACGAGAAGTGGCTATAGGCGTCGGAGTCCGAGATGCCCTTCGGCGCGTTCGTCTGGTTGGTGATCACGCCGAAGATCGAGTTGCCGTGGCCGCGGTTGCCGGCGCCGTAGCCCGCCACCGAGGTGTCGCGCGAGAACGTGCCGTCCGCGTTCTGCTTCAGCGGGGCGGTGGTGGCGAGCTTGCCCGCGTTCCAGCCGCAGCAGGAGTTGAAACCGGAGGTGGCGTTGCCTTCGTCGAACATCAGGACGACGGCGATGCGCTTGTTCTGGTTCTGCCACAGGGGCGAAGCGGTCAGGCGGTTCATGAAGCCGTCGACGTAGTTGTCGCCGCGGGTGATGATGGCGCCGCCGGTGGTGCCGCCGAAGTTGTTGGCCACCGAAGAGCAGTCGCTGGCGGTGCCCTTGCTGCCGGCCACGCCGATGCCGTGCATGTCGTCGCACTGGTCGGGGACCACGAAGTTGATCTGGCCGACGTCGCCGCTCTGGATGTCGTCGCCGAACTGGTCCAGGCTATAGCCTTGCGGCACGGTGTACTTGGTGCTGTTCAGGAGCACGCTGTCCCACTGACCGCCGCCCAGGGTGCGGTTGCTGGCCTTGAATTCGGGCGCGCTACGCACATTCTGGTAAGCCATGCCGGGGTGGTGCTTGGTCTTGTACAGGCCGGCCGGCAAAGCCAGCAGGTTGGTGGCGTCGCCGATCGTGGTGGTGTTGTTGCCGGCGGTGCCCGGCGCGTAGACGTGGTCAGCCGCGGCGACGGTGGCATCGGCGATCGAGTCGGTGCGGAAGTCCTGGCCCGGGTTCATCGATTCGCTGTAGGTGCGCCACTGCATGCCGTGCGCGGTCAGCGCGTTGAACAGGTTGGGGGCGCCGGTGATGTTGTGGTTGGTCGCCTGCGCGCAGGGCGAGGTGAAGGGCGAGTTGGCCAGGCCCGGCTGGGTCTTGGTCGGCTCGACGTCGCGGGTGGCGTTGGCGCCGGTGGCGCCGCAGTTCCACTGGTTGTCGTCGGTGATGCCGAAGTCGTCGGCGGCGCCCAGGGCCGTGTAGTTCGGCTCGGAGGGGTTGCCGGTGGCGAAGTAGGTGGTGAACTGGTTGCCGCGGTTCAGCCAGGAGACGATCTTCGGCGCATAGGCGGTGTTCTTGATCGACAAGGTGGCCTTGTTTTCCAGCATGACGACGAAGATATGGTCGTAGCGCGGGATGCCTTCGATGTTCATCGCGGATTGCTGCGCGGCCTTGACGGTGGCAAAGCCGGCGTCGCCACGGTCCTGCGACTTGGCGGCGAAGCCGAAGCGGTCGGTCAGGACTTCGGACTCGGACAGCAGGTCGGGCAGGTTCTCGGCCGCCACCTTGTTGGTGTCGCTCAGCACGTCTTCAACCGGCATTTCCAGGCGGCCGGCGAGCTTTTGCGAGGCGGCGTTGAAGTCGCTGCTGTCGTCTTCCATGATCCGCGCCACTTCGGTGGAGAGCGGGGTCACGGCGACGCTGGCGGGCACGCCCACCGAGGGGGCGACGATGCCGTCGGCCGGCAGGCGCAGTACCAGGCGCTGGGTCACGGCGTGGCCGCCGTTGGTGGCGGCGGTGGAGATCTCGGCGACCAGCGGGGCCACGGTGCGCGAGGACAGCAGGAAGGACCCATCGGCCTTGCTGATGGTGACGGGCTCGCCGACATCGCAAGCGGCGTTGTCGTTCAGGTCGAAGCACACCTTGGCGCCGGCGTAGGTCGAGGCGACGGTGTTGGAGGGGGTGGCGAGCGCCGGGCTGTCGGAATTGACCGGGGCGGTGAAGTAGCTACCCGCGACCACGCCCTTGACGCTGATGGCGGCGAAGGCGGAGGTGGCGAACAGCGCGCCGGCAACAGCGGCGGTGATGGTGGAGACGCGGAACGCGGCTTTTTGCATGGCTTGTTTACGCATGTTGAACTCTCAGGGATAGGTTCGTTATTGGTTGACGGATCAGCGCTGCGAGCGGCGGCGCGCGACCATGGTCATCAGGCCCAGGCCTGCGAGCAGCAGGGCATAGGTGGAGGGCTCGGGGACCGGCACGGTGTTGACCGACCACTTGGAGGCGATGGCGGTCTCATCGGCGGTGGGGAAGCCGTCGGCGTTGAAGTTGACCGCGAAAATCTCGCCGCCCTTGAACCAGAAGAGGTTGTTGTAGTTCGGGTCGGTGGCGGTGGTGTCGGCGAAGTAGAAGTTGTCCAGCGAGACGTCCGAGGAGAGCACCGGGGCGACGCTGTTGTCGAAGGCGGTGCCGTTCCAGCCGGCGCCCAGCAGCGTGCCGGTGAAGGCGGTGCCGTTCAGGGAAACGGAGAAGTTGCTGATGTTTTCGATCAGCGAACCCACGACAGTGCCGCTGAACGAACCGGTGACCGACATCGGCGTCGCATCGCTGGTGCTGTTGGCATCGAAGTTGTAGGAGAAGTTGAAGTTTTCGGCATGCGCAGCCAGCGGCGCGAGCGCCAGCGCGGTCGAAAGTACGAACGTCTTGAGCAGTTTCATGGAGTCCCCGTTGGGTAGGCTGATTGGTGGTTGGTCAAACGCCCCAAGGACGACGGCTGCTTGTCGGCGATCTCAAGGGCGATGCGAGAATAGGGTCGCCGCGTGACATGCATCCCCCGTGCATCAATTCACATTGATGATCCTTGCGGACTAGCGGCATAGTTCGAACTCCTAGGCTCGCCCCCTCGCGCACGCCCCACGGATCGCCCTCCCGCACGCGAAACCGCCCGCGCAAGCGGCATGCCCGGCGCCGGACGCATCCGGCATGGTCTGTTCGGCTCATGCGTGCCGCCCCCCCTCCAATATCAAGGTAGAAAAGCGTACGGACAATCAAGCGCGAATTCGCGGCGGCAAGCCTGCCGCCGCGCCATGCTTCGCCGGTGACCTCATGAACCTGATTTTTTCCTTTCGCAAACCCGCGCCGGCACGGCGCCTGATCGGCCCGCTCGCCGCTTCGCTGGCCCTGCTCCTGGCAGGCGCGCCCGCCTGGGCACAGCAATACTCGGTGCAGGCGGCGCCCGCCGGCAGCGCGGAGGCCGGCATTCGCGACAAGCTGGCGCCGCGCCTGCGCAAGGGCCGCAGCATCGCTTCGGTGATGAAGTCGCCCTACTTCGGCCTTTACGAAGTGCGTGTCGGCGACCAGCTCCTGTATACCGACGCGGCGGTGAGCTATATCTTTGCCGGCCCGGTGCTGGACGGCAAGTCGCTGGAGAACCTGAGCGAGACCCGCATCGGCGAACTGACCGCGCTGGACTTCGACAAGCTGCCGCTGGAAGATTCCATCAAAATGGTGAACGGCAACGGCAGCCGCCGCCTGGCCTATTTCTCCGACCCCAACTGCCCTTATTGCAAGGCGCTGGAGCACACGCTGACGCAGCTGAAGGACACCACGGTCTACGTCTTCCTCTATCCCATCCTGTCGGAAGATTCGGTGATCAAGGCCAAGGCGCTATGGTGCGCGCCCGACCGCACGCGCGCCTGGAGCGACTGGATGCGCGACGGCAGGATGGTGAGCAATCCCGGCACTTGCGACACCGCTGCGCTGACGCGTAACCACCAGCTGGGCGAGCGCGTGGGCGTGCAGGCCACCCCCACGCTGGTGCTCTCCAACGGCCGGCACGTCGCCGGCGCCCTGGCGCAGGCCGACCTGGAACGCGCCATGTCGGAGGCGCTGGCCGCTCACCAGGTGAACTGAAGCGACAGGATCGCCGAGGTGTCGGCGTAGGCGAAACCGGCAGCGGTGGAACTGCGCAGGTCGCGCGCCAAGGTGGCGCTGATGCGCACCGGCCAGGCGACGTCGTAGTTCACGGTAAGCGAGGCGGTGTTGGAGGTATCGACGCGGCGCTGGGTGCCGGCGATGAAAAATCCGGGATCGCCGAGGAAGCGCCGCACCCGGTGGTCGAAGCGCGCCTGCACCTGCGTCTTCGGGGTGGCTTGGTAGGTGGCGCCGAGCGTTTCGCTGTCGGTGAGGATGTAGTTGTCGGTGACGTCGAAGAAGGCGCCGATCTCGCGCTTGACGCCCAGGGAAAGCTGGGTCTTGCCGGTGGCCTGCAGGAGCCAGTTAAGGCTGCCGGTGGGGCCGTTGTAATCGCGCTGCGCCAGGTCGGCATAGTGGCGCCGCGCGTAGGCCAGAAGGCCCGAGACCTGCGAAAGGCCGTGCGGCTGCCAGTAGAAATCGACACTGGCGGTGCTCTCGTCGAAGTCGTTCGACACCGGCACGCCGAAGATGAATTGCTGATTCGGATAGCTCGCCTTGGTATAACGGGCGCGCAGCGCGATATGGTTGCCGGAAGATGGCGTGAAGCTGCCGCCGGCTTCGGCCGCCTGGGTGGTGAAGTCGCCGCCGGTGTGCGAGGTGGCGCTGTTTTCCACTACCGTCTGGTACAGGCCGCCCAATAGGTGCCAGTCGGGATGCAGCTGGTAATCCAGCGTGGCGCGGTCGTTGCGCACGCTGGTGACATTGCGGTCCACCGAGCGCACGTCGGAAAAGCCGGTGAGCGATTGCAGGTATTCGCTGCCGATCTCGCCGGAGAGATTATGGCCGAGCTGCCAGGCCCAGGTGCCGGAGGCATTCACCAGGTCGGCGTTGAGATAGGTGTAGGTGCGGTAGCGTGCCTGGTTGATGCTGGCGTCGAAGGTAAGGCGCTGGCGCCCGAGGTAGCGGTCGCCGCGCAGGCCTTCCTGGGTCGAGGTGATCATGTCGCCACGCTGGCTCTTGCCGCTCAGGGTGGAGACGTCGAGGCCGGCGGGAATGCGGAACAGGTTGTCGTCGTAGGTGACGCTGGCGTTGGCGTAGGGCGTGAAGACGTTGCCCTCGCGCGCTTCTGCCGCCGGCGCGAGCACGCAGCCCAGCAGGATCAAGCTGGCGCGTGTCCAGGCGGCGGAACGCGCGCCGGTCAGTCTCGTCTTGCGCATGCGTCTACCAGAATTCCCAGTGCGCGTACATCAGCACCCAGACGCCGAGCAGGCCGTTGGTCACCGCGTGCGCGAAAATCGGCGCCCATAGCGAAGCGGTGCGCATATAGAGCCAGCCGTACGCCAGCCCGGCCACCAGGCCTGCGAACCAGAGGTCGTGCTCCAGGCCGAACACCAGCGACACCCCCACCAGCGCGAAGCCGGTGACGGCGCGCGGATCGACGCGCAGGAAATCGCGGTCCACCATCCAGCGCATCACGAAGGAGCGCCAGAACAGTTCCTCCATCGGCGGCACGATCAGCGCCGCGCCGATCAGGCGGGTGGAGGCAAGCAGCAGGTCGATGCTGCCGTCGGCGCGCAACGGCGAATAGCCCGCGGCCTCGCCCATTTTCATCCACGGCAGGGTGAGGTTGATCCACAGCACGAACACGATGACGCCGCACAACGCCGACAGCGCCCATACCTGCCACTTCGGCCAGGCGGCGCGCAGTTCGGCGTAATAGCCGCGGCAGGCGATCATCACCAACGCGACCAGGGTGACCTGCACGCCATAGATCCAGCGGAACGCGGCGCCCTGCCCGGCATCGAACTGGGTGCGAATGGCCAGGAACACCAGGTAGCACACGAACGGACCCGCGTAGGCCGCGACCGTGGGACGAACTAGTGGGAAGATCTTTTGCACTGGACGCCGTTGATGGATGGGTAGACGCTGGCGGCGGCTGCGCCCCGGGACCTGACCCCGGGCGGCCCCGCATGTTCGCAGCCGCACATGTCTTGCGCGTTAATCAATCGGCCCCCTCCATAGCGCCGGCGGACTATGGTTGGCGTCACGCAAATGCAACATACGCAACGTAGCGTGGCAGGCCCATCCGCCGTGCGCAGCACCTCCCGCCCATGCTCTCCCGCCGCCGTTTCATGTTCGGTGCCTGCCTGCCCCTGGCAGCGCGCCGCGCCCCCGCGTTTGCCCTGATGGCCGGCGCCTACCCCGATACGCCGGCCGCGCGCGTCGACCCGAACCGGCCGGATTCACCGTGGGCGGGGGTGGGCAGCATCACCTTCAGCGGCGGCACCTATTCGGGCGCGCTGATCGGCCGGCGCTTCGTGCTCACCGCCGGGCATGTCGCGCCGGTCGGCCCGGATGTCGCGAAGGCGACGTTCAACCTCAACCTCGGACCGGAGGCCACGCGCATCCCCATCGCCCGCGCCTTCAAGCATCCGGATTACATCGGCTACAACACGCCCAATCTCAACGACGACATCGCGGTACTGGAGCTGGCCCACGATGCGCCGCCCGGGGTACCGGTGTACGGCCTTGCGGACGAGCCGCTGGCGGCCGGCACGGTGCTCACCATGGTGGGTTATGGCGCCAGCGGCAATGGCAGCACCGGCGTTTCGGTCGACCGCGACCCGACGGTCAAGCGGGTCGGGCAGAACTGCGCCGACGCCTTCGTGGTGGATGACGAGGGTAGCGGCGCGAACGAGATTTTCCTGATCGATTTCGACGGCGAACCGGGCAGCCTCAACGAGATGGGCGGCAAGACCCTGGGCAACGCGGTCGAGACCACCTTCGCCAGCGGTGATTCCGGCAGCCCGGCGTTCGTGCGCGAGCATGGCGCCTGGAAGATCGCCGGGGTCAACACCTTCGTGAAATTCCTCTCGCCGGGCGCCACCGCCATGGGGCGCTTTGGCACGGGCGCCGGCGGCCAGGTGGTATACGCCTACCGCAAATGGATCCAGAGCGTCATCAACGCCGAGGAACATTCCGCGCCCAGGCGCTAGCCGGCTGCGGGAGACGCCGGGAAGGGGCGCTTGATCGAGCGCCTCTAGCGCGGCGTATCGACCGGCGCATCGACCACGCGCCCGAAGGTCTTGCCGCCGCCCTTGCTGCCCCAGGCGCGGCGGTCGATGAACAGATTGCTGCCGGTTTCCTTTTTCGCCTGCGCCTTGGCTTCGCCGGCGCGCGCGGAAATCTCGTGCTGGGTGGCCAGCGTGCCGCCCGGCACCTCCACCCCGCCGACTGACAGCGCGGTGAGGGGAAAGGACTGCGGCTGCCCGCGCCTGTCCAGCGACATGAAGCCGCCGCGCTCGATGTCTTCCGGGGAAAACAGGGCAAGGCGCTCGGCCCCGAATTGCGCCAGGGCGGCGTCGATGCGCTCGATCCAGTCGGTGCTCTGGAAGATGATGATGAAGTCGTCGCCGCCGATGTGGCCCACCAGGTCGCAGCCGCGGTCGGCGCAGGCCAGCAGTACCTTGGCCACCATCTGCAGCATCTCGTCGCCGCGCTGGTAGCCGTAGAGGTCGTTGAAGGGCTTGAAGTAGTCGAGATCGGCGTGGCAGACGCGAAAGTCCAGGCGTGCCTCCAGCAGGCGCTGGATGTGCAGGGTGATCGGCACGTTGCCGGGCAACAGCGTCAGCGGGTTGGCGTAGCGCGCGGTGCGGATCTGCAATTCGGTGAGTTCGCGCAGGAAGCCCTGGCCGGTGGCCACGCCGACGTACAAACCGTCTTGCGTGATGATGAAGCCGTCGGCGACGTCGTAGCCGCTGCCGCTGGCGGTCAGGCGCTGGCCGATCTCCTGCAGGCTGACGTTGTGCTCGACCACCAGGGGGCTGGGGTTCATCAGGCCGGTGCAGGACTTGTGGCCGTAGAGCTCGCGGCGGAACGGCCGGGCGAAGCGGTCGATCAGGCCATAGCGCGAGATCAGGCCGATCGGCTTGCGGTCTTTCACCACCGGCACGGCGTGCAGCGAGGCGTCTTCGACGAAGCGCTGGTAGATCTGCTGCCCGGTCTCCTCGGGCGAGGCGGCCTCGACCCGCACCGCCAGCTGGTAGGCGGTGGTGCCGGTGTCGCCGGCGCCGGCGATCTCGGGATAGAGCTGGATGCCGCGCTCCATGCCGGTGACCCAGGCGCCGGCCGATCGCGGCGGGTGCGATGAGGGCCGGGCGATGAAGTAGCCCTGGGCGAAATGGAATTTCAGGTCCTGGATCACCTTGTATTCCGCCTCGGTCTCGATGCCTTCGGCCACCAGCTGGGTCTGCGCCACGGTGGCGATGTCCTGCACGGCGCGCAGGAACTGGCGCTTCCAGGGGTCGGTATCGATGTCGCGGATGAAATGCTGGTCGATCTTGACGATTTCCGGCTCCAGCTCTTTCCACATGCGCAGACTGGCGAAGCCCTCGCCCAGGTCGTCGAGCGCGATCTGGAAGCCCAGGGAGCGGAAGCTGGTGACGGCCCAGCGCATTTCTTCATGGTCGCGGATCTGGTCGCCTTCGGTGAATTCGATGACGATGCGCTCCGGGCGCAGGCCGATGTTGCGCAGGCGCCGCGCCACCTTCAGCGCGTCCTGCGAGCGCTCGATGAAGGAAAGCGGCGAGATGTTGAGGAACAGCCGCCCGGGCAGCCCGAGGTCGGCGAAGGTGCGCGCGGCCACTTCGATCGCCAGCAGTTCCATTTTCACCGCCTCGCCGGCCTCGCGGGCGGCGGCGAAAATCGCGGTCGGCAGGTGCAGCGGTGAATCCAGCGGCCCGCGCGTCAGCGCCTCGTAGCCTTCGAGCTGGCCGCTGCCGGCACGGACAATGGGCTGGAATACCGAATGGATGGCCGGAATGCCGGCGATCCCGGTCTCCACCACGTGCTCGGGATCGGGCAGGCTGCTCTCTTCCGGGGCTGCGGGCAGGCCCTGGTCCGCGGAAACTCCCAAGATGTTCTCCAGTAAGGGACGCCCTGCGCAGGCGCGATTGCATGGCGGTGCAATGCCGCCTCATGCGGCCCCTTGCACAGCCTCAAGCAATTCTTGCCAGCCCGCGTAACCTATCCGTGACCGGATTGTTAATTTTTTATAAGCGCGGGCAGGCCTATTGGCGGATTTTCTGGCTGTCCAGCTTGTCGCGGTATTCCTCTAGCACGTTGTCGATGCCTGCCTGGGTCAGGCCGGTGACGGGGTCGGCCTGGCGCAGGGCTTCGAATGGCCCCTTGTCGCGATAGCGGTGCATCAGTTCCGCGCCGTAGGTGTAGAGCTTGAGGTTCTTGTCTTCGCAGGCCTTGATCTCGGTGCGCACCTGCATCAGGGTAGTCTGCTGCGCCTTGATCTGCGCGTCGCGCGAAGCCAGGGTGTGCAAGGTGCCGGTATGTTCCTCGCCGAGCTTGCCCAGCTTGCCGTTGCTGTCACCGAGCCTGGATTGCAGATCGGTATTGGCCTGGTGCGATTGGCCAAGTTCGCGGGAGAGCGCGGCGGCGCGCTGACTGGCGGCCTGCGATTCCTTTTCGGCGGCCGGCAGCTTTTGCGCCGTCGCGGTGGCGGCGGCAAGCTTTTGCTCCAGCGCCGCCTTGTCTGCCTTCAGCGTTGCGTTTTCCTGCTCGGCGTCGCGCAGCGCCTGCTGCACGCGGCGCAAAGCCTCGCGCTCGCGCGCGGCTTTTTTATCTTCCTGGGCCTGCGCGGCAGGCGCGAGGGCGGCGCACAGGCAGGCACACAGCATCATAAGGACGGACAGGCGCAGGCGAAAATTCATTCCATCCCCTTAGAAGCGCGCGTTGAAGTCGAGCTGCAGCACGTCGATATCCAGCGGCAGGCCGCTCAGGCTGGTGTCGGACAGGCTCTTGGTGCTGGTCCAGCGCAAGGTGAGCCAGGAGTTGCGGTCCACCCCGTAGCTGCCGCCGATGCTGTAGCCGCGGTAATTGGTGCCGCCCAGGTGCCAGGTGGTGTCGGTAAAGCCGTCGACGACCGCATCGCGTTCGAGCTGGCGCACGATGCCGAAGGCCTGCCAGTCACCCTTGTGGTCCATCTGCGGCATGCCGACGGCCAGGCGGTATTGGTAGCCGGCGGTCTTGGGTTCGAGGTCGATGCCGGTACGATTGCGGATTTCGTTGCGGTCGAAGCCGACGTTCTTCACATAATCGGCGGTGAAGATGACGTGCACCGGGTCGAACTGGGACAGGTCCACCGTGGCGGTGAGGTTGAGCGGCTTGAAGCGCGACATCAGCGCCCACACCGGCGGGGCGGTGCTGGTGCCCGTCTGCAGCGCCGGGTCGATGATGTTGAACAGCGAGTTGCCCTTCTGGCGCACGTTGGTGCCGTACTGGCTGTTGGCGTAGTTCGGCAACTGCGAGGAGCCGAACGCCGACGGCGTGCCTTCGTAGTTCTGGAAGATGTACTGCGCCACGCCGACCTTGAAGCGGGTCGTCGGCGACATCTCCCATTCGGCGCCGCCCTGCAGGCCGTAGAGCCACTTGTCCAGTTTGTTGGAGCCGTTTTCCGCCAGCGGGAAGGCGCCGCCGGTGACATAGCCCAGCGCCTTGTCGCTGAAGTTGGTCTTGACCGTCGCGGCGATGCCGTCGAAGGCGAGGTCTTCGGCCCAGATCAGGTCGGTGCTGAAGAACGGGTTGGGCATGCGGCCGCCGGTGAGGCTCAGCCACTTGTAGGGCTCCCAGCGCAGGTAGCCGCGGTCGAGGCCCACGGTGTAGCGGTTGAAGTTGTTGTTGGAGGCGCCCAGGGTCTGCGAGGTGGAAGCGGGCGAGGTGAGGCTGCCGGTGGCCAGGCGAAAGCCGCCGGAGACGGTGTCGCCGATCTGCGTGGTGAAGCCGAAACGCGCGCGCAGCGACAGGCGGGTACGGTCGTCGGTGGTGTTGGTGAGGTCGACGCCGTAGGTGGGGCCGGTGGCGGAGTTGACGTTCTGCTGCTGGAAGAACGAGCCGGGGGCGTTGTTCTTGTCGAACAGGTCCTGCTCCAGGCGCATGCGCAGGTCGCCTTCGAAATGCAGGCGGTCGAGCCAGTCGGGCAGCGTGCCGGGGTCGCCCCAGCGCTCCTGCTTGGCCTGCGCCAGCACTTCCTGCTTCACCTGGTCGCGGATCTGTTCCTTTACCGATTCCGGGATGTAGGGCACGCGCACCACCGGCTTGCCATCGGCGCCGACACGCGCCGGCTCGCCGGCGGCGGTGGTGGTGTTGCGCGACTCGGCCTTCTTGATCAGCTCGGCGGCCTTCTCGCGGCTGAGCAGGCCCTGGTCGACCAGCGCCTGGATCAGGCCGAGCGTGGTGGAGCGTAGCTGTTCGAGGTCCTCGCGCTCGGTGGCGTGCGCGGCGCAAACGCCCAGCGCCAGGCCGGCGCAGGCCAGCGCTGCCGCCAGCTTGGAGGCGCGAAAATAAATACCCCTGGATTTCATGCGATTCCCTTGAAATTGTTTGCGCGCCGGCCCCTCAGCCGGCGGGACGCAGGGTGAATTGAAAGCGCAGCGGCTGCGGCATGTCCGGCGGCGGCGCGAGATTGAGGCCACGCACTTCGGCCAATGCCGTGCGCAGGTCGTCGTCGACTTCGGGGATGCCGGTGGGCGTGAGTTCGAAGCGCTTGATGTTGCCCTCGCCGTCCAGCCAGATCTTGTAGGTGGCGCGGTAGTCGCGCGACTTCAGTTTCAGGTGCCTGGTGATCTCGTCGCGCAGGATCTGCTGCGCGCTGGAGGTGAACATGCTGTATTGCGCGCGGTTGCCGCCGCCGCCGGGACCGTCGCCGCCGCTCTTGAGCAGGTCGGTGCCGCCGGGCCGGCCCTGCAGGCCGAAACCGTCGCCGGCGCCGCTGCCTTGCGCGTCCACGCCCAAGTCCTTCGCAACAGGCTTGTTGTCGTCGCTCTTGGCCTGCGGCGTCTCCTGCGGCTTGGGTTGCTCGATCTTCACCTCTTCCTTGGGCGGCGGCGGCTTTTCCTCCTTCGGCGGCGGCGGGGGCGGAGGCGGCGGCTTGATCAGCGTGATCTCGGGCTTGTAGGCACCCGGCTTCTTGCCCTTCTGGATCAGGTGATGGATCACGAAGCCGGTCAGGACGAGCAGGCACGCCAGCGCCGCCACCAGGCCGGCGTTTCTGAGCCAGCCGCGGCGGCTGCTGCCGTCAGGCCGTTCGTCGCCGGCGGCCCCGTATTGCTGCGCTTCGCTCATCGGGCTACCGCGCTATTTCACCAGGCGCTGGGTGACCAGGCCCAGTTGCGTGATGTCGAGCTTGCCCATCAGGTCGAGCACCTCGACCACCTTGTCGTACTGGATCTTGGCGTCGCCCTTGATCACCACCGGGAAATCCGGGTTGACCGCCTTGGCCTGGCGCAGGCGGTCTTCCAGTTCGGCGATGGTGACGGGATAGGTATCGAGGTAGATCTGGCCGTTTTCGGCGATGGTGATGGCCTTGGTGGTCGGCTTGGCCAGACTGGCCGCGGCGCTGGCTTTCGGCAGGTTCACCTTGATGCCCTGCACCGAGGCGGTGGTCATGATGATGAAGATCACCAGCAACACGTAGGCGAGATCGAGCATCGGGGTGATGTTGATGTCGTCGAACGGTTCGTTGTCGGCTTGGACTTGCATGGCGTCTTCCTCGGGGCTGCGGTGCGCGGTGGTTCAGGGCGGATCAGGAATAGGTCTCGGCGAGACGGGTCTCGAACTCATCGACGAACACTTGCATCTCGGCGGTGATGCTCTTGATGCGGCTGCCGAGATAGTTGTAGCCAAACAGCGCGGGAATCGCGACCGCGAGGCCGGCGACGGTGGCCACCAGAGCGGCGGCGATGCCGGGCGCAATCGCATTGACGTTGACATCGCCGGCGGCGGCGATCGCCGCGAAGGTGATCATCACGCCCACCACGGTGCCCAGGAGACCCAGGAATGGGCCGCCGGAAATCGCGATGGTGAGCAGCACCATCTTGCTGTTGAGCTTGGCCATCTCGCGCGTCATGCCGGCGTCGAGAGACGCACGAATGGCTTCGAGGGACTGCGCCGACAGCACCCAGCCGTCGGGCGGCTGGTGCAGCGTGCCGGCCTGCGCTCCCACGCGCGGCGAGCCCTTCTGGGTGGTGAAGCGCTTTTTCAGTTCGGCAACACCGATGTCGTAGAGGTGGAACAACGCGGAATCGCGGCGCGTCGGCGCGTCCAGCCCGGCGCCGCCTGCCAGCGGCAGCATGTCCTCGGAAAGCTTGCGGAAGGCCATCAGGAAGCGGCCGTTGGAGCGGTCGACGCGCGACACCAGCATGCCCTTGAGCACCATCACCGAGACGCTGATCACCATCATCACGCCGAGGATGGCAATCACCACCCAGCCGTCGGGCGTCACCGCGCCCAGGAGGATGGTGAAGTAGGAGGTGCTGCCGCCGCTGTCGCCGCCCTCGCCTTCGGCGGCGATCGCGACCAGCTTGGCGCCATCCGGGCCGGCGGCCGCGGCGATCTTCATCCAGTCCGGCGAGCGGCCGGCGTTGAGCAGCATCACCTCGTCCATGTCGCCCTTGTAGCCGCTGGCGCCGCCGGCATCCGCCCCCAGGGTGAGCGCGCCCGAGAGTTCCGCCGGCCTGGCCGCTGCCTGACCGACTTCGGCGCCGTTGAGATAGACGGCGAGGTGATCGGAGACGATGATGCCGACGTGCTGCCAGGCGCCCGCTTTCACATCGCCGGCAGGCGGCGATTCGGTGCCGCCGAGGCTGGCCACCAGCTTGCCGTCGCGCACGCGCAAGGCCAGCGTGCCCTCGCCCTCGCCCCAGGTGACGATGGTGGCGTTGCCGGCCACCTCCGCCGGCTTGATCCACGCCGAGAAGGTGAGCGCGCCGGCGGGCTGGGTCTTCAACCCGGGGGCGGCGGCCAGTTGCACCATGGCGTTGCCGTTGAAGGTGACGCCGTTGCCGAGCAGGCCCGGCGTGCCGAGCTGCGCGGTGACGGTGCCGGCGGCCTGGCTATAAGAGGAGACGTCCTTCGGCGGCGGCCCCTTCTCGCCGAAGTGCAGCACCGCCAGGGTGGCGCTGTCGTAGCTGCCCTTGGCGTCGTCGCCGGGCGTGGCCTTGTCGTTGCCGTAGTACATCCAGATCTTCTGGTCCTTTGCATTCGGCGCCAGTTGCGGCACCTGCACCCAGATCACCGCCAGGCCGCTGACCGAGTCGAACTGCTCGATGTGGTATTTCAGCGGCGTCTTGTCGTCGGCGGCGATGAAGCGCAGGTCGGCGCCGTCCGGCTTGGCGTCGGTGAATTCGAAGTCGCCGCTGTGCAGGCGCAGCGGAATCACCACCTGCGCCAGCGCCTGCTTGGTCGCAACACCGCTGTCGCTGGTGTTGAGCGTCACCTGCTTGCGCGAGGTCCAGTCCTTGTTCCACCATGCCTTGGCCGGCAGCGGCAGCAACAAGAACGCCGCCAGCAGCAGGCCGACCTGCCCTGCCCTGCCCCACCCGAATCCCCTGTGCATTTTTCAAACCCCTCTAGGCGGGCCGCCGGCGGCGGCCCGATGACGATTGCTATTCCCCGAAGCCGACGAAGATGTTGTTGGTCACCGGCTGGCCGCCGACGGCATTGCTGGCCACGCTCTGGTTGATCTGGTCGATGGTCTTGCGGCTGTCGTCGCCGATGGCGGGCGGCGGCGGCGGCGCGCTTGACGCGTTCTGCAGCGGCACGCCGGCGCTGGCGCCGCTGACCTGCAGGTTGTCGGCGCCGCGCAGGATCGGCGCGGCGGCAACGAAGTTGCCGGCCGACTGGATACCTGCATCACCCGTGTTGATGGTGCCCCTGGGCGCGGCCAGGATGACGTCGCCCGGGGCGATCGACTTGTTGGTGATGATGGTGCCGATACCGCTACCGGAGACGGCGCCGGAGAAATCGACGATCAGGTTGCCGTTGCTGTCCAGCCGCGTCACCGGCGCCGGGGCGCTGGAGGCGGTCTTGGCGCCACGGCCGGCGTCGACGTCGCCGTTGGAGGACCAGAGCAGGATGCCGCCGCCGGCGAGCGTGAAGACACGCGACTGGTTGACCTGGAAACCGCCGTCGACCATGGCGTTGATGTCGCCACCGTTGATGGTGAGGATGCCGAGGTCGCTGTCACTCTTGGCGAAGCTATCGTCGGCGTTGGCCGCCGGCGGTACCACCAGGCCGGCATTGACCAGGCCGCCCGGGGCGAAGATGTTGACATCGCCGCCGGCCAGCGATTTCAGCTGGCTGGAGGACATCAGCAGGTCGCCCTTGTAGCTGCTGCCGGGGAACAGGGTGGCGATGGCGTCGTAGCCACGCTGGTAGGCGGTATTCTTGTCGGCCGTGGTGGTGGCGAGGCTCGCCGCGGTGCTTGCGTTACCGAGCTCGGCGAAGAAGATGCGCCGCAGGAAAGCCTGTTGCTGCTGCGCCGTCCGCGCATCGAATTGCGCGATTGCGTCGGCGCCCGCCTTCGCCGGGTCGGCGGCGTAGCTGTCCAGGAACTGGGTGAAGGCCGGCAGCGCGGCGCCGAAGCCGGTCTTGCCCGCCAGCGAGGCCAGCAATGGCGCCTGCGCCGAGGCCGGCAGGGCGACGAAGGCGTTGAACGCCTGCCATTGGTTGAGGCCGGCGTCGCCGGGGAGGTTGTGCACGAAGGCGGCAATCTCGGAGAGATACTTGCCGATGCTGGCATCGCCCAGGGCGACGTAGGCAGCGGTGTAGGCACCGTAGTCGCCCAGGTATTTGCCGGCCAATGCGCTGTAATCGGGCGTGCCGGAGACGCCGGCCATGACGGTCATCGAAGCGCCGCCCGACTCCAGAAAACGGTTGGCGGTGTTGCCGCGGGTCACCACGCCATTGGAATCACCGAAGTCTATGTTGCGGCCCGCCATGACGACCGCCTGGCCGGGGCCGTCCACGACCAGCCCGGGACGGCTGGCTCCGGTGATATCCGCGGTCATGCCGATGTAGTCACGTCCCGCGGAAATCGTGCTGACGTCGGTGGCGTTGTTGTTCTGGATCGTCAGGAACAAGTTGACGATGTCTCGGCCGGCGACGACGTCGGTCTCCTTGCTCGTAAAGCCGGGGAAGGAAGTGGGATTGAGCACATCGCCACTTAGGGCGACGATACGCACGGGCGTGTCGTCGCCACTGTGGTTGTTCCAGAGTCCCTGGTCCGGCTTCGACGGCTGGGTGAAGAACGCGAAAGGCGAGACGCCGTTGGCGTTGGTGATGGTGGCCACCGAGCCGGTACCGCTCGGCGGCAGGTCGAGCATGTCGATGCGGCCGATGGTTACGCTATCGCTGGCCAGCAGGTTCAGGTTTTGCCGCGGCGAGGACATCATGTAGTAGTCGCCCAGGCCCACATCACCCGAGAAAGCAACCACGCGCAGGCTCGGCGGCGCGATCTTCATCGAATTCTGGTCCACCGTAAGCTTGAGACCCGGCCCGGATGTCTGATTGGTGGTGGTGACGCCGGAAGTGGACCCGGCAAAGTTCGGCGGGGCATCGTTGAGCTGCACGTCACCGTTCAAACTGGCGAGGTTGACGGCCGCGGCGTCCGAATAGCTGGAAAAGGCGCCGACCTTCACGGCGTTGGAGCCGGAGGAGGTATTGAGGGTACTGGCGGCGATTATGGTCGGATTGAACACGCCGTTGATCAGAATGCTTCCGGTGGCTGCGACGTTGAAGACGCCGTCCTGCAGCGCCAGGATGGTGCCCCCTCTGGCGCCGGTCGTCACCGCGCCGCCTGCATCCAGTGTCGCGGTGCCACGGCTTTCGAAATACAGGCCGCCGACGACGTTGCGCCCGGCTTCGACGTCGAGATCGCCGCCGCCATTGACCACAAGCGTCTTCTGCTTGTTGGACGAATCGGCCGGCAGGCGCGCGCTGGTAACGGTGGAGGCAGAAAAATTGCTGACGTCGCGGCCGGCATGGACCGTGACATCGCCGCCACCGAACGTCGCCACGCCCTGGCGGAACAGGTCGTAACGCACCCACCAGGCGGTCTGCGGATTGTTGAGATCGAGATTCTCGCGACGGAACAGCCAGTTATTGATGAGCTGGTTGCTACCGCCGTTGCCTGTCGTCGCCGGTCCGGTAACGTCGTTTTTCGCCTCCATCAGGATGGAGCCGCCACCGTTGGTGAACGGATTGGCGCTGGCGCCAAAGGGCGTGGCGGGGAGAGGGGTGAATGCGCTGGAAGCATCCAGGCTGGTGCCGGCCCCGGTGGTATAGACCACGGCCTGCGCGTTGAGCAGCTTGATATCCCTTCCGGCCTCGACCTCGATGTTGCCGGTGGCGGTGCGCACGATCACGTCGCAATTCGCCGGCGTCGCGGCGCAGCCGCTGGTGTTGGTCGCACCGAATACCACGTCTCCCTTGGTGGTGCTCGCCACGGTCTGGCGGGTATCCGCCGCCGTCAGGTCGGCGCCGCCGGTCAGGTGGTAGCTCCAGGTCGGCGTGGCGCTCTGGCCGGCGCCATCCCCGACCTGCAGCGCGCTGGCGGCGGTAGCGCCACTGAAGCCGTCGCTCATGCTGGTCAGCACATTCAGGTTGCCGCCGGCGCGCAGCGTCAGCACTCCACCGTTGACTTCGGCGCGCGCGGTGGTGCCACTGCCGGGGAAAAAATTCATTGCGGTGCCGGAGACGTTGATGTCGCCGGTGGCATCCACTTCGGTGCCGGCGCGCACCTGGGTGGCCGCTACGCCGCCGCCGACACGTGCGCTGATCGCTGCCGCATTGGCCATGAACGTCTTGGCGTCGCCCAGGATGGTGCCGGCGACAGGGTTGGCGGCGTTGCCCAGGCCCAGAGTGGTAGCGGTAGAAGTGGCGCTGCCGTTGACGATGACATTGCCGGTGAAGTTGTAGGCCTTGTAGCCCTCCAGCACCACTTGCGAGGCGCCCGTGGCCGGCGCG
Source organism: Burkholderiales bacterium (assembly GCA_036498945.1). Classification (GTDB taxonomy): domain Bacteria; phylum Pseudomonadota; class Gammaproteobacteria; order Burkholderiales; family JAEUOS01; genus JAQGMJ01. The sequence continues at coordinate 6,824 of DASYEQ010000158.1, read as the reverse complement.
CCGAGCGCCGCCACCGCACCCATCTGGTTATCCTGCGGAGCCCGCAGCCACAGCGTGCCGCCGGTACCGCCGGCGCCGGCGCTGACGTCCACGCCCTGCCCGGCGATGCTGAGGTTGTTGCCGGTCGAAGAAGTGGTGGCAACGTAGACAGTGCCGCCGGCCTCGCCCGCGCCGGTGGCAGCGGCGGTCAGCTTGCCGTTGCCGCTTACGCTCACGCCGGCGCTGCTGGTCAGGCGTACTTCGCCTGCCTTGGCGTAGGCGCCGCCGACGCTGTTGCCGACGTTGATGGCGCCGCCGTCGGCTTCGAGGCTGACGTTGCGCGCATTCACCGCCGCGCCCGCGACGTCGATATCGCCGCTGCGTGCGCGGAAGTCGCGCTCCTCGGCGAAGCCACCGGCGTTGAGCGCGGTGTTGGCGGCGTCGATCGAGCCCAGGGCCTTGGCGTCGATGGCGACACTGCCGCTTTGCGAACCCGCGGCGGCGCTGCCCTTGAGTACGGCGTCGCCGGCAATCTGCACGTTGCCGTTCACGGCCGTGGCGTTGAGGCTGCCGGCATTGCCGCCGCCGGCAGCGCCGGAGACATCCACTGTCACGCCACTGGCGATCTGCACGTTGCCGCTGCCCGCTGTCAGGCTGACGTTGCCGGCGGGCGCGCCCTCGGTGAGGCCGTCGAAGGTCTTGGAAAAGCCTGCCGCGCGCAGCAGCGCGCCATTGGCGATGGTGACGTTGTCGGTGGCGGCGGAGCCGTTGGCGGTGATGCTGATGTTACCGAAGGGCAGGTCGACGCTGCCGGCGTCGTTGACGTTCTGCCCCACCAGCGCCAGCGTGGCGCCGGTACCAACGGGGGCGGCCAGGGTGCCGGAGGCGGCGTTGTTCTGCAGTTCGAGGTGGCCGGTGGTGCTGATCTGCTGGTTCGCGCCGCTATTGGCGGCGCTGATGCGGCCGGCGGTGATGGTGAGCGCGGTAGCAGCCGTGGAGGTGGCGCCGCTGGCCGCCAGGGTGGCAACGCCCTGGGCGCCGTTGTTTTGCAGCAGGACCTCGCGGCCGGCATTGATGGCAACCGTGCCGAAGCCCTGCAAGGTCTTGGCGCCGGTGCCGAGCACCACGTTGCCGCCGGCGTTGATCGCGAGCGTGCCGCTGCCCAGCGGCTGGCTGGCGGTGCTGCCGTTCAGCGCGTTGGCGCCTGAACTGTTGGTCAGGGTCACCTGGCCTGCGGTGATGCTGACTTGCGGGGCACCGCGCCCGGCGAGCGCGAACGCATCCAGCGTCAGGTTTTTGAGCGCCGCCGAACCGAGCGTGCTGCTGCCGTAGAAATCGATGCTGCTGTAGCTCTTCAGCGTCAGGTTCTGCGCCTGGTTGAGTTGGGACAGGAGTCCCGCGCCCAGCGCCAGGGTGGACGGATCGGCAGGCGCCGCGCCCACTGCGACCGCGTGCGCGGAAAGCGAGGCGGTGCTGGCGCGCAAGGTGGCGCCGGCGTCCACATTGGTGTTGTGGGTGGAGTCGAGCACCACGGTGGCGGGCTGGCCGGCGCCGGCGGCGCCGAGCACCGTGCCCGCGCCGACTGTCAGGACCGCTGTGCCTTCGACCACGGCGGTGCGCGTCACCGTGGCGTTGTCGGCTCCGGCGACGCGTACCAGTGCGCCGCTGCCGCTGGTCTGCAGCGCTTCGGCGCTGCCGATGGGCGCGACGAGGATCGAACTGCCGGCCTTGACGCTGAGATTGTTTTGCGCCGTGAGGACGATGTCCTGTCCGGTCAGGGCCTGGTGCGCGCTGTCGATCACCACGTCGGTCGCGACAGTTCCGATAACGCCATCCGAGGTGCGGGTGCCGCCCAGCATCAGGCTTTCGACGCCGGTGGCATCCAGCTTGGCGGCATCAAGCACCAGATAGCCTTGGTTGGCGTAGGAATCGGCGAGACCCGCGGTGGAGTCGGTGACGGCGATCTTGCCGGAGGCGATGCTGAGCGCGCCGCCGCGCCCGCCGGGGCCGGCCGCGGTAGCGAAGATGCCGTCGAGCACCAACTGCTGCGCCGCGTTGATGTTGATCACGCCGGCATCGTTGCCGTTGCGCGGCACCGGGTTGCCGGCGCTGGTGGCGAGGTTGCCGAAGAAGGCGTTGCCGTAGGTGTCGTTGTATTGCGCCTGGCTGCGCACGATGCCGCCGGACTCGACCACCCAGCCGCTGCTGATCGCATCATGGGTGCCGTTGTTGAGCGTGCCGCGATAGCCGGCAACGATCGCCGAGCCGTTGGGCTGGGCGATGCTGGTGCCCATCGGCACGTCCTGATAGCCGGAAGCGGCCTTCACCAGATAGGCGCCCGGCAGAAGTGCATAGCGCGCCGGCAGCAGGGTGTAGGTGCCGGCCGGCAGGCCGCCGCCGCCGGTGAGCGTGATGGTGTCGCCGGCCTTGAGCGTGCCGGGCGTACCGGCGGTGCCGGCGCTGCCGCCGGTGGTGGAGGAGTTGATGTAGGCCGGGTCGTAGGGCGCGTAAGCCTTGCCCAGGCTGGGCACGATGGCGTAGGCGTTGCTGTCGGCCAGCACGTCCCTGGAGCCGCCGATGCCGGGAATGAATTCGTAGGCGTACAGGTCGCCGCCGCCGGAGACGTCGATCTTGGCGCCACCTGCCATATTGACGTTGGAGCCGTTCAGGTCGAGCGTCTTGCCCGGCGCGCCGGGGAGGGTGCCGTCGGAGGTCTTCACACCCTCGTACTGCCAGTCCTGGCCGTTGACGGTAACGCCGTAGGGAATCACCAGGCCGCCGGCGGAAACCGAGGTCAGGCTGCCGCTGCCGAGGTTGAGGCTGTGCGTCGCGCTCAGGTTGATGTGGCCGAGCGGGGCGCGCAGCACGCCGTTCTGGTTGATGTCGGCGGCGGTCACCAGCAGGCTGCCGCCGGCGGAGAGCGGAACCGGCGCGGCATTGCCGTTGCTGCTGAAAGTGATGGTGTGGCCGGCGGCGTTGAGGTTGTAGTTCCAGTTCAGCGGATCGGCGGGATCGGACTCGCTGGCAAAGCCGGTGGTGGCGTAGGCCTGGGCCGAGTTGACGGTGAGGTCACCCGCAATATTGAAAGCGCCGGAGGCGTGGCTGGCGTCCATCACCGCCACTTCGAAGCGCACGTCGCCGGCGCTGTTGAGCATGGTGTTGCCGACGCCGGTGAGCGAGACGTTGCCTTGCAGGTCGATCAGTTGCGCATTCACCCCCAGGCTGCCGCTGCCGCCGGTGGGCGCGGGCGGCGCCAGGAAGGTGGTGGCGACGTTGGAGATCTTGACGTACGGGGCATTGATGTTGAAGGCGGCGCCGGCGGCGACGTCGATATTGGGCGTGTTGAGGGTGATGCTGCCGGGCGCCCTCAGCGTCACCGTATTGGCCGCGCGTATGGTGTTTTCGCCGGAGAGCGCGATGTCGTTGAAGCCGGAATTGTTGAGGGTGCCGGCACGCAGTTGCAACTGGCCGCCGTAGGTGTTGCGGTCCAGCGCCTGGCCGGGCATGAAGCCCGCGGGTACCAGGGGTGCGATACCGTCGGAGAGGACGATGGCCTCCTGGCCGCCGGGCACGTGAGCCGAGGCGCCGGTGTTGCCGACGGCGCTGTTGTAGCCGGCGACAGTGGCACTGAACTGCCCGCCGGCCGCACTCGGTGTGCCGCCGGCCGCGTACATGGTGGAATCGACCAGGCCGCCATCCAGCGTCTTGATGCTGATGCTGCCGCCGTTGCTGCCCACCAGGGTGGACTGCGTGCCGGTGGTGCCGTTGGGCAGGTCGAGGGTGGCGCTGGTGCCGCGCACGTCCAGCACTGAGCCCTGTTGCGCTACCAGCATGCCGCTGCCCATGTTCCCATTGGTGGCGCCCTGGGTCAGGTCGATGTTGATCGAGCCGCCTGCGAGGACGCTACCCTGGCTGAACACGCCATCGGTCAGGGAGGGGACGAAGGCGCCGGCGGCGGACAGCATGCTGTGGCTGCCGAGTACCACCGAGCGGTCCAGCAGGGCATCATCGATCGGGCTGATGCTGCCGTCGCCGGGGCGCAGCAGCAGGTTGATCGAGCCGGCGGGCGCGCCGATGCGGCCGTTGACTGTCAACTGCCGTCCTGCCACCAGAGTGACGTTGGCGCCGACATCTGAATTGATGGAGGCGCCGTCTTCGACGGTAAGGCGGCCGTTGGCCTCACCCACCGCCTGCAGGTTCAGGTTGACCGGCGCAGGCTTGCCGTCGGCGCGCGCGCCCAGCGTGGTGAAGCCGTTCATCGCGCTGCCGGTGGCGGCGGCGCGGTAATTGCCGGTGAAGTTGAGCGTCTGGGCGCGCGGCGCCAGGTCGGTGCCGGCGCTGACGGTCAGGCCATTGACGCTGGCTACCGTGTAGCTGCCGAAGCCGCCCTGGCTGAAAAAGCCTGGGTCCAGTTCCATCTCCCCCGGCTGTGCCGTACCGCCAATGCGCACCGGTGCCGCCATGCCGAGCGCCAGGCTACCGCCGGTGCCGGGCGCGGCGCCGACCATCTGGCCGTCGAGTTGCAGATTGCCGGTGCCCCACGCGCCGGTGGTGGACTGCGTCACCTTGCCGGAAGCATCGATGCTGGTGCCGCCGCCGGCGAGCACGATGCTGCCGCCGTTGCCGAGGTTGAGCTTGCCGGTGGTGGTCAGTTGCGCGCCGCCGGAGACATCGAGCCTGGCGCTGCCCTGGATGTCGACGTTGTTGCCTTGCAGGCTGATGCTGCCGCCGTTGATCACAATCGGCGCGGTGGGAATTGCCGAGCCGATGACCGTCGGGCTGTCGTTGATCCAGCCGCCGCTGGTGTCGAGATTGCCGGCAACCACGACATCGCCTTCGTTGCCCCCTGGAATCTGCGCGCTGGCGCTGATCTTGCCGCCCTGGGCATGAATGTTGGCGCCAAGATTGACGTTGGCCGCCACGGCGCTAAAACTGGCGCTGGGGACAGTCGGATCGCCGCCGGGGAGGGGCGCACCGCCGACGGCGGCGAGCGTGAGGTTGGCGCCGCTTTCCTGCGTCAGGTTGCCGTTGGTGTGCAGGATGATCGAGCCGAGGCCGGAATTGCTCAGCATGGCGGCGTTGAGCACCAGCGGGCCGGAAATCGTCGGCGCGTTGACCGGATCTGCCCAGAACGAGTTCGACAGGTCGGCGCCCTGGCTGGCGACGATGATGTCCGGCGCCACGTAGTCCGGTGCTCCCGCCGCCCGTTGGTCGCTGGCATAGCCGATGGAAAGCGTGCCGCCCAAAGGCACGCTGGCGATATCGCGCTGCTGCGAGCCGCTGACCACGGCCGCCTTGATGGTGGCGTTGCTCGAGACGGAGCGCGAGACGATGCTGATGCTGCCGGCGTTCTGGCCCTGGATGTAGCCGGGCTCATACACCCCGCGCGTCGGGATGGTCCAGGTCTGCGTCGCTTCCGCGCCGTACTTGGGCGAGGTGACGGTGTAGGTGCCGTAGAAGCTGGTGTAGGCCTGGTCGGCGGGGGCGGAATTGATGTCGTAGATCTGGCCGGTGGCCGATACCAGCTTGGTGGTGTTGACGTAGCCGCCCTGGTAGGCGAGCGAGCCGCCGGAGATGTTCATGGTCGAGCCGCTGGCGAGCGCAACGTCGCCGGAGGACAGGACCTTGATGCTGCCGCCGGTGGAGAGTTTTTCGGCGGCGCCGCGCTGGATCGCGTTCACATAAGGATTCTGCGGATCGCGCGGATCGAGGCCGAGAATCGGCACCCCCTCGCGGACGTCGAAGGTCACCTTGCTGCGGTAGAGGATGCCGTCGCGCTGCAAGGGCGCATCCTTCAGGTCGCTGGCGCCGAGAAGCGCGGTGGTGACGACGTTTTCCGACATCGCGATATCGACGTTTTGCACGCCCGATACGTCGATCGTCGAGCCCGACTCCATCACGAAACGCGCGCCGTCCTGCGGAAGTTCGTTGATGACGTAGTCGTTCCAGTTGAGCGTGCCGTTGCCGGCGGTGGCGCTGGTGCCGGTAAGGCCGTTGATCGGATCGAAGGTCGAGAGCGCCGCTGCCGTCACCTGGCCGCCGGGGGCCTGGACCAGCGCGCCGGGCTTCAGGTCGATCAGCTTGCCGCTCATCGCGATCTGCGAGGGGTAGAAAGTCTTGGTGTTATCGGTGGTGCTGCCGTCGTTGTCGGGCAGTACCTGGGTGACACTGCCGCTGCCTAGAATCAGCTGGCCGCCGCGTGTGGCCACCTTGTCCAGCGTGTTGTCGGGCAGGTTGGGGCTGCCGTGGTTCGTAATCAGTGTCGCATTGACCGAGTCGCGCGCCTGCAGGTAGATCGAGCCGTTGGCGGTGGCGCTGGTGGTGGCGGTGATACGCCCCATCTGGTTGACGAAGTAGCCGGCCAGCGTGGTGTTGCCGCGCGCGGTCTCGATCACCCCGGTGGTGTCGTTGGTCACGGTGGAGGAGCCGGCGTTGGGCAATCCGGCGCCCGACTTGGTGACGTCGATCAACAGGCCGCGCAGGTTGGCGACGCTGGGTACGGAGAGGTAGATCTCCGAGCCGGCGGCAAGCGCCACCTGGCCGTCGCTGGACGAGATGTAGCCTGAGTTGGTGACGTTGTTGCCGAACAGGAAGATGCGGCCCGAAGGCGAACTCAGCGAGGCGCCCTTTTCCACCGTGACGAAGGAACTGGCGATGCCGTTGACGCCCTGGGGGACGTTGCCGCTGGTGTCGTAAAAGAAGGTCGACGTCGGGCTGTTGATGCTTTGCAGGCCCGAGAGAAAATCATTGGTGTCGATATTGAGCGCGCTTGCCGTCAGGCCGCCGACGTTGACTTGCGCGCCGGCGCCAAAGATGATGCCGTTCTGGTTGATCAGGTAGACCTG
>DASYEQ010000157.1:0-29957 GCA_036498945.1 Burkholderiales bacterium | reverse complement strand
GTGCTTCATCAGGTTCCGGACCCACAGCACGCCCTCGGGGTCCAGGCCGTTCACCGGCTCGTCCAGCAGCAGCACCTCGGGATCCCCGAGCAGGGCCGCCGCGATGCCGAGCCGCTGGCCCATGCCCAGCGAGAACCCGCCGGCCCGCTTGCCGGCCACCTCGCGCAGCCCGACCAGGTCCAGGACCTCGCCGACCCGGCTCTTGGGCAGGCCCTGCGACTGGGCCAGGAACAGCAGGTGGTTCTCGGCGCTCCGCCCGGTGTGCACCGACTTGGCCTCCAGCAGCGCGCCGACTGTCCGCAGCGGACTGGCCAGGTCGGCATAACGCTGGCCGCCGATGGTCGCGCTGCCCTCCTGAGGCTGGTCCAGTCCCAGGATCAGCCGCATGGTGGTCGACTTGCCGGCGCCGTTCGGCCCCAGGAAGCCCAGCACCTCGCCGCGGCCCACTGCAAACGAAAGCTGGTTGACGGCCACCTTGGTGCCGAACGCCTTCGTCAGTTGATTCACTTCTATCATTCAATCCCTCCAGCAAAACCCTGTAATTTTACCCGCCCAGACAAAACCCCGACGCGGTATGCCCTGCCGTGAAGCAGGCGCCGTCGCTCGGGGTTAGGCCTTTGGAAAACAGCGCTTGTGATGCGCTGCGGAAATGATTTAATTGGTTTTATGACGCCTGTGACCGGCGTTTGCTTGCGGTGGTTCCCGCAAAAGAGCGTAACAGTAACATGACTGTTCCCCGCGGCGCCTTTATCGCGGCCATTCATGGGCGCCCGGCGCGGGCAGTTTTGCTTACTTGATCCACGTACCCGCGACGCCGGCGTGTCAGCGCGCAGGCTCCCCCTCGACCACCGGTTGCAGCCCCTTTTCGCACAGTGTCGCCAGCATCTGATCGCGATGCGCCGCATCCGCCGTCTCCACCGTGCACACCATGCGCACCGCCGAGGCATCCGGCCCGGAAAAGGCGCGGTCGTGGGCGATTTCCTTGATGCTGGCACCCGCCGCCGCGATCAGCCCGGCCAGGCCCGCCAGCCCGCCCGGGCGGTCGCTGATCACCACGGTGAAGCGGGTGAGCCGCGCGTCCTGCACCAGGCCCACCTCGATGGCGCGCTGCATGAAGTTGAGGTCGATATTGCCGCCCGAGAGCAGCACCACCACGCGCTTGCCCGCCAGTTCCGGCAGCTTGCCCGCCAAGAGCGCCGCGAAGGCCGCCGCGCCCGCGCCTTCGACCACGCTTTTCTCCAGCTCGATCAGGCGCATGATCGCCACCGCCAGCTCGGTCTCGCTGACCGTCACCATCCGGTCCACCAGTTCGCGCGCCACCGCGAAAGAGCGCGGGCCGACGCGCGCCACCGCCAGGCCGTCGGCCAGCGTCGGCTTCACTTCCACGTCCACCGGCTCTCCCGCCGCCAGCGCCGCGCTGAAGCATGCCGCGTGTTCCGGCTCGACGCCGATCACCTTGATCTCCGGCTGCAGCGATTTCACCACCCGCGCCACCCCGGCGATCAGCCCACCGCCGCCGACCGGCACCACGATGGCGTCGATCTCCTTCACCTGTTCCAGCACCTCCAGCGCGATGGTGCCCTGGCCGGCGATGATCGCCGCGTCGTCGTAGCCGTGGATATAGGTCAGGCCCCGCGCCTGCGCCAGCGCGTCGGCATGGGCGCGCGCCTGCGCCAGGTTGTCGCCATGCAGCACCACCGTGGCCGCCAGCTTGCGGCAGTTCGCCACCTTGATCAGCGGCGCGAAGCGCGGCATCACCACCGTCACCGGAATGCCCAGCAGCCCGCCGTGATACGCCATCGCCAGCGCATGGTTGCCGGCGGAGGCGGCAATCGCCCCGCGCGCCTTTTGCTCAGGCGTGAGCGTGGCCAGCGCATTGCGCGCGCCGCGCTCCTTGAAGCTGCCGGTGCGCTGCAGGTAGTCCAGCTTGCAATAGACATGCGCGCCGCATTGCTGCGACAGCGGGATCGATTCGACGCAGGGCGATTCGTAGATGCTGCCGGCGATGCGCGCACGCGCCGCGACGGCATCTTCCAGGGCGACTGACATGGGGTTCCTTTTCCGCCAACCAGCGGGGATCATGCACGCCGCAGGTTACCGCGATCTGCCCGGCGGCACCGGTGCAAGCGGACCAAGTGTGAAAAGCCGGGCGATGGGGGCGCGTTGCCGGCGCAGTGAAAAACAAAGGCATTGACCTAAGTAATTGCCGGACTTATAGTCAGGCTCATGCCTAACCAACTAGTGCGGCTTGACCGCGTGTTCCAGGCGCTGGCCGACCCCACCCGCCGCGCGGTGCTGGAGCGCCTCGGGCGCGGCCCTTGCGCGATGAGTGAACTGGCGCAGCCCTTCCCGATGGCGCTGCCGTCGTTTTCGCAGCACCTGGACGTGCTGGAAAACTGCGGCCTGGTGCGCTCGCGCAAGCAGGGGCGGGTGCGCACCTATCGGTTGGCGCCGAAAGCGATGACGGCAGCCGAAGGATGGATGGTGAAGCAGCGCCGCCTGTGGGAAAAGCGCCTGGACCGGTTGGATAACTACCTGGACGAGATGAAGGAGTAGCGATGTATACCCCGAACCCCAAGCTGGACCTCGTACTGGAACGCACGGTGGCGGCGCCGCCGGCGAAGGTATGGAAGGCGTGGACGAAACCGGAGCACGTGGTGAAGTGGTTCACCCCGGCGCCCTGGGTGACCACGCATTGCGAGATCGACCTGCGGCCGGGCGGGCGCTTTTATACCCGCGCCAGGGGGCCGGAGGGGCCCGAAGGCGAGCACGTGTCGGCCTGCTACCTGGAAGTGGTGGAGAACCAGCGGCTGGTGTGGACCACCGCGCTGGCGCCGGACTTCCGCCCCGGCCCGGTCGGCGGGGAGATGCCGGTGATCACGGCGATGATCCTGTTCGAGGCGGCCGGAAGCGGGACCAGGTACACCGCCATCTGCATGCATCGCGACGAGGCGGATAACCGCCGGCACGAGGAGATGGGGTTTTTCGATGGGTGGGGCGCGGTGACGACGTTGCTGGAAGGGGTGGCGCGGGGGTTGTGAAGGCTGGCAGCGATGCCCGCCACGAAAATGCACTTGACGAGGCGGTGGCGCAGCTTGTGCGGCCTGGGGACATTACGTCCTTCGGCATGCCGGTAGACAAAGACGTCGGTTGAGCAGGCCTTGGGGATGCACGCCGGATAGTCGAATTGAAAGAGCGCAATGTTTGATTTTTTTAAACGGCAAACCAGTTCTCCCGGAGCGGCGAAACCCAAAATCCATATCACCACTGCCTGCGCGCCGCACGGTCACCCGGAATTCCGGATCCAGGTCTCGACGTCAGCTGCCGAGGTTAACGTCCGCTGGTTTCTCTCCTATCTTGAGGGGCGGGTGGCCGCGGGCGAGAAGTTCGGGGACGGCGAGAGCCTGCAGGTAGGCTGGATGTATACCCGGCTGGAGCAGGTTTCCCCGCACCTGCTGCGTGTGCTCGAACCGGACATGGAAAATGTGCCGGTCCAATTCGTCGACAGCGTGGACAACACCTTGCGCCATCTTTTCACGCAGCAGGAAGCCGCGCGAAGCTTCCCGAATGTCACGCCGGATTTTCCGTCCTTGCGGCAGAGCGCTGTCGTGCACGAGAATTACCGCGCCGCCCGGCGCATCCTGCTGTCGCGCTTTGCCGCGCAAGACGAGAGCGACTCGGGCTGGTGGCTCACCGATCTGGATGACGAGCAAGGGGCGCAGGACCCCGCGCGGTTCAGCAAGACCTCGCTGTACCAGCTCGGCGTGGATCGGCCGGACCTGATCAGGTTTTTCGCCCTGCCCGTGGGCTTGCAGGTGGCGATCGAGCCGGGGCGCATCGGCGTGATCGATGACAAGGGCGAGCTGGAGCAGATTCCAGGCTCCTTCCTCGCCGAATTGAACCGGGTCGGGCGCGGTGGCTGACAATGTTTTTAGGGATGCCGCCGGCGGTTTCCTGATCGCCTTGAACTTCGAGTGGCCGCAAGGAGGCGATTGAAAATCAGCCTGACCCGGGTGGCCGATTCGTGTATCTTTGTTCACATGAATCGCGGCAACAGGTCGGGCGTTGTACCGAGAGAAACTGAGTCGCGCAAAGGCGCTGCGTACGCAAGCGCCCGCTTACCACAAGCGTGGTGAGTTTTTCGCAAAAACCACCGTGGTTTACCGTGGTCGCCGCCAGCCGGCGGACAAATTTCGCGAAATTCATTAGGGAAATGCTGAACAAGTATCGAATTCGGAATGTGAGAGGGCGCACTCCCCTCTGATTTCGGGGTTGTTAAGGGGGCTTAGCCCACTTAATCAGTTATTCCTTAGGTTTTATCAGGGTGGCCGGGCAGGGCGGCATGCGGGGAACAAGAAGATGATGGAGCACAAGGCGTATCTATTCGACTGGACCGCGTTCGAGCGGGACGCGTTGCATGGCCTCTTGCAGTCGGCGCTGGCGACGGGGGATACCGAAGGGCTGGCGGGTTACATTGGCGATCACCTGGAGGATCTGAAGAATCCTTATGACGCCGGGCCGCTGGACGAGTATTGGGAGGAGCTGCTGGAGGCGAAGGATGCCCACGAGTACGGGGATTTCGCGCTGACGCGGTTCTACGATCCGGCGGAAGACGGCGGGATCGGCGCGGAGTGGATGCAGGTCGATGGGCTCCTCGCCGCGCCGGATGACAAGGCGGCGCTGCTCGGTACCGCCTTCGGCAAGGGGGAGACGTGCTTCGACCCGGGGCGGATGGGTTCGTATTTCCAGACCCCCGCGCAGGTGGCCGATTCCCTGCGCCGCGTGCGGCAAATGGGGCGGCCGGAACTGGAAGAATTCGCAGGCCTGCTCGCGGCTGCCGCCGCTGCGGGGAGCGGCATCTACGTTACGTTCTAGAGCGTGGCTAGCGCGCCGGCCGCAGCGGCGCTTCCTGCATCAGCGAGAGTTGCTCGCGCAATTCGAGGATGCGGTCCTGCCAGTATCTCTGGCTGTTGAACCAGGGGAAGGCGGCGGGAAACGCCGGGTCTTCCCAGCGGCGGGCGAGCCAGTAGCTGTAGTGCAGCAGGCGCAGGGTGCGCAGGGCTTCGACGAGGTGGAGTTCGTTGTCGTCGAAGTCGCGGAATTGTTCGTACCCTTCGAGCAGGTGTTTCCAGGCCTGGGGAATCATGGCGGGGTCGCCGGGCAGCAGCATCCACAGGTCTTGCACGGCGGGGCCGGTGCGGGCGTCGTCGAAGTCGACGAAGTGCGGGCCGCTGTCGGTCCAGAGCACGTTGCCGGCGTGGCAGTCGCCGTGCAGGCGCAGCGTCGTAATGCTGCCGGCGGATTCGTAGCAGCGGGCGATGGCATCGAGCGCGTGTTGCGCGGTGGAAGTCCAGGCCTCGCGCAGGTCGGCGGGGATGAAGCCGTGGGCGAGCAGCCAGTCGCGCGGCTCGACGCCGAAGGTGACCGGGTCGAGCGCAGGGCGTTCCTCGAAGGGCCTGGCGGCGCCGATGACGTGGATGCGGGCGAGAAAGCGGCCCATCCATTGCAGCACGTCGGGGTCTTCGAATTCGGGGGCGCGGCCGCCGCGGCGGGGGAAGAGGGCGAAGCGGAAACCGGCGTGGGTGTGCAGGGTGGCGCCATTGAAGGTCAGCGGGGCGACGACCGGGATTTCGGCGGCGGCGAGTTCGGCGGCGAAGGTGTGTTCTTCGAGAATCTGCGCGTCGCTCCAGCGCCCGGGGCGGTAGAACTTGGCGATGACCGGGGTGCCGTCTTCGATGCCGGCCTGGTAGACGCGGTTTTCGTAGGAGTTGAGCGTGAGTTGCCTGCCGTCGCAAAACAGGCCGAGGCTTTCGATGGCGTCGAGCACGGCCTCGGGGGTGAGGCCGGCGTAGGGGGCGCCGGCCGGGTCGGTGGGTTCGCTCATGCGGTCTTTTCGGTGGGGGCGCCGGGCAGGGCGGCGAGGCGCTCCTGCACGAAGGCGATGTGCTGGCGCAGGGTGTAGACGCGGTCGCTGAAGTCCAGCGGCATGCGCATGTGGCGCGCGGCCTGGTCGATCTCGGCCAGGCGTTTCAGATAGCGGTCGAGTTGCTCGCGCGTGAGCTGGCGGGCGTCGAGGTCGAGTTCGAGGAACTTGAGTTCGCCGTACCAGCGGTTGATGCGCTGCTGGCGCCGCCAGTTGACGATCACCGGCAACAGCTTCATCACCGGGATCAGCACGCCGAAGATCGGCACCAGGAACAGCAGCATGCGCTGCACCAGGTTGGCGAGCCAGTAGGGCAGGTAGCGTTGCAGGAAGGGGCGGCCGTTCTTGTAGTAGCTCTCGGCCTGGGTGGCGAGGGGGAAGTCGGTGCCCACCGCCGCGGGGAATTCGCCGGCGCGGTGGAACAGGCCCGCGCCGCTGTGCACTTCGCTGGCGGCCTCCATCAGCAGGTAGGCCAGCGCCGGGTGCAGGTCGGCGCGCACCACCAGGTTGGCGCGGGTGGCAACCAGTTGCACGTCGTGCGGCGGCAGGTCGGCTTGCAGGTCGAACACGCCCTGGGTCAGGGTGACGGCGGTGAGGTAGGGGAAGCGCTTGGCAATCGCTGCCGCGTTGGCGAAGCTCATCGGATGCACGTCGGGCAGGGCGGCGAGTTCGCGCACCACCGGGGCGTCGGGGGCGGCGATGAGGAAGATGGCATCGAGTTCGCCGCCCTTGAGCGCGTCGATGGCGGTGCGGCCGGAGAGCGGCGAGAGCGTGGCGCTGGCGGCGGGAATGCCGTGCGCGGCGAGCAGGTCGAGCGCCACCTTGCGCGAGCCGCTGCCTTCGGGGCCGATGGCGAGTCTGGCGTTGCGCAGGTCGGTCAGGCGCGTCGGCTCTTTCCTGCCGCGGGTGAACACCCACAGGGCTTCGTAGGCGACGGTGCCGAGGGAGTGCGGGCGTGGGCCGTCGTCGGCGGCCGCGGGATCGGCGAGCGGGATGTTGCGGCTCATCGGGCCCAGCCCCCCTTGGACGAAGGCGGCCTCGACGCCGCTGTTGTCTTCGGCCGGGTCCTTGGCCAGGCGGGCGAGGTTTTCCACCGAGCCGCTGGAAGTCCGGATGTCCAGGCGCACGCCGTCGCGTGCGAGAATCTCGCGGTAGCGCACGGCGTATTGGTAGTAGGCGCCGTCGGCGGCGCCGGTGGTGATCGTCAGGTGGTCCGGCGGCGCGGGCTGGATGAAGTGATAGGTGGTCCAGAAGGCGGCGATCACCAGGGCGAGGGTCGGCAGCCAGATCGTGAGCAGCTCGCGCGGCGTGGGGCGGTGGCGAAAGGCTTCCAGGCGGCGCTTGCGCACCGCGGCGGAGGAGGCGGCCGGCGGCGGCGCGGTGGTTTGCTCTTGTTCGGTATCCATGCCGCATTTTAGCCATCGGGGCGGGATACGGCGGAAAAGGATGTGATGCAGGTCTGGGACATTTTCTGCAAGGTGGTGGACAACTACGGCGATGCCGGCGTCACCTGGCGCCTGGCGCGCCAGTTGGCCGCCGAGCACCGCGTGGCGCCGCGCTTGTGGATCGACGATGCGGCGGCGCTGGCGCGCATGGGTGTGGGCGATGGCGCGGCGGGGGGCAGTGCGACGTCGGCGCAGATGGTGCAAGGGGTAGAGATACGTCGCTGGGCCGAAGGCGATGTGACGGCGGCCGACGCGGTGGCCGACGTGGTGATCGAAGCCTTCGCCTGCGAGTTGCCGGCGGCTTATGTGCAGGGCATGGCGGCGCGTGCGCGCAAACCTTTGTGGCTCAACCTCGAATACCTGAGCGCGGAGGAATGGGTCGAGGGCACGCATGGGCTGGCTTCGCCGCAGGCGCGCGTGGGCTTGTCGAAGTATTTTTTCTTTCCCGGCTTCGCGCCGAAAACCGGCGGGCTGTTGCGCGAGCGCGGCTTGCTGGAAGCGCGCGATGCGTTCCAGGCGGATACGGTGGCGCAGGCGGCGCTGTGGCGCGCGCTGGGGGTGCCGCCGCGCGAGGAGGCGCCGGCGGGCGAGACACGCGTCTCCTTGTTTGCCTACGAGAACCCGGCGCTGGAAGGTTTGCTGGCGGCGATGGCGGAGGGTGCGCAGCCGCTGCGGCTCCTGGCGCCGGAGGGACGCGTGCTGCCGCAGGTGGCAGCGTTTTTCGGTGCCAGTGACGCGCGAGCGGGCGCGCAGTGGTCGCGCGGCGCGCTCACGGCGCACGTCCTGCCCTTTACCGGCCAGCCCGGCTACGACCGCCTGCTGTGGGCTTGCGATGTCAATTTCGTGCGTGGCGAAGATTCATTCGTGCGCGCGCAGTGGGCCGGGCGGCCCTTCATCTGGCAGATCTATCCGCAGGCCGAAGCCGCGCATCACGAAAAGCTGCTGGCCTTCTGGCAGCGCTATCGCGCCGGCATGGAGCCGCAGGCGCTGCGCGCGATGCTGGGGCTGTGGCGCGGCTGGAATGGCATTGCACCGGCCGATTGGCGCGCCGACTGGGCGGCGGTGCAGGGTGCGCAGGGGGATTGGGCGCAGCACGCCGTGCGCTGGGCGCAAGGGCTTGCAGCGCAGCCGGATTTGGCGGCCCAACTGGTTGAATTTGCTGCAAAAGCGCCTAATTTCGGGATATAATCCAAAGCTTTGTTGCGCGGGCTCCCCGGCGGCTCGAAACCGGGGTTGCGCAGGGCTTGTGGAAACCGGCAGCCCGCCGCGGCCAGTTTCGTTCTTTCCGACGCTTTTCCCCAGGCTCTTGCCGCTGCCGGCGCGCCGGGGATTGCGGTTCATCACCCAGGTCACAAAGGTTTTAGTCATGAAAATCGCTCAAGAAGTCCGCGTGGGCAACGTCGTCATGGTCGGTAGCGATGCCATGGTCGTGCTCAAGGCCGAATACAACAAGTCGGGCCGCAACTCCGCGGTCGTCAAGATGAAGCTGAAGAACCTGCTCACCGGTTCCGGCGCCGAGACGGTCTACAAGGCCGACGACAAGTTCGACGTCGTGCAGCTGGAA
Source organism: Burkholderiales bacterium (assembly GCA_036498945.1). Taxonomy (GTDB): domain Bacteria; phylum Pseudomonadota; class Gammaproteobacteria; order Burkholderiales; family JAEUOS01; genus JAQGMJ01. The sequence goes on along the minus strand of DASYEQ010000157.1, from coordinate 21,025 downwards.
AAGAAGGAAGTCACCTATTCCTACTTCGCCGATCCGCTGTACGTGTTCATGGACACCGAGTTCAACCAGCTCGAGGTCGAGAAGGAAAGCATGGGTGACGCCATCAACTACCTCGAAGATGGCATGCCCTGCGAACTGACGATCTACAACGAGCGCCCGATCTCGGTCGAACTGCCGACTTCCCTGGTGCGCGAGATCATCTACACCGAGCCGGCCGTGCGTGGCGACACCTCGGGCAAGGTGCTCAAGCCCGCCAAGCTTTCCACCGGCTTCGAAATCGGCGTGCCGCTGTTCGTCGCGCAAGGCGACAAGATCGAAATCGACACCCGCACCGGCGAGTATCGCCGCCGCGTCTGATTTCCCGGCGCTTCGGCAGCGGCTGCCGCTGTCGTTGTTGCCGTACCGCAACGGCCACCTTCGGGTGGCCGTTTTGTTTGATGCGGGCAGGAGCGTTGTGAGATGGCCGTTGTGCTTCATCCTGGCGACGGCCGCAGTTGAGCGGCGGTTGCGCTTCATAAATGAAAGTGAGCGTCACCACCGCGGCCTGCTTTGCATCAAAAGGGCGACAGCTGCTTTCGCGACCTTGTGTTGCATAAGCAACGGCTGCCCCTTGCGTGGCCGCTTGTTTCAGCGGACAGTGCTTACCCACGGGCAACAGTGTTTCAAACGCGATGCTCATGCTCATCACGGGTGGCGCGGCCTTTCGGTCATGCGTACGCGATTCGTGCAGGGGCGGTTGCGGGTCGGGCGTGATGGGCAGGGGAATTTTTCCCCTTGTCATCGCTCCAACGGGGCAGCGCGTTATTTGCTGGCGTGTGCCATTTTGTGCCGGGCGCCGCGGCAATGCGTGCAGGGCGCGCCGTGTTCGCCGCCGTGATGGCGGGCCCGGGCGCCAGGAAGGTCGTGTCATGAAAATCATCCGCTGGTCCCTGCATTTTTATTCGCTGCCCTATAGCCGTGAAATCGTGTGGGTCAACGCCGTGGAGCGCGCCGGCACTTTCGCGCTGCTGCTGCTGGAGGCGGACAACGGCGCGCGTGGCGTTGCCACCGGCACGCTGAAGGCCACCTGGTCGGGCGTCTCGCCGCGTTCGCTGAAAGCGGCGATGGAAGATTTCATCATGCCGCGTCTCAACGATGTTGACGTGGTCGATCCAGATATCGACATGGTGCGCCTGGCGCTTGCCGGCATTCCCGAAAACCGTCTCGCCAAAGGCATGGTGGAAACCGCCTGCTGGGGCCTGCGCGCAATGGCGCAGGACCAGCCACTATGGCGCCACCTCGGCGGAGACGCGCAGGTCGATCTGGCATGGGCGCTGACCCCGCAGGCGCCGCTGGCGATGGCGCAGGAAGCGGCGGAAATGCGCGCGGCGCATGGCTTTACCACGATGAAGGTGCGCGCCGGGCAGGGCACGGAAGTCGACATGGCGGCACTGCGCGAAGTGCGCGCCGCCGTCGGCCCGGAGGTGGCGCTCTATGTGGACGCCAACAGCGCCTACCCCTCCACCGAGGCGCTTTCCTATGTGCGCGCGCTCAACCGCGCCGGGGTGGTGGCGGCCGAGGACCCATGCCCGCTGTTGCCCGACCAGGGCTTCGAATCGCTGCAACTGGAAGGCGGCCTGCCGATCCTGATCGACCGCAACTGCACTTCGGTGGAGGACGCCAAGCGCTTCCTCGAGCGCGGCGCCACCGCCTTTTCGGTCAAGTCCGGGCGCATCGGCTTGACCGAGGCGCGGCTGATCGCCCAGCTCGCCGGGCGCCGCGGCGCCAAGGTGGCGATGGGGCTGTATGGCGAGTGCGAGCTGGGGGCGCTGCTGGCGCTGCAACTGGCGGCGGCGATTCCGCCCGCGCATCGCCTGCTGCCGGCGGAAGTGAGCTTCTACCTGCTGATGACCGAACAGGTGATCGGCAAGCCCCTGCAATTGCAGGCCGGCCGCGTGACCCTGCCGGAGACCGCTGATCTCGCCGCCCTGATCGACTGGGAAAGCGTCAAGCGGCACGCGCTTCCCTGAGCGCCGCCGATTGGCATTTCCGGTGTCGCCACGGCGTGAATTCTTGCCCCCATGTTCCTTTGCTGCGCTGCAACTTTCCAGCGCCAAAAACCTCCGGTACAATGCTTTTTAAGTAAGTACTTAATAAATTCCTGGCTGCGGTCGGAGCCCCGGAGACAAGGCTTTCCTTCGGGAAGGGAACCCTGTTGGGTACTGCGGGTCGCGGTTTTGCGGCGTTGCGTGATTGTTTTTGTCACGGAAATCAGCCAAGCTAAAAGCGCGCTGCCTGCCGCAAGGCCGGTTACGGGTGACCCCCGGCACCGGCATTTTTTCGTCAAGACTCAACGCCTCATGAGGGATACGCAATGGCCGCAGTACTGAATTTCCCGTCGAATCTCACTCCCGTCGCTGGCGACAGCGACGTGCAGGAGACCCAGGAATGGGTCGATGCTCTCGAAGCTGTGCTGTCGCGCGAAGGCCCGGAGCGCGCCCACTTCCTGCTCGAGCGCCTGGTCGACAAGGCGCGCCGCTCCGGCGCCTACCTGCCGTATAGCGCGAACACCGCCTACATCAACACGATTCCGCCGCACCTGGAAGCCAAGAGCCCGGGCGACCACGCGCTCGAAGAGCGCATCCGCTCCTTCATCCGCTGGAACGCGATGGCGATGGTGGCCAAGGCCAACAAGTCCGAGGGCGACCTCGGCGGCCACATCGCTTCCTACGCGTCGGTCTCCACGCTGATGGAGGTCGGCTTCAACCACTTCTGGCACGCGCCGTCGCCCGACCATGGCGGCGACCTGGTCTACATCCAGGGCCACTCCGCCCCCGGCATCTACGGCCGCGCCTACATGGAAGGGCGCCTGGACGACGAGCACCTGAAGAACTTCCGCCGCGAAGTCGACGGCAAGGGCGTCTCCTCGTATCCGCACCCCTGGCTGATGCCGGAGTTCTGGCAGTTCCCCACCGTCTCGATGGGCCTGGGCCCGCTGCAAGCCATTTATCAAGCGCGCTTCCTCAAGTACCTGCACGCGCGCGGCATTGCTGACACCTCCAGGCGCCGTGTCTGGGTGTTCTGCGGCGACGGCGAGATGGACGAGCCTGAATCGCTCGGCGCCATCGGCATGGCAGTACGTGAAAAGCTCGACAACCTGATTTTCGTCGTCAACTGCAACCTGCAGCGCCTCGACGGCCCGGTGCGCGGCAACGGCAAGATCATCCAGGAACTGGAAGCCGATTTCCGCGGCACCGGCTGGAACGTGATCAAGCTGATCTGGGGCTCCTACTGGGACCCGCTGTTTGCCCGCGACACCACCGGCAAGCTGCTGCAGCGGATGGAAGAAGCGGTCGACGGCGAATACCAGAACTTCAAGGCCAACGATGGCGCCTATGTGCGCGAGCATTTCTTCGGCAAGTACCCCGAGACCCTCGAAATGGTCTCGCGCATGAGCGATGCCGACGTCTGGCGCCTGAACCGCGGCGGCCATGACCCGCACAAGATCTACGCGGCGTATCACTCGGCGGTGAACCACAAGGGCCAGCCGACGGTGATTCTCGCCAAGACCATCAAGGGCTATGGCCTGGGCAAGGCCGGCCAGGCGAAGAACCCGACCCACCAGCTGAAAAAGCTGGAGATGCAGACCATCCGCGACTTCCGCGACCAGTTCAACATCCCGGTTTCCGACGAAGAGCTGCCGAACCTGCCGCTGGTCAAGCCGGATCCGAAGAGCCCGATCCACGAATACCTGCACGAGCGCCGCCGCGCCCTCGGCGGTTATTTGCCGCAGCGCCGTCCCAAGGCCACCAAGTCCTTCCCCGCGCCCGGCCTCGATGTCTTCGAAGCGCAGATGAAAGGCAGCGGCGAAGGCCGCGAAATCTCCACCACGATGGCGTTCGTGCGCATCCTCACGCAACTGCTGCGCGACAAGAACATCGGCAAGTACATCGTGCCGATCGTGCCTGACGAAGCGCGCACCTTCGGCATGGAGGGGATGTTCCGCCAGCTGGGCATCTACTCGGCCGAAGGCCAGAAGTACACCCCGGTGGATAAAGAGCAGGTGATGTACTACCGCGAAGACAAGGCGGGCCAGGTACTGGAAGAAGGCATCAACGAGGCCGGCTCCTTCTGCTCGTGGATCTCGGCGGCGACCAGCTATTCGGTCACCGACCAGATCATGATCCCGTTCTACATCTACTACTCGATGTTCGGCTTCCAGCGCATCGGCGACCTCGCCTGGGCGGCGGGCGACCTGCGCGCGCGCGGCTTCCTGCTCGGCGGCACGGCCGGGCGCACCACGCTGAACGGCGAAGGCCTGCAGCACGAAGACGGCCATTCGCACCTGCTCTCGGCCACCATCCCGAACTGCGTCTCCTACGACCCGACCTACTCCTACGAGCTGGCGGTGATCATCCAGCATGGTCTGAAGCGCATGGTGCAGGACCAGGAGGACGTGTACTACTACCTCACGGTGATGAACGAGAACTACGAGCATCCCGAAATGCCGAAGGGCGCCGAGGAAGGCATCATCAAGGGCATGTACGCGTTCAGCAAGTCGGCTTCGAAGTCGAAGAACCGCGTGCAACTGCTGGGTTCCGGCGTGATCCTGCGCGAAGCGATCGCCGCCGCCGAACTGCTGGAAAAGGACTGGAAGGTGGCCGCCGACGTATGGAGCTGCCCCAGCTTCACCGAGCTGCGCCGCGAAGGCTTGGGCGTGGATCGCCAGAACCTGCTCAACCCGACGGGCGAGCGCAAGAAGTCCTACGTCGAGCAGTGCCTGGAAAAGACCAGCGGCCCGGTGGTTGCGACCAGCGATTATATGAAGGCCTTCGCCGACGGCATCCGCGAGTTCATGCCCAAGGGCCGTACCTACAAGGTGCTGGGCGCCGACGGCTTCGGCCGCTCCGACACCCGCGCGCAACTGCGCCACTTCTTCGAGGTCAACCGCTACTGGGTGGTGATTGCCGCGCTCAGGGCCCTGGCCGAGGACGGCGCGATCCCCGCGCAAATGGTGGCCGATGCGATCAAGAAGTACGAAATCGACGTCAACAAGCCCGACCCCACGACGGTTTAAACTCCTCCGAACCTAGAAACCTAAACAAAGACCATCATGGGCGTAAAAGACGTCGTAGTACCCGATATCGGCGATTTCAAGGATGTGCCGGTGATCGAGATCCTGGTCAAGCCGGGTGACACGGTGAAGGCGGAGGATTCGCTGATTACGGTGGAGTCGGACAAGGCCACCATGGAAATCCCCGCGCCCGCCGCGGGGGTGATCAAGGAACTGAAGATCAAGGTCGGTGATGTCGTCAACACCGGCAGCCTGATCGCGACGATGGAAGAGGGCGCCGGCGAAGCACCGGCGGCAGCCCCGCCGGCCGAAGCCGCCAAGCCGGCTCCGGCTGCCGCACCGGCGCCGGCACCTGCTGCGCAGGCCGCGGCACCCGCCCCGGTGCCCGCGCCGCAAGCCGCGCCCTCGCAGTCACACGACGAAGCGCCGCATTTCGTCACCCCGGTGCAGCCGCTGGCGCAAGCGCCGGCGGGCGACAAGCCGCATGCTTCGCCTTCGGTGCGCAAGTTCGCGCGCGAACTGGGTGTCGACCTGTCGAACGTGAAAGGCAGCGGCCCGAAGAACCGCGTACTGCATGAAGACGTGCAGGCCTTTGTCAAGCAGGCAATCGCCGGTGGCGGCGCACCTGCCGCGGGCGGGGCCGTGGCGGCCGGCGGCGGGCTCAACCTGCTGCCCTGGCCGAAGATCGATTTCTCCAAGTTCGGCGATACCGAGACGGTGGCCCTGTCGCGTATCAAGAAGATTTCCGGCGCCAACCTGCACCGCAACTGGGTGATGATCCCCCACGTCACGCAGTACGAGGATGCCGACGTCACCGAGCTGGAAGACTTCCGCAAGTCGACCAACGAGGCGATGGCGAAATCCGGCGTCAAGCTGACCATGCTGGGCTTCATCATCAAGGCCTGCATCGCCGCGCTGAAAAAGTATCCGGACTTCAACTCCTCGCTCGACGGCGACAACCTGATCCTGAAGAAGTACTACAACATCGGCTTCGCGGCGGACACGCCCAACGGCCTGATGGTGCCGGTGATCAAGAACGCCGACCAGAAGGGCGTGATCGACATCGCGCACGAACTGGGCGACCTCTCGGCGCAGGCGCGCGACGGCAAGCTCAAGCCGGCGGACATGCAGGGCGCGAGCTTCACCATTTCGTCCCTCGGCGGCATCGGCGGCACCATGTTCACGCCGATCATCAACGCGCCGGAAGTGGCGATCCTGGGCGTGTCGAAGACGTCGATGAAGCCGGTGTGGGACGGCAAGCAGTTCGTGCCGCGCCTGATCCTGCCGCTCTCGCTTTCCTACGACCACCGGGTGATCGACGGCGCCGCCGGCGCGCGTTTCGCCACCTACCTGGCGCAGTTGCTGTCGGACATGCGCCGCACGCTGCTTTGATCCTGGAAAGACGGGCCGGGGAAGTCGCGCGATAATCGGGGCTACGCCGCAAGCCGGCCGCTTGCGGCTTGCCCCTATAACGTCGCTTCACAAGACCTCTCCCGGATCCATTCTCCATGACCACCATCACCGTCGTCAGGAAAAACAACCAGGTGGCGATCGCCGCCGACCGCCTCACCACCTTCGGCGATACCCGCCTGACCTCGCGCTACGAGGCCAACGCGAAAATCTTCAAGGTGAAGGACACCTACATCGGCATCGCCGGCTCCAGCGCCCACCACCACGTGGTGGAAAACGCGTTGAAAAAGATGGATGCGCCGCAATTTGGCAGCAAGGCGGAGGTATTCGCCACCATGACGGCGCTGCACCCCCTGCTGAAGGAATTCTTCTACCTCAACCCGAAGGAAGAGGACGACGATCCCTATGAGTCGTCGCATTACATCATGGTGATGGCCAACGCCAGCGGCATCTACGGCGTCTACTCCTACCGCGAAGTATTTTCCTTCGACCGCTTCTGGGCGATCGGCTCCGGCCGCACCTTTGCCTTGGGCGCGATGTACGCCGCCTACGACCGCGTCAAGACCGCGCGCGAAGTGGCGGAAATCGGCGTCAACGCCGGCTGCGAGTTCGACAAGAATTCCGCCGGGCCGATCAATATCCACGCCGTGCGCACCAAATAACCACCTTTCCGGCCGCAGGGCAATCAAGAACAGGAAACCGCGATGAGCGCTATCGAAGTAAAAGTCCCCGACATTGGCGATTTCAAGGACGTGCCGGTGATCGAAATCCTGGTGCGGCCGGGTGACACCATCGCCAAGGAACAGTCGCTGATCACGGTCGAGTCGGACAAGGCGACCATGGAAATTCCGGCCTCCGAAGCCGGCACGGTGAAGGAACTCAAGGTCAAGGTAGGGGATGTGGTCAACACCGGCAGCCTGATCCTGATGCTGGAAGCCAGCGGCGAGGCGCAAGCGCCCGCCAAGCCGGCGCCGGCTGCCGCCCCGGCCGCGCAAGCGCCCGCGCCTGCCGTGGCTGCTGCTCCCGCTGCCGCGCCCGCGGCCAAGCCGGCCCCGGCCCCGGCCCCCGCTGCCGCAGGCCCCGTGCCGCAGGGCGACGTGCATGCCGAAGTGCTGGTGCTGGGCTCCGGCCCCGGCGGCTACACCGCCGCTTTCCGCGCCGCCGACCTCGGCAAGAAGGTGGTGCTGGTGGAACGCTATGCGTCGCTGGGCGGTGTGTGCCTGAACGTCGGCTGCATTCCGTCGAAGGCGCTGCTGCACGCCGCCAAGGTGATCACCGAAGCGCAGGAGATGGAGCACAACGGCATCTCCTTCGGCAAGCCGAAGGTCGATATCGACAAGCTGCGCGCCTGGAAGGACAACGTGGTGGGCAAGCTCACCAAGGGCATCGGCGGCATGGCCCGTGGCCGCAAGGTGACGGTGGTGGAGGGCGTGGGCAAATTCACTTCGCCCAACATGCTGGTGGTTGCCACCAAGGAAGGCGAGAAGAAGGTCTCCTTCGACAACTGCATCATCGCCGCCGGCTCGCAAGTGGCGAAGATTCCCGGCTTCCCTTACGACGACAAGCGCCTGATCGATTCCACCGGCGCGCTTGAACTGGCCGACGTGCCCAAGCGCCTCCTGGTGATCGGCGGCGGCATCATCGGCCTGGAAATGGCCTGTGTGTACGACGCGCTGGGCTCGAAGGTGACGGTGGTGGAATTCGCCGACGGGCTGATCCCCGCTGCCGACCGCGACCTGATCAAGCCGCTGCAAAAGCGCATCAGCGAGCGCTACGAGGCGATCTACCTCAAGGCCAAGGTGACCAGGCTGGAAGCCAAGTCCGAAGGCCTGCTCGCCACTTTCGAAGGCGCGGAACCCGGCAGCGGCCCGCAGCCGGCGCAGCAGATGTTCGACCGCGTGCTGCTGGCGGTCGGCCGCCGTCCCAACGGGAAAGAGATTGCGGCCGAAGCCGCCGGCGTCGGCGTGAATGAGCGCGGCTACATCCCGGTGGACAAGCAGCAGCGCACCAACGTGCAGCACATCTACGCCATCGGCGACATCTGCAGCGAGCCGATGCTGGCGCACAAGGCGACCCACGAAGCGCATGTGGCCGCCGAGACCATCGCCGGCCACAAGGTGGCGTTCGACGCCATCACCATCCCCTCGGTTGCCTACACCGACCCCGAGGTGGCGTGGACCGGTCTCACCGAAGCGCAGGCGAAAAAGGACGGCACCGAGATCGCGGTGGCCACCTTCCCCTGGGCTGCTTCCGGCCGCGCGCAGTCGATCGACCGCGCCGAGGGCATGACCAAGCTGATCTATGACCCCAAGACCGAGCGCGTCCTCGGCGCCGGCATCGTCGGCGTCAACGCCGGCGAGCTGATCGCCGAGCTGACCCTGGCGCTGGAAATGGGCTCCGACCTGGAAGACCTGGCGCTGACCATCCACCCGCATCCGACTTTGTCGGAAACGCCGTTCTTCGCGGCGGAGGTGGCGCTGGGGACGATTACCGACATGCCGCCGGCGAAAAAGCCGGCCAAGGCAGGGTAAGCCGCCGCGCGGGCACGCTGACTGCGCAGGCGACTACCGGCAGGACGACGTGATGATCTCGCTCTCGCAATTCCTGGCGCGCAGGGGCGAGCGGGATCCGCTTGCGATCGACGACATTTCCCGCTACTGGTGCGGCGCCAGCGACGCTGCCGTAATCGCGCTGGGGCAGATGCCGGGCATCGGCTTTGCCTCGGTGAAAAAGCGCATGGCGGCCTTCCTGGCGGTGTGCCGGCACCTGGAAGACATGAAGCGCCAGGGCGAGCTCAGCGAGGAGGAAGCCTTCCTCGCCTTGTTCATCATGCGCGCGGAGTCGCTGGCCTTCAGCAAGGCCTGCATCATGTTCGAAATCCGCGGGCGACGCTTTAAGCCGGCGGATCGCGCCGCGCTGCCCCAGGTCGCCCAGGACCTGCTCGCCGTTCTTGAGCCATGAACCATCGCGCCCACGATGCCGCCATCGCCACCGGCGCGCCGCCGGCGAAACAGCCTGCCGGGCAAGGCGCGCGGACGCGCGCGATGGGCCGCCGCCGCTTCAATGCAACGCTTGCCGCGGGTGCGGGCGTGTGGGCAGGCGGTGTAAGCTTGAGCGCCATGAGCGCCACTTCCACGCCCCTGATTACCCGTCCCGTTCCCGCCGGCCACGGCGAAACCTTGCCGGTGATAGGCCTGGGCACCTGGCAGGTGTTCGATGTCGCCAGCGGCAGCGCCGAATACGGCGAGGCGCGCGCCACCCTGCAGGCGCTGGCCGATGGCGGTGGCACGGTGGTCGATTCCTCGCCCATGTATGGCCGCTCGGAAGCCATCACCGGCAACCTGATGGAAGAGCTGGCCGTGCGCCAGCGCCTGTTCGTCGCCACCAAGGTGTGGACGCGCGGGCGCGAGGAAGGCATCGCGCAGATGAAGACGTCGATGCAGCGCCTGCGCGTCGAGACGCTGGACCTGATGCAGGTGCACAACCTGGTCGATACCGACGCGCATCTCGCCACGCTCGCCAAGTGGCGCGAGCAAAAGCGCGTGCGCTATCTCGGCATCACCCATTACCACGCCGGCGCGCATGCCGATCTGGAGCGCGCGCTGATAAAGCATCGCGTCGATTTCGTGCAGTGCAATTATTCGCTGGCCGAGCCCGAGGCGGAAAAGCACCTGCTCGACTTCTGCCGTGAACAGGGCGCCGCCGTGCTGATCAACCGCCCCTTCGCCGAGGGCAGCCTGTTCTCGCGCGTGCGCGGCAAGCCGGTGCCGGCATGGACGGCGCAGGAACTCGGCATCCAGAGCTGGGGCCAGTATTTCCTCAAGTGGATCGCCGGCCACCCCGCCGTCACCTGTGTGATCCCCGGCACGCGCAATCCGAAGCACCTGGCCGACAATCTCGGCGCCGCCCGCGGCGCGCTGCCCGATGCGGCGCAGCGCGAAAAGATGCGCAAGGAATTCGCCGCGCTCTAGCGTGATCCGGCCCCCCCGCTTGCGCTGCCGCGCCGGATTTGGCAGCATGGCGGTACAACAACACAACAAGGGGACATTGCATGGATCAGGTCGGCAACCCGTATGCCGCGCCGCGGGCCGCGGTGGGCGAGGATGAGTTCGAAGAAGAATTCCAGGCAGTACGCCTGTTTTCCACCGCCGGGCGGGTGGGCCGGGTCCGTTACCTGGGCTACCTGGGCGCCTCCTACCTGCTGGTCATGCTGGTCGTGGGCATCGGCGTCGCCATGATGGCAGGCACCGGCATGCGCAGCGTTACCCCGGGGCTGGTCATTCTCGGCGTTGCCTATGTGGCAATGGTGGTCTTCGCCATCTTCATCGCGATCCAGCGCTGCCATGACTGCGACAACTCGGGCTGGCTGGTGCTGTTGATGCTGGTTCCCTTCATCAACCTGATCATGATCCTTTACCTGATCTTCATGCCCGGCACGCAGGGGCGCAACCGCTTTGGCGCGCCGACGCCCCCCAACGGCATCGGCGTCACCTTGCTGGCCTGCATCTTTCCCGCTTTTTTCGTCATCGGCATCGTGGCCGCCATCGCGTTGCCGGCCTTTCAGCATCGCACCGGCGGGCACCGGCTAGAGTCAAAATAAGCCGGCGCGCACCAGCGGCCGCGCTGGCCGCCTTGCCGCGGGCCTCAGGCGCCTGCGCCAGGCGCGGGCCCGTGGGCGCGGGCTCTCCTATAATCCGTGCATGGCCCTGAAGAAAATCGTCTCGCGCGACAACCCGCGCTACAAGCTGCTGGCGCGGCTGGCCGAGTCCTCGCAGGCGCGCAAGCGCGAAGGCTTGTCGCTGCTCGACGGCGTGCACCTGGTGGCGGCGTATTTCGAGCACCATGGCGCGCCCGAGCAGGTGGCGGTGAGCGAGAGCGGGGCGCGGCACCCGGAAGTGGTGGCGCTGCTTGAGCGCATTCCCGGCGAGGCGCTGGAGTTTCCGGATCACCTGTTCGGCGCCTTTACCCAGGTGGAAAACAGCGTCGGCCTGGTGGCCGCCATCCGCACCCCGCACCCCGAGCTGCCGGCGCGCATCGAGGGTGATTGCCTGGTGATCGAGCATCTGCAGGACCCCGGCAACCTCGGCAGCCTGTTGCGCAGCGCCGCGGCGGCCGGGGTGGTGCAGGTGCTGCTGTCGGCGAAGACGGCGTACGCCTGGTCGCCCAAGGTGCTGCGCTCGGGGCAGGGCGCGCATTTCAGCCTGCGCATCTACGAAGGCCTGGATCTGGAGGCGGTGCTGCCGCGCGTGGCGGCGCCACTGGTGGCGACTTCCTCGCACGCACCGGGCGCGCTGTACGACGCGGATTTGCGCGGCCCGGTGGCCTGGCTGTTGGGCAACGAGGGCGCGGGTGTCTCCGATGCCTTGATGGGCGCGGCGGCGTTGCGGGTGTCGATTCCGATGGCGGGGTTGGAGGAGTCGCTCAACGTGGCGGCGGCGGGGGCGATCTGCATGTTCGAAGCGCTGCGCCAGCGGCGGGCGAAACGATGAACGGCCAGCGATGAAAGATCAGCGATGAAAGATCGGGGGAGGGGCTGGGCCGCGCGCGCGGCGGCGCTGTCGCTGGCGCTCGCGCTGACGGCTTGCGGGGCGGTGGGGGTGCAGTTGGCGCTCTCCTTCGCCAGCCCGGAACTGTTCGCCGCGATGTTCGGCAGCCACGAGTCGCAGACCGAATTCCACGAGGCGGCGCCGCTGATCCAGAAAAAGGACTGGCTGGGCCTGACCACGCTGGCGCGCCAGCGGCTGGCGGCCAATCCACGCAGCGGCCCATGGTGGGAACTCGCCGCCTATGGCCACCTGCAGCTCAATGAGCTGAAGGACGCGCGCGATTGCATCGAGCGCGCCACCCGCCTGGTGCCGGAAGACGTGGAGGCGTGGAACATGTACGCCAACATCCTCAGGCGCCAGGGTGAGACCGATCGCGCACGCATCGTGGTGCAGCATGCGCTGGAGGTCGATCCCTCCTCCGCCACTGCCTACGTGATCCTGGGCGACGTGCAGCGCGACGGCGGCCGCGCGCGCCTGGCCTTGCAGGCCTACAGCCGCGCCATCGACATCGACGGCGGCAATGTGTTCGCCTGGTACGGCGTCGGCCTGGTCGCCAAGGCGACGAAGAACAAGGAACTTTACGACAAGGCGAAGCAAAACCTGCAGCAGCTTTCCAAGCCGATGGCCGAGCAACTGGAGAAGGCGTGAGCACTGCCGCTCAAGGCCAGCGCGATCTTTACGTCTTGCTCGCGGCCTGGGCGCTTGGCCTTCTGTGGTCCGGCTACGCGCCCTATGACCGCGCCACCTGGTGGATGGAGACGGCGCCCGCGTTCATTGCCGCCGCGGTGCTGTGGGCCAGCCGCGCGCGCTTCACGCCGACCACCCTGGTGATGGCGCTGGTGCTGGTGCACGGGCTGATCCTGATGATCGGCGGCAAATACACCTACGCACGCGTGCCCCTGGGGTTCTGGATGCAGGACTGGTTCGGCCTCACGCGCAACGATTACGACCGCATCGGCCACTTCGCCCAGGGCTTCGTGCCGGCGCTCATCGCGCGCGAGCTGCTGCTGCGCGTATTCCGCTTGTCTTCGCGGCGCCTGGTGGCCTTTCTCGCGGTGTGCATCTGCCTGGCGGTCTCCGCCGCCTACGAACTGGCCGAATGGGGCGCCGCGCTGGCGCTCGGCCAGGGCGCCGACGAATTCCTCGGCACCCAGGGCGACCCCTGGGACACGCAGGAAGACATGTTCACCGCACTCATCGGCGCCATCGCCGCCGCGCTCACGCTTTCGCGCTTCCACGACAGGCAGATCGCCAGGTTCGAAAGCTCACACGCCACCGAGAGCTAACGAGGCCGGGCGCCCTTTGCCTTTTCGTCGCCGTTGAATCAAAAAATCGACCGGCTTTGCCGGCGATTTTTTGCCAGCCAAAAGCGGAAAAAAGCAGGTTTTTACTTTTGTCCGCTGCCTAGAAGGCCCGTCTTTCGATCTTCACTTCCTGCATGATGGTGGTGGCGATTTCCTCGATCGACTTGGTGGTGGTCGAGAGCCAGCGGATGTTCTCGCGGCGCATCAGCGCTTCCGCCTCGGCCACTTCGTAGCGGCAATTCTCCAGTGACGCATACTTGCTGTTGGCGCGGCGCTCGTGGCGGATCTCGGCCAAACGCTCGGGCAGGATGGTCAGGCCGAACAGCTTGGCGCGGTGCGGCAGCAGCGAACCGGGCAAGGTCTGGCGCTCGAAGTCGTCGGGGATCAACGGATAGTTGGCGCACTTCAGGCCGAAGGTGAGCGCCAGGTAGAGCGAAGTCGGCGTCTTGCCGCTGCGCGAGACGCCCACCAGGATGACGTCGGATTCGGCCAGGTTCTTGTCGGTCTGGCCGTCGTCGTGCGCCAGGGTGAAGTTGATCGCCTCGATGCGCTGGTTGTATTCGCCCTGGTTCTTGGTGGCGCTGTGGGAGCGGCCGATGGTGTGGGTCGATTGCAGGCTGAGCTCGCGTTCCAGCGGGCCGATGAAGGTCTCGAACAGGTCCAGCACCAGGGCTTCGGCGCCGTGGATCACGCTCGATGTTTCCGCGTTCACCAGGGTGTTGAAGACGATCGGGCGCACGCCGTCGGTCACACCCGCCTGGTTGATGCGGGCGACCGCCACCTGCGCCTTGTCCACCGAGTCGATGAAGGGCATGCGCGACTGGCGCGTCGGCAAACCCTCGAACTGGGTAAGCAGCGCGTAGCCGAGGGTCTCGGCGGTGATGCCGGTGCCGTCGGAAATGAAAAACACGCTGCGCCGCGGCGCCTGGCTGTTGATCACCGCGGGGGCGGCGGCCGGGTTGGTGATGGGCGTGGGGGAGAGGGGAGCGGGATCGTCGGCCATGGGGTCAGGGGAGCTTGCGCTTGCGCGAGCCGTCCTCGAAAAATTCGTCGTCGGCGGTGAGTTTGCCGTGCGCATCATAAACGCGCCGGGTCTTGAGCACGCCGGTGTCGTCGTAGCCGGCTTCTTCGCGCAGGGTGCCGGCTTCGTCGAAGGACTGATGTTTACCGACGCCGCGGCCGCCGCGCTCGTCGCCGCGCTGCTCAAGTTTGCCGCTGTCGAAATAGTCTTCCACGTGCGCGAGCGCATTGCGCCCGCTGCCTTCGACGCTGCGCTTCTGCTTCATGCTGCCGTTCATGTACCAGACGGTGGTGGCGGTTTCATAGCCGCCGGCGTAGCGCACTTCGCGCAGCATCTGGCCGTTGCTTGCCCATTCGCGCTCGACGCCGTCGCGGCCGCGCGCGTCGCCGTTTTTCGCGAAGGCGCGTTCGCGGCGCGGCTTACCGTCGGGGAAATATTCGCGGGTGGTCTCGATGCCGTCCTTGAAGCTGTAGCTGCGCGCCGGCTGGTTGTTGTCGTCGAAGGAGATGCGCTCGATCGCCACGCCGTCGAGATAGCTCACGCGGGTATCGACGCGCACGCTGCCGCGCGCGGTGCGATACAGGTCCACCTTGCTCGCGGCCCCGGCAAAGCCACAGGGCGCGCGGTCTTCCGGCATCAACGAATGCGTACCGCATTGCAGGCCGCGCAGCTTGCCGTCTTCGGTGTATTCGAGAGAGGCATCGCGCTCGCCGCTGCCCTTGTGCAGCACGGCGTAGGCAACGCGTTCCAGCTGCCCGCTTTCGTAATAGCGCTTGTAGACGCCGGTGCGGTCACCGTTGCTGTACTGGCCTTCTTCTTTCAGCTTGCCACCGGGGTAGAACTCGCGCACCAGGCCGTCGAGATTGCCCTTCTCGTTGACCGTCTGCTCCTTGCGGCCGTCACGCCCGTAGAACACGCGCTTGCCGACGTACTTGCCGTTGCGCAGTTCTTCTTCGCGCTGCAGGGCGCCGTCCTCGGTGCGGCAGCGCATCAAGCCGGTCTTGCCGGCGGTGGTATTGCCGTTGTTGGGATTGATTGACTCGCCGTTCAACTCGCAGCGCAAGGGCTGGGCATAGGCGGGACTCAGGAAAACGCAGGCCCAGGCGAGGAGGGCGAAGAGGGAGCGGGACAATATGGACATGGGATGGGGCGGGCAGCCCGGGCTTTCGGAATTATGCTGCTCTGCAACAAGCGAGGCAAGCGGGTAAAATTCGGTCCGCCAAGGTTCGGCGGCGCCCGGCCAGCGGGCATGCGCGAGTTGAAGCGGCAGTTTGGAGCGATTTTCGGGATTCCGGGCGATATTGACGGAATTTATCGCGAAAATCCTGTCATAGGTAGTACCAATATTCTATCCAGCTAGGGGAAGTCATGGCAGGCAAAGAGTACGTCATCGCATTCGAGAATCTGCGCAATAGCGATGTCGGCCGGGTCGGCGGCAAGAACGCCAGCCTCGGTGAAATGATCAGCCAGCTCGCCAGTTCCGGCGTGCGCGTGCCGGGCGGCTTTGCCACCACGGCGCTGGCTTATCGCGACTTCCTGGAGCACAAGGGCCTGGCGGAGAAGATCGCCGGGCGCCTGAAAACTCTGAACGTGGAGGACGTGCGCGCGCTGGCCGAGGCCGGCAAGGAGATCCGCCAATGGATCATCGACACGCCGTTCCCGCCGGAGTTGGAAGCCCAGATCCGCAGCGCGTTCGAAAAAATGAGCGGCGGCAGCGAGATTTCGGTGGCCGTGCGTTCTTCCGCCACCGCAGAAGACCTGCCGGATGCTTCCTTCGCCGGCCAGCAGGAAACGTTCCTGAACATCGTCGGCATCGAGAATGTCTTCCACGCGATGAAGGAGGTGTTCGCCTCCCTCTACAACGACCGCGCGATTTCCTACCGTGTGCACAAGGGCTTCACTCACGCCGAGGTGGCATTGTCGGCGGGCGTGCAGCGCATGGTGCGCTCGGACAAGGGCGCCGCGGGCGTCATGTTTACCCTCGACACCGAATCGGGCTTTCGCGACGTCGTGTTCATCACCTCCAGCTACGGCCTGGGCGAATCGGTGGTGCAGGGCGCGGTGAACCCGGACGAGTTCTACGTCCACAAGCCGCTGCTGGAAAAAGGCAAGCCGGCGCTGATCCGCCGCTCCATTGGCTCCAAGCTGACCAAGATGGTGTTCGGCAGCGAGGCGCGCGCCGGAAAATCGACGGTGACGATCGACACCGCCGAGGCCGATCGCGACCGCTTCTCCATCAACGACGCCGACGTGCTCGAACTGGCGAAGTACGCCGTGATCATCGAAAAGCACTACGGCCGTCCGATGGACATCGAGTGGGGCCGCGACGGCGGTGACAACAAGCTTTATATCCTGCAGGCGCGTCCGGAGACGGTGAAGTCGCAGGAGAGCAATGACGTGCAGCAGCGCTTCGTGCTCAAGGGCAAGGGCGAGATTCTCGTCACCGGCCGCGCCATCGGGCAGAAGATCGGCACCGGCCGTGTGCGCGTGGTGCTCGACGCTTCCGACATGGACCGCGTGCAGGAAGGCGACATTCTCGTCGCCGACATGACCGACCCCAACTGGGAGCCGGTGATGCAGCGGGCGGCGGCGATTGTCACCAACCGCGGCGGGCGCACCTGCCACGCCGCCATCATCGCGCGCGAACTGGGCGTGCCGGCGGTGGTGGGCTGCGGCGATGCGACGGAAAAGCTGAAGGACGGCATGGAAGTGACCGTCTCCTGCGCCGAGGGCGACACCGGCAACATCTACGCCGGCAAGCTGGAGTCCGAAGTCACCGAATCGCGCCGCGGCGAGATGCCGAAGATCCCGGTAAAGATCGGCATGATCGTCGGCAACCCGCAACTGGCCTTCGACTTCTGCCAGTTGCCGAACGACGGCGTGGCGCTCGCCCGCCTCGAATTCATCATCAACAGCTACATCGCCGCCCACCCGCGCGCGATTCTCGATTACCCGAAGGTGCCGGACGACCTGCGCAAGGCAATCGACTCGCTGGCGCGCGGCTACGCAAATCCGCGTGAATTCTTCGTCGAGAAAATGACCGAAGGCGTGGCGACGATTGCCGCCGCCTTCTGGCCGAAGCCGGTGATCGTGCGCCTCTCCGACTTCAAGTCGAACGAGTACAAGAAGCTGATTGGCGGCGCGCTCTACGAGCCGGATGAAGAGAACCCGATGCTGGGCTTCCGCGGCGCCGCGCGCTACATCGCGCCGGACTTCGCCGAATGCTTCCGCATGGAATGCGAAGCGATGAAGCGGGTGCGCGACGACCTCGGCTTCACCAACGTCGAGATCATGATCCCCTTCGTGCGCACGCTCACCGAGTGCAAGAAGACCATCGACCTGCTGGCCTCCCACGGCCTCAAGCGCGGCACCAACGACCTGCGCATGATCATGATGTGCGAGCTGCCGACCAACGTCATCCTGGCCAAGCAATACCTGGAGTATTTCGACGGCTTCTCCATCGGCTCCAACGACCTGACCCAGCTTACCCTCGGCCTGGATCGTGATTCGGGCCTGGTGGCGGGCAGCTTCGACGAGCGCGACCCGGCGGTGAAAGCGATGCTGGAAATGGCCATCAAGGCCTGCCGCGCCGAAGGCAAGTACGTCGGCATCTGCGGCCAGGGGCCGTCGGACTATCCGGACCTGGCGCTGTGGCTGCGCGACATCGGCATCGTCGCGCTCGGCCTCAACCCGGACACGGTGGTCGATACCTGGCGCAAGCTGGCGGAAGCGAAGTAGCTGCACAGGGCTAAGAAAAACGCCGGCAGATGCCGGCGTTTTTCATGGGGCGCCGGTGAGCCACCGGCGTGCCTCGCAGCCGCGCCGCTAGCGCCCCAGCGGCAGCGTCAGGATCGGCTGGTCGCCCTGCTTGCCTTGCAGGTCCAGGCGCGTCAATTCCATCAGCAGGGAGAAGGTGGCCTTGGTGTCGTGGTCGGCGTCGTCGATGTAGAACCAGTAGTCGTGGTAGCGCACCGCGACATGAGCATTCTTCGGCGGCTCGCTGCCTTTTTTCCATTGCACGTGGAACAGGTTGAACGTGACATCCTTCCAGTTGAAGACACTGCCGTCGTCGGTCAGCGTGGTGCGCGCCAGGCCGCTGGCGCTGTGTTCCGGCGGCACGTCGACGCCGTGGGAAACGAAATACATCGCCTGCAGGAGCGAGCGCGGCTCGAGGTCGAGCAGGGTCCCGCCTTGCCCGTCCGCTTCTTCCGAGTAGGGCGGCAGGCCATCCACCGTGACGTCGTACTTGAACACGCCTGGCTTCAGGTGAAAGGCGCGGGTGAATACGCGCGCGGCGTCGGTGTCTTTCACCTTCGGGTCGAGGAAGAGTACCGGCTGGCGCGTGCGCTTGCCCAGCGTCCAGGTGGCGGCGCCTTCGTCGCGGCGCAATTCGAAGCCGCTCTTGGCAGCCTCGATGACGTCGGCGGCGTCGACCTTGGCGGCGGGAATCGGGCTGCCGGCCGGCTCGAAGCGTTCCTCGGTGGCGAAGCGGACGCGCCCGTCCTGCTGCAACTGCTGCAAGGCCAGCACGCCGTAGACGAAGGAAGAGTAGGGCGGCGCGCGCGCCGGTGTCGGGCCGCTGGCCAGTTCCGCATTCGGCACCCAGTTGAGGTTTTCCAGGTACAGGCGGAACACCGTGCCGATCGGCCAGGTGGTGTTGGCGAGGTAGATCACGCCTTCCAGGGTGAGCGGGGTAAACAGCTTGCGGGTGAATTCGGCGTCGTCGATCGGCGTCAGGCTGAAGGTCGGGCGGTCGGCCGAGCTGATGGCCGCGCCCGGCAGGATCGAGCTATAGCTGCGGTTGGGCTCCGCGCCCGACGGGGCGAAAAACGGCGTCAGCTGCAACTGCCTGACCAGTTCGAACTGCGCCGCGATGTTGGAGACCGACAGGCTGGAAGGGGTGTCGGTGTAGCGCAGGCGCACGATGTTGAGCAGCAACTGCTGCTCGGTCGAGGACTTGATCACTTCGTTGTATTGCAGGCGCGAGGCCTGCAGGGCCTGCGGGCCGGCCGCGCAGGCGGCCAGCAGCATGGCGAGGGCCATCGCCCCCAGTGCGCGCAGCGCGGCTGCGGCGCGCGCGGTCGTCTTGTTCTTCACCCTGTCCGTACTCCGCGGCGCCTGCGGCGCTCAAGGAGGCTAGGAAGCGCCTCCCATGTGACAGCAGCGTGACGGACGGCCGCGTGACGGACAGCGCCGTGACGGGCCCTCGCTCAGCTGGTCGATTCCGCCAGGCCCTTTTGCACGCCGGGGCGCGGGCTCACCTGGGCCCACCAGCGCAGCAGGTTCTTCATGTCGGCCTCCTCCACGATGGCCTTGCGCTGGTTGACCACCGGGAACATGGCGAAATCGGCGAGCGAGAGATCCCCTGCCAGGTATTCGGTCTTGCCCAGTTGCGCATTGGCTTCGCCGAACCAGCGCACCAGGCGCTGCTTGCAGAATTCGATGTTGGCTTCGACCTTCTCCGGCATCATCGACAAGGCCTGGTTGTAGACCCCGCTCCAGGGCGCCACGTCGGTGCAGGAGAACATCAGCCATTGCAGGGCGGCAATCTTGCCGGCGTCGCTCGCCGGCCACATCTTGCCGCTCTTGTTGGCGACGTACATCATGATCGCGCCCGACTGCGACAGCTTGGTCGTGCCCCCCGGCCCTTGCGGATCGACCAGCGCGGGAATACGCCCGGCCGGGTTGACCGCCTGGTAGCCCGGCTGGCGCTGGTCGCCCGCCGAGAGATTGAGCTTGTGCACCTTGTAACCGAGGCCCGACTCGGCCAAGGCGATGTTGGCGCGGATGCCGTTATGGGTGCCCGCGGTATACAGTTCCAGCATGTTGTTCTCCTATCGGGTTGCAGTTCTAAAGGCGATGGTTTGATGCGGCCCTCATTTGCGTCTAGGCGGCCATTTTCTTGCGGTAGCGCTCTTCCTCGGCCAAGCGCAGCACGCGGCGCTGCACCTTGCCGGTGGTGGTCATCGGCAGGGCATCGACGAACTCTATCTCCTTCGGGTACTCGTAGGGGGCGAGCTTGCCGCGCACGAATTCCTGCAGGCTCGTCACCAGGTCGCCGGAGGCCTCCATGCCGTCGATCAGCACCACGTAGGCCTTGACGATATTGCCACGATCCGCATCGGGCTTGGGCACCACCGCGCAATTGGCCACCGCCGAGTGCTTCACCAGGCAGTTCTCCACTTCCGATGGACCGATGCGGTAGCCGGCGGCCTTGAACATGTCGTCGGCGCGGCCCTGGTACCAGAAGTAGCCGTCCGCATCGACGATCACTTCGTCGCCGGTGCGGCACCAGTCGCCGCTGTACTTGTTGCGCGTGGCCTCCTCGTTCTGCCAGTAGCCGAGGAAGAACACCGGGTCGGGGTCGCCGTGCATGTCGTAGCGCCGCACCGCCATTTCGCCCGGCTTGCCCGGGGCGACTTCGTTGCCCTCGGCATCGATCGCCGCCACCAGGTGGCCGGGATAGGGGCGGCCGATCGAGCCGGGCTTCGCCGGCCATTTCTCGCAGGAGTTGCCGACCACGTAGTTGATCTCGGTCTGGCCGCACATCTCGTTGATGGTGACGCCGAGTTTCTCGCGCGCCCAGTTGAATACCGTTTCGCCCGTCGCCTCGCCCGCGCTCATGATGGCGCGCAGCTTGAGGTTGTATTGCCGGCGCGGCTCGGCCACCGCCTTCATCATCATCTTCAGC
>DASYEQ010000156.1:0-20929 GCA_036498945.1 Burkholderiales bacterium | reverse complement strand
CGCCGGTAAATGTCTGCGCCATGGGGAGCTGCATATCCCAGTCGGCCTGCACGACCGCATCGGCCACCAGCTTGGAAGGCAGGTGCAGCAGCCGGCTGTCGACACCGAGGTCTATCCCCTGCCCCTGCTCCGGGTGCATCGACAATATCTGCCGGCCACCCTCACCCGGCCGGCCGCCGATGCGCGACAGCAGCAGCGGCGCAGCCCCCAGCGGCAGCGTCGCGGCGCCTTCCTCGAAAGGTCTGCCGAACTGTCCGCTGCGCACGGCGTTGTCATGCTGGAAACCCAGCACGGCACGACGCGTGTCCTCATCCGCCAGAGCGACGGCGGCGGGATCGCGCTCCAGCAGCTTCAGTATCACCTGCCACAGCAGCTTGACGTAGCGGCGCGTCAGCCAGAAGCGGAATTCGGAACGGTCCACCGCCAGTACGCGCAGCAGCAGGCGGTCCTCCAGCGGCTGGTAGACGCATTGCATCTGGTGGATGTTCATGGGCCGCGAGCTTACCTGCGCCCGCCCGCCGGGTAAAGCCGGGGGAATGGACGGCGGCCAAGACAATACCCGTACGAAAAAACGCGGGGTGCCGTACTGCTCATACGGCACCCCGTGCGGCACGCTCCGCCCGATACCGCCTAGCGCGCGGGCACCTTCTCGAAGGTGAAGCTGCCCGCCTTGTTGACGCCGACCTTGATCGCATCCTTGGCTCCGAAGCGGCCTTCGAGGATGGCCCTGGCCAGCGGGTTTTCGATCTGCGCCTGGATCGCGCGCTTCAGTGGCCGGGCGCCATACAGCGGATCGAAGCCGGCATTCGCCAGTTCGCGCAGTGCCGCCTCGCCCACCTCGAGCCGCATCTCCATCTGCGCCAGCCGCTTTTCCAGGGAGCCGAGCTGTATTTTTGCGATCGAGGCGATGTTCTTCTCGTCGAGGCTGTGGAACACCACGATCTCGTCGATGCGGTTGACGAACTCGGGCCGGAAATGCGCCTTCACTTCGCCCAGCACCGCGAGCTTGATCACCTGGTAATCGTCGCCCTGCATCTGCTGGATCATCTGCGAGCCCATGTTGGAGGTCATCACGATCACAGTGTTCTTGAAATCCACCGTGCGCCCCTGACCGTCCGTCATGCGCCCGTCGTCCAGCACCTGCAGCAGGACATTGAATACGTCGGGGTGGGCCTTTTCCACCTCGTCGAGCAGGATCACCGAATACGGCTTGCGGCGCACCGCCTCGGTCAGATAGCCCCCCTCTTCGTAGCCGACATAGCCCGGCGGGGCGCCGATCAGACGGGCCACCGAGTGCTTCTCCATGAACTCGGACATATCGACGCGGATCAGATGGTCCTCGCTGTCGAACAGGAACTCCGCCAGCGCCTTGCACAGCTCCGTCTTACCCACCCCGGTGGGCCCCAGGAACAGGAAGGATCCATAAGGCCGCTTGGGATCGCCGAGACCGGCGCGCGAGCGGCGTATCGCATCCGCCACCAGGCGCACCGCTTCGTCCTGCCCTACCACGCGACTGTGCAGGCGATCCTCCATTTTCAGCAGCTTCTCGCGCTCGCCCTGCATCATGCGAGACACGGGGATGCCGGTGGCGCGCGACACCACTTCGGCGATTTCCTCCGCGCCGACCTGGGTGCGCAACAGCTTGTGCTTCACTTCCACGCTGCCGGCTTTCTCGGCGTGTTTCAATTGCGCCTCGAGCTGCGGCAGCTTGCCGTACTGCAGCTCGGCCACCTTGTCGAGCTTGCCCTCGCGCTGCAGCTTGACGATATCTGCGCGCACGCGGTCCATCTCCTCCTTGACGTGGGCGCTGCCCTGCACCTGCGCCTTCTCCGCCTTCCAGATTTCATCGAGGTCGGCGTACTCGCGTTCAAGGCTTTTGATTTCCTGCTCGATCAGCGCCAGGCGCTTTTTCGATGCCTCATCCTTCTCCTTCTTCACCGCCTCGCGCTCGATCTTCAACTGGATCAGGCGGCGGTCGAGCCGGTCCATCGACTCCGGCTTGGAGTCGATCTCCATCTTGATGCGCGACGCGGCCTCATCGATCAGGTCGATGGCCTTGTCGGGCAGGAAGCGGTCGGTGATGTAGCGGTGCGACAGTTCGGCCGCTGCCACGATGGCGGGGTCGGTGATGTCGACGCCGTGGTGCAGCTCGTATTTCTCCTGCAGGCCGCGCAGAATGGCGATGGTGCTCTCGACCGAAGGCTCGTCGACCAGCACCTTCTGGAAGCGCCGCTCCAGCGCGGCATCCTTTTCCACGTACTTGCGGTATTCGTCCAAGGTGGTCGCGCCGACGCAATGCAATTCGCCGCGGGCGAGCGCGGGCTTCAGCATATTGCCGGCGTCGATCGCGCCCTCGGCCTTGCCGGCACCGACCATGGTGTGCAACTCGTCGATGAAGACGATCGTTTTGCCGGCGTCGGCGGCGATGTCCTTCAGCACCGCCTTCAGGCGCTCCTCGAACTCGCCGCGGTACTTGGCCCCGGCCAAGAGCGCCGCCATGTCCAGCGACAGCACGCGCTTGTCCTTGAGCGTCTCCGGCACTTCGCCGTTGACGATGCGCTGCGCCAGGCCTTCGACGATGGCGGTCTTGCCGACGCCGGGTTCACCGATCAGCACCGGGTTGTTCTTGGTGCGGCGCTGCAGAACCTGGATGGTGCGGCGGATTTCGTCGTCGCGGCCGATCACCGGGTCGAGCTTGCCCGCGCGGGCGCGCTCGGTGACGTCCACGGTGTACTTTTTCAGCGACTCGCGCTGGTCTTCGGCTTCCTGGCTGTTGACGCTGGAGCCGCCGCGCACGGCGTCGATGGCGGCAATCAGGTCGCGGGTGGCCACGCCGGCCTCGCGCAGGAGCCGGCCGGTCTCGCCCTTGTCCTCGGCAGCGGCGAGCAGGAAGATTTCCGAGGCGATATATTCGTCACCGCGTTTTTGCGCCAGCTTGTCGGTGACGTTGAGCAGGTTGGTCAGGCTGCGCGACACCTGCACGTCGCCGCCGTGGCCTTCGACCTTGGGCAGATGCTCGATCGCCCGGGTCAGGTCCTGCTTGAGGCGCGGCACCTGCGCGCCGGCGCGGCCCAGCAGGGAGGCGGTGGCGCCGTCGTCCTGGTTGAGCATCGCCAGCAGCACGTGCTGCGGCTCGATGAATTGCTGGTCACGGCCGTTGGCGATGCTTTGGGCGTCGGCCAGGGCCTGCTGAAACTTGGTGGTGAGTTTGTCCATGCGCATGATGACCCATGCTCCCTAAAAGAATGCTTGATACCAAAATAAGGCTTTTGAGGGGGTTTTCAAGCGAAAATTGCACATTCCCTTGGGCTTT
The DNA here is from genome assembly GCA_036498945.1 of Burkholderiales bacterium. Lineage (GTDB taxonomy): Bacteria > Pseudomonadota > Gammaproteobacteria > Burkholderiales > JAEUOS01 > JAQGMJ01. Next base: position 17,616 of record DASYEQ010000156.1, on the reverse strand, counting down.
GCCCCAAAGGGCGATGGGCAGGGCCATTTAAAATAGCGCCATGAACGAGACAAAATCCTTAAGCCGCCCGCTGGCCGGCATCCGCGTGCTGGAACTGGGCCAGGTGTTCGCCGGGCCGTTTGCCGGCGCGATCTTCGCCGACCTCGGCGCCGAGGTGCTGAAGATCGAGCGCCCCGAAGGGGGCGACGACGCCCGCGCCATGGGCCCCGCCTTTCGCCATGGCGACTCGCTGAATTTCCACCTGTTCAACCGCGGCAAGAAGTCGATCACCCTGGACCTGAAAAGCCCAGCCGGGCTTGACGCCCTGCACGCCCTCGCGGCCGAGACCGACATCCTGGTGCACAACCTGCGCCCCGGCGTGCCGGCGGCCCTGGGCATCTCGGGCGCGGAAATGTGTGCGCGCCACCCGCGCCTGATCTACGGCGAAATCTCCGCCTTCGGCCCGGTGGGACCAATGGCCGAGCACCCCGGCTACGAGCCGCTGATCCAGGCCTACAGCGGCCTCTCGGCGGTCAACGGCGGCCCGGAAGACCCGCCGATGCGCATGGGCGCCTCGGTCTGCGACCAGGGCGCCGGCATGTGGATGGTGATCGGCACGCTGGCCATGTTGCAGCGCCGGCAGGAGACCGGGCGTGGCGGCGTGGTCGCCGGCTCCTTGCTGGAAACGGCGCTGGTATGGAACGGCCAGAAAGTGGATGCTTACCTCAACCAGGGGCAGGCACCGCAGCGCCACCGCTCCGGCCACCCCGGTTTTGTGCCATATGAAGCGTTCGACGCCGCCGACGGGCCTTTCCTGATCTGCTGTGGCAACGACCGCCTGTTCGCCAAGCTCGCAGCCGTGCTCGACCACCCCGAGTGGCTGGCCGACCCGCGCTTTGCCACCAACCGCGCGCGCCTGGAGAACAAGCCGGCGCTGTTCGACCTGCTGTGCCCGGTGCTGAAGACCCGCAAGCGCGACGAATGGATCGCCCCGTTCGAGGCCGTCGGCATCCCCTGCTCGCCGATCAACACGGTGCCCGAGACCCTGGCGCAGCCGCAGGTGGCTTCGCTCGGGCTACACCAGCCGATTCCCGGCGAGGACTTCAAGCTGACCGGCCTGCCGCTATGGTTCGACGGCGCGCGCCCGGATTTGACCAGCGGCGGCCCGCGCTTGGGCGGCAGCAATGCCGAGTTCGGCGTACCCGCGCCGGCCAAGGCGGCCAAAGCCGCCAAAGCCGCCTGATTGCCGCTACAGTTTCATTTCACCTCCGGTACAAACCGGGGGATCACAAAAGAGGAGACCCCATGCCGACCCTGACCCGCCCGCGTTTCACCGGCCTCGCACTCGCCGCCCTGGCCTTCGCGGCCGCCGCCCCTATTGCGCTGGCGCAGGACTATCCGGCCAAGCAGATCACCATCGTGGTGCCGTTTGCCGCCGGCAGCGCCACCGACCAGCAGGCGCGCGCCTACGCGACGGCGATCACCGCCGCGTTCAAGGTGCCGGTGGTGGTGGACGACCGCCCGGGTGCCTCCGGCATGATCGCCGCGCAGTACGTCGCCAAGGCCGCGCCGGACGGCTATACGATGTTGTTCACCACCAACACCACCCACGCCGCCAACGAGCATCTGTACAAGAAGCTGCCCTACGACCCGGTGAAGGACTTCTCCCCGGTCGCCCTGCTTTCCAAGGGCTACCAGGTGATGGTGGTGCGGCCGGACGCGCCGTATCACAGCGTCGCCGAGTTCATCGCCGCGGCGAAGGCGCAAAAAGGCAAGCTTTCCTTCGGCAGCGGCTCCTCTTCCTCCCGCGTGGCGGGCGAGGCCTTCAAGCAGATGACCGGCACGGAAATCCTGCACGTGCCCTACAAGAGCAACCCGCTGGCGCTGACCGACGTGCTGGGCGGGCAGGTCACCGTGATGTGGACCGACATGACCACCGGGGTGCAGCAGATCAACGGCGGCAAGCTGAAAGCGCTGGGGGTCACCAGCCTCAAGCGCAGCCCGCAGTTGCCGAACGTGCCGACCATCGACGAAGCCGGGGTCAAGGGCTATGAAAGCTCCTACTGGAACGCCGCCTACATGCCGGCCGGGGTACCGCCGGCATATGTCAAACGCATGAGCGATCTCCTGGTCCGCGCCACCACCACGGCGCCGGCGGTGACTTCGCTGGCGGCTTCGACCGGCACCGAGCCTGCCACCATGGGGCCGGAGGGGCTGGCGAAGTTCCAGGCGCAGGAGTCGGCCAAGTGGGCGCGCATCATCAAGGCGGCGGGCATCGAGCCCGAATAGACCTTCCAAGGTATGGCCGCGGCCGCAGCGTTTGACTTGACCTCTATATGCGCCTAGCATCTGCCCATTCATGAACATCCATCAGCTACAAGTCGCTTTCGACGCCGCCGAGGACCGTGTGCTGTTCCGGCTGTCCACCACGGCGGGCGACGAGTTTCGCGTCTTCCTGACGCGGCGTTTCGTCAAGCTCTTGTGGCCGCATCTGCTGCACGGCCTGGAAAGCAAGGTGGCGGTGACCACCGCGGCGCCGGAGGCGCGGCGTGAGGTGCTGGCCTTCGAGCACGACCGGGCGATCCGCGAGGCCGACTTTTCCAAGCCGTTTGCCGAAGCCCGCACCGAGGCGCCGCGCAATTTCCCTCTCGGTGACAAGCCTTTCGTCGCGGCCCAGGGCAACGTGCGCGTGGAGCGCGCCGGGGCGTACAAGCTGACGCTTAACCCGGCGCAGGGGCGCGGCGTGGAAATCGGCCTGGACGACCGCCTGATGCATTCCTTCTGCCGCCTGCTGGAATCGGCGGTGCGCACCGCCGAATGGGATCTCGAGCTCTCCGGCCGGGTGCCCGAAGCCGGGGCGGAAGCGGTACCCGCCGCGCACCTGCTCAATTGACCTGCGCCATCCGTCCATCGGGAATCACTTGATCCAACATGTTTGAGCTGGTCGAACGCATTGGCAAATACGAGATCGTAAAAGAGCTCGGACGCGGCGCTACTTCGCAGGTCTATCTCGGCCACGATCCGTTCGCCGACCGCAAGGTGGCGATCAAGGTGTTCCAGCTCGGCGAATCGGGCGGCGACGAGACGGCGCGCAACATGCAGCGCAAGGGCTTTCTCGCCGAGGCCGCGCTGGTGGGCAAGCTGACGCATCCGCACATCGTCGAAATCTACGACGCCGCCACCGAGGGCGACACCAGCTACGTGGTGATGGAGTACGTCTCCGGCGGCGCGCTCGACCGCCACGCCGACCCCGCCACGCTGCTGCCGACCGGCAAGGTGGTGGAGATCGTCTTCAAGTGCGTGCGCGCGCTCGAGATGGCGATGCGCGAAGGCATCATCCACCGCGACATCAAGCCGGGCAACATCCTGCTCACCGACGACGGCGACATCAAGATCTCCGACTTCGGCGCCGCCATCCGCGCTGCCAACACCTCCGACACCACGCGCGACATGAGCGAGACGGTGGAAGGCATCGTCGGCTCCCCCGGCTACATGTCGCCCGAGCAGGTGAGGAACGAGACGCTGACGCACCAGAGCGACATCTTCTCGCTCGGCGTGGTGATGTATCGCCTGCTCACCGGGCGCCTGCCGCTGACCGCCACCAACCAGATGAGCATGGCCTACGCCATTCTCAACACCGAGCCGCCGCCGCCCTCCTCCTTGCGCCTCAACCTGCCCGAGGTGCTGGACCGCATCACCATGAAGGCGATGGCGAAGGACCGCGCCCGCCGCTACCAGAACTGGATGGAGTTCGGCCGCGACCTGACCCAGGCCTTCGCGCAACTGCGCGCCGAGGGCGAGGCCGCTTCCGAATCGCAGCAGTTCGAGGCCTTGCGCGCCCTGCCTTTTTTCGCCGATTTCGACGACGTCGAACTGTGGGAGGTGATCCGCATCTCCAGCTGGAGCGAATTCAAGACCGGCGACGTGGTGATCCACGAAGGCACCGACGGTGACGCGCTGTTCGTGCTGGTCGGCGGCGAAGTGGACGTGAGCCTGCGCGGGCAGCGCGTCTCCACCATCAAGCGCGGCGGCATTTTCGGCGAAATCCTCTACTTCGCCGACCAGGCGGCCAAGCGTTCCACCACCATCACCGCGCGCAACGAGTGCGACGTCATCCAGATCAAGGCCGCGGCCATCCGCGCCGCTTCCGACGGCGTGCAGGCCGAGTTCAACAAGGCCAGCATGCGCGTGCTGATCGAGCGCCTGACGCAGATGAACGCGCGGCTGGCAATGATGAAGGCGGCGGAGGAGTAGCGCCCTTTCCGCCGGCCGCGAGGTCTACAGCGGGATCGCCAGCAGGGTGTCGAACAGGCTGCTGTCGCAGACGACAATGCGTTCCGAAATCAGGAGACGGTCTTCGGTGCGGCAAAAGGTATCGTGATACTCGCCGGTGGCAAAGACACTGGTCTTGCCATCGCGCATGATGCGGTAGACCGCGAACGCGGTCCTGGCCTTTATCGATCCATCGGGAAACACCTCCAACTGCGCCGGCACGGACAGCACATGCCGGTAATGCTGGCGCTCATAGATGTTCGCCTTGCGCAGGCCGAGGATGCGATCCTGCAGCATGCCTTTGGAATCGCAATAGATCACCCCCATGTCGCGGCCGGCCTGGTGGTTCTCCCGCGAGGTGATGGTGTAAAGGCATTCGTCGGCGAAGAAATTCGGCCATTCCTCCAGCTCGTCGTTGTCGATGCACTGCGCGTAGCGGGCGGCCAGTTGGCTGACGGAAACAAGCGATTGCACGTGGTCCATCGAATCTACATCTCCATGTACTGGCGATAGGCTTTCCAGAACCCGCGCACCGATGCTTCGGTGGCCCGTGTGTTCTGCGACTCGGTGCCGGTGCCGCCCATCTGCACCACGGACAGGTCTTCGCGGCTCGCCCCTTGCACGCCGCGCTGGACAAACCCGCCGACGCAGCCGTCTTCCATCGACACGTACCCGGCGGGACCTACCAGGTTGAACTGCCGCAGGCGCATGCGCCGCAGTTCCGGGGTATCGTCGGCAAAGCCGAGGTAGAACCAGTTGAGCCGCGTCGATTGCACGCCTTCGGGCAGCACCTGGCGCACGATGATGCAGTTCGAGAGCTGTTGCAGCACGAAGCCGGGAAAGACCGAAAGGATTTGCAGGCCGATGTCGTCACCGAACTCCGGAATGCCTTCCAGCAGCTTCGGGTCGTGCAGTTTCATCGTGTTGCTGTCGGAACGCAGGCCCTGGTTGCGGTAATCCCCGTCCTTGGCGCCAACCTGTTTGGTGCGCGAGTAGCTGACGTGGTTGCCGCCATCTTCCGACACCAGCAGGCCGCCGCCCTGGGAAAAGCGCGCCAGGTTGAACGTGGTGAGGAAGGTATGCAGCAGGCTCGCGTGATACGAGTCCTTGACGTTCTCCACGTAGAGCTTCCAGTTGTTCGGCAGCATCTGGCTGAAGCGCCCCAGCACCACCACGGGCTTGTGCAGCACGCGCTCGATGCGCTCGACGATCTCGTCGCCGAGGTATTCCTCGAGGCTGTCGACCTCGTTGCTGAACGTGCCGAACACCAGGCCACAAGTGGTGGCGACGCGCAGCTTGCGCGGCGAATGGGCCGCCTTGTCGAACTCGCCGCACATGCCCCCCAGGCCGCCCACGCCTCGCTCGAAGGCGATGCCCTTGAGGTTGCCGCAAAGATCGTACGTCCAGGCGTGGTAAACGCAGGTGAAGCTGGAGGTGTTGCCGCGGTCCTCCAGTTCGATCAGCGCGCCGCGATGCGCGCAACGGTTCTCGAAAGCATGGATGTTGCCTTCGCGATCGCGGGCCACCACCACCGGCGTCTCGCCGACATAGGTGGTGATGTAATCCTGGGGATCGGGCAGGTCCGCCTCCAGGCAGAGCAGGTTCCACGTCGGCCCCTGGAAGATGCGGGTTTGCTCACGGCGGTAGATCGCCTCGTCTTCGTAGATCCAGTAAGGCACGCGGCTTAAGCCTTCGGCCGGCCACTGGCGGCGGGAAAGCTTCAGGGCGTCGATGTTGACGGCCTGCGCAGCACTCTCGATCGGCATTTCCTGTCCTCGCTTAATCCACTGACACACTGTTGGCGGGAATCAATTCGCGCAATCTGGCGATTTCCTTTTTCAGGAACGCGGAAAGTTGTTCCGGCCTGCCGCCCTGCGGGATCACGCTGACTTCGGCGAAGCGCTTCCTGACGTCGGGATCCTTCAGCGCCTCGTCGACCGCGGCACTCACGGTTTCCGCGATCGCCGGGTCGGTTCCCGGCGGTGCCACAAAGGCGATGAAGGCGCGCGACTCGAAATTTCGCAGGCCCGCCTCGGTGAAGGTGGGAATCTCCGGCGCCAGTTCGAGCCGCTTCTCGGCCGCCACCGCCAGCATCTTGATGCGTCCGCCGCGGTACTGGCCGATGGAGACGCTGGCGTTGTCGAACAGCAGATCCACCTGGCCGCTCACCAGCGCCAGCATCGCCGGCGCGGTCCCCGCGTATGGCACGTGCACCAGTTTGGTTTTCGTCAGGCTCTGGAACATGATGGCGGCCAGATGGGACGTGGTGCCGTTGCCCTGCGAGGCATAGGTCAGTACACCATCCTTTTTGCGGGCCAGGGCGACCACGTCCTGCAGGTTGGCCACCGGCAGGTCCTTGCGCGTCAAGAGGACCGTCGGCACGACCCCGAGCAGCGAAATCGGCACGAAGGCGGCCGGGTCGTACTGCAGTTTCTTGTAGATGAACTGGTTGATGGCCAGCGGGCCGGGCGAACTGGAAAAGATCGTGTAGCCATCCGGCGCGGAGGTAGCGGCGATCTGGGCGCCGATGTTGCCGCCGGCGCCCGCCTTGTTTTCGATGACGACCGCCTGCCCCCACTTCTTGCTCAGGCGCTCTCCTACGATGCGCGGCAGGATGTCGACGGTGCCGCCGGCGGGAAACGGCACGATGATCCTGATGGCCCGGTTCGGATATTGCGTCTGTTGCGCCTGGGCCACATTCATTCCGGTGGCGACCGCTAAAAGACAGGCAAGAAGTGATGCGTCCCTGAGCACACGATGCATTCAGTCCTCCAGGCAGAACGGGATCGAAGGCGCCGGTCTGCGGCTCCGCTGCAATGAATGAAACATTAAGAGGCGGTCCGGCCCGTGTCTAATACCGTTTTTTGGGGCTGCGTGATACCTTTATGGTATGGACTCGCCCTTGCTCGACGCCCGTCAAATGCAATGTTTCCTCGCCGTGGCGGAGGAACTCAATCTGACCCGGGCCGCCCGGCGGCTGCACATGGCGCAGCCACCGCTGACGCGATTAATCCGGGGGATCGAGGAGCAGGTCGGCACGCCGCTTTTCCTGCGCAAGACCAGCGGAGTCGAATTGACCGACGCCGGCCGCGTCCTGCTGGAAGAGGTGCCTTCGATCCTGGAGATGAGCCGTCGTGCGCAGGAGCGCGCGCAGATGGCAGGCCGCGGACTGGTGGGTACGTTCCACATCGGCGTGACCGGCTCACCGGTCTTGAGCCTGGTGCCGCGCCTCCTGATCTACATGAAGCAGGCCATGCCCGGCATCGAATTCATCCTGCACGCGAGCGGCAAGGCCGATCAGATGCAGGGCTTGAACGACCGCAGCATCTCGGTGGGTTTTACCCGCGTCGTCTCCGAGAGTTCGACGGTGATCGTGGAGGCGGTCCACCACGAGAAGGTGTTCGTGGCGATGCACGAATCGAACCCGCTGTGTGCCAAGGCATCGCTTATCGTGCGCGACCTGGAGGACCAGCCGCTGATCCTTTACCCCAACATGGCGCTGTCGAACATGGCGCAGACCATCCGCGCCGCCTTCAACGAGGAGAAGGTGCGGCTCAACGTCAACCAGATGGTCGACGACGTGGTCACCAGCGTGGCCCTGGTGGCGTGCGGGTTCGGCAGTTGCCTGGTGGCGGAATCCGCCATGATCCTGAGCCTGCCCGGCGTGGTGTTTCGCCCGCTGCACTCGAAGACGCTGTCAGAAATCGAACTCAGCTGCATCTACCGCCGTGGCGACAATTCGGCGATTCTCGCCGCCTTTCTCGGCAACCTGCGCGGCTATTCGTGGGAGTCGCGTTAGGCGACGGTGCGGGCCGCCGTGGGCGGCGCCCTTCGACGCCGGTCGCTTATTGGTCGCCCTTGCCGGCATTGCCGGGCGCGTCCGCATCCCATCGCGCCGCCGCCTCGTCGTCGCTGGAGCGCGCCTCGACCCAGCGCTCGCCCTGCGGCGTGGCTTCCTTTTTCCAGAACGGCGCCTGGGTCTTCAGGTAGTCCATCAGGAACTCGCAGGCGCCGAAGGCCTCGCCGCGGTGCATGCCGAGGATGACGACGAGCACGATCTGGTCTTGCGGGTGCAGGGTGCCGACGCGGTGGATCACCAGGGCATCGAAAATGTCCCAGCGGCTCCTGGCCTGCGCGACGATGTCTTCGAGCGCACGCTCGGTCATGCCGGGGTAATGCTCCAGCGTAAGGGAGGAAACGCCGGAACCGTCGTTGACGTCGCGCACGGTGCCGATGAAGGTGGCGATGCCGCCGATCTGCGCGGCGCGCGCGCCCTGCGCGGCGCGCAGTTGTGCCACCTCGCGGGTAAGGTCGAAATCCTCCGCTTGCACGCGCACCGGCATCTCAGCCTCCGGTCACGGGTGGGAAGAAGGCAACTTCGTCGCCGTCCTTCACCGGCGCATGCGCCGGCACCATCAGCTGGACCACCGCCATGCGCACGTTGCGCGCCGGCGCGAGCTGCTCGGCCCATTTTCCGCCGCGTGCGGCGAGGTAGGCGCGCAACTCGCCCACTGTCGCAACTCCGGCCGGCAGGTCCAGGCTCTCATTGGAAGTGCCAAGCGCTTCACGCAGGCCGGCAAAGTAGAGGATCTTGATCGCCATTACGACAGCAACTCCGAAAACGGCAGGAAGCGCACCAGGTCGCCGCGCTTGATGGTGTGGTTCGACGGCGTATCGACCAGGCCGTCGCCCCAGACGGTGGAGGTCAGCACGCCGGAACTCTGGTTCGGAAACAGGTTCAGGCCGCCCCCGGCATTCATGCGCGCGCGCATGAATTCGCGCCGGCGATCCGGCTTGGGCCAGTCGAAGTCGGCGCGCATCTGCAGCGCCTTGGGGGTAACGTCGCCCACGCCCTGGCATTTGAGGATGAAGGGGCGCACGAACAGGAGGAAGGTGACGAAGCTCGACACCGGGTTGCCGGGCAGGCCGATGAAGTTGGCGGCCGAACTATCCGGCCGGCGCACCTTGCCATAGGCCAGGGGCTTGCCCGGCTTCATCGAGATCTGCCACAACTTGATCTCGCCTTCGGCCTCGACCGCCGGGCGCACATGATCTTCCTCGCCGACCGAGACGCCGCCGGTGGTGATGATCAGGTCGTGCTCGCGCGCGGCTTCGCGCAGCACGCGCCGGGTTTCATCCAGGGTGTCGCGCACGATGCCGAAGTCGGTGCAGGCGCAGCCGATGCCTTCGATCAGGCCGCGCAACATAAAGCGGTTGGAGTTGTAGATGGCACCGGGCTTGAGCGGCTCGCCGGGCATCGCCAACTCGTCGCCGGTGAAAAACACCGCGACCTTGAGACGCCGCGCCACCGTGAGATTGGCGAGACCCACCGAGGCAGCGAGGCCACAAGCCTGCGGCGACAGTCGCGCGCCGGGGGAAAGCACTTCGCTGCCCTGCTTGATGTCTTCGCCGGCGTAGCGCACCCACTGGCCGGCTTTCACGGCCTCGTTGATGGTGACGCGTATTTCATCACCCGTACCTACGGCCTGGGTCGATTCCTGCATCACTACCGCGTCCGCCCCCGGCGGAATCAAGGCGCCGGTGAAGATACGTGCGGCAGTACCGGCTTCCAGCGTGGTGCCGACGGTGCCGGCGGGAATACGCTGCGCCACTTTCAGCACCGCGCCGGACGCGACCGTATCGGCGCTGCGCACGGCATAGCCGTCCATCGAGGTGTTGTCGGCCGGCGGCACGTTGAGGGTGGATTTCACCGCCTGCGCCAGCACGCGGCCATGGCCGTCGAAGGTGGAGACGGTCTCGGTCTCCTTGACCGGAACGGCGGCGGCGAGCAGCGCTTCCAGCGCCTCGTCCATCGAAAGCAATGCGGGTTTGTTCATCGCGGCACCAGGTTCAGATGCCGCATTATAAATTCTGCCACCTGCGCCGGCTGATTCAAATCCAGCACCGGCAGAAGGGTTTTCACCGGGCCATCGGCAGCGACGGCGACGATATTCGAATCGTCCGGCTGCAACAGCGCGTGACCAAGCGAGGGACGATGGATCTCCAGCTTCGGGATCGCCTCGCGCTTGTAGCCCTCGACCAGTGCCAGGTCGCACGGGGCGAGATGTCGCAGTTGCTCTTCCAGCGTCGGCTCCGGCGCCCCGCGCAACTCGTGCATCAGCGCCCAGCGGGTGTTGGAGGTGATCAGCACCTCCAGCGCGCCAGCCTGGCGATGGCGATGCGAATCCTTGCCTGGCTTGTCGATGTCGAAGTCATGATGCGCGTGCTTGATCAGCGACACCTTCAATCCGGCCTCGACAAAGCGCGGGATCAGTTGCTCGATCAGCGTGGTCTTGCCCGAGCCTGAATAGCCGGCGAAGCCGAAGATGTGCCTTTGCATCCGGGGATTATCCCACCCGCGCCGCCGGCGCCCTCTTGACGCATCTCATGCGCGCGATGCGGGCATCAGGCCGGCTTGCGCGCCACCAGGTCGATCAGCGCCGAGACGCCGACGTGATGATCACCCTCCGCCAACTCGCTTTCATGCGCGCGCAGCTCGAGGAACTCCGTGCCGGCGAAGGCTTCGCGCAACATTGCTTCGGTGTACAAGTGCTCGACCTGCGGCGGACCACCGGTCTTGTATTCCAGTTGCTTGGGGGTGTAGCCCTGGAGCAGCAGCAGGCCGCCGGGCTTCAGGGCCTTCACCATGGACGCGAACATGAAGGCACGCAGTGCGGGATCGGCGAACTGCACGAAGATTGCGGCCACTACGTCGAATGCGGCTTCGGGCCAGGCATAGGCGTCAACGTCGCAGATTTGATAATCCACCACGACGCGCTGCATCGCCGCCAGCTTGCGCGCCTTTTCCACGCCCACCGAAGAGACGTCGAAGGCGCTGACCTGCAAGCCCTGGCGCGCCAGCCAGACGCTGTTGCGCCCTTCGCCATCGGCCACTGAAAGCGCTTTTTGCCCGACCGACAGGCGCAGCGCCTGGGAAGCGAGAAAAGCGTTGGGCAAAGTGCCGAATAGATAGTCGTCGCCCTGGTAGCGCCTGTCCCAGGTGGCCTGGGCGTCGGTGTAGCGCGTGCCGCCCGAACCTTTCGCCGCGCCTTGTGCGTCCTTCGGCATTTTGTCTCCTTGTCGGGCGCCGGCCGCGCGCCCGCTACAGCTTCGTATGGCTGGCGATATACGCCTTCAGCTTTTCGATATCCGCCGACATGGTGTCGAAGCGCTTTGGCAGCGCTTCGATGTTCTCGAAACCCGCCGGGCGCGGCGGCTTAACGCCCAGGGCCTCGACGATGGTCTCTTCGAATTTCGCCGGCAGCGCGGTTTCCAGCACGATCATCGGCACGCCGGCCTCGCGGTATTGCTGCGCCACCTTCACGCCGTCGGCGGTGTGGGTGTCGATCATCTGGCCGTACTTCTCGTGCACGGTACGGATGATGGCGACGCGATCGGCGTGGGTGGAGGAGCCGGAAACGAAACCGTACTCCGGCATCTTTTTCCACAGCGGCGTCTCGGAAAGATCGAACACGCCGCTGCCGTCCACCTCGCGCCACAGCTCGCCCACCAGCTCGCCGCGGCGACCGGTGAGGTCATAGATGAAGCGCTCGAAATTCGAAGCCTTGGAAATGTCCATCGACGGGCTGGAGGTCTGTCGCGTCTCGCTGCTCTTGCGCACACGGTACTTGCCGGTGCGGAAGAATTCGTCGAGCACGTTGTTCTCGTTGGTCGCAAGCACCAGCTTTTTGATCGGCAAGCCCATCATGCGCGCGACGTGGCCGGCATAGATGTTGCCGAAATTGCCCGAGGGCACCGCGAACGAGACCTGCTCGTCGTTCGACTTGGTGGCGGCGAAATAGCCCTTGAAGTAATACACCACCTGAGCCACCACGCGCGCCCAGTTGATCGAATTGACGGCGCCGATCTTTTGCTTCGCCTTGAAGGAGGCATCGTTGGAGACGGCTTTCACCATGTCCTGGCAGTCGTCGAACACGCCTTCGATCGCCAGGTTGAAGATGTTCGGGTCCTGCAGGCTGAACATCTGCGCGGTCTGGAACGGGCTCATCTTGCCCTTGGGGCTGAGCATGAACACCCGCACGCCTTGCTTGCCGCGCATCGCGTATTCGGCGGCCGAGCCGGTGTCGCCGGAAGTGGCGCCGAGGATGTTGAGCTCGCGGCCTTCTTTCGCCAGCACGTATTCGAACAGGTTGCCCAGCAGCTGCATCGCCATGTCCTTGAAAGCGAGCGTGGGGCCGTTGGACAGGCCCAGCAGGTACAGGCCGGGTTCGAGGGGCGTAAGCGGCGTGATGTCGTCGCTGTTGTAGACCGCTCGGGTGTAGGTGCGATCGATGATCCTCTTGAGATCGGCGGCGGGAATGTCGTCGATGAAGCGCGAGAGGATGGCGTAGGCCAGGTCCGCGTACTTCATGCCGCGCATTGCCGCGAGATCGGCAGCGGTGAGCCGGGGGTAGCCGTTCTCCGGCACGGTCAGGCCGCCATCAGGCGCCAGGCCTTCGAGCAGGATTTCGGTGAAGCGCGCGGGGGCCATGCCGCCGCGGGTGGAGACGTATTTCATCGTTGCGGTGCGCTGGGAAGAATGGGCGCCGGCGGTGGGCCGGGTTCACGCGCGGGCGTGGACTTGCGCTGCCAGCCGCCGCGGGTGTCCTGCACCCACCAGCCTTCGGGGGCCTGCGCCACCCAGGCTTCGGCGAAAATCTGCTCGGTGGTAGGCGTCCAGTTATTGAGATAGTCGTCGCCGTGGCCGACATCGCGGCGGCTGGCGACGTAAAGCGCGGTGCGATCGGTATTTTCGTGGTGCAGCAGTTCCTTCAGCGCCGGGGCGGCCGCTTCACGCGCCTCGCGCAGGCTGAGCAGGCCGCGGCTGCCGATGCCCACCGTGCCCTCTTCCAGGTAAGGCTTCAGTTCGGGCCAGCGCGCGCGCATGCGCTTGACCGCCGGATCGATGTTGCCGCCGTGATAAGGCAATTGCCCGATCGCCGCTTCGGGCTCCTGGGCGTAGACCAGTTGCACCACCCGGTCGGCCTCCAGGCGCGTGCCGCTGATGCCGGTTTGCAGCATCGGTGCGAGCGGCGCGTCGGTACAGCCGGCCATCAGGCCGGCGAGGCAAAGGGCGGCGGCAACATGGCGCATTACTGCAACTCCTCCAGGCGGATGCGCGTCACGCGGCCGAGCACCACAGGCAGGACCTCGATGCTGGCGATGGCGGCGTTGACGTTGTTCTCGATCGCCTTGTGCGTGAGCATGATGATGTCCACCTGCTCCTCGCCCTCGGCGGGCTCTTTTTGCACCATGGCGTCGATCGAGATTTTCTGGTCGGCGAGGATGCGCGTAATGTCGGCCAGCACGCCCGGCTGGTCTTTTACGCGCAGGCGCAGGTAATAGCTGGTTTCGACCTCGCCGATCGGCAGGATCGGCGTGGAGGCCATCTGGTCCGGCTGGAAGGCCAGGTGCGGCACACGATTTTCCGGGTCGGCGGTATGCAGGCGGGTGATGTCCACCAGGTCGGCCACCACGGCGGAGGCAGTAGGCTCGGAACCGGCGCCGGCGCCGTAGTAGAGCGTGGTGCCGACCGCATCCCCCTTGACCATCACCGCGTTCATTACGCCTTCGACATTGGCGATCAGGCGCTTGGTGGGAATCAGGGTCGGATGCACGCGCAGCTCGAAGCCCTTGGCGGCGCGGCGCGTGATGCCGAGCAGCTTGATGCGATAGCCCAGTTCCTCGGCGTAGCCGATGTCTTCGCGCGTCAGCTTGGAAATACCCTCGACGTAGGCCTTCTCGAATTGCATCGGGATGCCGAAGGCAATCGCGCTCATGATGGTGAGCTTGTGCGCCGCGTCCACGCCTTCGATGTCGAAAGTCGGGTCGGCCTCGGCGTAGCCCAGACGTTGCGCTTCGCGCAGCACGTCGGCAAAGGCCAGGCCCTTGTCGCGCATCTCGGAGAGGATGAAGTTGGAAGTGCCGTTGATGATGCCGGCGATCCAGTCGATGCGGTTGGCCGTCAGCCCCTCGCGCAGCGCCTTGATGATCGGAATGCCGCCTGCCACCGCGGCCTCGAACGCGACCATCACGCCGGCCTTGCCGGCGGCGGCGAAAATCTCGTTGCCGTGAGTGGCGAGCAGTGCCTTGTTGGCGGTGACCACGTGCTTGCCGGCGGCGATTGCCTTCAGCACCAGGGTCTTGGCGATGGTGTAGCCGCCGATCAATTCGACGACGATGTCGATGTCCGGATTGTTGATGATGTCGTCGGCATTGGCGGTGACTTTCGCCCTGCCGGCAACGATCTCTTCGGCACGCTTGGTATTCAGGTCCGCCACCATGGCGATCTGGATCTCGCGGCCGGCGCGGCGCGTGATCTCGGCGCCGTTGCGCGACAGCACGCTGAAGGTGCCGGAGCCGACGGTGCCGATGCCCAGCAGACCGACCTGGATGGGTTTCATGGTGCTCATGTTGTTATGCCAATGTTCCTGCGTGAAGGAAGCGGCCCGGAAAAACACGGGTTTTCACGGTGTTTTTTCCGGGTCGCGAACCCGCTCCCTGAGAAAACCCGAGGTTTTTCGGGAAAACCTCAGGCCGCTACTACAACTGTGTTCAGGCGGCTGCCTTGGGCAGCAGGCCGTCCTTGCGGAACATTTCCTTGATGCCGCGCAAAGCCTGGCGCGAACGCTGCTCGTTTTCGATCAGCGCGATGCGCACGTAATCGTCGCCGTAGTCGCCGAAGCCGACGCCGGGGGAGACCGCGATCTTGGCGTCCTGCAGCAGCTTCTTGGCGAATTCCAGCGACTTCATCGCCGCGTAGGCGGGCGGGATCTTCGCCCAGATGTACATCGAGGCCCTGGGCTTGTCGACCATCCAGCCGATTTCATGCAGGCCCTTGACCATGACGTCGCGCCGGCTCTGGTATTGGGCGCAGATTTCCTTCACCGCGTCCTGCGGGCCTTCCAGCGCGGCAATCGAGGCCACCTGGATCGGCGTGAAGGTGCCGTAGTCGTGATAGCTCTTGATGCGCGCCAGGGCGTTCACCAGTTCCTTGTTGCCCACCATGAAGCCGATACGCCAGCCGGCCATGTTGTAGCTCTTGGACATGGTAAAGAACTCCACCGCCACATCCCTGGCGCCCGGCACTTCCATGATCGAAGGGGCGCGGTAGCCGTCGAAGCAGATGTCGGCATACGCCAGGTCGTGCACCACCAGGATGTCATGCTCCTTGGCCAGGGCGATCACGCGAGTGAAAAAGTCCAGGTCCACGCACTGCGCGGTCGGGTTCGAGGGGAAGCCCAGGATCATCATCTTGGGCTTGGGGAAGCTTTCGCGGATGGCGCGCTGCAGCTCCTCGAAAAAGTCCACGTCCGGGGTCATGCGTACCGAGCGGATGTCGGCGCCGGCGATCACCGCGCCATAGATATGGATCGGGTAGCTGGGGTTGGGCACCAGCACGGTGTCGCCACGGTCGAGGGTGGCGAGCATCAGGTGCGCCAGGCCTTCCTTGGAGCCGATGGTGACAATCGCCTCGCTGTCCGGATCGAGATCGACGTCGTACTTGGTCTTGTACCAGTTGGTAATGGCACGGCGCAGGCGGGGAATGCCCTTGGAAACGGAATAGCCGTGGGTATCCATGCGCTGGGCGGCCTCGACCAGCTTGTCGACGATGTGCTTGGGGGTGGGACCGTCCGGGTTGCCCATCGACAGGTCGATGATGTCCTCGCCGCGGCGGCGGGCGGCCATCTTCAACTCGGCGGTGATGTTGAAGACATAGGGCGGCAGGCGGCTGATGCGCGAGAATTGTCGGTTCGACATGGCGTGAGTCCTTGTGCCGGGGTGAGCGCAAATCCGAAGTGGCCTTCCCGGGCCCGCGCGATTGCGCTAAGCCCAAGAATTTTCAGCGAATTTTCACTATTCCGAGCGAGGCTGAAAAGGTTACAATTCTATCCCTTAGGGCATTTTGCCGCAATGCCGCACGGAACTGGTGCGATAGAGTGTTGCAACAAATTCTGGCCGGTTTCGGTCGAAATTGCGGACAGAATATGATTCACGTCCCAGAATCCCGCCCGCCCTTCCCTAAGACCCGGCCATTCCCGCTTTAGCTCCCCTGATTTGAAACTCCATCTCGACCAACCGGCGAACATCAACGCCATCACCGGCTACGGCCCCGGCCACGTGCTGGTCAACCAGGTCCGCCACGACGGTTCGCTGATCGTCATGCCCCAGCAACTGATCGAAAGCTGGCGCCCGCAATCCTTCGACGACTTGCAGGCGGAAGACTTTGCCGAACTGGCGAAACTGCCGGTGGAAATCATCCTGTTGGGCACCGGCGACATCCTGCGTTTTCCGCACCCCAAGCTGACGCGCGTGCTGATGGAAAAGCGCATTGGCCTGGAAGCCATGGGGAATGCCGCCGCCTGCCGCACCTACAACATCCTGATGGGCGAAGGCCGCGCGGTTGCCGCAGCTTTGTTGGCGTCCTGACCAGGGAATTCGCTGCATACAAGATGACGACAATCGCGTCGAATACTGCGTCAAAAATGCTCGCGAGGGAGCGGCCCTCGCTCCGCTTTTCTCCTTGTCTCGCCACGATTTCGTCACTTTTATTGGTGCGGCGAATTCCCGGGCCGGGACGCCCCGCATGATGCGCGAGGACGGTTTTTCCCGCCGCGCCCTCTGGCTGCTGGTGTTGCTCACCGCGCTGGTGTGGTTTTGCAACCTTGACTACCGCAAGCTGGTACGCCCGGACGAAGGGCGCTATGCCGAGATTCCGCGCGAAATGGTCGCCACCGGCGATTACCTCACGCCGCGCCTGAACGGCCTGAAGTATTTCGAAAAGCCGGCGCTGCAATACTGGGCCACCGCGATTTCCTACGAAGTGTTCGGCGAAAAGCACTGGGCGGCGCGGCTGTGGCCGGCGCTGACCGGCTTTCTCGGCATCCTGTTCACCGCCTTCGTCGGCATGCAGCTATGGGGACGGCGCGCCGGCGCCTATGCCGGGCTGATCCTTGCCTCGGCGACGCTATACGTCGGCATCGGCCATTTGCTGACGCTGGACATGGGGGTGACATTCTTTCTCAATGCCGGGGTGTTGTGCCTGTGCATGGCGCAACGGGAGCGAATGCCTGAAACCTCGCGCAACTGGATGCTCGCCGGCTGGGCCAGCCTGGGGCTGGCGATCCTGTCCAAGGGCCTGATCGGCGCGGTACTGCCCGCCGGCGCCTTCTTCGTCTATAGCTTGCTCTGCCGGGATTTCGCCGCCTGGAAAAAGCTGGAGATTCTCAAGGGCGTGGCGCTGCTGCTGCTGGTCACCGCCCCCTGGTTCATCTGGGTCTGTATCGTCAATCCGGATTTCTTTTATTTCTTTTTCATCCACGAGCATATCCTGCGTTTCCTGACACCCGGCGCCAACCGCCCGGG
>DASYEQ010000155.1:0-50603 GCA_036498945.1 Burkholderiales bacterium | reverse complement strand
ATCGAACTGACCGCCACCCACTTCGCGGCGCAGAGCCCGAGGTCGATCACCGTCGCCAACCGCACTCTCGAACGCGCGCAGGGGCTGGCCAGCCGCTTCATGGGCAATGCCATGCGCCTGGCGGACTTGCCGAACGAGCTGGCGAAATTCGACATCGTCATCTCCTGCACCGCCAGTTCCCTCCCCCTGGTGGGCAAAGGGTTGATTGAGCGGGCGCTGAAGACGCGCCGGCGCAAGCCGATCTTCATGGTCGACCTGGCCGTGCCGCGCGACATCGAACCCGAAGCCGGGCTGCTGGACGACGTCTACCTCTACACCGTCGACGATCTCGGCGAACTGGTGCAGGAAGGCATGGAAACGCGTCGCGGCGCGGTCGACCAGGCCGAGACCATCATCGACACCCGCGTGCAGGGCTTCATGCACTGGCTGAAGGCGCGCGAATCCAGCCCCCTGATCCGCCGCCTGCGCGACCAGGCCGAGATGGCGCGCACGGCGGAACTGGACCGCGCGCTGAAAAACATCGAAGCCGGCCGCGACCCGCGCGAAGTGCTGGAGCACCTGAGCCGCGCGCTCACCAACAAGCTGCTGCACAACCCCACCGCCGCCTTGAACCAGGCCGCCGACGCCGAGCGCGAGCAAATCGCCGCGCTGGTACAGTCCCTCTACAAGCTTTAGCGGCTGCCGGCCGAGGGGGCATCCCCTTCCGCAGCCGCGCCGGGCGCGCGTGCACCTGAAGTTCCGCCCCTTCCCCTTTTTCCGATATTGCGCACGCTTATGAAATCCAGCATGGCCGCCAAGCTCGCGCAACTCGCGACCCGGCTCACCGAACTCGATGCCCTGCTCTCCAGTGAGCAAGCCACGCGCGACATGGACGCCTACCGCAAGGCGACCCGCGAACATTCCGAACTGACGCCGGTGGTCGAGCTGTTCAAGCGCCACCAGCAGCGCGAGGCCGACATTGCCGACGCGCAGGAAATGCTCGCCGATCCGGAGATGAAATCCTTCGCCGAAGAAGAAATCCGCAACGCGCGCGAAGACGTCCTCGGACTGGAAAAGGACCTGGAGCGCGCCCTGTTGCCGAAGGACCCGAACGACGACCGGAACATCTTCCTGGAAATCCGCGCCGGCACCGGTGGCGATGAATCCGCGCTGTTCGCCGGCGCCTTGTTCCGCATGTACACCCGCTATGCCGAGCGCAACTGCTGGCAGGTCGAACTGGTGTCGGAGAGCCAGTCGGAACTCGGCGGCTACAAGGAAGTGATCGTGCGCCTGATCGGCCAGGGCGCCTACTCGCGCCTGAAGTTCGAGTCCGGCGGCCATCGGGTGCAGCGCGTGCCTGAGACCGAATCGCAAGGGCGCATCCACACCTCGGCCTGCACGGTGGCGATCATGGCCGAAGCCGACGAGGTGAGCGACGTGGTGATCCGTCCGGAAGACATCCGCATCGACGTCTACCGCGCCTCCGGCGCCGGCGGCCAGCACGTCAACAAGACCGAGTCGGCGGTGCGCATCACCCACCTGCCCACCGGCATCGTCTCCGAATGCCAGGACGGCCGCTCGCAGCACCAGAACAAGGACCGCGCGATGGCGGTGCTGATGGCGCGCATCAAGGACAAGGAACTACGCGAGGCGCAGGCCAAGGAGGCGGCGACGCGCAAGTCGCTGGTGGGGTCGGGCGACCGCTCCGAGCGCATCCGCACCTACAACTTCCCGCAGGGGCGCGTCACCGACCACCGCATCAACCTGACGCTGTACAAGATCGCCGCCATCATGGACGGCGACCTCGATGAACTCACCGGCGCGCTGATGGCCGAGCACCAGGCCGAGCAGCTGGCGGCGCTGGCCGAGGAAAACGTTTGAGCGAACGCAGCGTCGGCGCGCTGCTGGCGGGCGCGGGCATCGACGCGCGCGAAGCGCGGTTGCTGCTGGCCGAAGCGTCCGGCATAGCCACCGCAATCCTCGCCGCTTTCCCGGAGCGCGAAGTCGAAGCGCAAGCCGCGGCGCACTATCTGGAAATGGCGCAACGCCGCCGCAATGGTGAACCGGTAGCCTACATCCTCGGCCGGCGCGAGTTCTATAGCCGCGAATTCGCCGTGACGCCGGACACACTGATCCCCCGGCCGGAAACTGAACTGCTGGTGGAACTGGCCTTGCAGCGCATCGACCTACAGGCCGCGAACGTATCGGTGCTGGACCTGGGGACCGGCAGCGGCGCGGTGGCGATTTCCATCGCCTGCGAGGCGAAAAACACGCAAGTGACGGCAGTGGACTTGTCCGAAGGTGCGCTGGCAGTGGCGCGCGCCAACGCCGCCCATCTGGCGGCGCAGCCGGTGCGCATGCTGCGCAGCGACTGGTTCGCCGCGCTGGGCGGGGAACGCTTCGATCTAATCGTCGGAAATCCGCCCTATGTCGCCGCGGGCAATGCCCATTTGGGCCAGGGTGATCTGCGTTTCGAGCCCGCCACCGCCCTCGCGTCGGGCAACGACGGCCTGGACGCCATCCGCGCCATCACCGCGCAGGCCCCGCGCCACCTCAACCCCGGCGCCTGGCTGCTGCTGGAGCACGGCTACGACCAGGGCCCGGCCTGCCGCGAGCTGCTGGCCGCCGCCGGCCTTCTGGAGGCGCGTACCTGGACCGATCTGGCCGGCCTGGACCGGATCAGTGGGGCAATGGCGCCGCCGGTGGCAGAGGAGTGACAGGCGGCGGGCTTTTGCCGCCGCACCGCCCTTGCTGCAGGCATTTTTGCAGTAACATAGACCTGAATTTTTCGTGTGGCCGCCTTGAAACGGGCTTGAAAAAGCGGCCAGCGCCCCCATCACACCCTGGTCAGGGAGAAATTGACATGGCAAGACTGATACTGAGCGTCGACGGCGTGGTGATCAAGGAATACACCATCGCCAAGGAGCGCACCACCATCGGCCGCAAGGCGCATAACGACGTGCAGATTGAAGACACTTTTCTCTCCGGAGAGCATGCCGCGATCACCCAGATCGGCAATGATTGCATCCTGGAGGACCTGGACAGCACCAACGGCACCGTGGTCAACGGCAAGCCGGTGAAGCGCCACCTGCTGAAAAGCAACGAGGTGATCGAGTTCGGCGACTACAAGATCAACTTCGTCGACGAGACCGATTACACCGGCGAAAACTTCCTGTTCTCGCGCATGGTGCGCACCAAGACCGTCAAGCCGATCAACGAGTAACCCCCAACCCGTACCCCTTACATCCCGAGTTCATCATGGATACCCAGGAACGCATTCGTCAGACCGTTACTTCCGCCCCGGTGGTGCTTTTCATGAAAGGCAATCCCACCTTCCCGCAATGCGGCTTTTCCGCCCGCGCCATCCAGATCCTCAAGGCCTGCGGCGTTGACGCGCCGACCACCGTGGACGTGCTGCAGGACCCGGAAGTGCGCCAGGGGATCAAGGAATTCGCCAACTGGCCGACCATTCCGCAGCTCTACGTCAACGGCGAGTTCGTCGGCGGTTCGGACATCATGATGGAGATGTACCAGTCCGGTGAGCTGCAACAAGTGCTGGCGCCGAAGTAAATCGCCGCGCCATGAAGAAAGGCCGCCCTTGGGCGGCCTTTTCTTTTGCGCGAGGGCCCGAACCGGGACTAGACGAAACCGACCGAAAGACCGGGCAGGTCGATGCCGGTAAACGCGGTGTGCCAGGTCTCGCCGGCCTTGACCGGCAGCGCGGCCGTCAGCGTGCCGGTAGTGATGATCTCGCCTTCATGCAGTGGCTTGTGCTGCGGCAGCTTCGCCAGCAACTCCACCAGGTGCGACAATGCCAGGAGCGGGCTGCCCAGGACGTTGGTGCCGGCGCCGGATTCGCGCAGTTCACCATTGCAGAACAGCGAGACCGTGAAGTGCTTGAGTTCCTTGATCAGGTCGCGGTTCAGGCCCGCGGCGGTACGCACGTAGCGCGGGGTGCCGACGATCAGCACGCCGTGCAGACCGAAAGCCGCGATGGTGTCGGCGGCGGCGAACTTCCAGTCGGGGAAGGAGGAATGCACCACCTCGTAGGCATGCGCCATCCAGTCGATACAGTCGGCCAGTTGTTCCTCACTCATGCCTGGCTTCGGCGCCGAGCGCAGACGAAAGGCGATCTCCGGCTCGATCTTCGGCTGCGTCGCGCCCTTGAGCGACTGCACACCGTGGTCGTCGCGCGCCATGCGCAGCGTCTTGTCGTAGACGTAGCCCCAGATCGGCGCATGCACGTCGTACTCGTCCCAGATGTTGGAATTGGTGAAGCCGATCTTGCGCCCGACCACCTGTTCGCCCGCCGCCTTGCGCAGCTTCAGCACCTCGGCGGCAACGTCGTAGGCCATGTCGATGCCGAAGTCGGCGACGCTCTCGGACACCGGCGGAACCTGCTTGGCGCGAGCGCGCGCGGCGAGCAGTTCTTTGGCAATGGCGGAAGCCTGCATGGTGTTCTCCTCGTTGTTGTTGGAGGAGATTGTAACCGTGCCCCGGCCTTGAGGGCAGCGACCGACGCGAAGCAACCGATATCCCATGCCAACCAGCGAGCCACGCATCGTATACATACCAATACCATGGGTGTATACAATAGATGCCTCAAGATCGCAGGAATACGCGACGCGGCAGAGGGCGGCACCGCCGCCGCTCCGGACGCAATTGCCCATGCATACCAAATCGAATCCCTACCCGCGCGACCTCGTCGGCTACGGTCCGCATCCGCCGCATGCGCAATGGCCGGGCGAGGCACGCATCGCCCTGCAATTCGTCATCAACTACGAAGAGGGCGGCGAAAACAATGTATTGCACGGCGACCCGGCTTCGGAAACCTTTCTCTCCGAGATCATCGGTGCCCAGGCGTTCCCGAACCGCCACATGTCGATGGAAAGCATGTACGAATACGGTTCGCGCGCCGGCTTCTGGCGCCTCTTGCGTGAATTCGGGCGCCGCCGGCTGCCCGTAACGTTTTTCGCGGTGGCGATGGCGATGCAGCGCAACCCGGAAGCGGTGAAGGCGATGCTCGAAGGCGGGCATGAGATCGCCAGCCACGGCCTGCGCTGGATCACCTACCAGATGATGGACGAGGCCAGCGAGCGCGCGCACATGCGGGAGGCCATCGCCATCCACAAAGACCTGACGGGCAGCGCGCCGCTAGGCTGGTACACCGGCCGCGACAGCCCCAATACGCGCCGGCTGGTGGTCGAGCAAGGCAGCTTTCTCTACGACGCCGACTCCTATGCCGACGACCTGCCCTACTGGACGGAGGTTGAGACAAACGGCAAAACCCAGCCGCACCTGGTGGTGCCCTACACGCTGGAGACCAACGACATGCGCTTTGCCGCCATGCAGGGCTTCAACTCCGGCACCCAGTTCTACGATTACCTGAAAGATGCCTTCGACGTGCTCTACGCCGAAGGCGAGACCGGCCCGAAGATGCTCTCCATCGGCCTGCACTGCCGCATCATCGGCCGGCCCGCGCGTTTCGCCGCCTTGCAGCGCTTCCTCGATTACGTGCAGCGCCACGACCGCGTCTGGATCTGCCGGCGCGCCGACATCGCGCGGCACTGGCACGAGCAGCATCCGTACAAGGGAGCCGCGGCATGAGCGTGGTGCGCGCATTGAAGCGGCCCGCCGCCAACGCGGCGGTCGATACCGACGCCATCGCGGCGCGCATTGCGGAAGCGATTGCGGCGCAAAAGCTGCCGCCCGGCGCCAAGCTGGGCGAGGAGGCGCTAGGCGAGATCTTCGGCGTGTCGCGCACGAAAATCCGCCAGGCGCTGTTCCAGCTCGCCGGCGACAAGCTGATCACCCTCATCCCGGGGCGCGGCGCCTTCGTCGCGCAGCCTTCGGTGCGCGAAGCCAGGGAAGTGTTCGAGGCGCGCCGGGTGATCGAAGGCGCGATCGTCGCGCGCTTCGTCGAGGTGGCGACGGCCAAGGACATCGAGATGCTGCGCGAACACATCGCCGAAGAAGCGCGCGCGATTTCCGGCGGTAGCGCGCAATCGCGCAACCGCCTGCTGGGCGACTTCCATACCGTGATGGCGGAAGTCGCCGGCAACGCCGTGCTGGCCGAGGTGGTGAGCGAGCTGGTGGCGCGCACCTCGCTCATCACCCTGTTCTACCAGAACACCCGCGGCGCCAACGACTCCGCCGAGGAGCATCGCATACTGCTGGCGGCGCTGGAAAAGCGCGATACCCGAAAAGCGGTGGCGCTGATGAGCGAGCACCTCTCCAACGTCGAGAAAGGCCTGGTGCTGCGCGAGGACGCACCCGGCGCGCCCGACCTGCGCTCGGCACTGGGATGACGCCATGGCCCTGCGCTTGATAATCGGCAGATGAACCCCGACCATCTCTTTGGCGCCGAGATCATGGCGCGCTGCGACACCCTCGCCCGGTTGACTGAAGAGCCGGGGCGCCTCACCCGCACCTATCTCACGCCGGTGCAGCGCGCCGCCGCCGACCAGTTGCTGGCGTGGATGATTGAGGCCGGCATGAGTGCGCGCATCGACGCAGCCGGCAACGTGGTTGGCCGCTACGAAGCGGCCCAGCCCGGCGCCAAGACGCTGATCAGCGGCTCGCATTTCGACACCGTGGTCAACGCCGGCAAGTACGACGGCAACTACGGCGTGATCGCGCCGATCGCCTGCGTCAAGGCACTGCATGTGCAAGGCCTGCGCCTGCCGCACGCCATCGAAGTGGTCGGCTTCGCCGAGGAAGAAGGCGTGCGCTACAAGACCACCATGATGGGTTCCAGGGCCATCGCCGGCACCTACGACCCGAACACCCTGAAACTGAAAGACCGCAACGGCATCAGCGTGGCCGAGGCGATGACCGCCTACGGCCTCGACCCGGACGCCATCGGCCGCGCGGCGCACGATCCCGGGAGCGTTCTGGGCTTTGTCGAAATCCACATCGAGCAGGGCCCGGTGCTGCTGAACGAAGCTCTCGCGGCCGGCACCGTCACCTCCATCGCCGGCGGCTACCGCTTCCAGGCGATGGTCGCGGGCCAGGCCGGGCACGCCGGTACCACGCCGATGCATATGCGCCGCGACGCCGGCGCGGCGGCGGCCGAGATGATCCTGGCGATCGAGCGCTATTGCGCCGCCGAGACACTGCGCGTCGAGGGTGGGCTGGTGGGCACCGTCGGGCAGCTGAACGTGCCCGGCGGGGCGATCAACGTGATTCCCGGCGCCTGCGAATTCTCCATCGACCTGCGTTCCGGCAGCGACGCCAGCCGCCACGCGGCGTGGAAAACGCTCGAGCCCGAATTGCGCGCCATCGCGCAGCGCCGCAGCGTCGAACTCACGATCACCCAGACACTCGAACTGGCGGCCGCCCCCTGCGCGCCGCACATCATGGCGCAGGTCGATGCAGCGATTGCCGCGCGCACCGGCGCCCCCGCGCGCCGCCTGCCCTCCGGCGCCGGGCATGACGCCATGACCATGGCCGCGCTATGCCCACAAGGCATGATCTTCATCCGCTGCGGCAACGGCGGCATCAGCCACAATCCGCTGGAGACCATCACGGTGGACGACGCCCGCCTCGGTGCGCAGGTGCTGTACGACGTGCTGCGCAATTTCACTGCCGCCTAGCCGACCTCAGACCAGTCATTGCCCATCGCTTGAGCCGGCGCGGCGTGCGTTTTGCCCCGCGCGTACCCACCCTGGACGTCCTGATGCAGCAGGCTGGCTCCGGCCGCCGCATGCTCTCAAACACCCGCCCCGGCGCCCCGGCTTTAACCCCATCCCCTCCGCCGCCTCGTTCATAGCAGGAAGCCGATCACGCCGCCCCGGCGTGTCGGCCTGCCCAAGACGCTTTGAACAAAGGACCGCCCATGCCCCGACTTCTTCCCCTGGCCGCGCTGCTGTGCGCCACCCTGTTCGCCAACACCTGCCTGGCCGCAACGCCGGTACAACCCGCGCCGCGCAAGACCCTCACCGCCTTTTCCAGCGACGCCGAACTCGCCGCCTGGCTCGCCAAGTGGCACCCGCCGGCGCGCGCGCAACCATCCATGAGCGGCATGGCCAACGACGCCGCCGCGCAAAGCGCCCCCGGTGCGCCGCCGCCCGCGCCGATGGCGATGGCGGCGCCGGCCAAGGAAGCCAAAAGCGCCGCCAAGGACGAGCAGGAGTCCGTCACCAACGTGCAGACCGCGGGGGTGGATGAAGGCGGCATCGTCAAAGTGCATGGCGATCACCTGGTGGTGCTGCGCCGCGGGCGGCTCTTCACCGTCGCGGTGGGCCGCGGCAACCTCGAGCCGGTGGCCATGGCCGATGCCTATGGCGCCGGCATCAGCCCCGGCGGCACCTGGTACGACGAGATGCTGATCTCCGGCGACACCATCGTGGTGATCGGCTACAGCTACCAGCGCGGCGGCACCGAGGTCGGCGTATTCAACATCGACCGCGAAGGGCATCTGTCGCATCGCAATACCTGGCACATGCGCTCGAACGATTACTACTCCTCGCGCAACTACGCCAGCCGCCTGATCGGCAACAAGCTGGTGTTCTACACGCCGCTGGCCGTCAATGCCTGGGGCGATCCGTTCGCCAACTTCCCGGCCGTGCGCCGCTGGCACGACGGCGCGCTGCCGCAGGAATTCAAGCGCATCGCCCCGGCCACGCGCATCTACCGCACCGACGAGCCGCTGGACCCGAACGAGGGCATCGTGCTGCATTCGGTTACCACCTGCGACCTCGCCAAGCCGGAGATGAGCTGCAGCGCCAGCGCGGTGCTGGGGCCGGCCGGACGCGTGTTCTACGTCTCGGCCAGTTCGGTCTACGTCTGGACCACGTCATACCGCTACGACAATCGCGGGCAGCAGGCCAAGTCCGGCGTGTTCCGCATTCCCCTGGACGGCGAAGCCCCCACCGCACTGAAGGCGGCCGGCAGCCCGACCGATCAGTTTTCCTTCCTCGAAAGCGAAGACGGCTACCTCAACGTGCTGGTACGTTCCAACGGCCGCGGCGACGCCATGTGGGCGGCGGAAAAGCAGAATCCCGGCGACATGGCGCTGATGCGCGTGCGCCTTTCCAGCTTCGGCGACGGCACCACCACCGCCCCGCTCTCCGCCTACAAGCTCCTGCCGCGGCCCGCCGACGGCGCACTGCAAAACCGTTTCGTCGGCCCCTACCTGATCTACGGCAGCGGCAACAGCTGGAGCCGCCCGCGCGACAACGAAGCGCGCCGCGCCTATGCCGTGCGTTTCGCCGACGGCAGCGCCGCGCAAACCGTGAACCTGGGCCATAGCGTGGATCGCATCGAGGCGATGGGGCGCAACGCCGTGGTGGTCGGCACCAGTGGCTCCAGCCTTTATTTCTCCAGCGTGCGTCTGGACCGCGAAGCCAGCCCCGCCTACCGCTACGTGCGCGAAAACGCCGCGCAGGGCGAAAGCCGCAGCCAGGGCTTTTTCTACAAGCCGGATGGCGACGACAGCGGCACCGTGGGCCTGCCTATCGTAAACCCGGTCGGCAACGGCCGCGCCGCCCACCGCCGGTTGCGTGAAGGCTCGGCCGCGGTGCTCTACCTGCGCAACGACGCACTGCGCCTGGACGAACTCGGCGCGCTCTACGCCCGCGGCGGCCAGGTGAACGACCACTGCCAGGCCTCCTGCGTCGACTGGTACGGCAACGCGCGCCCGCTGTTCCTGAAAAACCGCGTGTTTGCGCTGATGGGCTACGAGATCGTCGAAGGCCGGATCGAGGGTGGCGCGATCAACGAAATCCGCCGCGTCAGCTTCGCGCCGGACACGCTTGGCATGCGTTAAACCGGAACGAACAGGCGCGGGAGCCTACTGCTCCCGCGCTTGCGTTATTGCGCCGCTGTCGGCATGCGCGCATGCCAGTCGGTGGCCGACTGGTAAGCGGCGCCGATGCGATACAGCAGCGCTTCGGCGAAGGGCCGGCCGAGCATCTGCATGCCGCAGGGCAGGCCGTTGGGCGTGAACCCCGCCGGCAGCGCCAGGCCCGGCAGGCCCAGGGTGTTGACCGGGCGCATCAGGCGCGTGATCTCGTCCAGGATGCGCAGCATGTTGGGCCCGCCGCTCACATCCACCTCGGCGATCTTCGGCACCGCGAACGAGAGGATCGGCGCCAGCAGCGCGTCGCACTGGCCGAACACCGCGGCGCAGAATTCGCGCAAGGCGCGCCCGCGGTAGCGCTGGGCATCGACGTAGTCGCGCACGGTGGCGCCGAGCGTCACCTCGATGCGCCCCTTGGTCTGCGGCGAATATTCGCCGGTGCGCCTGGCCATCCATTCGCCGTGCACGGCCTGCACGTCGCCCCAGGTGAGCAGGAAGCCGGCGGCGTTGATGGCATCCACATCCGGCATCTTCACCTCGAAGACGTCCGCACCCAGTTCCTTGTATACCCCGGCGGCGGCGTCCAGCAGCGCGCGCACGTCGTCTTCCAGCTTGTCATCGAAAAAGCCGCGCGGGATGCCGATCTTCACCCCCTTCAGCGACCCCGCCTTCGCGGCGGCGACGTAGTCGGGCACCGGCACCGCCAGGGTGGCGCCGTCGCGCGCATCCTGGCCGGCGATGACGGCGAGCATCAGCGCGTTGTCTTCCACCGTGCGCGTCAGCGGGCCCACGGTATCGAGCGACTGCGACAGCGGCATGCAGTTGGCCCGTGAGACGCGGCCGAAAGTGGTCTTCATCCCGGTGATGCCGCAGATCGAGGAAGGCATGCGCACCGAGCCGGCAGTATCCGACCCTAGCGCCCCGAAGACGATGCGGCTGGCGACCGACACTCCGGAGCCGGCGGAGGAGCCGCCGGTGATGTAGTCCGGATTCCAGGGATTGCGCGCATCCCCCAGCCAGCCGTTCTGCCCGGTGGGGCCGTAGGCGAACTCGGTCATGTTGAGGGTGCCGATCTGCAAGGCGCCGGCGGCATCCAGCTTTTCCAGCACGGCGGCGGTAGCGCCGGCTTTCCAGCCTTCCCGCAGCCTGGAGCCGCAGGTCGAGACTTCACCGGCGCGGTAGAACATGTCCTTGTGCGCCAGCGGTACCCCGTGCAGCGGCCCACGCGGCTTGCCGGCAGCCAGTTCGGCGTCGCACTTGCGCGCCTCGGCCAGCGCCTTTTCGTCGTCGAAGCGCACGAAGGCATTGAACTTGGGCTGCAGGGCGTGGGCGCGCGCCAGCGCCGCCTGGGTCAGTTCGACCGAGGAAACCTTCCTGTCGCGGATCGCCTGGGCGGCACCGGTGAGGCTGAGGGTGAGGAACTCGCTCATTTGGCGCCCCCCGGCTGGCGCTCGGCCAGAAGGGCGGCGGCGAAACCGGCGACTTCGTCCTCGAAAGCCAGTTGCGCACGTGCCCGGTCGAAAGTGCTGATGCGCGAATTGGCGGCGGCGGCGATTTCGGCGGCGCGCTCCGGGCTGATGTGCCAGCCGGCGCGTTGGGCGGTGGCGAGAATGTCCGCCGCGTTCAGGGTACTCATGTCTTTCTCCAGGAAGCGCCCGGCGGGCCGGTCGCCGCCGCCTGAGCAGTACAACGCAGATACCGGCG
Source organism: Burkholderiales bacterium (assembly GCA_036498945.1). Taxonomy (GTDB): domain Bacteria; phylum Pseudomonadota; class Gammaproteobacteria; order Burkholderiales; family JAEUOS01; genus JAQGMJ01. The sequence goes on along the minus strand of DASYEQ010000155.1, from coordinate 39,118 downwards.
CCGGCCGGCGGCGCTACATATATATAGAGGGTTCAGCCCGCCAGCACGCGGTGATACTTTTTCTTGCCCGCGCGCAGGAGCAGCGCCCCTTCCTTGAGGTCGGCACTGCCGACCTTGGCCTGCGGGTCACTGATCACGGTGTCATTGACATAGGCGCCGCCCTGCTGCACCAAGCGACGCGCCTCGCCTTTGGAGGGGGTGAGCCCGGTTTCGACGAACAAATCGAGCACGGCAATGCCGGCCGCCAGACGATCCACCGCCACGGTGGTGGTCGGCATGGCCGACAAGTCGCCGCCGCCACCGAAGGCCGCCTTGGCCGCGGCGCGCGCTTCGCTGGCCGCTGCCTCGCCATGGCATAGCCTGGTGGCTTCGTAAGCGAGCACTTCCTTCGAGGCATTCAGCTCGGCGCCCTGGGCCGCGCCCAGGCGTTCCACCTCGTCCATCGGCAGGAAGGTGAACAGAGCCAGCCAGCGCTTGACGTCGCGATCGTCGGTGCCGATCCAGTACTGGTAGAAGTCGTAGGGGCTGGTGCGCTGCGCGTCCAGCCAGATCGCGCCGGCGGCGGTCTTGCCCATTTTTGCGCCGCCAGACGTAGTCAGCAGCGGGAAGGTGAGGCAATAGGCCTGCTTCGCATGCTTGCGGCGGATCAGGTCGGTGCCGGCCAGGATGTTGCTCCACTGGTCGTCACCGCCCATTTGCAGCACGCAGTCGTGGCGCTCGAACAGCTCCAGGTAATCGTAGGCCTGCAGCAGCTGGTAATTGAACTCGATGAACGACAGGCCCTCTTCGCGCTCCAGGCGCGCCTTGTAGGCGTCCGCCCGGATCATCTCGTTGACCCGGAAATAGCGCCCGATGTCGCGCAGGAACTCGATGTAATTGAGCTTCATCAGCCAGTCGCCGTTGTTGGCGGAGAGGCCGGCGGCGCCGTCAAGCGTGAGGTAGCGCTGCAATTGACCGAGGATGCCGCGTGCATTGGCGGAGATATCCTCATATGACAGCATCTGGCGCATCTCGGTCTTGCCCGAGGGGTCGCCGACGGCGGCGGTGCCGCCGCCCACCAAAGCCACCGGCTTGTGCCCGGCGCGCTGCAAATGCGCCATCGCCATGATGGGCACCAGGCTGCCGCAATGAAGCGACGAGGCGGTGGGATCGAAACCTATGTAGTAGGTAAGGGCTTTTTCTCCGAGGGCGGCACGAATGCCGGCTTCGTCGTTGGTCTGCTTGACGAAGCCGCGTTGCTGGAGGATTTCAAAGGCGTTCTGGGTCATGGAAGGGACGGCATGGACCGGTTTTTTGGCCCGGGGTGGTGATTGTGACAGTTTTGGTATACTGCGCCGGTTTTGTGACTTTCATCACGCGCCCGGCATAACCTCTTAATAATCAAGGAGGCGCGACTTTTCCCCGGACTTTTAGAGAAAACTATCGCGTGAAGAACAAGATTTTAGCCCGCCTGAGCGTGAAACAAAAACGTCAACTGCGCGCAGGCCTGGTTGCCTTGGCAGCCTCCGGCGCCGCTTTCGCCACCCTGTCGGGCAACGAGCCCGACCATATCCGCACCACTCCGATCAGCCTTGCCCTCACGCCGGACCATCCCGAGGTGGCAAGCCTGGACGAGGACACCCGCGGCATCTACCACGAGGAAAAGGTGCAGCGCGGCGATACCCTGGGCTCCCTGCTTTCGCGCCTGGGCGTGACCGACGCCGTCGCCTTCAAGTACCTGCGCAGCGGCCAGGAAGCCGCCGTGATCAGCAACAACCTGCGCCCGGGCCGCACCTTCCGCTCCGAGACCGGCAGTGACGGCAGCCTGGTGGCCCTGACCTACAACCTTTCCCCCACCCAGGTGGTGCGCGTGCTGCGCGAGGGTGACGGCTTCAAGGTCGCCACCGAAAACCTGGTGACCGAAGTGCGCGTGGCCATGCGCAGCGCGGAAATCCGCGGTTCGCTCTACGGCGCCGCCGACGCGGTCAACCTGCCGGACAAGGTGACCACCCAGATCGCCGACATCTTCGCCAGCGAAATCGACTTCCACAAGGACATCCGCAAGGGCGACAGCTTCCGCGTGGTGTACCAGATGCTGTACCACGAGGGTGAGTTCGTCGGTGCCGGCCGCGTGCTGGCGGTGGAATTCATCAACAACAACAAGACCTTCTCGGCGGTCTGGTACGAGGGCGAAAAGGGCGCGAACGGCGAGAAGGACGGCGAAACCCCGTCCGGCTACTACACGCCCGAGGGCAATACCCTGCGCAAGGCCTTCCTGCGCTCCCCTCTCGAGTTCTCGCGCATCACCTCCGGCTTCGGCGGCCGCCTGCACCCCATCCTCAACACCTGGCGCCAGCACACCGGCATCGATTACGCGGCGCCTACCGGCACCGACATCCATGCCACCGCCGACGGCGTGGTCGCCTTCGAAGGCCAGCAGAATGGCTACGGCAACGTCGTCGTGCTGCGCCACCAGGGCCAGTACTCCACCCTCTACGGCCACATGAGCCGCTTCGAGCCGGGGGTGGTCAAGGGCACCCGTGTCTCGCAGGGCGATATCATCGGCCACGTCGGCCAGACCGGCTGGGCCACCGGCCCGCACGTGCACTACGAATTCCGCGTCGCCGACGTGCCGGTCAACCCGCTCACCGTCGCCATGCCGCAGGCCTTCCCGCTGGAAGGCAAGCACCTGGCCGCCTTCAAGGTGAAGGCGGGCCCGCTGATGGAGCGCATCGCCCTGTTGCGCAATATCCGCCAGTTCGCCTCGCTGGACTGAGCCTCGCCCGGTTGCGCGGCCCTAGCCGCGCAACCCCGCCTCTGGCAGAATCGGCATGAGGATGAACCAGAGATGAGCACGCAATACTGCATCGGCCTGATGTCCGGCACCAGCCTGGACGGGGTCGATGCCGCGCTGGCGGATTTCACTGCCGGCAGCCCGCGTACCGTCGCCACCCATTTCGCCCCCTTTGATTCCGACCTGCGCGCCGAGCTGCTGGCGCTGCAACGTCCGGTGGAAAACGAGCTGGAGCGCGCCGCGCTCGCCGCCAACCGCCTGATGCGCGCCTACGCCGCCGGCGTCACCGCGGTATTGGGCAAGGCCAACGTCGATGCCGGCGAAATCCGCGCCGTGGGCGCCCACGGCCAGACCGTGCGCCATCGGCCCGACCTCGGCTACACCCTGCAACTGAACAACCCGGCGCTATTGGCCGAGCTCACCGGCATCGCGGTGGTGGCCGATTTCCGCGCGCGCGATGTGGCCGCCGGCGGTCAGGGCGCGCCGCTGGTGCCGGCGTTTCACCGCGCCGTGTTCGGCATCCCCGGGCGCCTGCGGGTGATCGTCAACATCGGCGGCATCGGCAACATCACGGTGCTGAACGCCGACGACCGCGTGCTGGGCTTCGACACCGGCCCCGGCAATGTGCTGATGGATTTGTGGATCGCGCGCCACCAGGGCCGCGCACACGACGCCGAAGGCGCCTGGGCCGCCAGCGGCCGGGTGCAGGCGGCGCTGCTGGCGCAAATGCTCACCGAACCCTATTTCGGCCTGCCTTCGCCCAAGAGCACCGGGCGCGACCTGTTCAACGCCGAGTGGCTGGCGCGTTTCGCCGGCGACCATGCCGCCGCGGATATGCAGGCGACCCTGTGCGAGCTCACCGCCACCACCATCGTCGACGCCATCCGCCGCCAGCTGGGCGGCCACGCCGGTGACGCCGTCGAAGTCTTCGTCTGCGGCGGCGGCGCGCACAACACCACATTGCGAGGCCGCCTGGCGGCCCTGGGCGCCGGCTGGCGCTGGGCCGCCACCGATGCATTGGGCGTAGCGCCCGACTGGGTCGAGGCCATGGCCTTCGCCTGGCTGGCCCACCAGACCCTGGCGAATGCGCCCGGCAACCTGGCAAGTGTCACCGGCGCCGCCGGCCCGCGGGTGCTGGGCGCCCTGTATCCGCGATAGCCTGCATAGGCGAGGGCCGACGCGCCGCCCTGCTAGAATCCCTATTCGCGTTTCCCTTGCGCGGGAGTCCGTATGCCGATTTACGAATATAAGTGCAGCAGCTGTGACAAGCTGTTCGAAACCCTGGTGCGTTCCAACACCCAGCCGACCTGCCCCAATTGCGGCGGCAGCTACCTGGCCAAGCAGTTGTCCATGTTCGCCGCCGCCACCGGCGGTGGTGGCAACGGCGATTCCGGCGATGCCGCGCCCGCGGGCGGCGGTGGTCACGTCTGCGGCTCCGGCTGCGCCCTGCACTGAGGCAGTGACGCGGTTCTTGCCGCGCCACGCACGGACTTCAACATGCGCATCGCCGGGCTTGCGGCTCGGATCTTCAACGTCTCCCCCAAGACCAACTGGTGCTTGGTGGAGGTGGAGAGCGACGACGGCCTGACCGGCTGGGGCGAAGCGTCGCTCAACGGCTGGGAGCCGATGCTGGTGGCCGCCACCGCGCAGCGCGCCGACGAGCTCACCGGCCTGGAACTGCATGAAGCGCAGGCGCTGCTCAATCCCGCCCCGCGTTCCCCCGGCGGCCTGGTGGCCAACGCCGTCACCAGCGCCTTGCAGCAGGCGCTCGCCGCCATCGAGGCGGAAAGCAACGCGATTGCCCTGTGGTCCTTGTACGGCAAGCAGCAGCGCGCCAGCGTGCCGCTCTACGCCAACATCAATCGCGCCACCATCGACCGCAGCCCGGCAGGCTTCGCCGCCACCGCGCAGACCGCCATGGATCAAGGCTTCACCGCCTTCAAGGCCGCGCCGTTCGACGGCGTCACCCCCGCCAACTGCCACAGCGAGGAAGGCCGCGCGCTGATTGCCGCCGGCATCGAGCGCGTGCTGGCGCTGCGCGATGCCGTCGGCCCCGACGCGCGCCTGATGGTCGATTGCCACTGGCGCTTCGATGAAGCCGCTGCCGTCGATACCCTGCGCGCGCTGGACGCCGCCAGGCTCTACTGGTTCGAATGCCCGGTGAGCGAAGCCACCGACAACTGGCCCGCCTACCAGCGCATCCGCGCCGCCGCCCATACGCAGGGCGTGCGCATCGCCGCCGCCGAGACGCAAGTGGGAGCGGCAGCCTTCCAGGCGATGTTCGATTCCGGCATCGTCGACGCGGTGATGCCCGACATCAAATACTGCGGCGGCCCGCGCGAAATGCTGGCGATCGCCGAATCGGCCGAGCACGCCGGCGTGATCTTCTCGCCGCACAACCCCACCGGCCCGATCTGCACCACCGCCAGCGTGCACATCGCCTCGATCGCGCCGCGCTGCGACCTGCTGGAATTCCAGTTCGGTGAAAGCCCGCTGTACTTCGAACTGCTGGGCGGCACCCATCCGCTGCTGGCAAACGGCGCCTTCGCGGTGCCGGCCGAGCCAGGCCTGGGTGTCGAAGTAGACCGTGCCGTGCTGGATGCCCACCCGTACGCGCCGGTGCCTTTCGGCATCGAAAGCCAGCTCTCCACCTAGGTTTCAGCCGGCGTCGCAAGCCGGTTCTTCGCTCAAGCTTCAGCCGCTTCGCGCCCTGGCCGGCGCCGCGCACGACGCAAACCTCAGTCGGCGTGGATATTGCGTTCGGCGGCGAGCTTTTTCCAGCGCGCCACGTCGGCATGAATGCGCGCGGCAAAGGCCTCCGGCGTGCCGGGTGCGGCATCGCAACCCGTGGCTTGCAGGCGCGACTTCACCAGGTCTTCGGCGAGAATCGCGTTCACTTCCTTGTTGACGCGCTCGATGATGGGCTTGGGTGTTGCGGCCGGCGCCAGCAGGCCGAACCACGCCACTGTCTCGAAGCCCGGCAAGGTCTCGGCCAAGGCCGGGACGTCCGGCAGGCCGTGGTAGCGCGTGGCGGTGGTCACGGCGAGGGCGCGCACGCGCCCATCCTTGATGTGCCCGCTCAGCGGCGGCAGGTTGCCGATCATCACCGTCGCCTCGCCCGCCAGCACCGCGGAATTGGCCGGCACCGCACCTTTGTAGGGCACGTGGGTCATCTCGACGCCGGTCATGCTCTTGAACAATTCAGCCGACAGGTGGGAAGAACTGCCGACCCCGCCGGAAGCGTAGTTCACCTGGCCCGGATGCGCCTTCGCGTACGCGATGAACTCAGCCACCGTCTTCGCCGGCACCTTGGGATTGATCACCATCACGTTGGGCGCGGCGCAGATCATCGCCACCGGCGCGAAATCGTTCACCACGTCGTAGGTGAGATGCGTAAAGATCGCCGCATTGATGCCGTGCGAGCCGGCGTTGCCGACGATCATGGTGGCGCCGTCCGGCGCGGACTTCGCCGCCGCTTCCGAGCCGATCACCCCGCCCGCGCCCGGCTTGTTGTCGATCACCACCGCCACACCCAGGCGTTGCGCCAGGCGGTCGCCCACCAGGCGCGCGGTGGTGTCCGAGCCGTCGCCCGGCGCGCTCGGGACAATCCAGCGAAAAGCCTTGGGCAAGGACTGCGCCGCCGCGCCCAGCGGCAACAGCAACGCGCACGCGATTATCACGACCGGCAGGTGTTTCATTTGTCTCCCCTTTGAAGTCGGGCTACTTATGGGTACCCTGTCAATTCTAGCGGTTGCCGCATGCTTGCCGGCTCCCGTATTATCTTCCGGTCCGCAACACCTCTAGAAGTCATGTCCGACCAAGCCAACGCCGCCGCGCCGCTGTGCGCCGCCCCCCACCCCAGGCCGCGCGCGCCGGGCTTCAGGTTTCCGCCGCAGAGCTGCGATACCCACGCCCACATCTGCGGGCCTTCGGCCAAGTACCTCTACGATCCCGCGCGCATCTACACCCCGCCGGACGCGCTTTTGCCCGACTACCGCTACATGCTGGAGACCCTGGGCGTCAGCCGCGCCGTGCTGGTGCAGCCGAGCGTCTACGGCACCGACAACAGCGCGCTGATCGACGCACTCGCCACCGACCCCAAGCGCCTGCGCGGCGTGGCGGTGATCAAGCCCGACACGCCTTTTGCCGAGCTTGAGCGCATGCATGCGGCCGGCGTGCGCGGCGTGCGCTGCAATATCGTGGATGTGAAGGAAGGCCGTGGCAAGCTGCCCATGGCCATGCTGCTGCCGTTGGCGCGGCGCATCCAGCCGCTGGGCTGGCACCTCGAATTCCTCATGCACGTCGATGAGTTTCCGGACCTCGACAAGCTGCTCGACGGCTTTCCGGTTGCTACCGTGTTCGGCCATCTCGGCTACATGCGCACCATCGACGGGAAAATGCGAGGGATGGACGATCCCGGCTTCAAGTCCCTGCTGCGCCTGCTGCAGACCGGCCGCGCCTGGGTGAAGCTGACCGGCCCCTACCGCATCAGCACCGGCACCCTGCCCTATGCGGACGTTACGCCCTTCGCCCACGCCTTGCTGGAAGCGGCGCCGACGCAAATCGTCTGGGGCAGCGACTGGCCGCATGTGATGGTCAAGGGTGCGATGCCAAACGACGGCGACCTTGCCGACTGCCTGGCACAGTGGGTACCGGACCAGAAGATGCGCGAGCAGGTGCTCGCGCACAACCCGGCACGCCTTTACGAGTTTTAAGAGACCACAAAAGCACACTCCTGCTTTTGCCGCGGCCGCCCCGCATGAAGTGGCGAAGAACCGCCGGACTACTTCTTGTCCGGCTGCACGCTGAAGGTGTGTTCCAGCGCCGGAAAGCTCTGGTCCTTCACCGCCTTCACGTAATTGCCGAACGCCTGCGCGACGCTGCTCGCGCCCTGCATGAAGTTGCGCACGAAGCGCGCCTTCCTGCCCGGGTAGATGTCCAGCATGTCGTGCAGCACCAGCACCTGGCCTGAGCAATCCACGCCCGCGCCGATGCCGATGGTCGGCATGCGCAGCTCTTTGGTCACGCGCGCCGCCAGTTCGCGCGGCACCGCTTCGAGCACCAGCATGGAAGCCCCCGCCGCCTCGTGCTCGCGCGCTTCCCGCAGCATGCGCTCCTGCGCATCCTCTTCACGCCCCTGCACGCGATAGCCGCCCAGCTGGTGCACCGACTGCGGCGTCAGCCCGAGGTGGCTGCACACCGGAATGCCGCGCTCCACCAGGAACTGCACGGTGGCCGCCATGTGCCCGCCGCCTTCGAGCTTGATCATCTGCGCGCCCGCCGCCATCAACTGCGCGGCGCTGCGAAAGGCCTGCTCCGGGCTTTCCTGGTAGCTGCCGAACGGCAGATCCGCCAATACCAGCGCGCGCTTGCTGCCGCGCGCCACGCATTGCGTGTGATACCCCACCTGCTCCAAGGTCACCGGCAGGGTCGAGTCATGCCCCTGCACCACCATGCCGAGGGAATCGCCCACCAGCAAAATCTCCACGCCGGCCGCGTCCATCTGCGCGGCGAAGCTGGCGTCGTAGCAGGTGAGCATGACGATTTTTTCGCCGCGCGCTGCCATGTCGAAAAACGTGCGGGTGGACAGTCGTTGCTGCATTTCTTCGTACTCCGAATCGCGTCTATTCCGGCAGCGCCGGCTTGGGCAGGAATTCCTGCGCATGATGAAAACCGGTATTGCCCACCGGCACGCCGCAATAGATCGAGGCTTCCATCAGCAACTCCTTGATGTCCTGCGTGGTCAGCTCCGCTTCCAGCCCGGCGCGGATGTGCAGGCGGAATTCCTCCCAGCGGCCCAGCGCCGCCGTCATCCCCAGCACCAGCAGGCGGCGCGTGCGGTCATCAAACGCCGTGCGCGTCCACAGTTCGCCCCAGGCATAGCGGGTGATGAAATTCTGGAACTCGGTGTTGAAGGAATTCACCTGGCGCAGGCGCTCTTCCACGTACTTGCGCCCCAGCACTTCCTTGCGCCGCTCCAGGCCCATCTCATAGCGCTGCTGCTCGCTGATCGGTGCATCCAGCCCGAGCAGGAAGCTCATGGCGACGTCGCAAAACTGGCGCGGCGCCTCCAGATGGGGAATATGCGCCACCGGCAGGCTCGCCACGCGTGCCCCGGGAATCGCCGCGGCAACCGCCTCGCCCAGCGCGGCCGGCGTCGCCTGGTCTTCGCTGCCGGTGATCACCAGCGTAGGTGCGGTGATGCGCTTAATCGACGCGCTCTGGTCCATGTCGCGGATCGCCGCGCAGCAGCCGATGTAGCCGCCGCCATCCAGCGTGAGAAACGTGCTGCGCACGGTGGCAAAGCGCGCATCCCCACGCTCGACATAGCGCGCGGTGAAAAAACGCTGCATCACCGCATCCACCAGCCCGCCCATGCCCTGCTTTTTCACCAGCTCGATGCGCGCCGCCCAGCCGCTGGCATCCAGCTTGGCGCCGGTGTTGGAGAGCACCAGGCGCGTCACCCGCTCCGGCGCGTTGGTGCCCAGCCACATGCCCACCATGCCGCCCAGCGAAACGCCGGCCCAGGAAAATTGTTTCGCGCCGGCGGCATCGGCCACCGCCAGCGCGTCGCGCCCGAGGCGCTCGATGGTGTACTCGCCCGCCGGTGCGTCCGATGCCCCATGGCCGCGCATGTCGTAGCGGATCACGCGAAAACGCTCGATCAGGTTCGGCATGATCGCGTCCCACAGCGCGTGATCGGTGCCCAGCGAGTTGCCGAGCAGCAGCGCCGGGCGGTCGCCGCGGCCGTCCGCGCGCCAATAAAGGCGCACGCCGTCGATGTTCACAAAAGGCATTGCTGTTTCTCCCTTGCTAATGTTTGTCGCGCAGCGCCTGCCACGCCGCGATCGCCCAATCGGTCATTTCCACCGCCGAGCCGAGCGCGCTGTTGGCCTCGAACAAGGCGTTCAGCGCCGTCCCCGGCAGGGCCGCGCGTACCTGCGCATCCTGGCCCGCGGTCTCGCGCAAATGCTCGCCGGAGAGCGCGGCCTTTTCGCACAAGGCCTGCGTCACTTTGTGCGCCTCGCTCTTGCCCAGCTTCGCCGCCAACGCCACAGACAATGCCTCGGCAAACAGCAAGCCCCTGCTGCGCTCGATGTTCGCCAGCATCGCCTTTGCATCCACGCGCAAACCGGCGCACACCGTCGCCATCGCCTGCACCGCGCTGCCGGCCGCGCTGAACAACTCGCCCACGGTCCACCACTGCCCTTGCCACTGGCCGAAGCCGCGCTCATGCTCGGAGGTCAACTGGTTCATCAGCGTCGCCGCCAGCCCCGGCGCACGCTGCGCCGCTTCCAGCGCGAACACGCTGCCCACCGGGTTGCGCTTGTGCGGCATGGCTGAGGATCCGCCCGCCACCGGCTCGAAGGCCTCGGCCACCTCGCTTTGCATCAGCAGCACTACGTCGCGCGCGATCTTGCCCGCCGCGCCGGTGAGGATCGCCAGCTCGGCACCCAGGCGCGCGATGGTGTCGCGCGTGCCATGCCAGGAACTGTCGGGCAAATCGAGCGCCAGGCGCTTGGCCAGCGCCCCCGCCACTTCCCAGCCTTCGGTGCCAAGCGCGCCCAGCACGCCGCTGGCGCCGCCGAATTGCAGGCGCGCCGCTTCACGCGCGACCACATCAAGGTGCTCCAGGCTGCGCGTCAGTTGCGTGAGCCACGTCGCCGCCTTCCAGCCGAAGCTGATCGGCGTGGCCTGCAGCAGCAGCGTGCGCCCGGCCATCGGTGTGAGTTGATGATCATGCGCCAGCCTGGCCACCGCATCGCCCAGGCGAATCAGATCGGCGCGCAGCAATTGCGTCGCGCGCTTGATCTGCAATGCCAGCGCGGTATCGACCACGTCCTGGCTGGTCGCGCCCCAGTGCACATAGCGCGCCGCCTGCGCATCGCGCGCCGCCACCTGCGCGGTCAGGCCCTTGACGAAGGAAATGGTGAGCGTGCCGGCAACGCGCGCTTCGCGCCCCAGAGTATCGGGGTCGAAGCGCGCTTCGCGGCAGGCGGCGGCAATACTCCGCGCCGCCGCGCCGTCGATCACACCGGCTTCCGCCTGCGCGAGCGCCAGCGCCGCCTCGAATTCCAGCATGGCGGAAATCAGCGCCTGATCCGAAAAGCAGGCGCTGATGCCTTCGGCACCGAGGAATCGGGCCTGCAGCGGGCTCATGTGTCTACCGCGCGGGGTGTGTGCTCAGAAATCGAGGAACACCGTTTCGCGCTCCCCTTGCAGCACGATGTCCCATTCGTACTTGCCCTTGCCCGCGGCGCGCGCGATCAGGGTCGAAGCACGACCGCCGGCCGCCTTGAGCACCGCATCCGGCGCGTTGGCGTCGGAATCCGCGAAGTAGATGCGCGAATACACCTGCTTGAGCATGCCGCGCGAAAACAGGCACACCAGGATGTGCGGCGCCTGCGGCTTGCCGTCGGCACCCGCCACCACACCCGGCTTCACCGTATGCAGGTTGTAGCGCCCGTCGCCGCTCGTATAACAGCGCGCCCAGCCGGAGGCCGAGCCCTTGACCGGGCCGCCGAACTTGCCGGCCGCGTCCGCCTGCCAGAACTCGATCATGGCGTCGTTGATCGCCGCGCCGGTGCCGTCGATCAGGCGGCCGGTGATGTCGATGTGCTCGCCCGGTGCATCTTTCGGAAAGGCGTTTTCGCCGCCTTCCCATTGCAGGCCGTAGCGGAAGAACGGACCGATGGTTTGCGAGCCGGAAAGGCCCGGGGTCGAGGTGAGAGTAGATGCGGTCATGTCCTCTTTCCTCAGTTGGCCGGCGTGGCTTCGGAGCCGCGCAGCACGATGTCGAAACGATAGCCCAGCGCCCACTCCGGCTTGGTCACCGAGAGGTCGAACTTGGAAATCAGGCGCTCGCGCGCCTTGTCCGTCGGCACCGTGTGGAAAATCGGGTCGTAGCCCAGCAGCGGATCACCCGGGAAATACATCTGCGTGATCAGGCGCTGCAGCATGGATTCGCCGAATACCGAGAAGTGCAGGTGCGCGGGGCGCCAGGCATTCTCGTGGTTGCGCCAGGGGTAGGCGCCCGGCTTGATGGTGATGAACTGGTACTCGCCCTTGTCATTGGTCAGCACGCGGCCGCCGCCCTTGAAGTTGGGGTCCAGCGGAGCATCGTGATTGTCGGCGTCGTGGTGATAGCGGCCGGCGGAATTGCATTGCCACAACTCCAGAAGGGTGCCCGGCACCGGGTCGCCATTCTCGTCCAGCACGCGGCCGGTGACGATGATGCGCTCGCCCAGCGGCTCGCCCTCGGATTGCTTGGTGAGGTCGTCGTGGTGCGGGTAATAGATGGTCTGGTCGAACTTCGGCGCCGACAGTTCGGTGGCCGATTGCGGCACGGCAATCAGCGGCTGCTTGGGGTGGCGCAGGGCGGTGCTGCGATAGTCGGGCGAATTGAGCGCCGGGTGCACGCCTTCGGGCGTCTTGCGGTAGTGAAATTTGGACATGTCTCGTGGTCTCGAAAGATGTTTGATGCGCCGTCCAGGTGTTGAACGCTATGCGCATGCACCCGCTCATCATAGCCGCGCGCGCGCCATCCTGCAGACCCCGCTGGTTCTCGGTGCGAACACGTTTTTCGCCTCCTGCTACACTGCGCCCAAACAAAGGAGGAGATATGCAATTTCGGCATCACACGCAAACCCTCGCCGCGCTCGCCGGCGCCGCCCTCTGTTGCGCCCTTACCGCCGGCCCCGCCGCGGCGCAAGACAGCTACCCCTCGCACCCGATACGCATCATCGTTCCCTTCGCCGCCGGCGGCGGGCCCGACATCGAGGCGCGCAAGCTCGCCGTGCCCCTGGCCGAAGCGCTTAACGGCAACGTCGTGGTGGAAAACCGCGTCGGCGCCGCCGGCATCATCGCCGCCGAAGTGGCCGCGCAGGCGGCGCCCGACGGCTACACCCTGCTATACGGCTCCAGCAGCCAGCTGATCCAGAAGATCCTCAAGCCCAAGGCCACGTTCGACCCGGAGAAGAGCTTCGCGCCGATCACCCTGATCGCCACCAGCCCCGGCGTGCTGACGGTGGCCAACACGTCGTCGGTCAAGACCGTGCAGGACCTGGTGGCGGCGGCCCGCGCCCACCCCGGCGAGCTCAACTACTCCTCCGGCGGCATCGGCACCGCCGCCCACCTGGCCGGCGCCACCTTTTGCGTGGTGACAAAGATCGACGCCGTGCACGTGCCCCTGCGCGGCTCGGTCGAAATCCTGCAGTCGCTGGTCGGCGGCCTCACCCAGTTCGCCTTTCCGGTCGCCGGCACCGGCGTGCCACAGGTGAAATCCGGCCGCCTGCGCGGGCTCGCGGTCACCTCGCGCGCACGCATGAAGCAGTTGCCCGACCTGCCCTCGCTGTTCGAGGTCTACAAGGACGAGTCGCTGGTACAGGAATCGTGGGACGCGCTGTGGGCGCCCGCCGGCACCCCCGCGCCCATCATCAACAAACTGTTCGCCGCGGCGGTAAAAGCCTCGCAAAATCCCGCCTTCCACACCCAGGTCGAAAGCCAGGGCAGCGCGGTGGTGAACAGCAAGAGCCCGGCCGACCTGGCCGCCTACATGCACGCCGAGAATGCCAAGTGGAACAAGATCATCCAGTTGGCCAAGATCCCGACCGAATGACACCGCCCCGGCGCGCCTGCCACCTGCCCCTCTTTTCACACATCGGACGATGCCCGGCGCGACCGACCAGAACACCTCCAGGCGCCTGAGCCAGCTGCGCTTTCGCCACCTGGAACTGCTGGTGGAACTGGGGCGCACCCGCAGCCTGCGCTCCTCCGCCGCCGCCTTCGGCGTCACCCAGCCGGCCTTGAGCCGCTCGCTTTCCGAAATCGAAGCCGCGTTCGGCGCGCCGCTGTTTCGCCGCAGCGCACGCGGCGTCGAGCCGACCCCGGCCGGCGAGATCGCCATCCGCGGCGCCGCCCTTCTGCTGGAAGAGCTAGGCCACGTGCGCGACGAGGCCGCCCTGGGCGAGCAGGCCGGCACCCTGCTGCGCCTGGGCGCCACGCCCTTCCTGGCCCAGGGCTACCTGCCGCCGCGCATCGCCGCCCTGGGCGCACGCGAGCCCACCATGCGCATCCAGCTTGCCGAAGGCGACATCCCCGGCCTGATCGCCTCCTTGAGCGCGGGGCGCCTGGACGCGGTGCTGTGCCCGCTCACCGGCGGCGAGGGCTGGGATGCAAGCCTGCGCTACGAGCCGGTGTTCCTCGCCGAATTCGCCGTCATCGCCCACAAGCAGCACGTACTCACGCGCCAGAAACGCGTCGGCTGGGACGTGCTGGCAAAACAGCGCTGGATCCTGCCGCCGCCCGGCACCCGCATGCATGGCCTGATCACCGAGCGCTTCGTGCGCGCCGGCCATCCGATGCCCGCCGCCATGGTCGAATCCGGCGTGCCGGTCACCGTGGTGCGCCTGGCGGCCGCCGGCGCCGGGCTGGCGGTGGTGCCCCTGCCCACCCTCTCCTACCTGCGCGCCCATGGCGAGGTGGCGCGCCTGGATGTGCAGCCCGCCATCCCCGGCGCCAAGGTCGGGCTGGTGTCGCGCGCCGGGCCGGTCAACCCGCGCGTATCGCTGCTGCGCGACATGCTGCGCGCATCGTCCGGTGATAAGGAAATTTAATCACTTGATAAACAGGTAGCGTCTATGCGGAGGCTGCGTCCGGCCCCTACACTGTCCCGGCGGGGAGAGGCCCGGGAACACCAAGGACAAGCATGGAGACAACGCGCGAGCGAACCGGCGCCACCGGTTCGTCCGATGCGCTCGCAGGCGCCGGCATGATGATCGAGGCGCTGGGCGTGGGGCACGACTATCGCGCCCCCGGCCTGGCGCCGACGCCTGCCCTGATCGATACCGACCTGCGGGTGCGCGAAGGCGAGTTCGTCGCCCTGGTGGGGCCCAGCGGCTGCGGCAAGACGACACTCCTCAATGCCATTGCCGGGCTGGTCATGCCCTCGCGCGGCCGCATCACGCTCGCCGCTGCGCCGGTAACCGGCATCCGGGCGGATGTCGGCTACATGTTCGCGCGCGACGGCCTGATGCCCTGGCGCAGCGCCATCGACAACGTCGCCTTCGGGCTGGAGTTGCGCGGCGTGGCGGCAACCGAGCGCCGCGAGCGCGCGCGCAAGTATCTGGCGCTGGTGGGCCTGGAAGGCTTCGCCGAGCACCGCCGCGGCGAACTGTCGCAGGGCATGCGCCAGCGCGTCGCCCTGGCGCGCACGCTCGCCACCGAGCCCGCCGTGATCCTGATGGACGAGCCCTTCGCCGCGCTGGACGCGCAGACCAAGGTGATCATCCAGGACGAGTTCCTGAAGATCTGGGAGCAGTTTCGCCGCACCGTCGTCTTCGTCACCCACGACATCGTCGAGGCGGTGACGCTGGCCGACCGCGTGATCGTGTTTTCCGGCCGCCCGGGGCGCATCATCGGCGAATTCCCGGTCGACATCCCGCGCCCGCGCACGGCCAGCGGCGCGCATGACGCCGCCTTCGAACACCTGCGCACGGAAATCTGGACCTGCCTGCGCCAGGGCATGGGGGCGCCATGAAGCGCTCCAACCTGATCGTGCTGGCCTGGCAGGCCGCCATCGCCGTGGTCGTGCTCGGTGCGTGGGAAGCCGCCATCCGCCTGGGCTACCTCAATCCCTTCTGGGCCTCCAGCCCCAGCCGTATCGCTGGCGCGCTGCTGGAGATCGTGCGCGAGCCGCTGTTTTTAAGCCACGTCACCACCACGCTCTACGAGCTGCTCGCGGGCTTTTTCATCGGCGCGGGCCTCGGCGTGGCGACCGGCTTCGTGCTGGCCGAGTGCCCGCTCATCGAACGCGTCGTCGCCCCCTACTTCACTGCGCTCAACAGCCTGCCGCGGGTGGCGCTGGCCCCGCTGTTCATCCTCTGGCTGGGCATCGGGCCGTGGTCGAAGATCGTGATCGCCGCCACCCTGGTGGTGTTCATCATCATCGGCAACACCCTGGCGGCCGCGCGCAATGTCGATGCCGACATGCTCACGGTGGCGCGCCTCCTGGGCGCGCGGCGCGGCCAGCTGTTTCTCAAGGTGGTGCTGCCTGCCGCGGCGCCGGTGGTATTCGCCGGCCTGCGCCTGGGGGTGATCTACGCCATGTTGGGTACGGTGGTGGGCGAGATGATCGCCGCCAACCGCGGGCTTGGCTACATGCTGAGTTTTTACGCCGGCAGCTTCCAGGTGAGCCAGTTGATGGCGACGCTGGTGCTCCTGGTCGCGCTTTCCACCGCGCTGTCGGGCGCCACTTCCTGGCTGGAGCGCCGCCTCACCGGCGGCCGGCGCCGCGCCGCCGCCAGCCCGAAAACGAATCCCCCCGAAGGAGCCAAGCCATGAAAATCCTCCCCCGCATGCTGGCCGCCCTGGCCGCCATCGTTCTCGCCTCGAATGCCTGGGCGCAGGCGCCGCAGAAAGTGAAGATCCACCACTATCCCGGCGCGCTGCTCTCCGTGGTCGCCTACATCGGCGTCGACCAGGGCATCTTCCGCAAGCACGGCCTGGACCCCGAACTGGTCGGCATCGCCACCGGGCCGGACGCGCTCGCCGGCCTGCTTTCTTCCGGGGTGGACGTGATGCTCAACTCCGGCGACAACATGATGCGCGCCCTGGAAAAGGGCAGCCCGGACATGAAGATCGTCGTCGGCAACAGCCGGCAGATGCCGTTTTCCGTGGTGGCGCGCAACGACGTGCCGATCGCCCCGGGCGGTTTTGCGCCGGCGATGAAAAGCCTGGTGGGCAAGCGGCTGGGGGTGCTGCAGCGCGGCTCTTCCACCGAGATGATCTTTCGTTCTCTCTTCATCGCCGCAGGCGCCAACCCGGACCAGGCAACCTGGGTCGGCGTGGGCGGTGTCGGCACCGCCATGGCGCCGCTGCAAAATGGCGCCATCGACGCCTACTTCGCCTTCGAGCCGTTCCAGACCATCACCATCAACCAGTCGAAGATCGGCAAAATGGTGGTCGACTTGCGCAAGGGCGAAGTCAGCTCCGGCTTCGCCGACTTTCCCTACAACTTCTACATCGCGCGCGGCGCGGACATCAAGGCGCGCCCGGACCTGATGCGCCGCCTGGTAGCCGCCTTCACCGAGGCGCACGCCTTCCTGCAAAGCCCGGCGAACCTGGACGCCAGCGTCGCCAGCGCCGCCAAGTACATCAAGATGGACCCCGCACTCCTGCGCAAGATGATCGCCGACAACGTGCCGACCTTCGGCGCGGCGGTGCCCGACGCCGCCATCGACAAGTGGATCGCCTTCGCCCACGGCACGCTGGGCGTGAAAAAGGAATTCAAGCCCGCCGACCTGCTGGCGAAGGGCCTGGTACCGCAGTAAGGCCAAGACCGGGGCGGCGCGCGTGATCCCGGTCCGCGCGCGTTCCTGGCGGCTGGTGGCGGCGCCGCGCCGGGATACCGGCTGCTGCGCCATCCCCCCATCGCGAGCGCCGCATCGGACTTGCGTAAACTCCAGCCCGCACACCGGCAACGGCATCCAATCACGACATCATGCAATCACTCTCCGGCATCAAAGTCATCGATATTTCCCACGTCATCGCCGGCCCCCTGGCGTCGCATTACCTGACCCAGCTCGGCGCCTCGGTATTGAAAATCGAGAACCCGCGCGGCGGCGACGTGATGCGCGGGCGCAAGCCCGGCCAGGGCGACACCCATCCCGGCTTCGGCGCGTTCAACCATGGCAAGCATTCGCTCGCCATCGACCTGAAGGACGCGCGCGGGCGCGACCTGATGTTGAAGCTCGCCGCCGGCGCCGATGTGTTCATCGAGAACTTCCGCCCCGGCGTGATCGAGCGCCTGGGGCTGGGCTACGAGGCGGTCAAGGCAGTCAATCCGGACATCATCTATTGCTCGCTCTCCGGCTACGGCCAGAGCGGCGAATGGAGCGGGCGCGGCGCCTACGACCACGTGATCCAGGCGCTCACCGGCATGATGATGATGGCCGGCGAAGAGGGCGACGCACCGATCAAGGTGGGCTTCCCGGTGGTGGACGTGGCCACCGGCATGGTGGGGGCGATGTCGATTCTTTCCGCGCTGTACCGGCGCGAGAAGGGCGGCGGCGGCCAGCGTATCGACGCGTCGATGGCGCAGGCGGCGCTGCAACTGATGTATCCGCAGGCATCCACTTACCTCTCCACCGGCGAGGCGCCTGCGCGTATCGGCAACCGCGGCTTTTCCGGCAGCCCCGGCGCCGACACCTACCAGTGCGCCGACGGCTGGCTTTCCATCGCCGCCAATATCCCGGAGCATTTCCGCCTTCTGTGCGGCGTGCTGGACCTGGAGCACCTGTGCGGCGATGCACGCTATCTCGACCTCGAGCGCTTCAATGCCGAAGGCGGCGGCTTCGTGGTGGCGCGCGACCTCGAAGGCCTGCGCGCGCAACTGCGCACCGCCTTCGCCACGCGCTCGGCGCCGGCGATGGAGGCCGCGCTCAATGCCGCCGGCGTGCCGGCGGCGCGGGTGCGGCGCATCGGCGAGTTTCTCGATGAGGTGCGCGATGGTTCGCGCCTCTCCTTCCCGCAAGTGGAAACGGCGGACCCGGAGGGCCGTGTACGCAGCCCCGGGGTGGGCTATGATAGTTATCCCGACCGCCCCGGCACTGCCGCAGCGGCCCCGCGCCTGGGGGAACATACCCGGGTGGTGCTGCGCTGGGCGGGGGTGAGCGACGCCGACATACAAGCCTTGAAGGCTGACGGCGTGGTGACCTTTCCCGAGCAGGAGACATAGACGCAAATGAGTTCGCTTTCCTTCAATCCCGGCGACCATTCCGGCCCGCCGCCCGCGCACCTCGCTGCCCTCGCGGCGCGAACCTCACTCAAGCATTCCGAATTCGTCGCCGCCTACACCAGCGGCCGGCTGAAGGTGACCATCGCCCCCAAGGCCGCCTCGCGCTTTGTCAGCGGGCGTGCCATGCTGCCCTGGCTGCTGCTGCCGCTGTTCGGCTTTGCGGCGGCCACCGCGCTGGTGGGCTCGTGGACCATATCGGTGATTTTTTTCGTCGGCGCGCTGGCGCTACGCGCCGTCACGCACATGACGGCGCCCGGCTACATCCTGCACCGGGCGCTCTCGGACGCGACGTTCTACTACGAGGTCAGGGGCCTGGGGCTGTTGCGCACCGAGGGCTCCTGACCCGTTCCGCTTCGCCTTGCCTTACGCGAGGTTGAGGCGCACTTCGATGTTGCCGCGGGTGGCGTTGGAATACGGGCACACCTGGTGCGCCGCTTCCACCAGCTCCTGTGCCTTCGCACGATCGACGCCGGGGATGGAAATCAGCATGTCGACTTCGATGCCGAAGCCGGCCGGGATCTGGCCGATGCCCACGCTCGCGGTGATCGCGGTATCGGCGGGCAGCGCGATCTTCTGCTGGGAGGCAACGAACTTGAGCGCGCCGATGAAGCAGGCCGAATAGCCGGCGGCGAACAGCTGCTCGGGATTGGTGCCCGCGCCGCCTGCGCCGCCCAGTTCCTTCGGCGTGGTGAGCTTGATGTCGAGCACGCCGTCGGAGGAGAGCGACTTGCCGTCGCGGCCGCCGGTGGAGGTGGCGGTGGCCTTGTAGAGAACCTTCTCGATCTTGTTCATGATGTTTCCTTTCGCTTTCTGCTGGCTGAATGTGGGCCGGTCAGACACCGGTCCGGTTTAAATATTAAACAATTTAATTGCGTACAACTTATTACGCCGCGCCACGCCGGCGGACTGATGTCCGCCAGCCCCTTCTAAATCCGGATCTACGCCGCTTCCTCGACGCTGCGCTCCAGGCCGCCGCGCAGCTTTTGCACCCGCCGCGTCAGTTCAGCCACTTCATTCAGGCTGCATTGCGAGGCACGCAAAATCTCCACCGGCAACTCACCGGCGCGCTGCTTCAGCTTCGCACCTGCCGGGGTCAGGGTTACCAGCACCTGCCGCTCATCCTCCGCCGATCGCTCGCGCTGTAGCAGCCCCTGCGCTTCCATGCGCTTGAGCAGCGGTGTCAGCGTGCCGGAATCGAGAAACAGGCGTGCGCCCAGTTCGGACACCGTCACCCCGTCGCGCTCCCACAGCACCAGCATCGCCAGGTATTGCGGATAAGTAAGCCCGAGCGACTTCAGCAGCGGCTTGTACACCTTGGTCATCGTCAGCGAGGCGGAATACAGGGCGAAGCACAGCTGGTTGTCCAGCCGCAGCATTTCCCCCAGCGAAACGCCGGCCGGCGGGCTTTGCTTTTCCGTGGATGCGTTGCGTTTGACCATGGCCGAACTATACATTGTTTAAAATTAAATTGTCAACAATTTATTTTTAATGACTACCCATTGGCTGGAAATGGCCCTTGCTTGCGCGGGCGTTTGCTGTATCTTTGAAATCAGGACTGCCGCTCTCTAACAATTCGCTATTCAGGCATGTCCGCTACGCGGACGATCGCCCGCCGCCGGCCCGTGCAACCACACTTGTAGTCGCCCACAGCCAGATTTCACATTGCGAGATTGCGACGCCTGGTCGCCGCAACGGCTGCCTCGCTGCACCACCTGCCGGGGCCACGCCGGCCGCGACGCGCGGGCCTACCTCGTTTGTGTTGACGGCGCGGAAAATTTGCGGAAAAACACCGTTATTTACAGGGCTGTGCGACTGGTTCGGCGAAAAACCACCGTTGTTTACCGCTGTTTTGCCAGAGGTCTTACGCGCGTCTACCTGGGCTTCCCAGTCCGCGCCTTAACGCAAGCCCTCAACCCGGAACACGCTGCCGCCGCCATCGCGCGCCAGGCATTGCACATCGGCGCCATGGCGCGCGGCGATCTGGCGCACCAGTGCGAGGCCGAGCCCGACACCACCCTGGCCTTCGCTGGCGCCGCGGGCGCGGTAAAACGGCTCGAAGATACGTTCGCGTTCATCGGCCGCCACACCGGGGCCGCGATCGGCGACATCCAGCAGGGCGCCCTCGGCGTTCTGCCGCAGGCTCGCCTGCACCGGGTTGGCGCCGCCGTAGCGCCGCGCGTTTTCCAGCAGGTTGCGGATCATGCGCCGCAGCAGGCGGGCGTCGCCCTGCACGCTGATCAGGCCGTCGCTGTCGAACTCGGCTTCGGCGCGCGCGCATTCCTCCGCAGCCAGCGCGGTGAGGTCGACGGTTTCGACGTGCGCCTCTTCGTTGCGAGCGGTATCGAGCCGGCTGGCGAGCAGGATTTCGTCGATCAGCTGATCGAGTTCGGCGATGTTGCGCGTGAGTTCGGCGCGGCTGGCGGGGTCTACATTGCCGTCTTGCAGTTCAGCGGCCATGCGGATGCGCGCCAGCGGCGAGCGCAGTTCGTGCGAGGCGTTGGCCAGCAGCGACTTCTGTGCGGCCACCAGCGCCTCGATGCGTTCGGCCGCCTTGTTGAAGCTCTTCGCCAGGCGCGCCACTTCGTCGTAGCCCTGCACCGGCACGCGCGCGGCGAGGTCGCCTTCGCCCAGGGCCTCGACGCTTTTTTGCAGGCGTTCCAGGCGCTTGGTCAGGCGCCGCGCCACCGGGAAGGCGGCCATGCCGACGGCGAGTGCGATGAAAAACAGGCCGCCGAACAGGCTCCAGCCGGAAATGCCCTGCGAGCCGGTGAGGCGCGCCGACAGCCAGCGGCCATCGGCCAGGTGCAGGGCGACGCCCGGCGGATGGCCATGGATCCAGTGGCTGGCGGAGGAGGCGGTGGGTGCGCTTTGCGCCGCGCCGACGTAGGCGATGGCGGCGCCGGCGGTATCGAACAATGCAAGATCAAGCCCGGCGCGCGCATGCCAGTGGGTCAGGGCCTGCAACTGCGCATCGCGCGGTGCGTCGGCGCGGGGCAGCAGCCCGGCGGCGGCTTCGGCCACCGCATCCAGGCGCGCGGTGGCATCGACGCCGGTAAAGGTCCAGCGCATCACCATGCTGAACATCAGCGCCATCAGCACCAGGCTCAGGATCAGCGCGAGATAGATGCGCAGGTAGAGACGCTTGGCGAGACCATGGCGGTGCCAGGGCCGCACGCCCGTCAGGTCTTCGTCGTAGGCCGGGCAAAAGCCGCGCCTACGCATCCTGCACCTTGGCGAACACGTAGCCGGCACCGCGCACGGTGACGATGCGCTTGGGCTTTTTGGGATCGTCTTCAATCGCGGCGCGGATGCGCGCGATGTGCACGTCGATCGAGCGGTCGAAGGCTTCCAGCGATTCGCCCTTCACCGTGTCTAGCAACTGCTCGCGCGTGAGCACCCGGCCGGCACGCTCGGCCATCGCCAGGAGCAGGTCGAACTGGTAGGCGGTAAGGGGGCGTTCCTCGCCGCCGACGCGCACGCTGCGCGCGCCGGCGTCGATGGCCAGGCGGCCGAAGTGCAGCGCGCTCTCGCGCTCGGCGGCGGGCGCGCGCATGCGCCGCAGCACCGCGCGGATGCGCGCCAGCAGCTCGCGCGGCTCGAAGGGCTTGGCGAGATAATCGTCGGCGCCCAGTTCCAGGCCGACGACACGGTCGAGCGGATCGCCCTTGGCGGTGAGCATGACGATGGGCAGGTCGGCGCCGCCGGTGCCGGCGCGGATCTGCCGGCAGACGTCCAATCCGTCGGCGTCCGGCAGCATCAGGTCGAGGATCACCAAGGCGAAGCGCTCGCGATTGAGTTGCGCGCGGCCTTCGGCGGCGGTGCCGGCGTGGATTACGGCGATGCCGTTGCGCCCGAGGTAGTCGACCACCATCGCCGCGAGGCGGGCGTCGTCCTCGATCATCAGTACCAGGTCGGACATGCGTTGCTGCGTGGCGTGAAAGCGGAGGCCCGATCTTGGCACAAAAGCGCCCGGCGCCTGCCGCCAGGGCGCGGGCGCCGGGCCGGCCGGGCGCCGCATCTCAGGCATGGCGGTTCTTCCAGCGCTGCGCCAGCTTTTCGCGCTGCGCTGGAGTAAGCACGTCGGCGGCATCAGCCAGCGATTGCACGGCGCGCTTCGACAGGGTCTCGGCCAGAGCGAGTTCGTCGGCGCGCAGCTTTTCCAGCGCGGCGCGGTCGATGGTGGTGGCGGTCAGCAGCGCCATCGCCTTGGCACGGGCGGCGCGATGTTGCTCGCGCGCCGGCAGCATGTCGCGCGCGGCGGCCTTGGCGATGTCGGCGACGCGGGTCTTTTGTTCAGCCGTGGCATCGACGTGCGACAGCATCATGCTGACGCGCCAGTCGATGAACTTGCCCATGCTTTCCGGATCCATCGCGCCGTGCATGGGGCGGCCGAAGCCGAAGCCGGGGCCGCAACCGTGACCGTCGGCGTGAGCCATGCGATGGAAGGCGAAGGCGCCGGCAGCGGCGGCGGCAATGCCGGCGAAGCTCCAGCGGCGCGCGCGCCTGCGGGCGGCGGCGGGATCGGGCGTAGCAGCGGGGTCAGGTTGTTTGTCTTGCTCGTTCATGGCGGCTCCTTTCGAGGGCGGCATTGCAAGCGCATCAGCGCATGAAGCCACTTTAGGCGGGGCGTGTTGCCTGAACGTGTGGAGTGTGTAAAGTTATATGTCGCCAAGCGCCGGGCTTTGTGTCGCGCCTGCCGCGAGCCATATGCCAAGCGCGCGGCACGCCGCTCCGGGTCACGGGCCGTACAAAAAAATTGGGCGCCGGAGGGAGATCCGGCGCCCGAAAGGCTACAAATTACGCAGCCCGAGGGAGGGTGTGGCGCCGGCTTCAGGCCTGCGCGCCAATTCGGTTCGGGTCAGGCGCCGTGCAGGCCCTGCCACAGTTTGCACAGCGCGCTGCCGATCAGCGCACCGCGCGTGTACATGGCGAGCGCGTTGTCGCGCTCGAAGCCGGACATACCGGCACCGATCAGGCGCTGCGCCATCCAGGCATATCCGGTTTGTGCGGCGGTATGCATCAATGATTTTGCGCGAGGTCAGACGGCGGGGTTGGCGCCCGGCAGCATGCCGAACAAGCCGCTCAACAACTCGGAGGGAAAGTCCCCGGTGAACACGCCGGTTTCCAGCACGGCCACCGCCAGCTGGAACTCTTCGGTGGTGACGCTTTCGGCGCCGAAGGGAAAGGCGGGATCGGGGCTGAGTTCCAGGTATTCGTTCAGATTCATGTTCGCGCCCTCCTTGCTGGCGCCTTGCAACGACCGTCATTTCAACATCGCGGTGATCCGGGCGATCGCTCAAAGAGCCGCCGAAAATCCCGCATGATCCTCCGCGCTACCCCAGCCCTTTCGGGCAGGTCCGGCGCGGATTGCCTTAGGGTCAACGGCAGTGCGCCGCCGGACTTGAGGCAAGACACATTTATTTACCTTTGATGCACATCCCCGTGTCGGTGCCCCAAAAGAAAAGGGCGCCGGGGGGACCGGCGCCCTGAAGGCCAGGAGGATGTCTGGCCGAGGGGATGGTTACTTCCGCTGTTCTGGTTGCCGGCCGTCTCAGGCCTGGCTCAAATCGGGTTCCGGCCGGGTTTCCCACCACACACGGCAGACCGTGCGCACCGGCTTGTTCACGCGGCGCAAGGCCCGCGGCGGGCGCCCGCCCGCATGCCGCGTCACCCGCATGCCCAGGCCCGGCACGGTGCATACGCCCGCGTCGCCCTGGCCCGGCGCGCAACGCTTGCCGGCGCTGGCGACCGAACCGGCCGGGCAGCGCGAGTGGCGCGTGCCCCAGAGCAAGGATTCGATGGTGTCGTAAGACATGATTTTCGGTGGAAGGACGATGGAAGTTCGGATGAGGCATTGGAACATTCCGCGTTCCCGCCGCATGTCCCGAAAAGAACCCCGAAACCCACCCAATTGCCGCAACAATCCCTCGCCGCATTGCTTTTACCCTGGCGACGCGTGGCGGCTGCCCTCGCCGCAGTTGTTTCCAGACCGTCTCCAGCCCCTCGCCGCGAGTTTTTACGCGCCCGCGCCCGGCCCATGGAATCCCGCCGTCGCCGCCGTGGAAAGCCGCTTTCCCCCTCTGCCGGTGGGGGTCTTGCGCATTTGCCGCAATCCGCCTATGATATTTGGATGGAAAGCTCCATTATCACTATGGAAAAGCGCGCTAGCCTCAGCGCCGCTGCTCCGGCCGTGCTCGCGTCGCCTGACGCCGGCTCTGCCGTGCTTTCCCTGTCCATCGCACTGTCGGCCCCCCTGCTGGGTGGCCTGCTGCTGCTGCGCTCCGCGCGCACATAAATTACCCCCCTCTTCGTAGTACCCCGACTGTAGCCACCCAGGCCGCAGGCTCGCGCGCAAATTCACGTTCCCTGGAGATCCTGACCATGCCGATGCTCGATAACCCCGCCGCCAAATACCGCGCCGCCCGCCCGGTAGCCCTCAAGGACCGCACCTGGCCCGACGCCATCATCACCAAGCCGCCGATCTGGTGCAGCGTCGACCTGCGCGACGGCAACCAGGCGCTGATCGAGCCGATGAACATCGAGCGCAAGCACAAGTTCTTCAAGCTGCTGGTGGAAATCGGCCTGAAGGAAATCGAAGTCGGCTTCCCCTCCGCTTCGCAGATCGACTTCGACTTCATCCGCGAAATGGTCGAAGGCAAGATGATCCCGGCGGATGTCACCCTCCAGGTGCTGACCCCGGCGCGCGAAGACCTGATCACCCGCACCTTCGAAGCCATGAAGGGCGCTCCGCGGGTGATCATGCACGTCTACCACGCCGTCGCCCCGGTGATGCGCCGCGTCGTGTTCAACATGGACAAGGCGGAAGTGATCCAGGAACTCACCATCAAGCACGCGCGCATCATCAAGGCGCTGGCCGCCAAGCAAAAAGACACGCAGTGGGTGTTCCAGTATTCCCCCGAGATGTTCTCCAACACCGAGCTGGAGTTCTCCAAGGAAGCCTGCGAAGCGGTGATCGACGTCTACGAACCCACCCCGCAAAACAAGCTCATCCTCAACCTGCCTTCCACGGTCGAGTGCTCGACGCCCAATATCTTCGCCGACCAGCTCGAGTGGTTCCACCGCAACATCAAGCACCGCGACAGCCTGATTCTCTCCGTGCACCCGCATAACGACCGCGGTACCGGCACCGCCGCCGGCGAATTCGCCATCATGGCCGGCATGGACCGTGTCGAAGGCTGCCTGTTCGGCAACGGCGAGCGCACCGGCAATGTCGACATCGTGAACATTGCGTTGAACATGTATTCGCAGGGCGTGAACCCGGGCCTGAACTTCTCCGACATCGACGCCATCCGCACCGCCGTCGAATACTGCAACCAGATTCCCGTGCACCCGCGCCACCCCTACGTCGGCGACCTGGTCTACACCTCCTTCTCCGGCTCGCACCAGGACGCGATCAAGAAAGCCTTCACCGCCCGCAAGGAAGGCGACATCTGGGAAATGCCGTATCTGCCGATCGACCCGAAAGACGTCGGCCGCAGCTACGAAGCCGTGATCCGCGTCAACGCCCAGTCGGGCAAGGGCGGCATCTCTTTCCTGCTGCACTCCGAATACGGCCTCGACCTGCCGCGCCGTTTGCAGATCGAGTTTTCGCAAGCCGTGCAAAAGGTCAGCGACGCCACCGGCAAGGAACAAACCGCCGATGATCTCTGGAACATCTTCGACACCGAATACCTCGGCAACGGCAAGTACGTCTACGTCGGCCACCAGCTGACCGAGGACACCCGCGCGAAGAACGCCGTGCACATCAAGGTCGAAGTGAAGGTCAACGGCAAGCCGAAGATCATCGAAGGCAACGGCAACGGCCCGATCGACGCCTTCATCCACGCCATCGGCGAAGACGTCACCCTGATCGACTACCACGAGCACGCCATCGGCGCCGGCAGCAACGCCAGCGCGGTGAGCTACATCGAACTGCGCTTAGGGGCCGAGCGCCCGCTCTTCGGCGTCGGCATCGACCCCAACATCATCACCGCTTCGCTCAAAGCCGTGCTCTCGGGCCTGAACCGCCTGCTGGCGCGCAGCGGCGAAACCCAGGAAGCCGTCAGCGCCTAAACCGCCGGCGACCTGGCTTCCCACGGCGCGGTCATCCCCGCGCCGCAACCGAACACCCCGCCTCCCGGACCTTGCGACGCAAGGTCCGCAGGGACGGCTTTGCCCAACAACCTGACAAAACCCGAGGAATTTTCATGAAACGCTTCCACATCGCCTTAGCCGTGCGCAACCTCGAAGAATCCATCGCCGATTACAGCGTCCGTCTCGGCCAACCGCCAACCGTCGTCGTCCCCGCGGGTTTCGGCAACCCTTACGCCATGTGGCGCACCGACCTGCTCAACTTCTCCATCAACCAGATGCCTCCCGATACACAAATGAGAGCCGGGTATCTGCGTCATCTCGGATTCGAAGACGACGCCGTCACCGGCTACACCAGCACCATCGATGTAAACAGCATCGAATGGGAGTCCTTTTCCCAAAAGGAACAGGACGAGCGCATCGTCGCCGCCTACGGTACCCCCGTCAAAGCGTAGACGCCCGGCGGTTGCGCCCGGCCCTACCCCACCGCCGCCACGCAACCGGCCCTTTCTTCCCAACCTGACAAACCCCCAGGTTTTTCAGAAATTCCGCGCACCTCCAACGCAGGAAATTGGGGTCGGATCACTTTTGCGAACGCCTCACCAGCAAAAGTGCTCTGACCCCGAATTTCCGGCCCACGAAGCACCCCAGCCTCGCGCCCCTCACCATCACCACCCAACAAACCCTCCTCTTTTTCCGCAATTCGCGCCGCCGCCAACGCCACCTCATCCATGCCACCTGACAAAACCTGAGACTTTTTCGCGTTTTCCGCCTCCCGCTCTCGCTCCTCCTCATCCGCCATCGCCTCAATCTCCTCCAGGCTCATCACCCCTCCCTCCCGCTCCAGCCTCGCCCAATACTTCTCATTGAGCACATCCAGCTTTTCATACGCCTTCTCCAGCGCCCTGAGCGCCCGATGCCGGTCTGGCTGCTTCACATGGATTACCCGCCCGCTTTTGCGTATCACCGTCCTTACCTCCAGCACCGCCCGCGTCTCCTCATCCAGTTCCTCCAGCGGTATCGGCTCCCACCCGCGCACCAGCTTCGCCGGATCGAAAAACGCGGCGCGCACGCGCTGCTTCATCAGCGCCAGGGCGGAGGCGCGCAACTCTGCCAGCAGGTCCTGCATGGCCAGGCGCACGCGCTCACGCACGGCGGGGTGGGCCATCAGTTCGCTGCCTTGCGCCGCCATGTTTTTCGCGGTGTAGCCGGCGCGGGCGGCGGCGGCGCTGGCGTTCTGGTCTTTCAGGTATTCGAGGACGAACCGCTCCTGGCGGTCGGTGAGGGTGGTGTGCATGGTGGCTCCGGATTTGGGGATTCCTGAAGCCTAAGATACGCGAATTGAATCGCTAAATATGGTTGATTTTCGCAAGCGAAAATACAAGAAAAATACCATTCAGAACAAATGGATAGCTGCACAACGCCCAAACTTTGGGCAACCAAAATGCGGGCACCGTTCGGCGCGGAGCGGCGGCAGCGAGCCTATGCGACAGCGGGCGGCCCAAACCAGGTGGCAAGCACATCTGCGAGCCCTTCCACCGACGCACTACTCACCCAGGCCACATATCCATCGGGGCGAATCAATACGGCACCTGGCGCCGCGACAGGACCTAGCGCCGGCAAATCCCAGGTGCCCGTGAAGGTGGCATCGACACGCTGCACCCGGTCTGCCCACGGCGTGATATCGAGCGCGCCGAGCTCGCCGAAGTTGAGCAGCACCGGCCGGGCACGGTGCAGCAAGGTGAAGACACGCAGCGGCCCTTCGGCAGTGACGAGATCGAGATCGGGCATGCGGCGCCCGAGCAGCGGATGCCCTTCACCCAAGTCGTAGCGAATGCCCAGGCCGGACATCTCGGCGGCGAATTGACGGCGGGGCTCATCCATCCCGAGCACTTCGGCCATGGTATCGCGCAGGGCCGCGGCGCGTTCGTCGGGACGCTGAAGCGCGACCTGGGCCATGCTGTTGCGCAAGACGCGGGCCGCGACGGGGTGACGCTCGGCATGATAGGTATCGAGCAGGCTCTCCGGCGCGGTGCCGCGGACGACTTGCGCCAGTTTCCAGCCGAGATTGACCGCGTCCTGCACGCCGGTATTGAGCCCCTGGCCGCCGATCGGGGAATGCACGTGGGCGGCATCGCCGGCGAGCAACACGCGCCGGTCGCGATAAGCCGTGGCCTGCCGGGTCATGTCGGTGAACCTTGAAATCCAGGTCAGGCTGTGCGCGCCGTAGTCGGTCCCGCAGGCGGCCATCAGTGCGTGGCTGAGGTCGCGCAGGGTGGGCCGGACCGCCGCTTCTTCCTGCGTGGGAACACGCGCTTCGGACACCATGATCTGCAGCGGCCCGCTATCCGCGTAGATGATCTTGCCGTCGCGAATCTTGTATTCGTCCCTGCCGAAGGCGTGCGTGCCAAACGCGTTGCGGTGAACCCCCATGGGTGGCGCTTCGGTCAGCTCGGCCTCGGCGAGCAAAGCGCTCATGGTCGGATCCCAGCCGGCGAATTCGATGCCGGCCGCCTTGCGAATCACGCTGCGGCCACCGTCGCAGCCGACCAGATAGGCCGCGCGCAGCGATTGCCCGTCGGAGAGCATGACATCGACACCGGCCTCATCCTGCGCGAATCCGGTCACCTCGCGCTCGCGATGGAGGGTCACGGCGAGTTCGCCGATCCATTCGGCGAGGAGGCGCTCGATGTGTTTTTGCCGCAGGGCGAGGCCGTAGTTGTGCCGCGTGGGAAAGCCGCTCAGGTCCAGGCGCGCGCCACCGAAGCCCGCTACCTGCGCCACCTGCCCGGCCGAAAGGAAGCGATCGACGATGCCGCGCTGATCGAGTATCTCGAGGGAACGCGCGGACAATCCGCCGGCGCGCGCACCGGCAAGTGCGTGATCGGCGCGCCGCTCGACAATGGCGACGTCGATTTCCGCCAGCGCCAATTCGGCGGCCAGCATCAAGCCTGTCGGACCTGCGCCTGCGATCACTACTGCATGCTCGCGTTTTGCCATTTCATCGCCTCCGTTGCTGCCAGTTCCAAGATCGGGCGGCGATGCTACTGCAGGGCCCGGGTCTTGCCGCAAGCCCCCTGGTGCGATATATTCTGAAGGTGCGGAAGCGGAAAATTTGCGTTTTCCCCTCCGCCGTTGAAAAGCCGCCCTCATGAGGCGGCTTTTTTATTGGCCAGATGGCGGCACCCTGAATAAAAAAGGCCGCCCTCGCGGGCGGCCTTTGAGGTACCGCAAACGGCTGCTTAGTCCGCCTGCTTGCGCAGGAACGCCGGGATTTCGTACTTGTCCATGCCGGCCTGCTGCAGCGCTTCGACCTGGGCTCTACGATCAGCGCGGCCGGAGCGGAATACCGCCGGGGTTTCGAGCTGGTGGTAGTCGACGCCGGGCTGGTCGATGGCAACGGCAACGACGTTGTTGTCGGTGCCGGTGCGCAGCATGGGTTGCGGCACCAGTTGCGGCTTGTCGGCGCGGCGTGCTTGCGCACGGCCGAGACCGGTGGCCACCACGGTGACGCGCAGCTTCTCGCCCATGTCGGCATCGAAGACCGAGCCGAAGATGACGTGGGCGTCGGGGTCGGCGAAGTGCTTGATGGTTTCCATCACTTCGCGCACTTCCTTCATCTTCAGGCTCTTGTTGGCGGTGATGTTGACCAGCACGCCGCGCGCGCCGGTCAAATCCACGCCTTCGAGCAGCGGGCTGGCGACAGCCTGCTCGGCGGCGATGCGGGCGCGGTCGATGCCTTCGGCGTAGGCCGAACCCATCATGGCCATGCCCATTTCGGCCATCACGGTCTTGACGTCTTCGAAGTCGACGTTGACCAGGCCCGGCTGGTTGATGATTTCGGAAATGCCGGCGACGGCGTTGTGCAGCACGTCGTCCGCCGCCTTGAAGGCTTCTTCCATCGACACGTCTTCGCCCAGCACGTCCATCAGCTTTTCGTTCAGGATCACGATCAGCGAGTCGACATGCGCGCCGAGTTCCTGGATGCCGGATTCAGCGGAGCGCATGCGGCGGCTGCCTTCGAACAGGAAGGGCTTGGTGACGACGCCGACGGTGAGGATGCCCATTTCCTTGGCGATCTCGGCCACCACGGGAGCGGCGCCGGTGCCGGTGCCGCCGCCCATGCCGGCGGTGATGAACACCATGTGGGCGCCGGACAGCGCTTCACGGATGCGCTCGCGCTCGGCTTCGGCGGATTCCTTGCCGCGTTCCGGGTTGGCGCCCGCGCCCAGGCCGGTGGCGCCGAGCTGGATCTGGGTTTTCGCCAGCGAGCGCGCGAGCACCTGCGCGTCCGTGTTGGCGGCGATGAATTCGACCCCGGCGACTTCGCGCGAGATCATGTGAGTGATGGCATTGCCGCCGGCGCCGCCTACGCCCACCACTTTGATGATGGTCCCGTTGGTCTGGGTCTCCACGATTTCAAACATGGTTTATCTCCTAAAGCCAAAATTTCATTCATAGGCGAACCTAGAAATTCGGGGATGCCGGCTGCCGAAACACCAGGCAGGCCTGGCGGGACACAGCCTACAGCCCCTAATCACCAGATCCGTTACTTCTTACCGCTGAACCGCCGAACAACTTCGAATGCAAATCATTGCTTACAACGTAATGCGCTGAACAACGTTTACCGCGTTTAAAAATTCCCCTGGAACCACGTCTTCATCTTGCCGGCGAGGTTCTTGAGAGAAGTGCTCTTTTGCAGGATGCGCCCGTGATGCGCGCGCTGCGTCATGCCTTCGTACAGCAGGCCGATGGCGGTGGAGTGCTGCGGGCTCTTCACCACGTCGGCCAGGCTGCCGTCGTATTTCGGCGCGCCCACGCGCACCGGCATGGAAAACATTTCCTCGCCCAATTCCACCATGCCGGGCATCACGGACGCGCCGCCGGTAAGAACCACGCCGGAGGAGATCAATTCCTCGTAGCCGGATTCACGCAGGCTTTGCTGCACCAGGGAGAACAGCTCCTCCACGCGCGGCTCGATCACGGCAGCCAGGGCCTGGCGGCTCATGCTGCGCGGGCCGCGTTCGCCGATGCCGGGGACGTCGATCATTTCCTCGGCGCCGGCCAGTCGCTGCATGGCGACACCGTGGCGGATCTTGATGTCTTCCGCTTCGGGGGTCGGCGTGCGCAGCGCCATGGCGATGTCGTTGGTGATCTGGTCGCCGGCGATCGGGATCACCGCGGTGTGGCGGATCGCGCCCTGGGTGAACACGGCGACGTCGGTGGTGCCGCCGCCGATGTCGACCAGGGCGACGCCCAGTTCCTTTTCATCGTCGGTGAGGCAGGCCAGGCTGGAAGCCAGGGGCTGCAGGATCAGGTCGCCGACCTCCAAACCGCAGCGGCGCACGCACTTGACGATGTTTTGCGCGGCGGAGACGGCGCCGGTGACGATATGCACCTTGACCTCCAGCCGCATTCCACTCATACCCAGGGGCTCACGCACGTCCTCCTGGCCGTCAATGATAAATTCCTGCGTCAGGATGTGCAAGATTTGTTGATCAGTCGGGATATTTACCGCGCGCGCGGTTTCGATCACGCGGTCGATATCGAACTGCGTGACTTCCTTATCCTTGATCGCGACCATGCCGTGGGAGTTGAAGCTCTTGATGTGGCTGCCGGCGATCCCGGTGTAGACGCGCGAGATCTTGCAATCGGCCATCAGCTCGGCTTCTTCCAGCGCGCGCTGGATCGAGTTGACGGTGGTGTCGATGTTCACCACCACGCCTTTTTTCAGGCCCTTGGACTCGTGGCTGCCGGTGCCGATGATCTGCATGCGGCCCTCGGGCGTGACTTCGGCCACCACCGTGACGATCTTGGAGGTGCCGATGTCGAGACCGACGATGAGCTCGCTGCCGTCCCTGCTCTTGTTCATGCCTTATCCCCTGCCCTTCATGTCTTGCGCCGTACGGGTTGCGGCTTTTTCGCCGGTTTGGGTGCGGGTTTGCCCGCCGGTTTGTTGGCTTGCGCGCCGGAAAGCTTGGCGGCGAAGCCGTTGGGGTAACGCAGGTCCACCGCGACCACGCGCGCGCCCAGACGCCCGACGGTGCCGGCGTAATTGGCGACGAAACGCTGCAGGCGCGAGGTGACGCTGGAAGAAGGCTGCTCGCGCCCGACCTCGATGGCCAGCCCGTCGGACAGGCGCAGGGTCCAGGCCTGGCGCGGCGACAGGGCCACCACGCGCGGGCTCTTGTCGATCTTGGCGAACAGGGTGATCAGGTCGGCGTAGCGCTTGGTGACATCCTTCTCGCTGCCTTCCGGGCCGGTGAGCAGCGGCAGGGTGGCGCCGAGCTTGGCTTCGCCGGGGGCGTTGAAGGCTTCGCCTTGCAGGTTGACGAAGCGGTTGCCGGCTTCGTCGTTCCAGCGCGCCAGGGCTTGATGTTCTTCGAGGGCGACGACCAGGCGGTTGGGCCATTCGCGGCGCACGCTGGCGCGGCGCACCCAGGGAACGGATTCGAAAATGCCGCGCGCCTGTTCCAGGTCGGTGGTGAAGAAGGTGCCGCGCAGGCGCGGCACGCAGGCCTGGCCCACCTGCTGCGCGGTGACGTGCGCCAGCGGCTTGCCGTCCGCGCCCTGCACCGTCAGCGCGCGGATGGCGAACACCGGCCGCGCGGCAACCCAGCGCACGATGGTGTAGACGGAAAAGGCGAGGGCGAACATCACGCAGATTTTCGTGAGGCGGTTGAGGGCTAGGGGATCAGAGAACATTCGTCAAAAAGTACAAACCTACTTTTTGCCGGCTTGAGTTGTTCTGCATTACCGGCCGCATTTTCGTAACGCGCGGTTGATTCAAAACCGAAACGGCCACGAAAAAACGAACCCCCGAGAAGTCGCGGCACATCATTTGCGCGCCTCCATGGAGAGTTCGAGGATCTTGACGCACAGGTCGGGGTAGCTGATGCCGGCGACTTTGGCGGCCATGGGCACCAGGCTGTGGCCGGTCATGCCGGGGCTGGTGTTGACTTCGAGCAGGCTGGGACGGCCGTCGGGACGCATCATGATGTCGACGCGGCCCCAGCCGGCGCAGCCGACCAGCCTGAAGGCTTTGAGCACCAGGGCTTGCAGTTCCTTTTCGACCACCTCGGGCAGGCCGCAGGGGCAGATGTACTTGGTGTCGTCGGTGAAATACTTGTTCTGGTAGTCGTAGTTGCCGGACGGGGCTTCGATGCGGATCAACGGCAGCGCGGTGTCGCCGAGCACACTGGCGGTGTATTCGGCGCCGGAGATGAATTCCTCGGCGAGCGCGATGTCGTGGTACTTGTTGGCGGCGAGCTCGTAGGCGGCGGGCAGTTGCTCGACCGAAGTCACCTTGGTGAGGCCGAGGGTGGAGCCTTCGCGCGCGGGCTTGACGATCAGCGGCAGGCCCAGGTCTTTCGCGACTTCGGCCCAGTCTTCGTTGCCTTCGAGAATGCGGTAGCGCGGCGTGGGGATGCCGGCGTTCAGCCAGATCATCTTGGTGCGCCACTTGTCCATGCCGATGGCCGAACCCATCACGCCGCTGCCGGTGTAGGGGATGCCGAGGAACTCAAGGGCGCCTTGCAGGGTACCGTCTTCGCCGCCGCGGCCATGCAGGGCGATGAAGCAGCGATCGAACTTGTCGCGCTTGAGGTCGGCCAGGTCGCGCTCGCTGGGGTCGAACGGATGCGCATCCACGCCCCTGGACTTCAGGGCGGCGAGCACGCCGTTGCCGGAGAGCAGCGAAATCTCGCGTTCGCTGGAGGCGCCACCGAGCATCACGGCGACCTTGCCGAGCCTGGCCATGTCGCTCACTTGGCGCCCCCGGTCAGTTCGCGCGGCAGGTTGCCGATGGAGCCGGCGCCCATGCCGATCACCACGTCGCCGTCGCGCGCCACCTGGCGCACGGTCTGCGCCATGGCGCTCATGTCTTCGACGAACACCGGCTCGACCTTGCCGGCGACGCGCACGGCGCGCGCCAGCGCCCGGCCGTCGGCCGCCACGATGGGAGTTTCGCCGGCGGGGTAGACGTCGGCCAGCACCAGCGCGTCCACCGTGGAGAGCACCTTGACGAAATCCTCGAAGCAGTCGCGCGTGCGGGTGTAGCGGTGCGGCTGGAAGGCGAGCACCAGGCGGCGCTCGGGGAAGGCGCCGCGCGCCGCCGCAATCGTCGCCGCCATTTCGGCGGGGTGGTGGCCGTAATCGTCGACCAGGAGGAAGCTGCCGCCGGCGTCCAACGTGACGTCGCCGTGGCGCTGGAAGCGCCGGCCCACGCCCTTGAATTCGGCCAGCGCCTTCTGGATCGCGCTGTCGGCGATGCCGATCTCGGTGGCAACGGCAATCGCGGCCAGGGCGTTGAGCACGTTGTGCTGGCCGGGCAGGTTCAGCGTAATGGGCAGCGGGTCGCCGCCTTCGCGCAAGGTGGTGAAGCGCATCTGGCCCTGGGCAGCGGCGATGTCGCCGGCGCGCACCTGGGCGTCGGCCACGGTGCCGTAGGTGACGATGGGCTTGCTCACCAGCGGCATGATGGAGCGCACGTGGACGTCGTCGGCGCACAGCACGGCGGTGCCGTAGAACGGCAGGCGCTGGGTGAAGTCGACGAAGGCGTGCTTGAGGCGCGCGAAATCGTGACCGTAGGTTTCCATGTGATCGGCATCGATGTTGGTGATGACCGCGATCACGGGCTGCAGGTTCAAAAATGAAGCGTCGGATTCGTCGGCTTCGACCACGATGAACTCGCCCGAACCCAGCTTGGCGTTGGCGCCGGCGCTTGCCAGGCGGCCGCCGATGACGAAGGTGGGATCGACGCCGCCTTCGGTGAGGATGCTGGCGATGAGACTCGTGGTCGTCGTCTTGCCGTGGGTGCCGGCAATCGCGATGCCCTGCTTCAGGCGCATCAGCTCGGCCAGCATCAGGGCGCGTGGCACCACCGGGATGCGCGCGGCACGCGCCGCCTGCACTTCGGGGTTGCTGTTGTTGACCGCGGTGGAAACCACGACCGCGTCCGCGCCGGCGATGTGTTCGGCGGCGTGGCCCTGCAACACCTTGGCGCCGAGCGCGGCGAGGCGCTGGGTGGCGGCGTTGGAGGAGAGATCGGTGCCGCTGATCTCGTAACCGAGGTTGAGCAGCACTTCGGCGATGCCGCTCATGCCGGAGCCGCCGATGCCGACGAAATGGATGCGCTTGACCTTGTGTTTCATGCTTGACCCTCCGCCAGGGCGATGCAGGCGCGCGCCACCATGTCAGTGGCGTCCGGCTTGGCCAATTGGCGCGCCTTTTGCGCCAATTCCAGGCACCTGGCGCGCGTCAGTGTTTTCAACGTGGCGGCGAGATTCTGCACGCTCAATTCTTTCTGTTGCACCAGCAGGGCGGCGCCGGCATCGACCAGGAAGCGCGCGTTCGCCGTCTGGTGATCGTCCACCGCGAAGGGGAAAGGCACGAACAGGGCGGCGACACCGGCGCAGGCCACTTCGGCCACCGTCATCGCCCCGGCGCGGCAGATCACCAGGTCGGCTTCGGCGTAGGCTTGCGCCATGTCGTCGATGAAGGCGACAGCGTTGGCGGTGACGCCTGCGCTCTGGTAGGCGGCGCGCAGGGCGTCGATGTTTTTCGCGCCGGCCTGGTGCGTCACCTGCGGGCGCTCCGACTCGGCCAGTTGCGCCAGGGCTTGCGGCACGGCCTGGTTGAGCGCCTGCGCGCCCAGGCTGCCGCCCACCACCAGCAGCTTGAGCGCACCGCTGCGTTTGCCGTAGCGCTGCGCCGGCTCGGGCAGGCGCGCGATTTCCTTGCGCACCGGGTTGCCGCTCCACTCGCCGCCGGGCAAGGTGTCGGGGAAGGCAGTGAGCACGCGGTCGGCCACTTTGGCCAGCACCTTGTTGGACAGGCCGGCAATGGCATTCTGCTCGTGCAACAGCAGCGGCCGGCCGAGGAGGGAAGCCATCATGCCGGCGGGGAAGCTGATGTAGCCGCCGAAACCGGCCACCGCGCGCGGCTTGCGGCGGCGCAGGATGGCGATCGACTGCGCGAAAGCCCACAACAGGCGCGCCGGCAACAGCAGCATGGCCACCGGCCCTTTGCCGCGCAGGCCGGAGAACGACACCCACTCCATCTCGAAACCCGAGCGCGGCACCAGTTCGGCTTCCATGCCGGTGCGGTTGCCGATCCAGATGATGCGGTAGCCGGCGTCAGACAGCCAGCGCGCGACCGCCAGCGCCGGAAACACGTGGCCCCCGGTGCCGCCCGCCATGATCACGACCACCGGCATGCCGGCCATCGCGGAGGCGTCGAGCTTCGCCTGGATCTTGGTGTTGGAGTTATGCATTACTCTTTCAACCCCCGCATCAGACGACGATTCTCGTAGTCCACCCGCAACAGCACCGACAGCGCCACGCAATTCATCAGGATGCCGCTGCCGCCGAAGCTCATCAGCGGAAGGGTCAATCCCTTGGTGGGCAACAGGCCCATGTTCACGCCCATGTTGATCAGGGTCTGCACGCCCAGCCACAGGCCGATGCCCTGCGCCACCAGCGCGGGAAAAATGCGCTCAAGCGCCAGCGCCTGGCGGCCGATCTCGAAAGCGCGGCGCACCAGCCAGAAGAACATCATGATGATGATCAGCACGCCCACCAGCCCCAGTTCCTCGGCGATCACGGCCAGCAGGAAGTCGGTGTGCGCCTCCGGCAGGTAGAAGAGCTTTTCCACGCTGCCGCCCAAGCCCACGCCGAACCATTCGCCGCGGCCGAAGGCGATCAGCGCGTGCGACAGCTGGTAGCCCTTGCCGAAGGCGTCGTCCCACGGATTCATGAAGCCGATGATGCGCAGGCGCCGGTATTCGGAAAAGGAAATGAGCAGCGTGAAGCTGGCGGCAAGGAAGATGATCAGGCCGAAGAACAGGCGCGCGTTCATGCCGCCCAGGAACATGATGCCGATGGCGATCGTCACCACCACCACGAAGGCGCCCATGTCCGGCTCGCGCAACAGCAGCCAGCCGATGAACACCATCGCCATGGCCATCGGCAGGAAGCCCTGCTTGAACGAATGCATCACCGCCGCCTTGCGCACGGTGTAATCGGCGGTGTAAAGCGCCGCCAGCAGCTTCATGATCTCGGAAGGCTGCACGTTCATGAACCCCAGCGGGATCCAGCGCCGCGCGCCGTTGACGGCGTGACTGACGCCGGGAATCAGCACCAGCACCAGCCCGGCCAGGCCGACCAGGAATAGCGGCAGCGCCCAGCGCTGCCACTTGTCCATCGGCACCTGGAAAGCAACGAAACCGGCGACCGCACCCATCGCCAGCGAGATCAGGTGGCGGATCAGGAAGTATTGCGGCCGGTGCCCGGTGAACCGCGAGCCCTCGGCAAAGGCGATCGAGGCCGAATACACCATCACCAGGCCAAGCAACAGCAGGATCACGCTGACCCACACCAGGCCCTCGTCGTAATCGCCGAAGCGCGAAGGTGCGACCCCGGCGCCGCCGAAGCCGCCGATGGCGCCGCGCAGGCTGGCGGTCCTAGCCATGGTGGCCTCCTTCTTCCGGAGCGGGAGGCGTGTCGCCGGTGTGCGGCGCGGGCGTCCCGTCGGGCTCGGGCACCGAGGTATCAACCTCCGTGGGCACCGGCGCGTCGATCGGCGGTTGC
Organism: Burkholderiales bacterium; assembly: GCA_036498945.1. Taxonomy (GTDB): domain Bacteria; phylum Pseudomonadota; class Gammaproteobacteria; order Burkholderiales; family JAEUOS01; genus JAQGMJ01. The sequence goes on along the minus strand of DASYEQ010000155.1, from coordinate 870 downwards.
GCGGAAACTTCGCCGGTGGACTGCGCGGGCGTTTCGTGCGTTTCCGGGACGGGTGCATCGAGTGCCGGTTCCACGGACGCCGTTTCGCTCACGGACGCAGCGGCTGCTTCGCCGGTGTGGGCAGAAGCGTCTTCGCTGGCGGGCGAGGAATTCTCTTCGTCAGAAGACGCGGTTTCCGCATTGCTGGCGGGCGCCACGGCCTCTTCGGCGGAGGTTGCGGCGGACTCTTCCCCCGCAGGCGCCACGGATTCTTCCTGTGCCTGCACCGGCGCCTGCGCCTCGGGCAACGGCTGTTGCTCCAGCACCTCGGCGGCCACGGCCGCGCCGGCCGCGAATTCGGCGCCCAGCGCGTCTTCCGCCACCGCCGTCCGGCCGAGCTCGCGCACCGCTTCGACGAACACTTCGGCGCGATGCGCGTAGTTGCGGAACATGTCGAGGCTGGCGCAGGCGGGACTCAGAAGCACGCCGTCGCCGGGCAAGGCGCGTGCGAATGCAGCGTCGACGGCCGCCTCGAGCGTCGCGCAGCGCGCGAAGGGAACCCCGGCGCCGGCGATCGCGTGCTCGATCGTCTCGGCGTCGCGGCCGATCGTCAGCACCGCACGCGCGTGCTGGGCGAGCGGCCCGGCGAGCGGCGCGAAGTCCTGGCCCTTGCCGTCGCCGCCGAGGATGACGACGAGCTTGGCCGGCGCTCGCTCTGCTCCGAGGCCGACCAGCGCGGCGACGGTCGCGCCGACGTTGGTCCCCTTGCTGTCGTCGAAAGCATCGACGTCGCCGATGCGAGCGACGTGCTCGACGCGGTGCGCCTCGCCGCGGTATTCGCGCAGCGCGTGCAGCATCGGCGCCAGCGGACAGCCGATCGCGGTCGCGAGC
>DASYEQ010000154.1:0-4098 GCA_036498945.1 Burkholderiales bacterium | reverse complement strand
GCGAAGCGGTGGCCTGTTCATCGGGTCATCGGTATGGAGTTGGGCGCGTCCGGCGCGGCGAATGGCTTATGGTCGGGGCGAAATGGCAAACGCGCTGCCGGTGCGTGCACTCTTCGGTGGTCGGCGTTTTCCTACAGGCGGGCGATACAATGGCGGCGGCTGCCCCCAATGGCCGGCCTTCCGTTCGCGTCTATACAAGATCAATATTCCACGATGTTGCGCTTCTTGAGCGGACTGTTGCGGCGCTCCGCACCACCGCAGTCCATTCCGTCCACCTTGGCCGGGCCGGCACCGCCCTTGGCGGAAGTCGTTACGGCGCACGTTGCGATTCCGCATGCGCCGCACTCGGCGTTACCCGAATTGCCGCACGCGGCTGAATTGAAGGCGTGGCTACAATCCGACACCTTTCCGCCTTATTCCCTGGCGGAGTTGACTGCCGATCCGGCGCGCGCGGAGGTGGCAGCGCTGATCGCGGCCCGTGGCGATCCCGGGCGCCTGCAGACGCTGCTGGAGGAATTGCTCGGGCGTCCGGCGCCGGCGGCGGTCGATCGCATGCTGCTCGCCGAGGCTATGCTCAAGCGCGGCGGTTTCGAGCAGGCGCATACCCTGCTGCTGGAGGCGGCTGAACTGCCGGGGCAGCTCGGCGCGCGCGCCTGCGCGCAATTGGCTGATGCCCTGACTTTGCGCGGTGAATTCGCGGCGGCGACAGCGCACATCGAGCGCGCGCTGCGCGCCGCGCCGGACGCGGTTTCCGTGTGCCTGACAGCGGGCTCCCTGGCGGACTACGCCGGCCGGCCGCAGGAGGCGGTGCAGCACTTCCGCCGCGCCGTTGGCGTACGGCCGCTGCTGCCGGACACCCATCTCGCACTGGCGGTCGGCCTGTTGCGCCTCGGACAATTGCAGGAAGGCTGGCGCTCCTGGGTGCGGGCCGAGGAGTTGGCGGGGGAATACAGCCGCGAATCGGCGAGCCCGGTCTGGGATGGCCGCGCGCTGAACGACGACCGCCTGCTGATCCTCACCGCCTACGGTTTCGGCGACATCATGCAGATGATGCGCTTCGCCTGGCATTTGCGCGCGCGCGAAGCGCGGGCGCGCCTTTCCATCCAGCTGCCGGCGCCGCTGGCCACGCTCGCCGCCGACACTGGCCTGTTCGAGCGTGTCTACATCGGCAAGATCGCCGAGGACCTGTTCGATTGGCAGGTGACGATGAATCACCTGCCGCTCCTGCTCGGAGTCGAGGCGCCCGACCTGCTGCGGTTCGAGCCGCACCTGCGCGTGCCGGCCACCCGCGCGCGGCAGGCGCAAGCCTGGTTGCCGCTGCGCCAGCCGGGGCGCCTGCGTGTCGGCCTGCGCTGGCGCGGGCAGCCCGGGTCTTTCGATTTCAAGCGCAGTATTCCCTTTGCTGCGCTGCGGCCGCTGTTCGACGTACCCGGGATCGACTGGGTGTCGCTGGCTGAAGACGCAAGCGCGCTGAAAGGTGAAAGCGCGCATCCGCTACTTGATGTTAGCGGTCATCTGGGCGATTTTGCCGCCACGGCGGCGCTGCTCACGCAACTCGATCTGGTGATTTCCGCGGATACCTCTGTGGCGCACGTGGCGGGCGGACTGCGGCGGCCAGTGTGGCTGCTGGCGCGGCCGGATCCGGAATACCGCTGGGGCTCCGAGGGCGCTTCCTCTCCGTGGTACGGCTCGGCACGGGTTTTTCACCACCGCGACGGCTTCGACTGGGAGGCGATGCTGCGCGAAGTGGCGCAGGCTCTGCGCGAGTACCGAAACGGCGCGTGACCGGCGATCAGGCCGGGGTGGTATTTTGCGTACCGGCGCGCAATTTCGCGCGCGGATCGAATCTGGCGACGTCGAGGGCGAAGGTCGAAGGTTCACCTTGCGCCGGGCTCAGCATGCTGCGCAGGGTGTAGCGGTTGTCGTGGCCGTCGGGGAGCAGGAATACGCTCACCGAAGCGTTCGGCGCGTAGCAATGCCCGGCCATCACGTAGCAGTCGCCAGCCCAGGCCAGCGTGCCGGCGAGTTGTCGAAAGCGCGCGTCGCTGTATTCGAAGCGCCCGCCCGCGAGGATGGAAGTGGCGAACAGCAGGCGCAGGCGGAAATCGTGCTTGGTGCTTTCGCTCGCGTAGCCGTAACCCTCGATGCGCAACTGCCCGCTTTGACGCAGTACGCGGAAATTCGCCGCCAGCGGCAACTCCGCGCCGCCGTGGACGCAACTGCCGGTGGCCACGTAGCGGCCGCTTTCCATCAAAGGCAGGCTCAACATTGGCAGGGTACCAATTACATATTGCGCAAAGACGCGACTTTGCAGCAGCGCATGCGGAAAAGCAAGCCGCGCGCACGACTCGCAATGAGATAATCGGCCGGCCTCGCCGCCGAGCCTGCCACGATCAAGAACCGGAATCCCATGCTCTCACGCTTGCTGAGCCGATTCGGTGCGAAAGCGCCATCCAGCGATGCATCGCCGTCGCCACCCGGCGCGGCCGCGCCTACTGCGGCGACTCCTTCCGACGTGCTGCACACGTGGATCCGGCAGGACACCTTCCCCGCTTATACGCTGGAGGAACTGAGCGACGATCCGTTGCGCCTGGAAATTGCCGAACTGCTGGCAACGCGCGGCGACGCGCAACGTCTGCAGCAGGCGTTGGGTGAGCTGTTTTCCCGCCCTGCGCCAACGGCAGTTGATCGCATGCTGCTGGCCGACGCGCTGCGTGCGCGCGGGTCATCCGAGCAGGCCGAAGCAGCGCTGCACGAGGCAGCTGGCGATGATGGGCGCATGGGCGCGCGCGCCTGCGCACGCTTGGCCGACATGCTGGTCAAACGCGGACAGTTTGCGCATGCCCAGCCTTTCGCCGAGTGTGCCGTCGCGCGTGCGCCGGAGTCCATTTCCGCGCGCATCACTCTGGCCGACGTGCTGAATGCGCAGGGGCCTGCGGCGGAGGCAATTGCGCAATACCGGAAGGCCATCAGTCTCAATCCAGAACTGCCCGACGTATATATCATGTTGGGCCTGGCGCTGCTGCTGGAGGGAGATTTGCGCGAAGGGTTCCGTCATTGGGGACGGGCCGAGGTGTTGGGGGGCGAATACCAGCGCATGTCGGCCGCCCCGGCGTGGGACGGCAGCCCGCTTGGCGGGCAGCGTTTGTTGATCCTCACCAACTATGGAATGGGCGACGTGGTGCAGATTGTCCGCTTCGTCGCGCAATTGCGCGAGCGCGAACCGCGCGCGCGCTTTTGCCTCCATGCGCCGGTGCCACTGGCGGGCCTGATGGCCGATACCGGCCTGTTCGAGCGCGTTCACGTCGGCTCGATCGACCAGGATGATTTCGACCGCCAGGTCACGCTGACGCATCTGCCCCTGTACGGCGATCTGGACGGCACTGGTCTGCGCCGCTGCGAACACTATCTCAAGGTGCCGCCGGCGCGGCTGGCGCAGGCGGCCGGCTGGCTGCCGCCGCGACGTTATCGGCGCCTGCGCGTCGGCTTGCGCTGGGCCGGGCTGCCGAGCCGGTTTTTCGACGCCTTGCGCAGCGTGCCGTTCGATCTGCTGCGGCCGCTGTTCGAGGTCGAGGGCGTCGACTGGGTGGCGCTGGTGGAGGACTCGCAGGTGCTGGCCGCGCTGAACGGGCATCCGATGTTCGGGGTGGCGGAGCACCTGCGTGATTTCGGCGATACCGCCGCGCTGATGTCGCATCTGGATCTGGTGATTTCCGTGGACACCGCGGTGGTTCATGTCGCCGCCGGCCTGAATGTACCGGTCTGGCTGCTGGCGCGTGCGGAACCGGAGTGGCGTTGGGGACGTACTGGTGACCGCACGCCCTGGTATGGCGCGGTGCGCATCTTCCGGCATCCCGGCCCGCCCGGGCGCACCGACTGGTCGGCGATGGTGCGCGAAGTGGCGGCGGCGCTGACGCAGCGCGTTGCGCAAGCCGGTGCTGGCGAGCAGAGGGCATCGCCTCGGGTACAATAGATACCCGTTGTTTTTCGCGCAATGTGCGTGAATGCGAGAGGCGTGCAATGAGCGCTCAGCTATCCGTGGTCGGCCCCAAATCCTCCTCCGTCAGTTCGATTCCCGAAATCGTCGCCGAATTGCGC
>DASYEQ010000153.1:0-1887 GCA_036498945.1 Burkholderiales bacterium | reverse complement strand
TCAGAGTAAAAAACCTCCTGCGGCACCTGTCACCCGCAACACCCCTTCTCCTCCAGCGCCTCGATCAGCCGGCAATGCCGCGCGCTCTTGCTGCCGCAGGAAGCCAGCCGCGCCAGTTCACCGCGTAGCGCCTGCAAGTCCGCGATCTTCGCCTCCACCTGTGCCAGGTGCTCGCGCGTCAGCGCATCGGCCTCGCCGCAAGGCGCATCGGGCCGGTCGTGCAGATTCAGCAGCCCGGTGATCTCCGCGATGGCGAACCCCAGCTCGCGCCCGCGGCGGATGAAGCGCAGGCGCCGCACCGCCGCCTCGCCATAGTGGCGATAGCCGCTCGTGCTGCGCGGCGGCGCCGGCATCAGCCCGATGCGCTCGTAATAGCGGATGGTTTCCGGATTGACCCCGGCGGCGGCGCCCAGCGCCCCGATCGTATAGCCCGGCCCGCGCCCGCGGCCCGAAGAAATGGCAACCATGGCTTGACCCTGTAGTGACTACGGGGTCCAGCATAAAACAATCCCCAAACCACTGCCGCCGCCATGAGCGCCCACTGCTGCCACCACGAACCGCCGCCTCCGCCACGCCAGGACGATCCCGCGCAAGCCGCCCGCGCCCGCGCCTACCGCCGCGCCTTGTGGATCGCCCTCATCGTCAACGCCACCATGTTCGGTGTCGAGATTACCAGCGGCATCGCCGCCGGCTCGCAATCTCTCCTCGCCGACTCGCTCGACTTCCTGGGCGACGCCGCCAACTACACTCTCAGCCTCGCCGTGCTCGGCACCGCCCTTGCCGTGCGCGCCCGCGCCGCCCAGGTGAAAGCCCTCTCCATGGCCGCCTTCGGCCTGCTCGTGCTCGCCAGCGCCTTCTGGCACGCCCTCACCGGCGCCCCTCCGCAAGCCGCCACCATGGGCCTGATCGGCAGCCTCGCACTTGCCGCCAACCTCGGCGTCGCCGCCCTGCTCTACGCGCACCGCAGCGGCGACGCCAACATGCGCAGCGTATGGCTATGCACCCGCAACGACGCCCTCGGCAACCTCGCCGTCCTCATCGCCGCCTTGGGCGTCTTCGGCACCGGCAGCGCCTGGCCCGACCTCGTCGTCGCCGCCGCCATGGCGCTGCTCGCGCTGCATTCGGCGACGCAGGTGCTGCGGCAGGCGCGCGGCGAGCTTGCGCAGGCGCGTTAGCTGGGCGCTTTCAAAGGGGCCTGGTTTCGCTGGCGCCGGTCGGCGGCCCCAGCGCGTAATGCAGGGCCGCGCCGATGCCCGCGCCCGCCAGCTCCGCGACAATGAAGCCCGGCACGCTGGCCGGCGCGATGCCGGCGAAGCTGTCGGAAAACATGCGGCCGAAGGCGGCGGCGGGATTGGCGAAGGAAGTCGAAGCAGTGAACCAGTAGGCCGCGCCGATATAGGCCGCCACCATCGCCGCCACCCGTGCCGGCGGCGCGCGCAGGATCACCAGCAGGAGCCCCGCGGTGGCAACCGCCTCGGCGATCCACTGGCCGCCGCCGGAGCGGACCTTGGCGGACCATTGCAGCAGGGGCATGTCGAACATCGCATGCGCCAGCCAGGCGCCGCAGGCAGCGCCCAGAAGCTGCGCCAGTACGTAGGGTGTGAGCCACGCCCAGGGCAGCGTGCCGCGCCCGGCCATCACCAGGCTCACCGCCGGGTTGAAATGCGCGCCGCTCACCGGGCCGAAGACTTCGATCAGCACATACAACCCGCCGACCGTGGCCAGCGTGTTGGCGAGCAGTGCGATGGCCACATTGCCGCCCGCCAGCCGTTCGGCCATGATGCCCGAGCCGATAACCACCGCCAGCAGCAAGGCGGTGCCGATTGCCTCCGCCAGCACATGCGTCGCGAGCCGCGGGTTCATCGGCTACTGCTTGCCGATCTTCGA
>DASYEQ010000152.1:0-39140 GCA_036498945.1 Burkholderiales bacterium | reverse complement strand
GCCGTTACTTTCAAACTGAGACACTACCAGGCTCCGCGAAATCAGGGCGCCGGCGCCGCGCTGCCCTGGGCGCTCACGCGGACCACCGCCGGGCGGCTCTTTTTCAGACGCCTTCCGCGCAGCCACATCATGGTGCCGGTGATCGCCAGGAAGGCCGGCAGCAGGCCGCCCAGGAAATACAGCACCTTCCAGAAGGCGCCCAGGCCTTCGGCCGAGTGCAGGGGGCGCATGATCGCCAGATATCTGTCGCCGGCGGTGCTGCTGGCCGGATCGACGCGGCGGATCACGCTGCCGTCGGCCGGGTTGAGGTAGGCGACCATGCTGCCGCCGGGCGAATTGAGTGCCGTGCCGGGCAGGTTCATGCCGATGCGATAGACGCCGCGCGGGCCGGCCGGCAGGCCGACGCCCAGTACGTGCGCGTCCGGATAAAGGCCTTGGGCGATCCTGATCGCTTGTTCGACCGGGATGCGCGGCGCGCCGCCCGCGCCACCTTCGCGATTGCGCCGTCCGCCGCCACGGCGGCCTTCGCCCTTGGGCGCATCGGTTTTGGCGGCGTCGCCCGCAGCCGCCGTCGCGCTGCCTTTGGTTTCGCCCGTGGCTTTGGCCTCGCTACCCTTAGCCTCGGTCCCCGGCTTGTCGGCGTCACCTTCCCTGCCCATGCGCATCGCGCTTTCGCCTTGATGGCGGCGCGCGCCTTTCTCGCCTTCTGCTTTAGCCGCTTCCTTGCCCGGTTCGGCAGTCGCGCCGTCAGGCTTGGTCTCGGTGCGCGGCGCGGGTTCCGGCGTCTGGATGTTGCGCTGGGTCGGTGAAAGCAAGGCGAATTTTTCCGTCGAATCGCGGCCGAACTCCGGGTAGGCGAGGTACATGCCGGTAAACGAAAGCATCGCCAGCATCAGCGAGCCGTAGAAGCCGACCAGGTAATGGATGTTGCGCGAAGTCGTAAAGCCGCGCCGCGTGGTCAGGCCCATGGTGAGGCGCTTGCGCCCCGGCCACCAGAGGTAGATGCCGGAGAGCGAGGAGATCAGCATGGCGATGCCGACCGCGCCGACGATGCCGCGGCCGTTGATACCCTGGCCGTTGACCTGGCGCAGGGTGAGCGATTCGTGGAAGTTATGCGCCCAGGCGACGAAGCCGCCATTGCCGCTGTCCAGCACTTTGCCGGTGGGCGGGTCGAGGTAGATGCGCATCAGCGTCGGGCGCTCGCCCGGCGCGCCGCCGCGCGCCAGCACCACTACCGGCATGCCGGGCTCGTCCGGCAGGCGCAGGTTCACCGGGCGGGCGCGGCCGGCGGCGGCTTCGGTCGCCTTTGCAAGGTATTCGGAAGGCTTGAGCGCCACTTCCCTGCCGCTCACCGCATAGCGTTGCGGGTTGAGCAGGGCGTCGATCTCCTGGTCGTAGACCAATACGCTGCCGGTCAATCCGATCAGGATGCCGAGCATGCCAAGGGTCAGGCCCAGCCAGAGGTGGACCTGCACCCAGGCGTTGCGGAAATCGAATTTCATATGTTCTTTGGGAGACGGCAAAACAAAAAGCGCGCGGGCCTAGACGTCGGCCCACATGCGCAGCAGGTTGTGATAACAGCCGGTGAGCGACACCAGCGATTCGTGGCCGGGGGCGTCCGCGCTCAGGCGCACCACCGCCATATCCATGTCGAACAGCATCGCGCGCTGCGCGTCGTCGCGCACCATGCTTTGCACCCAGAAAAAGGAAGCCACGCGCGCCCCGCGCGTCACCGGGGTGACGCGGTGCTGGCTGGTGGCCGGGTAGAGGATCATGTCACCGGCCGGCAGCTTGACGCGCTGCTCGCCGTAGGTGTCGTGCACGATCAGTTCGCCGCCGTCGTAATCCTCCGGCGACGAGATGAACAGGGTAGCCGAAAGATCGGTGCGGATCTGCTCCCCGCTGCCGGGAAACAGGCGCACCGAGCCGTCGACGTGATTTCCAAAATGCATGCCGGGTTTGCCTTCCCCCTGGCCTTCGTAGCGGTTGAACATCGGCGGGTAGATGCGGTGCGGCAGCGCCGCGCTGATGAACAGCGGCTGCCGTTCGAGGGCCGCCACCACGCCCTGGCCCAGTTCCATGCCCACCTCAGACCCCTCGGCGATCTGCAGGTTGTGCTTCACCTGCGCGCCCTGGTGCCCGGCGGTGGCGCGGCCATCCACCCAGGCTTCCCCCGCACCCGCGAGGCGTTCACGCATGTACTTCAGTTGTTCGGCGTTGAGGACTTGCGGGATGCGGATCAGCATCGGTAGCCTTTCTTAGGCAGCCTGGCGTGGAGGGGCGGGACTTCTAGAAGCGGTAGGCCACCGTGCCCAGCAGGGTACGCGCGATGGTCGGCGCCGCGCGCCCGCCGTCGGAGGCGATCACCAGGTCGTAGTTGTCCGGGCGGTTGGTGATGTTGAGCAGGTTGAGGCGGAAGTCCACGCTCTTGCTGTAGTGGTACGCCGCCATCGCGTCGAAGCGCACGAAATTGCCCACCGAGACCACGTCGGTGTTGCTGGCGTAGCGGTTCGACATGTAGGTGCCGCCGCCGCCGATTTCATACTTCGGCGTGATCTTGTAGGTAGTCCAGATCGACGCCGAATGGCGCGGCACGTTGGCCGGCACCTTGCCCTGGGAGCCGTCGAGCGCCGAGGCCTGGATGATCTTGGCGTTCAGCAGCGCATAGTTGGCGTAGATCTGCCAGTTCTTGGTGATGCGCCCGGCGATGCCCAGTTCGGCGCCGCGCACGCGGATGGTGCCGGTCAGCGTATAGACGCCGGTGGCGATCTGCGAGCGCGCATTGTCCTTCTGCACCTGGAACACCGCGGTATTGATCGACAGGTTGCCGTTGAACGGGTCCCACTTGCCGCCGAGCTCGTAGGACTTGTTGGTTTCCGGCGCCAGACTCTGCTGGCCGGCGGTTGCCGTCAGCGCTTCAAGCGAGGGGTTGAACGAAGTGCCGTAGGAGAAGTAGTAGGACTGCGCGTCGCTCGGCTGCACGATGGCCCCGGCGCGCACGCTGGTGAAGCGCACGGTCTGGCTGGCGGAGGCGATGTTATTGGCGCTCGGCACGCTATTGGTGATCTGCGCCTTGTAGGTGTCGTAGCGCAGGCCGCCGACCAGCTTGAACCACTTGCTGAGCGTGAGGGTGTCGTTGATGTACGGCGCGATGGTGACGGCGCTGGAGTTCGCCGTGTTCTGCGCGGCGATCGCGGCGGTGCTGGCGCCGACCAGCACATTGGTCGGGTCGGTCAGCGAGACCACCGGCAGGTTGCGCGCCGCCGAGGCGTTGTTGTAGCTGTCGCGGCCGATTTCCACGCCCATCAGCAGCGAATGATGGAAGCCCTCGGGGCCGGCTTCACCGGTCAGTTCCAGGGTGTTGAAGACCGACTGGTCCTCGATCTTGCGGTCGTGCGAGGCAAGCTGCACCGCCAGCGAGGAAAGCGGCAGGTTGGTCGGGTTGCCGGCGCCGTTGCCGCTGACGAAGGCGACGTTGGGGAAGGGGGTGTAGACGTTGCCGGCGACGGTACCCACGTTGTTCGGGCCGGTGGCGATGACGTCGATGTTGTAGCGGTTGAAACTGGTGGTGTTGCGCAGGTTCCAGTTCTCGTTGAGCTTCTGCTTGACCCGGGCGTTGAGTTCGACCACGTCCTGCACGGTGCGGTCGGAATTGATGCCGTAGTAATTCTTCTCGTTGACCTGCGCCGGACGGCCGTTGACCGGCGGCAGGCCGTAGTCGGGCATGTCGTGGTTGTGGATCAGGAGCGCGGAGAGCGTCACCTCGGTCGGCGTGCCGATGCCGGTGGTAAGCGAGGGGGCAAGGCCGAAGTCCTTGTTCTCCATCACGTTGCGGGTGGAGGGCACGTCCTGGTACATGACGGCCATCCGCCCGGCGGAAGTATCCGAAAGCTTCTTGTTGAAGTCGCCGGTGACGCGGTAGGAGCTATTGGTGCCGACGGTGCCGGTGATCTCGTTGGAGTCGCGCAGCGAAGGCGTCTTGGGAATCTGGTTGATCACCCCGCCGGTCGAGCCGCGGCCGAACAGCATGGAAGCCGGGCCCTTGAGCACTTCGACGGCGTCCAGCGAAAACAGGTCGCGGAAATACTGGCCGCGGTCGCGCACGCCGTCCACGTAGATGTCAGTGCGCGCGGTGAAGCCGCGCAGGTTGATGTTGTTGCCGATGGTGCCGCCTTCGGCGGCGGCGATGGTGATGCCGGGGACGTTGCGCAGCGCGTCGGTGAGGGAGGTAGCGCCCTGCGAATCCATCAGCGCACGGTTGATCACGTTCACCGTCTGCGGAATGTCGCGCAGCGCCTGCGGCTGGCCCTTGATGTTGGCGGTTTCCGGCTTCACGGAATCGTCGCGGTCGGCCTGGACCTTGACGTCCGGCAGGCTGGCGCCAGCCGCCGGCTGTGCCTGGGCGGTCTGCGGCGCCGGCGCGGCGGCGGGCGCGGATTGCGCGCGCACGCCGGCGGGCGCGGCCAGCGCGGTGAGCGCGGTCAGCACCGCGGCGCTCATCGGTTTGAGGTTATAGCGTGGACGTGCAGCCATTTGATGTTCCCCTGGATCGGTTGGTTTTCTTGCGTGCTGGCTGGCCGGTCGCGGCATGGCTGGCTGAGAAAGAGGTTTGAAAAGAACGGACGCGGCAAATACAAGTCCGCGAATATAAATGAGAATGATTTGCATTGCAACGTTTTTGCATCCGGTTTTCCCTGGCCGGCGTAGGCCGGTATATCACTGTGCAGAGCGGAATCCGGCAGGCAAGGCTTGACAGGCCATCTTGTCGTAACGATAATAGTTATCATTAATTAATCAATTACCCAGGGGTTTCGGCGCCATTGCCGGGTACACTACGGGCCGGCGGTTTGTTCGCCAGCCCGTTTCCGGCGGTTTCCTGTTCCCCGCGCCCTGGGCTCACACCTGATTCAGCCCTGCTCGATGTCCACCACTGTTCTCGCTCTGGCTGCCGCCGGCCCGCTGTTCGCCGCCGCGCTGCCGGCAGCCGTTTCCGCTCCTCAAGGCGGCATGGCGCAGGCCGCGCGCCCCGCGTGGTCTTACGATGGGTTCGGCCCGAAGCGGGACAGTTCGCGCATGGTCGGCCTGATCGTCGTCGTCGCCCTGCATCTGGCGGCGGGCATTGCGCTATTGACCTATCAGCCGGCGCGCGAAATGCTGGGCATCGAAAAGACCGTGATGGTGGAGTTCATCACGCCGCCGGCGCCGCCCAAGCCGGAGCCGCCGAAGGAAGAGCCGAAGCCGAAGGAAGTGCAGATCGTCAAGAAGACGCCGCCGGTGCCCAAGCCGATCATCGCCACACCCGCGCCGACGCCTTCACCAATGGTGGTGGAAACGCCGCCCGAGCCGCCCAAGCCGCAACCCCCGGTGGAAGCCGCGCCGCCGGCACCACCCGCCCCCGCCGCGCCGCCGGCGCCGGCGCAGCCCAAGCTGGTTTCCACCGTCTCCTACATGCAGGAGCCGCAGCCCGAATACCCGGCGATCTCCAAGCGCCTGAACGAGCAGGGCCGGGTGGTCATGAAGGTGCTGGTCAATGCCAAGGGCAAGGCGGAAAAAGTCGACGTGACGAAATCTAGCGGTTACAGCCGGCTGGACGAGGCGGCGCGCAAGGCCATGCTGGCCGCGCGCTTCAATCCATATATGGAGAACGGCGTTCCGCTGCCGTTCCTCGTCAATGCGAGCCTGACGTTTAATTTGAATGGAGGTTGACCAATTGAATCCCGCCGCAGAAGCGCCCGGTATTGCGCACTTTCTTTCCCAGACGGACACCGTCGGCAAGCTGATCATCGCGGCGATGCTGATCATGTCGGTCGCCAGCTGGTACCTGATCATCACCAAGTCGCTGCAGACGCTCGCGATGAAGCGCCGCAGTTCCAAATTCCTCGAATCGTTCTGGGATGCGCCTTCGCTCGATGCGGTCGCCGTCCGCCTCGAAGACAAGCATCCCGACGAGCCCTTTTCCCATCTCGCCTACCACGGCATCGTCGCCGCGCGCCACCATGCGCGCCACGGCGGCAACAAGCTGGGCGACACCGGCAGCGCCTCCGAATTTCTCACGCGCTCGATGCGCCGGGTGATCGACGAAGACACCGCCAAGCTCGAGTCCGGCCTCTCCGTGCTGGCCTCGGTGGGCTCGACTGCGCCTTTCGTCGGCCTGTTCGGCACGGTGTGGGGCGTGTATCACGCGCTGGTGGCCATCGGCATGAGCGGCCAGGGCACGCTGGACAAGGTGGCCGGCCCCGTCGGCGAGGCGCTGATCATGACCGCGGCAGGCCTGGCGGTGGCGATTCCCGCGGTGCTGGCCTACAACGCCTTCACCCGCTCCAACCGCCTGGTGCTGGCCAGGCTCGACGCCTACGCGCATGACCTCTTCGCCTTCCTCACCACCGGCTCGCACTTCTCCGGCGCCGACAAGAGCCTGACCCTGCGCAGCGCCGCCAAGGTGATGCCGATCGGCCAGCCGGGAGCGGCGTAAATGGCCTTCGGCAGCTTCAACAAGGGCGGCGAGTCCGCCCCGATGGCGGAGATCAACATGGTCCCGCTGATCGACGTGATGCTGGTGCTGCTGGTGATCTTCATCGTCACCGCGCCCCTGCTCACCAACGCGGTGAAGATCGATTTGCCGAAGGCGACTTCGCAGCCCAACCTGACCAAGCCCGACAACATCCAGTTCGCCATCAATGCGCAGGGCCAGTTGTTCTGGAACGGCGAGCAGGTGAGCCGCAGCGAGGCGCAAAAGCGCTTCGCCGAACAGGGCAAGCACAACCCGCAGCCCGAGCTGCACCTGCATGCCGACAAGACCACGCAATACCAGGTGGTGGCCGAAGTGATGGCCGATGCCAGCAACGCCGGCTTGTCGAAGATCGGCTTTGTGTCGGATCCCTCGCAGGCGGCGCCTTAAGCCCGTTACGCGAGCAAAAAAAAGCGCAGTGCCGACGCGGCCTGCGCTTTTTTTATGGAGTGGCAGAAAGCTGCTTAAGCGCCGCCGATCCCGGTCCAGGACTGCTGGAAGTTCTGCAGGCCGACGCTGTCGATCAGCTTCAATTGCGTCTCGAGGAAATCGATGTGCTCTTCCTCGGATTCGAGAATGTCTTCGAACAGCTCGCGCGAGATGTAGTCGCCCACCTTCTCGCAATGCGCGATCGCTTCCTTGAGCAGCGGATGGGCTTCCATCTCCAGCTTCAGGTCGCATTCGAGGCAGTCCTTCACGTCCTCGCCGATGTGCAGCTTGCCCAGGTCCTGCAGGTTGGGCAGGCCGTCGAGGAACAAGGTGCGCTCGATCAGCCTGTCCGCATGCTTCATCTCGTCGATCGATTCCTTGTACTCATACTCGCCGAGCTTGACCAGGCCCCAGTTGCGAAACATGCGCGCGTGCAGGAAGTATTGGTTGATCGCCGTCAGTTCGTTTTTCAGCGCCTTGTTGAGGAATACGATGACCTGCTTGTCACCCTTCATGGCGGGCCTTTCTGGATTTGAGGTTTGTTGCGATGGCGTACTGCATCGAGTGGCGCAAAGATACCACGCCGTTTGCGAAAGATCAAATTTTTATCAATAAAATCAAAGACATAAGTAAAAATCGTTCGCATTTGCATTACGCCTGAAACAGGCGGCGTTGCGCGCAAATTCAAGCACTTGCACTCTGCATTTCTGATTCGGCGACGACTCGACCGCATTGAGTACAAGAAAATTTCAGCTATTAGGCCACCACGTACGAGGAGATGCGTACAATCGCCGGGCCGTTTAACTCGCGGTACCAATAAACACGGAGGAGACTTACATGAAATTCGCCTTGCGCCACTGGCTGGCCGCGGCTATTTTGCCGCTGATGTTCGCCCAACCCGCTTCCGCACAGACGCCCGCGCCCGCCGCGGCCCCGTACGACGGCCCTGGCTACGTCGTCAGCTATCTCGAAACCTCGCCCGCCGACGCCGCGAAAGCGCGCAAGCTGCTGGCCGATTTCGCCAAGATTGCGCGCAAGGAAAGCGGCAACAGCGCCTTCATCGCCCTGCAGCGCGTCGGCGAGCCCAACTTCTTCACCGTGCTCGAAGCCTGGAAGGACAAGGACACCCAGGCCGCCCATGCCGGCGCCGCCGGCACCAAGGCTTTCCGCGAGAAGATCGAGGCGTTGCTGCGCGCGCCGTACGACGAGCGTCCGCACCTGGCGCTGGCCGCCAACGCGCTCAAGGCCGGCCCGAAGTCCGCGGTGTACGTGGTGACCCACGTCGACATCGTGCCCACCAGCAAGGACGCCGGCATCGAAATGAACAAGGCCCTGGCCGAGAGCGCCCGCAGCGAGGCCGGCGCGATCAGCTTCGACCTCTGGCAGCAAGGCAATCGCGCCAACCACCTGACGCTGGTCGAGGTCTGGAAGGACCGCAAGGCGCTCGACGCCCACAACAGCGGTAACGCGGTCAAGGCATATCGCGGCAAGTTCGCCGCGATCAGCGGCAGCCCCTACGACATCCGCGTGTTCAAGTCGATCGACTGAACCCGCATTGCTTCATGAAAAGCCCCGCTACCGCGGGGCTTTTCATTTGCGGCGCGCCTGCCGTGGCTGCCGCGCTTTGCGCGACAATCGCCTGATGAACCTGCGCGAACTCTCCCTGCAATTTCCCCGTCCCGGCAGGCTGGAGCGCATCCTCTTGCGCCCGGCGCATCGGGTTGCCGTGCGCGAAACCGATGAAGCGCAGGCCATCGCCGGCCATGGTCTGGAGGGCGACCGTATCGCCGCCGGCGGCGGTGGCGGCAAGCGCCAGGTGACGCTGATGCAGGCCGAGCACCTGCCGGTGCTTGCCGCGCTCACCGCGCAAGCGGCGATTGACGCGCGGCTCCTGCGCCGCAACCTCGTGATCTCCGGCCTCAACCTGCTGGCCGCGCGCGGACTGTTCAAGGACCAGCCCCTGCACCTGCATATCGGCGCCGAAGTGGTAATCGAGATCACCGGCCCATGCGAACCCTGTTCGCGCATGGAGGAAGTGCTGGGCGCCGGTGGCTACAACGCCTTGCGCGGCCATGGCGGCGTGACCGCGCGCGTGCTTGCCGGCGGGCGTTTGGCAGTGGGTGACGAAGTGCGCTGTGTCGCGGCGGCGCAAGGCGCTGTTCAGGGCGCGCTCGCGCTGGAGTGAAACTCAGCCGCCCGGCGCGCCCTGGGTATTGACGTACAGCGCATAGATCGACTGGCTCGCCGCCATGAACAGGCGGCCGCGCGCGCGGCCGCCGAAGCACAGGTTGGCGCAGCGCTCCGGCAGGCGGATGCGCCCGATCAGCTTGCCCTGCGGGTTGTAGATCACCACGCCGTCGAGCGCGTCGCTGCCCATGCCCCAGCCGCACCACAGGTTGCCGTCCACATCCACGCGAAAGCCGTCCGGCGTGCCGGGGCCGGCGTCGATGAACACGCGCTTTTCGCTCAGCATCCGGCCGTCGACCACATCGTAGGCGAGGATCAGGCGATTCGGCGTCGCGCGCGACTCCACCAGGTAGAGAATCTTCTCGTCCGGCGAAAACGCCAGGCCGTTCGGCCCGCGCACCTCTGCCACCACCGCGAGCGACCCGGAATCCGGCTCCAGGCGGTAGACGTTCTGCGGCGACTCCGGCGCCGCCTTGTGGCCTTCGTAGTTGCCGAGGATGCCGAAGGGCGGGTCGGTGAACCACACCGAGCCGTCGGACTTCACCACCACGTCATTCGGCGAATTGAGCGGCTTGCCGAGGTAGCTGTCGGCCAGCACCGTGAGGGTGCCGTCGTACTCGGTGCGCACCACCCGCCGCCCGCCGTGCTCGCAGGTGATCAGCCGCCCCTGGCGGTCGCGTGTGTTGCCGTTGGCGAAACTGGAGGACTGGCGATAGACGCTCACCGCCCCGGTCTCTTCCTCCCACTTCATGATGCGGTCGTTCGGGATGTCGCTCCAGAGAAGATAGCGGCCGTCGCCGAACCACACCGGCCCCTCGCACCAGCGAAAGCCGGTCGCCAGGCGCTCGACACCGGCGCTGAAAATGCGGTATTGCGCGAATGAGGGATCGAGTACCTCGACGGCGGGGTCGGGGTAGCGCGCAGTCGGCTGCCACATGCGAAGCTCCTTGAAAGAGAGGGGCGGAACGGCCGCGATTATGCGTGCAAGGCGCTCGCCGCGCCATGCCCGAAATAGGCTTCCTCCAGGCGCTGCGGCAAATTCCCTTCATTGGTGGGCGCCTCCAGCACAATGCGCCCCTGCGCCAGCGCATAGACGCGGTCAGCGGCAGCCAGTGCCTTCTCGATCAGTTGCTCGACCAGCAGCACCGCCGTGCCGTTGGCCTTGAGCTTGCCGACCACGCCGAGCACGCGATCCACCAGCACCGGCGAGAGGCCCGCCGAAGGTTCATCGAGCATCAGCAGGCGCGGGCGCTGCACCAGACCTTGCGCGACCACCAGCATCTGCTGCTGGCCGCCGGAGAGCGCGCCGCCGCGGTCGTGGCGCTTGGCGGCGATTTCAGGAAAATAGGCAAGGGCTTCCTCGATGCGCTGCGTGCGCTCGGCGCGCGCCAAACCGTAGCCCGCCAGTTGCAGGTTGTCTGCCACCGACATCTGCGTGAACACGCGATGGCCCTCGATCACGTGCACCAGCCCGGCCTGCACCGCCTTGCGCGGCGTGGTGCCGGTGAGGTCGGCGCCGTTGAAGTGCACGCTGCCGCCCGTCAGGGGCAACAGGCCGGAGATGGCGCGCAGGAGCGTCGACTTGCCGGCGCCATTCGGGCCCAGCAGGGTCACCACTTCGCCCGCGGCAATCGACAGGTCGACACCGTGCAGCACGGCGATCTTGCCGTAGCCGGCGGCGAGGCCCTTGACCTCGAGGAGGAATTCAGGCGCCGAGGTAGGCACTGACCACCTCCTGGTGTACGCGGATCTCCGCCGGCGTGCCGTGCGCCAGCACCCGCCCGAGGTTGAGCACGGTGACGTGATCGCAGATGTCGAAAATCAGGTCGGCGTGGTGCTCCACCAGCAGCACGCCGGTGCCCTGTGCGCTGATCGCCTTGATCAGCGCCCCCAGGCGCAGGATTTCTTCGGGCGAAAGGCCGGCCGCCGGCTCGTCCAGCAGCAGCAGGCAGGGTTTGAGCATCAGCGCGCGCGCAATCTCAATGAAGCGCAATTCGCTGTGCTGCAAGCGGTCGGCACGCGCATGCGCCAGGTCTTCCAGGCCCACCACGCGCAGTGCCGACAGCGCGCGCTGCGTCATCTCGCGCTCGTCGCGCAACTGGCGCGGCAGGCACAGCATGGCTTCGATGAATCCGGCGCGCCCGGAGACGGTGCCGCCCATCATCACGTTTTGCAGCACCGAGGCTTCGCCCACCAGGCGCGGCGTCTGGAAGGTGCGTGCCACGCCATGCAGGGCGCGGCAGGTTGGAACGTTGCCCGGCAGCGCGGCGTCACCCAGGCTGACGCCGCCTGCCTGTGGCCGGTAATAGCCGGAGATCACATTGAGCATGGTGGTCTTGCCGCTGCCGTTCGGCCCGATCAGGCCGTGCACCTGACCCGCCGCCACTTCGAGATCGACACCATCCAGCGCGCGCAGGCCGCCGAAAGCCAGCGCCGCGCCCTCGACCTTGAGCGCGCGCGTGCGCGCCTCCGCGCCATAGAGTTCCGCCAGCGCCGCCGGGCGCGGCACGATCGCGCGGGCGGAAGCCAGCGGCTTGCGGTTGCGCCAGTCGAGGAGCGCCGCGATGCCGCCCGGCATCAGCAGCACGATCAGCAGCAACAGCACGGCGTAGAGGAAGGTGGCCCACGCCGCCAGCGGCGCGGCGATCTCCGGCAGGATGGTGAGCAGCAGGGTGCCAAGCAGGGGCCCGAGGATGGAGCCGCGCCCTCCGATCAAAATCGAAATGAAAAACAGCAGCGACAAATCGAAGGTAAAGGCATCCGGCGTGATGTAGGTCTGCAGGCTGGCGAATAGACCCCCCGCGACCGCCGCCATCGTGCCGGCGAGCAGGAACACCTTTACCAGCAGCCAGGGCTTGGAAATTCCTACTGCCTCGGCCGCCACCTCGGCATCGCGTAGCGCGATCAGCGCGCGCCCGAAGCGGCTGCGCGCGACGTTGGCGGTGATCAGCGTGCCGATCACCGCGAACAGCATGCACAGGTAGTAAAAGCCCCAGGCGCTGTTGAATGGCGCCGGCATCTCCGGCCCGGCAATGCCCACGCCACCGCCGGTGACGCTTTGCCACGCCAGGGCGATCTGCGTCACGATGGTGGCGAAGCCCAGCGTGGTCATGGCGAAATAGAAGGTGCGCAGGCGCAGCGCCGGCAGGCCCACCACCACGCCGAACAGCGCGCCGATACCCCCTGCCGCGGCCAGCGCCGCCCATACCGGCCAGGGCGACATCAGCTTGCCGGCGGCCAGTACGGAGGTCGTGTAGGCGCCGAGTGTCAGCAAGGCCACGTAGCCGATCGCCAGTTGTCCGGCGTAGCCGACGATCAGGTTCAGCCCCGCCACCAGCACCCAGTAGATGGCAAAGCGCGTGGCGATCAGTGCCCAGTAGTCATTGCCGCTGAGCGGCAGGAGGAGGGCGGCCAGGAGGACCACGCCGAACGGAATCAGCCCATGCCAATTGGCATGGCCGTGTGCCGCGCGCGGCGCGTCCTTCGCGGCCAGGGTTTCAGTATTCATGCAGTCTCACACCCGCCGCGCCGTGTTGCTGCCGAACAGACCCTGGGGCGCGGCCAGCAGCACGATAATGAACAAGGCGAACACCGCGACCGAAGAGAAGATGCCGCCGACGATGAAATTCGCCGCCTGCTGGAACAGGCCCAGCGCCAGGCCGCCGATCACCGCGCCGCGGTTGTTGCCCAGGCCTCCGAGCGCGATCGGCACGAAGCCATAGAAGTTGAGCAGCGCACCGTTGGCGAAAAACGCCAACAGCAGCTCGCCGCCGGCAAATCCCGCCAGAGCGCCGATGGCGCCGGCCAACGCGTAGCTGGCCACGCGCAGCCCGCGCTCCGGCAGGCCGAGTGCGCGGGCGGCGAAGTTGTCCTCGGCGACCGCCAGGAAGGCATGGCCCACCAGCGTCTTGCGATAGAGATATTCGAGCCCCGCCACTGTCAGCGCCAGCGCCGCCACCGGCAGCCAGAACTTCTCGTCCCACGCGCCAGATCCCAGGCCGAACAGCCGCGGGAAAGGCTGCGGCTCGGTGCTCCACTCGATCGCCGCCACCTGCTGGATCAACAGCGCCAGCGCGAGGGTCGAGAGCACGTAGAGATGCTGCTCCAGGCTCTTGAGCACCGGGCGCACGGCGACGAATTCCGTCACCACGCCCACCAGCGCGCAAGCCAGCAGCACCAGGGGAAGGGCGACCACCAGGTGCAGCCCCCAGCGCAGCATGAACAGTGAACCGAACACGCCGCCCAGCATGCCCAATTGCCCCGCGGTAAAGCTCATCACCCGCGAGGTGGCGAACATGGTGTTGTAGGTGATGCCGATGAGCGCGTAGACCGCGCCCACCGCCAGCCCCGCGGCGATGATCGAAGCGAGCATGGTGCCGCCGGGCTTACTTGTAGCCGGGGGCCAGCGCGAAGGTGCCGTTCTTCACAGACGAAGCCGCCGACATCACCACCTCGTCGGTGGGGTAGCCGTTGTGCTGCTTGTCGTTGAAGGTATAGGTGCCGAAATAGCCGGGGTACTTATTGAGGCTGTTCCAGTACTTGATGATGCCCGCGCCTTGCGTACCGCCCGAGGTCTCCACAGCCTTGGCGATCAGCGTGATGGCATCGTAGCCGCCCGCCACCCACCAATAGAGCGTGTCGCCCAGCTCGATCTTTGCCTTGGTCAGCTTGTCCATCAGCTCCTGGCTCTTCGGCGGCAGCTTGCCGGAGGCATCGTAGCTTGCGCTCTTGTAGCCGATGGCGTAAACCTTGTCCCAGTTGGCCGGCTTGTCGATCAGCTTGGCGATCTCGCCGGAAGAAAGCGAAGGGTGGCCGACGAAGGGCACGTCCCAGCCCATCTTGGCGCGGGTGTTGAACATGCGCGCCTCCATGCCGGTGGTCACGCTCCACACCACGATCGCCTGGGCGCCGGCATTCTTCGCGCGCAGCATGTCGGGCGTCATGTCGGGCTGGGTGGCGTCGATGTTGGCCTTGTAGACCACGTCGCCGCCATCCTTCTGCAACGCCGCCACCGAAGCGGTGACGGCGGAGACGCCGTAACCGGTGGTGTCGCCGATCACCGCCACCTTTTTCACCTTCAGGATCTTCAGGCAGTAGTTGCGCACCGCGTCGTCCCACTGCTGGTTGGAAGGCGCGAGGCGGAAGGCATTCGGGTACTTCGCCGTGTCGATCAGGCTATCCACCACGCAGGGGTGGATGTTGGGCATCTTGGCGCGCGCCATGATCGGCGTCACCGCGAGGGATTCGCCGGAATTGGTCGGCCCCCAGATCGCGTGCACCTTCAACTGGCTGATCATCTCCTGCGTCGCATTCACCGCCTTGGTCGGGTCGCCCTGCGTGTCGCGGGTGATGATCTCGATCTTGCGGCCCTTGACGCCGCCGGCGGCGTTGACCTGGTCGGCGGCAAAATGCACGCCGCGGTCAAAGCCGATCGCCGGGGCGGAGGAGGGGCCGGTCATTGCGGCCAGCCAGCCGATGCGGATCGGCTCACCCTGGGCAAACGCGGACTTCGGCAGCGCAGCGGCGGACAACAGGGCGCCACTGGCCAGAGAGAATTCACGACGTGAAAAACTCATGCTTGTCTCCTATGGTTTTTGTCGGCGTCTTGTTCGCGCCTGCCTGCACCGTCGGCGGCCCCCATGATGGGCGCAGCCCGCATTCAGCGCAAGCTGCAAACATTGCATGGTACCGCTAACATAAGCAGGTTAAAGCAATCTTTTTGCGGCGTCAAATTGGTTCTGAACCCGGAAGCATCGGTTTTGGCAATTGCCGCATAAAAGCCGTTGTGCGGCAGGAAGCAACAAGCCGCCTTCGCAGAACAAACATTGCTGCTGCCTTCAATGCACGCCCCGAGGTCCTGCGATGCTCGCGCGCTCTTGCCCATTGCTCCGGCACGATCACGCGCTGATTCGCCATCCGAACCGCGCCAGCGTGCGTGATTCGGCGCGCACGCTGGACACGCCAAAGCCGCAGGCATACAGTAGCGCCGGTCCAGAGCATCCATAACACCAACACGACTCGAAGGAGGTACGCTGTGATTCGTCTCAACGTCAACGGCCAGGAGCATCAGATCGATGCCGCGCCCGACACGCCGCTCTTGTGGGCGATCCGCGAATGGATCGGCCTGACCGGCACCAAATACGGCTGTGGTGTGGCGCAATGCGGCGCCTGCACCGTGCATATCGACGGCATTCCCGCGCGCACCTGCGTCTACCCGGCAAGCGCCGCCGAAGGCAAGAAGATCGTCACCATCGAAGGCCTGGCCCCCAAGGGCAAGATGCATCCGGTGCAAGCCGCGTGGATCGAGAACGACGTGCCTCAATGCGGGTACTGTCAAAGCGGCATGATCATGGCAGTTGCCGCCCTGCTCAAGGACACCCCCAAGCCGACGGACGCGGACATCGATTCCGCCGTTTCGAATATCTGTCGCTGCGGCACCTATCAACAAATCCGCGCGGCCGTGCACGCCGCCGCGGAAAAAGCGTGAAGGGGCGGCCATGAGCGAAATCATCTCCCCCGATCGCCGTTACTTCCTGATGTCTTCCGCGGCCGCCGCCGGCGGCCTGGCGCTGGGCATCAGCGGTTGCGCCAGCCCGGGCGGCGCCTCCATGGGCGATGCCGCGGCGATGCACAGCGCCAATTTCGGCGCTGACACCACCATCCTCGGCAAGGTGCCGGGCAATGAAGTCACCGCCTGGGTGTTCATCAAGCCGGATGACTCGGTGGTGATCCGCATCGCCCGCTCCGAAATGGGCCAGGGGACCATGACCGGCCTGGCGCAACTGGTGGCCGAGGAACTGGATTGCGACTGGAACAAGGTCTCGACCGAATTTCCCACCCCCGGCCAGAACCTGGCGCGCAACCGTCCATGGAAGGATTTTTTCACCGCCGGCAGCCGCGGCATCCGCGCTTCCAACGAATACGTGCGCCAGGGCGGCGCCGCCGCGCGCATGATGCTGGTGCAGGCCGCGGCCGCGCGCTGGAAGGTGCCGGCCACCGAATGCAGCGCCGCCAACAGCGTGATCACCCATGGCCCCTCCAGGCGTACCTTCACCTATGGCCAGGTCGCCGCCGACGCCGCCAGGCTGGAGCCGCCCAAGGAGCCCAAGCTCAAGGACCCGAAAGACTGGAAGATCGCCGGCAAGCCGCTCAAGCGCCTCGATACCGCGCCGAAAACCAACGGCTCGCTGAAGTACAGCATCGACGTCAATCTGCCCGGCATGCTGTGCGCGGCGATCCGCGACTGCCCGGTGTTCACCGGTACGGTGAAGAGCTTCGATGCCTCGAAGGTCATCGGCATGCGCGGCGTGAAAAAGGTCGTGCAGGTGAACAAGTCGGCCGTCGCCGTGGTGGCCGATCACTGGTGGGAAGCCAAGGTCGCCTGCGATGCCCTGCCGATCGAATGGGACTTGGGTCCCAACGCCAAGGTGAGCAGCGAGACGATTGCCGCCGTCCTGAAGGAAGGCCTGGATGCCCCGCAGGCCTACGTCGGCAACGAGCATGGCGATGCCAAGGGCGCGATCGCCAAGGCGGCGAAAACGGTCGAGGCCGTCTACGGCGTTCCCTACAATCATCACGCCACCATGGAGCCGATGAACGCCACGGCGATCTGGACCGCCGACCATTGCGAGGTATGGACCGCGACCCAGGACGGCGAAGTGGCGCTGGCCGCTACCTCCGAGTCCTCCGGCCATCCGCTGGCGAAGTGCGAAGTGCACAAGATGCCCCTGGGCGGCGGCTTCGGCCGGCGCACCACGCATGACTTCGTCGGCCAGGCGGTGAGCATTGCCAAGCAGATGCCCGGCACGCCGATCAAGCTGATCTGGACGCGCGAAGAAGACATGACGCACGGCCGCTATCATCCGATCACCCAGTGCAAGATGGTGGGCTCGTTCGACAAGGACAACAACCTCACCGGCCTGCACATGCGCATCTCGGGCCAGTCGATCATCGCCTTCGTCGCCCCGCACAACCTCGTCAACGGCAAGGACCCCTTCACCTTCCAGGGCCTGAATGCCGGCGGCGCCGAAGGCGCGTTCGGCTACACCATCCCGAACCTGCTGATCGACCACGCGATGCGCAATCCGCACATCCCGCCGCATTTCTGGCGCGGTGTGAACAACAACCAGAACGCGATCTACCTCGAGTGCTTCATGGACGAGCTGGCCGCGGCAGTGAACCAGGACCCGCTGGAATTCCGCCGCAAGCTCTTGAAGGAGCATCCGAAGCACCTGGCCGTGCTCAATGCGGTGGCCGAGCGCGCCGGCTGGGGCAGGCCGGCGCCCGCAGGCGTATACCGCGGTCTGGCGCAGCACATGGGTTACGGCAGTTATGTCGCCGCCTGCTCGGAAGTGTCGATCGACAAGGACGGCGAAGTGAAGATCCACCGCATCGTCGCCGCCACCGACTGCGGCCACGCTGTCAACCCGGCGCAGATCGAGCGCCAGGTCGCCGGCTCCTTCGCCTTCGGCCTGTCGGCGATGCTATGGGGCGGCTGCACGGTGAAGGATGGTGCCATCGAGCAGAAGAACTTCGACACCTACCGCATCATGCGCATCAACGAGATGCCCAAGGTCGAAGTCATCGTCATGCCCTCGGGTGATTTCTGGGGCGGGGTGGGCGAGCCGACGATTTTCGTCGCCGCGCCCTCGGTGCTCAATGCCATTGCCGCCGCCACCGGCAAGCGCGTCCGCCAGTTGCCGCTGAAGGATCACGACCTGAAGAAAGCGTAAGAAGGGCAGGGCGCCGGGCACCGGCGCCCGCAATAGCACAGGCGCCGAAATACCGGCACCTGTGTCGGCCACAAAAACAAAAAGCCCCGCGCAAGCGGGGCTTTTTGTTTGGCAGCGGCGGATTTTACGCGCCGGCTGCTTCCATCATCGGGACCGCCTCGACAGCGCCGGCCGCGCCATGCACTTCACGCAGGATGGTCTTGGCGTGGCGCGCGCACTTGCCGCAATTGCCGGCCACGCACAGTTTTTCGCGCAGGTCCTGCATCGAGGTGGCGCCGTCCTGGGCGCAAGCGCGGATCTGGCGTTCGGTAACGGCGGCGCAAATGCAGACGTACATGGCGGATTGGCGGCTAGGGAAGCTTTGTTGTTGATAATTATTATCAATCGTATTCTCTTTGGCAAGTACTTTTTAACGTCTATTTGTAAACCTGTGTAAGCGCCCGGGCGCCTCCGCGGTCATATTTTTAACATATTGAAAATAAAAGATATTTTCTTGGCCTGATGACGCGTTGCGGCATCCCTTTGGGGCGGGCGCGATTCGGCGGGCGCCCGTTTTCACGGTTTCGGCCCCGGCAATGAATTGATACGGATTTCCGGACCTGTTCCGGCCTTGGTGCAAGGGAGGCGGCCCTTAAGCTACTTGGCATCTTTCCGTAATAGACGCTACGCGGCCAAATCGCGTGGCTGCCGCGATGAACCAGATCCACGCCGAAATCCTCAAGCAGGAAAAGCTGCTCGCCGAACAGCCCGGCGATGCGCAACGCTGGTTCCTGCTCGGGCGCCTGTACCGGCGCAACAACCGCTTCGCCGATTCGATCGTCGCCTTCACGCGCTGCGTCGCGCTCGATCTGCAGAACCTGGAAGCCTGGTCGCTGATGGGCTTTTCGTTTCTCGACATGTTCAAGATGAAGCAGGCGCTGGAGACCTTCGCCTTCATCCTGCAGATGGACCCGAAAAACGCCGGCGCCGTGTTCGGCTGCGCCCTGGCGCAGGAGTTGATGGGCAACCAGGCGGAAGCCATCGACCTGATCGACCACGCGGTGGCGCTCGACCCCGCCAACCACAAGCTCTACCCGCTGCGCGCCTACCTGCATGCCACCCACGGGTGCGACCCGGCGCTGACGCTGGCCTATTTCCAGGACTGGGCCGAGCGCTTCGCCGACCCGCTTACCGACGCCGCCAAGCCGATCCGCTGCGACCGCGACCCGGCGCGCAAACTGCGCATCGGCTATGTCTCGGCCGACCTGCGCAACCACGCCGTGGCGTTTTTCGTCGAGCCGATGTTCGCGCGCCACGACCGCAAGCATTTCCACGTCTCGGTGTTTTCCTCCGGCGCGGTGGACCACGTGACCGAGCGCATCCGCCCGGCGGTGGACGCCTGGTTCGACATTTCCGGCTTCTCCGACGAAGATGCCTGCGAGCTGGTGCGCCGGCAGAAGATCGACGTGCTGATCGACTTGTCCGGCCATACCGTCGGCAACCGCCTGTTGATGTTCGCGCGCCGCGCCGCGCCGGTGCAGGTCACCTGGCTGGGCTTCATGTACACCACCGGCATGAAGGCGATGGATTACCGCATCACCGACGCGATTCTCGACCCGCCCGGCGCCTCCGAGCACGGGCACCGCGAACAATTGTTCCGCGTCGAGCGCAACGCCATCTACCTGCCGCCGCCGGACACGCCGCTGGCGGAAGAACCGCCGATGGTCGCCAAGGGGCGCGTGACTTTCGCCTCGCTCAACAACCTGAAAAAGGTCACCGACAGGATGCTCGGTGTATGGCGCCGCATCCTCGAGCAGGTGCCCGATTCCATCCTCATCCTCATCGGTTCCGAGCGCACCCAGGAAGAGGCGATCGCGCAGCAGCGCGCCCGGCTGGAGGCCGCAGGGCTCCCGCTCGATCGCCTGTGCGTGCTGCCGCGCATGCCGCTGGACGGTTTCATGCAACTGGGCACGGTGATCGACATCGCGCTCGACACCGCGCCGCTTTCCGGCGGCACCACTACCCTGCATTCGCTGTGGATGGGCCTGCCGATCATCTGCATGGAAAGCGACCAGGCGTTCGCCAATTCCACCGCTTCCGCGCTGCGCGCCCTGCACATCGGCGACACCATCTGCGCCGGCGAAGAACAGTACATCGCCAAGGCGGTCGAGCTGGCGCGCGCGCCGCAGAAGCTGGCCGCCTATCGCGCCGACATCCGCCCGCGGATTCAGGCCAGCCACCTGATGGATTACGACGGCTTCGTCGCCGGCATGGAAGCCGCCTACCGGCTGATGTGGCTCAACCACCTGCGCGGCGATGTCCATCATCTCGACACCGCCACGCCGGTGGATGCCGCCATCGCCGAATTCACCGCCGCGCGCAAACCCGCCGCGCTGGCCGCCTGAAGGACCGCCGATCATGCAAACCGGCCCGCAGCCCACTTTCGTCACCCAGCCCTTCCTGCCGCCGCTGGCGGAATTCATCCCCTACCTGGAGAGCATCTGGGGCAGCAAGTGGCTGACCAACAACGGCCAGTTCCACCAGCAACTGGAAAAGGCGCTGGCCGAATACCTCGGCGTGCCATTCATCTCGCTGTTTTCCAACGGCACCCTGGCGCTGATCACCGCGCTGCAGGCCCTGCGCATCGGCGGCGAGGTCGTCACCACGCCCTACAGCTTCGTCGCCACCAGCCACGCGCTGCACTGGAACGGCATCCGCCCGGTGTTCGCCGACATCGACCCCGACAGCTTCAATCTCGACCCGCGCAGCATCGAAAAAGCAATCAACGCGCGCACCACCGCCATCCTCCCGGTACACGTCTACGGCCGCCCCTGCGATACCGAAGCCATCGACGCCATCGCCCGCAAGCACCGCCTGAAGGTGATCTACGACGCCGCGCATGCCTTCGCGGTGCGCGAAGACGGCCGCTCCATCCTCAACGCCGGCGACTTTTCGATCCTCAGTTTCCACGCCACCAAGGTATTCAACACCTTCGAAGGCGGCGCGGTCATCTCTCCCGACGCCGCCAGCAAGACCCACGTCGATGATCTGAAGAACTTCGGCTTCGTCGACGAAACCACCGTCATCGCCCCCGGCATCAACGCCAAGATGAACGAAGTGCAGGCGGCCTTCGGCCTGTTGCAACTCAAGCACATCGACGAAGCGCTGGCCCTGCGCGGCTTTGTCGCCCATCGCTATCGCGCGGGTCTTACCGGCGTGCCGGGGCTCACCCTGCCGCGCAATCCGGCGAATGTCATCGCCAACCATTCCTACTACCCGGTGCTGATCGAACCCGACTTTCCCGCCAGCCGCGACGAGGTATACGCGGCGCTGAAAGAGCAGGGCATCCATGCGCGGCGCTACTTCTTTCCCCTGATCAGCGATTTCCCCACCTATCGCGACCTGCCCTCCGCGCAGCCGGCCAACCTGCCGGTGGCGCGCACGGTGTCGAATAAGGTGCTTTGCCTGCCGATATTCCCCGATTTGAAACAGGACGTGCAGGATAAAGTGATCGCAGTCATCCGCGGCCTCGCCGCCAGCCGGCGCCCCGCGCGCACCGGCGCGACGCGCGAAACCGAACTTTCCCTCATCTGATCCCGGCCTTCACCCCCGCGAGGTACCCCATGTCCCTGAACGCCTTTGTCGCCAATTTCGCCAACGCCGTCGAGGTCGACGCCGCGGGCGTCAACGCCGAGTCCGTCTTCAAGAATCTCGCCAGCTGGGATTCGCTGTGCGCGCTGTCGGTGATCGCCATGGTCGACGACGCCTACCAGGTCACCATCGGCGGCGACGAACTCGACACCACCGACACCATCGGCGACCTCTGGTCGCTGATCAGCACCCGCCACTGAGCCCGCCATGGCCGAAGTCAGCGGAGTTGCCATCCGCGGCATCGCCACCGCGGTGCCCAGGACCGTCGCGCGCATCGCCGACTACCCGCACATGACGGCGGAGGAAGCCGAGCGTTTTTCCAAAAGCACCGGCATCCGCGAGCGCCGTATCGTCACCGGGGGCCAGTGCGCCTCCGACCTGTGTCAGGCCGCCGCCACCGACCTGCTCGGCAGGCTGGCCTGGCCAAGCGAGGAGATCGGCGCGCTGATCATGATCACCCAGACGGGCGATCACCCGGTGCCGGCCACCGCCATCCTGCTGCAGCACCGCCTCGGCCTGCCGAACACCTGCATCGCCTTCGACGTCAATCTCGGCTGCTCCAGCTACCCCTACGGCCTGATGATCGTCGGCTCGCTGATGAAGACCGCCGGCATCAAGCGCGCGCTGCTGGTGATCGGCGACGTCTCGAGCAAGGTCTGCAATGTCGAAGACAAGTCGAGCTGGCCGCTGTTCGGCGACGCCGGTTCGGCCACCGCGCTGGAACTCGATGAATCCGCCGCGCCCATGCACTTCGACCTGATGACCGATGGCCGCGGTTCGCAAGCCATCATCATCCCCGGCGGTGGCCCGGCCTCGCGCCACCCCGTCAGCGCCGAATCCCTGGTGCCGCAACCCGACAAGAACGGCCTGCCGCGCAACATGGCCAACCTGCAATTGCGCGGCGCCGACATTTTCAGTTTCGCCATTTCCAAGGTGCCGCCCTCGATCACGCGCGCGCTGCAATCCGCGCAATGGGCGCCGGAGAGCGTCGACCAGTACGTGCTGCACCAGGCGAACAAGATGATCAACGACACCATCCGCAAGAAGATCGGCGCCCCTGAAGGTCACCTGCCGTCCTCGCTCGAACACTTCGGCAACACCAGCTCGGTGTCGATTCCCCTCACCATCTGCCACACCCGCGCGTCCTGGAGCTTCCCCTGCCGCGCGCTGTTCGCCGGCTTCGGCGTCGGCCTCTCCTGGGGCGCCGCCACCGCGGTGCTGCCGGCCGGCACGGTGCTCTCCTGGGTTGAAACCGACGATGTCCATCGCGCCTGAGGCTTACTCCAGCGCGGAGATTTTCGCGCGTGAACAGGAGCGCGTTTTCGGCGCCCGGCTGTTCGTCGGCAGCGCCTGGCGCGTGGAGTCGCCCAACGCCTATCGCGCTTACCTCGCCGGCAAGCGCGCCCTGGTGACACGCGGGAATGGCGAAGACTTCGCCACCCTGGAAAACGTCTGTCTGCATCGCGGCAACCTGATCCACCCGCTGGGCTATGGCGAACAGCCGATGCGCTGCGGCTATCACGGCTGGCATTACGAGACCGACGGCCGGCTGCGCGTGGCGCCGCTGTCCGACCCGGGCTGCGTCAAGCACAAGCAACTGCAAGGCTATCCCACCGCGAACGTCGAAGGCCTGCTGTTCGCCGGCCTGGACGGCAATGCCCCGGCGCTTGACGCCGTGCGTAACGCGCTGGAAGCAGTGGGCTTCGCCCCGGAACCCGGTTCCAAGGCCTTTCACGCCGCGACCCTGCCGCACCGGGCGAACTGGAAGCTGCTGGTGGAAAACGTGCTGGAGGCTTATCACCTGTCCTTCCTGCACGGGCCTTCATTCGTGGCCCAGGGCTTCAGCTCGACCACCGGGTTCGAATGGAACCACCAGGACGATTGCTCCTGGCACTTCATGGCCCCGAAAGACGGCGAGGACGCGAAAGTGCGCCGCCTGATCCCGGATTACAAGCGCGGCTACACCCACGCCTACGTCGCGCCGAATCTGTTCATCGGCGTCACGTCAGGTTTGATCGCCTACGTCGGCCACTTCCTGCCCATAGGTCCCGGCGAGACCCTGCTCGAATACGAACTGTGGGAAACGCCGCTGTTGATGCGCCAGAAGACGGCGATCCGCGACTATTTCAAGGAGCAGGCCATCACCTTCGGCGCCCAGGTGCTGGAAGAGGACCGTGTGCTGCTGGAAACGTCCCAGATCGGCCTGCAATACGCCCGCCATCCTTGCCAGTTGCAGCCTTGCGAGGCGCGCGTGGCGCATTTCCATCAGGTCTACAACGAGGCGATGCATGCGGCTTGAAGGCAAAACCATCCTGGTGACCGGCGCCACCTCGGGCATCGGCCATGGCACCGCCTGCCGCCTGCTGGACGTTGGCTGCCGCGTTATCGCCCTCGGCCGCAACGCCGCGCGCCTGGACGAACTTGCGGCCCTGGCGCCTGATCGCGTCACGCCCGTCGCGTTCGACCTTACCGATTTCGACGCTTACCGCGCGCGGGTGGAAGAGCTCCCGCCAATCGATGGCGTGGTGCACTCCGCCGGCATGGTGGACAACAACCCGATCCGCTTTTTCTCGCTGGAGAAATACCAGCGCCTGATCGCCATCAACCAGACCGCGCCGCTTTTGCTCACGGCCGAACTGGCCCGTGCCAACAAGATCAACAAGGGTGGCTCGGTGGTATTCCTGTCTTCCATCAACGGCCCCACGGTGGCGATCAAGGGCTGCGCGGCGTATGCGGCAAGCAAGGGTGCGCTGATCGGCATCACCAAGGTGCTGGCCCTCGAAATGGGCCACAAGAACATCCGCGTCAACTGCGTCTCGCCCGGCATGGTCGAGACCGAGATGACCGCGGGACTCACCCAATTGTCCGAAGAGGCGGTGCGCGCCGACCGCGCGCGCTACCCGCTGGGCGGGCGCTACGCACAGGTCAGGGAGGTGGCCGACACCATCGCCTACCTGCTGTCGGAGGCCGCCGGCTTTGTCACCGGGCAGAACCTGATCGTCGACGGAGGCTATAGTGTCCAGTAACAAGCGCAGGATCATCATCGCCGGCGCGGGCCGCTTCGGCCGCGAGGTCGCGGCCTGGCTCAAGGTCTATGGCGACTACGACCTGCTCGGTTTCATCGACGACGTCTCCGCGGAAAAAGATGTCATCAGCCGCATCGCCGACCATCGCGCGGCGGTGGGCTGTGAATACGTGGTGGCCATCGGTGCGGGCGCCGGCCGCGTGAAAGTCGGCCACAAGCTCGCGGAAAAAGGCTGCCGCCTGGCCACCATCGTCTCGCCGCACGCGCTGTTGGTGCAGGCTTATGACAGCGCCAGCGGCGCGCTGATTCTCGGCAATTGCAGTGTTTCCTCCAACGTGATATTCGGGCGCCACGTGCTGGTGCAGGGCCACGCCTGCGTCGGCCACGACGTCACCCTGGGCGACGGCGCCACTGTCAGCTCGCACGCCTTTATCGGCGGCGGCGCGGTGATCGGCACCGGCGCTACCCTGCATCCCCATTGCAGCATCCTGCCCGACGTGCGGGTTGGCGAATATGCCGTCGTCGGCGCCGGCGCGGTGGTCACGCGCGATGTCGAAGCGGGAACCACGGTTTTCGGCAATCCCGCCAAGCTGCTCACGCGACACCTCAAGCCGGCAGACCTTGCCGCTTCCGTATCGACACTGTCGACGCGCCAGGATCTGCACTAGCGTCTGCGCAACGGCGCGGCCGCGCCGCGCTTAAGGCGCGCTACCTCGGAGACTCCAGCGGCGTGACCGGCAGGTGCAGCTTCTGGCTGCCGCGCAAAACGCGGATCACGCAACCCTTGCCGATGCGGCTGTCGTCCAGCACGCGCTGCAATTCGTCCACATCCGCCACGTCCTGCCCGTCGATGCCGACGATGATGTCGCTCGCCTGCACGCCGCCCTGGTGCGCCGGCGCGCCGCGCTGCGCTTCCATCACCCGCACGCCCGATTCGGTCGTCAGGTCGAAATAGCGCACCACCTTGCGCGGCAGCGGCACGGTGGCGCCCGAGACGCCGATGAAGCCGCGGCGCACCCGCCCGTGGGCGAACAGTTGCGTGATCACCCATTTGGCCGAATCGATGCCGGTGGCAAAGCAGATCGCCTGCGCGCCGGGAATGATGGCGGTGTTGACGCCAACGGCGCGCCCCGCGGAATCCAGCAGCGGCCCGCCGGAGTTGCCCGGGTTGAGCGCGGCATCGGTCTGGATCACGTTGTGGATCAGCCGCCCCGAGTTGGCGCGCAGCGAGCGCCCGAGCGCGGATACCACGCCGGCCGTCACCGTGTGCGAAAAACCCAGCGGGTTGCCGATCGCCACCGCGATCTGGCCCACCTTCAGCTTGCCCGATTCGCCGAACTCGACATGGGGCAGGGCGCCGGTGGCGCCGATGCGGATGACTGCCAGATCGGTATCCGGGTCTTCGCCGACGATGTCGGCGCGCGCCTGCGTGCCGTCGGCCAGGGTGACGTGCACCTCGGTGGCGTCGTGGATCACGTGGCTGTTGGTGAGGATGTAGCCGTCCGGGGTGAAGAGGAAACCGGAACCGGTGCCGCCACCCCGGTTTTCCCTGCCGGGGCCACCGCGCCCCGGCTTGCCGCGCACCTCGATGAACACCACCGCATCCTTGACGCGGTGGACCACCCCGGTGACGGTCTGGGAGTAGGAATCGAGCAGCGAAACGTCGGCGAGCAGCGACTCGGCCCCGGCGGGCTGCGCCGCCGCCAGGCCGGCCGACTCGTCATCGATAAACAGGGGACGTGCGCCCATGAGCAACCTTTCACGCGTCTTGGGACGTGATTGAGAAAGCTTGCAGATGGGGGCCGGCGTTTGGCTTGTCAAGCCGGCAGGTCGTGATGCCACAGGGCAGGAATGGCCCGCGCGCAGCGCGAAAAAAGCCCCGGCATCGCCGGGGCTTTTCGATCTTTCGTTGCTCTTCCTCATAAAAATCGACTGGCTCCGCCAGCGACTTTTATGCAGACGCCCGAAAAAAGTAGGGGTGTACTTTTTTCGGAAGCTTTTAGCCTTTTTTCATCGAGTCGAAAAACTCGGCGTTGTTCTTGGTCGCGCGCATCTTGTCCATCATGAATTCCATCGCCTCGATTTCGTCCATGTTGTAGAGGAACTTGCGCAGGATCCACACCTTTTGCAGCACGGAAGGCTCGATCAGCAGTTCCTCGCGACGGGTACCGGACTTGTTGATCATGATCGAGGGGTACACGCGCTTCTCGGCCATGCGGCGATCCAGGTGGATTTCCATGTTGCCGGTGCCCTTGAACTCTTCGTAGATCACGTCGTCCATGCGGCTGCCGGTGTCGATCAGCGCGGTGGCGATGATGGTCAGCGACCCGCCTTCTTCGACGTTGCGCGCGGCGCCGAAAAAGCGCTTCGGCTTTTGCAGGGCGCTGGCGTCCACACCGCCGGTCAGGATCTTGCCGGAGGCCGGCTGCACCGTATTGTAGGCGCGCGCCAGGCGGGTGATGGAGTCGAGCAGGATCACCACGTCCTTCTTGTGTTCGACCAGGCGCTTGGCCTTTTCGATCACCATGTCGGCCACCTGCACGTGGCGCACGGCGGGCTCGTCAAACGTGGAAGCCACCACTTCGCCGCGCACGGTGCGCTGCATGTCGGTCACTTCTTCCGGGCGCTCGTCGATCAACAGGACGATCATCTCGACGTCCGGGTGGTTGGAAGTGATGGCGTGCGCGATGTGCTGCAGCATCACGGTCTTGCCGGATTTCGGCGAAGCCACCAGCAAACCGCGCTGGCCGAGACCGATGGGGGCGACGATGTCGATAATGCGCCCGGTGATGTTTTCTTCCGCCTTGATGTCGCGTTCCAGGCGCAGCTGCTTGTCCGGAAACAGCGGCGTCAGGTTTTCGAACAGGATCTTGTTCTTGGTGTTTTCCGGCAGGTCGTGGTTGACCTTGTCGACCTTCACCAGCGCGAAGTAGCGCTCGCCGTCCTTCGGTACGCGGATCTCGCCCTCGATGGTGTCGCCGGTATGCAGGTTGAAGCGGCGGATCTGCGAAGGGCTGATGTAGATGTCGTCGGTGCCGGCGAGGTAGGAAGTGTCGGGCGAGCGCAGGAAGCCAAAGCCGTCCGGCAGTACTTCCAGCACGCCGTCGCCGAAAATCGCCTCGCCGCGCTTGGCCTTGGCCTTGAGCACGGCGAACATCAGCTCGTGCTTGCGCATGCGGTTGGCGTTGTCGATTTCCAGCTCAACGCCCATCTCGACGAGTTGGGCGATGTTGAAGTTTTTGAGTTCTGAGAAGTGCATGGATGAGACGGGTGAGGGCGCGCGTTTGCGCGAAGAGAGGCTCAGGGCGCGCGCGGCGTCATGGGCAGGAGGAAAGATGGATGGACTGCGGCCAGTGAAACTGCAAACAGGATCGTACGAGGGGGCTGAAAGAGGAACTGAATGGGGGGTATTGCGTGCCGGCTGCGGCCTTTCTCAAGGCGCGTGCGGCTGGGAATGAAGCGCAGGGTAAGCCGGAAGCCAAGCCCTGTCAATCAGGCACCATCCTGCGTGGCGTAAATACAACATGGCTTGGCGGCGCCCACGGGCGCCGCCAAGCCATGTAATTTACAGGTGGCTGTCGAGGAAAGCCGTCAGCTGCGACTTGTTCATCGCGCCCACTTTGGTCGCGACCACCTGGCCGCCCTTGAACAGCATCAGCGTGGGAATGCCGCGGATGTTGTGCTTGGCCGGGATCTCCTGGTTCGCATCCACATCCATCTTCGCCACTTTCAGCTTGCCGCTATAGGTGCTGGCGACTTCTTCCAGCACCGGGGCGATGGTCTTGCACGGGCCACACCACTCGGCCCAATAGTCCACCAGCACGGGGGCGTCGGACTTGAGGACATCGGCGTCAAAAGACGCGTCGGTGACGTGGGAAATATTGTCGCTCATGAAAACTCCGGAATTTGTATGGATTGCGGACCAGCGAAATTGCGCAGGTAAGCTATGCTAGCAAAAACCACCGCCGCACGTTGGACTGCCCCTGATCCCACTGGACCATGCCGGGCCGGCGCAACGCGTCGTTTGCCATAGTTGAAGGCAGGCGCGGCCGTTTCAAGCCCCTGATCATTCTGTGAGCACCGCCCCCCGCCTGCCCCTGACTTTGCTGCCGCCCGGCCCCGGCTATGCCGATGCCGCCGCCGACGCCGCGCTCGCCCTTTTGCCCGCTGCGGGCGCGCCGTCCGATTTCAGCCGCGGCCTGATCCTGATTCCCGCCCTCAACGCCGCCCCGGCCCTGCGCAGCGCCCTGGCGCGCGCCGCCGCGCGCAGGGGGCTGGCCGCCTTTTTGCCGCCGCGCCTGGAGACCCTGGAAACCTGGCTGGCGCGCGCGCCGCTGCAAAGCGCGGTGCAATCGCGCGCCGCCCGCACCGCCGGCCTGTACCGCCTGCTGAAGGCGCGCGGCTGGTACGGCGGCGACCCGCCATGGGAAACCGTGCGCGAACTGCTCGCCCTGGCCGACGAACTCTCGCTCAAGCTCGCCCTCGCCGAAGACGAGCCGCGCGTCAAGCGCGTCATCGAATCCCACTACCGCGCCGCCGCCGCCCGCGTAGCCGGCGCCGAAGCGCAACTGGTGCTTGAAGTCTGGCGCGCCTATGCCAAGCCGCAGCCGGGCGCGGCGCTCGACCCTGGCCTGGCGCGGCGCCTGCGCCAGCAGGCCTGGCTGCAGGCGGTTGCCGCGGGCGAAGCCTATGCGCCCAGCGGCATCGCGTGGCTCAGCGGCGGCATCATGGGCGAATTGCCCGCGCACGAGCAAGCCTTCGCCGCTGCGCTGGCGCAGCGCATGCCGTTCGCCGTGATCGCCCCGCAAAGCCTCACGCCCTTGCTTGCCGCCGCCTGGGAGCCCGAAGGCGCGGCGTTGTCCGAACGCGCGCAAGCCCTGGCGCCGGAACATTTCGCCGCTCCCATCGCAATTCGCGCCGCCCACTCGCTGGAGCAGGAAGCGAATCTTGCCGCCAACCAGGTGCTGCAATGGCTCGCCGCCGGCCGGCGCCGCATCGCCATCCTCGCCTTCGACCGCCTCACCGCGCGGCGCATGCGCGCGCTGCTGGAGCGCCGCCAGGTGCTGCTGGCCGACGAATCCGGCTGGAAGCTTTCCACCACCTCCGCCGCCACCTGCGCCATGCGCTGGGTCGAGGCGGCCACCGGCGGCTTTCATCAGCGCGACACCCTCGACTGGCTCAAGTCCCCGCACGTATTCGCCGGCGTGCCGGCGGAATTGCGCGAGCGTGCCGTCGCCTGCCTGGAAGCCGCCATTCGCGAAAACAACGTACTGGCGGGCCTGGCGGCGATGCGCAAGGCCCTGCACGTGCGCGCGATCGAAGATGGCGAAGCGCGCGACCTCGCCACCGCTTTCCTTGAGCGCATGGAAGCCGCCGCGCGCCCCTGGTCGCGGCGCGCCGCCACGCTCGCCGAATGGTGCGCACTCCTCACCGACACGCTCGCCGACCTCGATACCGCCGGCGCCCTGCAGGCCGATGCAGCCGGCGCCGCCGTGCTCGACCTGCTGCAAACCCTGATGGCCGCGCTCGAAGCGCCTGATGCGCCGCGCTACACCGTGACCGAATGGCGCGCCTGGCTGGCGGCCGAACTGGAGGGCGCCACCTTCCGCGACACCGCCATCGACAGCCCGGTCGTTCTCACCACCCTGCAAGCCGCGCTACTCCGCGAGTTCGATGCCGTGCTCCTGGTAGGGGCGGACGCCGCCCACCTGCCCGGCGAAGCCGCGCCGGGGCCCCTGTTCACCCCGCGCCTGCGCGCCGAGCTGGGCCTGTCCACGCGCGAAGCCGCCACCCGCGA
This sequence comes from Burkholderiales bacterium, assembly GCA_036498945.1. GTDB lineage: Bacteria > Pseudomonadota > Gammaproteobacteria > Burkholderiales > JAEUOS01 > JAQGMJ01. The sequence goes on along the minus strand of DASYEQ010000152.1, from coordinate 8,832 downwards.
AATGCGCGACGCCCTGGGCCTGGTGCTCGCCGCCGCGCCCGCGGCCGCCGCCACCTGGCGGGCCTTCGAGGCCGGTGACCCCAATCCGCTGTCGCCCTTTTTGAGCCGGCTCGATGCGCTGTATCGCGCCGCCGATCTGCCCACGCTGGTGATCGAAGCGCCGCGCAGCGCGCGCGCCGAAGCCTCGCGCATCAGCGCGCCGCCCGCGCCGGCCGCGCCGCAACTGCTGCCCGCGCGCGTCAGCGTCTCCGCCTATGCCAGCCTGATCGTCTGCCCCTACCAGTTCTTCGCGCGCCACCTGCTCAAGCTCAACGAGCAGGACGAAGTGCGCGAGGAATTCGAAAAGCGCGATTACGGCGAATGGGTGCACCGCATCCTGCAACGCTTTCACCTGCAATACCCGCGCATCACCGGCGTGGCGCGCGAGCGCCTGCTGGCCACGCTGCATGAACTGGCGGAAGCAGAATTCGCCGCCCCGGTCGAATTCAACTACCTCAGCCTGGGCTGGAAATTGCGCTGGGAAGGCATGGCCGAGTCCTACCTCGACTGGCAACTGGAGCGCGAAGCCGAAGGCTGGGCCTATCGCGCCGGCGAAAAACGCGGCGAGATCGCGGTCGGCGAAGAGCCTGGCGTGCTGCTCTATGGCCGTCTCGACCGCATCGATACGCAAGGCGCGGGTGAAGAAATACGCAGCATCGAAGTGCTCGATTACAAGACCCAGTCCGTGTCCAGCCTGCGCGCCAAGGTGAAGGACGCCGGCGAAGACGTGCAGCTCGCCGTCTACGCCCTCTCGCAAGCGGAGCAGGGCGAGTGCAGCGCCAGCTTTGTCAGCGTCGATGGTGACGCGGTGCAGACGGTGCCCGCCAATCCGAATCACCTGCCGGAAGACGAATGGCAGCGCATCGCCACGCTGTTCTCCTCCCTGCGTGATGGCGAGGGGCTGATCGCCAACGGCATCGAAGCCGCCTGCGGCTATTGCGAGATGCGCGGCCTGTGCCGGCGCGACGTCTGGGCCGGGGAGGGCGCTGATTCATGAGCAACCCCCTGTGGCCCGCCCTCGATCCCGCCCGCTCCGCCGTGGTCGAAGCCTGCGCCGGCAGCGGCAAGACCTGGCTCCTGGTCTCGCGCATGCTGCGCCTGTTGCTGGCGGGCGCGCCGCCTTCCTCCGTTCTCGCGCTCACCTTCACCCGCAAGGCGGCGCAGGAAATGCGCGAGCGCCTCGATGACTGGCTGCGCATACTCGCCCTGGCTCCCGAAGAGGAAGTGCTGGAATTCCTCCAGCAGCGCGGCCTGGATGAGACCGCCGCGCGCGACGCCTTGCCGCTGGCGCGCGGCCTGTACGAAACCGTGCTCTCCGCCGAGCCCGGCATCGCCATCGACACCTTCCACGGCTGGTTTTTGCGCTTGATCGAATTGGCCCCCCTGGCCGCACCCGATGCCGACGCCGGCACGGTCAACCCGCACGGCGCCACCCTCACCGACGCGCCCGGCCAGTTGCTCGGCGAAGCCTGGCAGCGCCTGGCGATGCGCCTGGCGCGCGAACCCGCCGGGAGCAGCGAAGCGGCCGCGCAACTGCACGCCGCCTTCGAAACCCTGCTGCGCGAACTGGGCCTGTCCTCCACCCGCGGCCTGCTGTTCGATTTCGCCGCGCGCCGCGCCGAGTGGTGGGCCTACACCGCCGGAGATGAACAGCCGGCTCTCGACGCCGCCGAGCGCCTCGCCCTGATGCTGGAAGTGGAAGAGGGCCATGACCCGGTGGCGGCCTTTGTCGAAATCCACATCGAGCCCTGCGCGCGCTACGGCAGCCTGCTCGGCAAGCGCAGCACCAAAACCGACAGCAACCTGGCGCAGCGCTGGACCGACCCCGCCGACGATGCCGCCGCGCGCTACGCTTGCTTCAAGGCGGTGCTGCTCACCAAGGCCGGCACCGTGCGTTCGCGCAAGGCGACCAAGGCGCAGGCCGCCGAACTCGGCGGCGCCGCCGTCGAAGAGGAATTCCTTTCGCTGCACACGCGCCTGGCCGAAGCCCTGCTGGCGGTCGAATCGGCCCTCGAAGACGCACGCATCGTGCTGCTCAACGCCGCCGCCTTCACCTGCGGCGTCGCCTTGCTGGAAGAATTCGCTGCCGTCAAGAGCGAGCGCCGCGCCATCGACTTCACCGACGCCGAATGGCTCGCCACGGCGCTACTCACCGGCGAGGAACACGCCGCCTACCTGCACGCCCGGCTGGATGCGCGCGTGCGCCACCTGCTGCTGGATGAATTCCAGGACACCAACCCGATGCAATGGGCCGCCCTCAAGGGCTGGCTGGCGGCCTACGGCGGCGACGCCGCGCGGCCCTCGGTGCTGCTGGTGGGCGACCCCAAGCAATCGATCTACCGTTTTCGCCGGGCCGACGCGCGCATCTTCGACGCCGCCGGCCTGTGGCTGCGCGAGCACTGGCAGGCCGCGCACCTGCCGCTCAACACCACGCGGCGCAACGCGCCCAGGGTGGTCGACGTGGTCAACGCCCTGTTCAGCAGCGAATCTACCTACGAGCGCTTCCAGAACCAGGGCACGGTGATGCAGGACCTGCCCGGCCGCGTCGAACTCTGGCCCCCGGCGCAAAGTGATGAAAAGCCCGCGGCCCGCACGGTCCTGCGCAACCCGCTGCGGGAAGCCCGCGAAGAAGCCGCCGACATGCGCGTGCGCCGCGAGAAGGAAGCGGCGCTGATCGCGCGGCGCATCGGCGAGCTTGCCGGCCACGCGCTGGTGGCCGAAGGCGGCATCGAGCGCCCCGCGCGCCACGGCGACATCATGATCCTCTCGCGCAAGCGCACCGCGCTGCCGGCGATCGAAGCTGCGCTGCGCGCCGTAGGCATCCCTTTTGTCACCGCGCGCCAGGGCGGCCTGCTCGACACGCTGGAAGCGCGCGACCTCTATGCCCTGATCGAATTCCTGGTCACGCCCGCCAACAACCTGGCGCTGGCGCATGCGCTCAAGTCGCCGCTGTTCGGCGCCAGCGACGACGATCTCATCGCCCTCGCCACGCGGGTCGCCCCCAAAACCACCTGGTGGGAATGCCTTTCCCGCACCGACGAGCTGCCGCCTGCCCTGATGCGCGCACGCACGCTGATCGGCGCCTGGCGCGAAGTCGCCGGCCTGCTGCCGGTGCACGACCTGCTCGACCGCATCTACGACGAGGCCGAAGTGCTGCCGCGCTACGCCGCGGCCATGCCCGCGCATTTGCGCGAGCGCGCGCAATCCAACCTGGAGGCCTTCATCGCGCTCGCCCTGCAGCTCGAAGCCGGGCGCTTTCCCAGCCTGCCGCGCTTTCTCGACGACCTGAAAAGCGCGCGCCGCGGCGACCTCAACGAATCGCCCGACGAAGCCCCCACCGCCGCCGGCGAAGCGGTGCGCCTGATGACCGTGCACGGCTCCAAGGGCCTGGAAGCCCCGATCGTCTTTCTCGCCGACGCCAACGGCGGCAGCGCGCGCAGCCGCGGCGGCGCGCTGATCGCCTGGCCGCCGCAGGCCGATGCGCCCGAGCATTTCTCCCTGCTGGCCGGCGGCATCGGCGCCGCGCGCGAGCCGCTGATCGCCGCCGAGGAAGCGGCGGACGCGATCGAGGAACTCAACGTGCTTTACGTCGCCATGACCCGCGCCAAGCAACTGCTGGTGGTGACCGGGGTGGAGAACCGCAACGCCAAGGACGAAAGCGCCTACCAGCGCATCTCCCGCGCGCTCAATCACCTGCTGCAAGGCGAAGTACCCGAACCCGGCGCCGATGCGCCGCTCGCCTGGGGCGAACTGCCGTCGGCCACTGTCGCCGCTGCGCCGCAGGAAGCCACGGCCGCTGAAACACCGCTGGCCGAACACTACGACGTACCCCCCATCGGCCTGCGCCGCCCGCCGCCCACCGCCGCCATGCTCGCCGGCACGCAATTCCACGCCGTGCTGCAAGCCGTGCTGGACGAGACCGACCTCGGCCGCCCCACGCCAGACGCCGCCGCCGTGGCCGCGCGCACCAGCCTGCCGCTGTTCGCCACCGCCGAGCTGCTGCGCCGCGCGCGCGCCACCCTGGCGCTGCCGGAACTGAAGCGCTTTTTCGACCCTGCGCAATTCCGCCGCGCCGTCAACGAACTGGAAATCATCGCCGGCGGCGAAGTCAAGCGCGCCGACCGCGTGGTCGAATTCGCCGAGGCCTTGTGGGTGCTCGACTACAAGGCACGCGTGACGGAAGAGGAGTTGCCGGCCTACCGCGCGCAGATCGCCGCCTACCGCGAAGCGCTCGCCGCCATTCACGGGCGCGAAGTGCGCGCCGGCCTGATCGACATCGAGGCGGCGCGCCTGATCGAATGCTGATCTGCTAGAGTGCAGGCGTCGTGCATGGTGGTATACAGCGCGACGCACCCTCCTTTCATCCGACCGCCGCAGGTGACCGCATGCTCTTTTCCCATCGCTTCGTTCTCGGGCTGTTTGCGGCCGCGCCGCTGTTCTTCCTCGCCGCGCCCGCCGTCCAGGCGCAGGAAGCCGCCCTGCGCATCGAAGGCATCGGCGATGCACCGACCACGCTGACGCTCGCCGACCTGCGCGGCATGAAGCGCCAGGCGGTCGAAGACAAGCGCGCGCCACGCAACGGCAAGGGGCCGGAGACGGTGGTGCACTACGGCGGCGTGCTGCTTGCCGACGTGCTGGACCGCGCCGGCTTCAACAAGCTCGACCCGCACATGAAGCGCCGTGCCGCCGTCTTCGCCATTGCCAGCGACAATTACGAGGTTGCCTATTCCTGGGGCGAGATCTACAACAGCGCAGCCGGCGCGCACATCGTCGTGCTGGACGAGCGCGAAGGCAAGCCGCAGGACGCCGCGGAAGGCCCGCTCGGCCTGGCTGCCTTCGACGACCGCAACCCTGGCCCGCGCCACGTCAAGCGCCTGCTGGTGCTGCGGGTGATGCAGGGCGCCAAGCCTTGACCTCGGCGCGTTTCACTGTGGGCGAATCAGGGGATATGCTGTAAATCACATATTGGCTTTCTCCCGGCTCGCGCTACCATAGCCAGCCCAAATCCCGGCGGCGCGCAGAGGAAATGCGAAGGTTTCCGCCGCGGCCGGCGTATTCTTTTTCTCCATTGCATGGACTGGATTGCCGCTAGCCTGGCCGATGCCGCGCGCCTGGTGTTTTCGCTCGACGCGCAGCTATATTCCATCATCGGCCTGTCGCTGATGGTGAGCTTGGCGTCGGTGTCCCTCGCCACCCTCTTTGGCGGGCTGATCGGTGCGGCGCTGGCGGTGACGCGCTTTCCCGGCCGCCGCTCGGTCGTCGTGCTGCTGAACGCGGCCATGGGCCTGCCGCCGGTGGTGGTGGGGCTGGTGGTCTACCTGCTGCTTTCGCGCGCCGGGCCGCTAGGGCCGCTGGGCCTGCTGTTCACGCCGCGGGCGATGGTATTCGCGCAGTTCATCCTGATCACCCCCTTGATCGCCGCGCTCACGCGCCAGGTGATCGAAGACGCCTGGCGCGAATACGAAGAGCAGCTGTGCTCCCTCGGCGCGCGCTCCTGGCAGGCGGCGCTCACGCTCCTGTGGGATACGCGCTTTTCCCTGCTGACGGTATTTCTCGCTGGCCTCGGGCGCGCGGCTTCCGAAGTCGGCGCGGTGATGATTGTCGGCGGCAACATCGCCGGGGTGACGCGGGTGATGACCACCACCATCGCGCTTGAGACCAGCAAGGGCGACCTGCCGCTGGCGGTGGGCCTGGGCATGATCCTGGTGGGTATCGTGCTGGTGCTCAACGCCGGCGCCTACGGCATTCGTGAATGGGCGGCGCGGCGCTATGGATAAGCCCGTGATAGTGGAATTGCGCGGCCTGGTGTTCGAAGGGCGCGGGCATCGCGCCGTCGACGGCATCGATCTCGTGCTGCCCGCCGGGCGCACCGTGATCCTCGGCCCCAACGGCGCCGGCAAAAGCGTGTTGCTGCGCCTGATGCACGGCTTGCTCGCACCCACCGGCGGCGCGGTGCGCTGGGCCGCGCGCGAGGGTCGTGTACCGCGCCTGGCGATGGTGTTCCAGAAGCCGGTGCTGCTGCGGCGCTCGGCGCTGGACAACGTGCTCTACGGCTTGCTGTTGTCGCCCGCGCATCGCCATGAAGCGCGGGCGCGCCTGCGCGAGCGGGCCGCGGCGGCACTGCAGCGCGTCGGCCTCACCCACCTGGCCGCACGCCCCGCGCGCGTGCTCTCCGGCGGCGAGCAGCAGCGCGTGGCCCTGGCGCGCGTCTGGGCCCTCGAGCCCGACGTGCTGCTGCTCGACGAACCCACCGCCAGCCTCGACCCGGCCGCCATCCGCGCGGTCGAAGACATCGTCGCCGGCATCGCCGAAGGCGGCACCTCCATCATCATGACCACGCATCACCGCGGCCTGGCACGGCGCTTCGCCGACAGCGTGGTGGTGCTGGAGCAGGGGCGGGTGGCCGAGCACACGCCCACACAAGAATTTTTTACCCGGCCGCGCTCCGGCGCCGGCCAGTCTTATCTCCAAGGAGAAACCGCATGAACCTCAAACGACGCCTCTACCTCGCCGGCGCACTGCTCGCCGCCTGCACCGCCTGCACGGTCCCCGCGCAGGCGCAAGAAAAATACATCACTGTCGCCTCTACCACCTCCACCGAGCAAAGCGGCCTGTTCGGCTACCTGCTGCCGATCTACGAAAAGAAATCCGGTGTGCAGGTGCGCGTGGTGGCGGTGGGCACCGGCCAGGCGCTGGACATGGGCCGGCGCGGCGATGCCGACGTCGAGTTCGTACACGACAAGGCCGCCGAGGAGAAATTCCTGGCCGAAGGCTTCGCCACCAGGCGGCAGGACGTGATGTACAACGACTTCGTGCTGATCGGCCCGAAGGACGACCCGGCGAAGGCGCACGGCCAGGACATTCTCGAAGCCCTCCGCAAGGTCGCTGCGGCGAAGGCTCCCTTCGTCTCGCGCGGCGACCGCAGCGGTACCAACGCCGCCGAGCTGCGCTATTGGAAGGCAGCGGGCGTCAACCTCGATACGGCCAAGGGCCCGTGGTATCGCGACACCGGCTCCGGCATGGGCCCGGCGCTCAACACCGCCGCCTCGATGAATGCCTACATCCTCGCCGACCGCGGCACCTGGCTGTCGTTCAAGAACCGCGCGAACCTTGCGATCGTGGTCGAGGGCGACAAGCAATTGTTCAACCAGTACGGGGTCATGCTGGTCAATCCGGCCAGATTTCCCCATGTCAAAAAGGAGCTGGGCCAGGCCTTCATCGACTGGCTGGTGTCGCCCGAAGGCCAGCAGGTGATCGCGGGCTACAAGATCGGCGGCCAGCAACTGTTTTTCCCGAACGCCAAACCCTAGGGGCTTTATGCTAAAACTCACGCATGTCTTGTCCGCCGTTTCGCTTTGCGTCGCATCCGTTGGCGCCTGTGCCCAGGGGACGCCAATGAATTCGCCGGCACCGGGGGCGCCCGTGACCCTCAAGGTCTATTCCGCCGGCAGCCTGAAGGGCGCCTGGACCGAACTGGCGCGCGTCTACCAGGCGAAAAAGGGCGTGCACATCGACTTCGTCTTCGGCGCCTCCGGCCTCTTGCGTGAGCGCCTGGAGAAAGGCGAAAAGGCCGACCTCTTCACCTCCGCCGACACCGGCCACCCGAAAAAACTGGCCGACGAAGGCCGCGCCGAGCCCATGCAGGTATTCACCGGCAACCAGCTCTGCGCCCTGGCGCAGCCCGAAGTGGGCCTCACCACCGCCAACCTGCTCGACAAGCTGCTCGACCCCAAAGTGCGCATGGGCAGCTCCACCCCCAAGGCCGACCCCTCGGGCGACTACACCTGGGTGATGTTCGAGCGCGCCGGCAAACTGAAACCCGGCGCCTTCGAGACCCTGAGCCAAAAGGCGATGCAACTGGTCGGCGGCCCCGCCTCCGCGCCCGCGCCGAAGGACCGCACCGCCTACGGCAAATTCATGGAAGACCGCACGGTCGACGTCTTCATCACCTATTGCACCAACGCGCTGACCGCGCAGCACGAGGTGCCGAAACTGGTGAACGTGGCCTTGCCTGAAAACCTCTCGGTTACCGCCACCTACGGCATGGCCGTGCTCAAGGGTGCCGCGCCGTCGACGCACGACCTGACGGCTTTCCTGCTCTCCGAAGAAGGCCAGAATGTGCTCAAGAAGCAGGGATTTGCGCCGTTAACCAGGTAGGCCTGCGGTGCGGCCGCGGAATAGGGGGTTTTTGGTCTCCTATTCGCCGCCTTTCCGGCGCCCCGCGCCCGGACAATTGACCCAAATATCACCGTCACGAGGGATCATGGGTCAAGTCATCAGCATCATCGGCAACAAGGGCGGCACCGGCAAGACCACGCTGTCCCACATGCTCGGCCACGGTTTCGGCTTGTTCAACCACCGCGCGGTGGCGATTCTCACCGACACCTACCGCGTCAAGCTGTCGAAATTCAACCGCAGCTACCTGCCCTACGACGCCCGCGAAACGCACGACCTGGCGCGCTGCAAAGCCAAGCTGGCGGCAGCGGCGGACTGGATCGGCATCATCGATGGCGGCGGCAACCGCCCCGAGATGGACGAAGAACTCGCCGCCATGGCCGACGTCGTGCTCCTGCCCTTCCGCGAATCGCACGAAGACATCCGCACCCTGATCCGCGACCTCGAGCGCTTCCCCAACGCCTACGCCCTGCCCTCGCAATGGCCCACCAACCGCTGGGCCGAAGCCTCCGCGCAACGCACCATCAACCAGATGCTCGACGGCTACCAGCACCGCATCCTCGCGCCCGTGTATGCCCTCTCGTGCAGCAAGGTCCTCCTGCAAGACGAGCTGCCGCC
>DASYEQ010000151.1:0-28414 GCA_036498945.1 Burkholderiales bacterium | reverse complement strand
TCTCAAGGGCGTGGCGCTGCTGCTGCTGGTCACCGCCCCCTGGTTCATCTGGGTCTGTATCGTCAATCCGGATTTCTTTTATTTCTTTTTCATCCACGAGCATATCCTGCGTTTCCTGACACCCGGCGCCAACCGCCCGGGGCACTGGTATTACTTCGTGCCGATCCTGCTGGGCGGCATGCTGCCCTGGGCTTTCATGATGTTCCCGGCGCTGGCGACCGCCTGGCGCCGCGAACCGGTCGAGGGTTTTCAGACGCGGCGCTTCCTGGTGGTGTGGTGCGTGCTGGTGTTCGTTTTCTTTTCCGCCTCCCATTCCAAGCTGCCTTCCTACATCCTGCCGATTTTCCCCGCGCTGGCGCTGTTGATCGGCGAGCGCCTGGTGCGCCTTTCGCCGCGCGCGCTGATGTGGAGCATCGCACCGGTGGCCGTATTGGGCGCGGTGCTGGCGGCGGCTTCGCCGCAGGCGGTGAAATTCGCCAGCGACGAGGTGCCGGTGGCGCTTTACCAGGCCTACGTGCCGTGGCTGCTGGTGGCCGGGCTGGTGGTGTTTGCGGGCGCGGGCCTGGCGGCATGGTGGGCAGGCCGGGGGCGGCAGGTGGCGGCCATCACGGCATTGGGCCTGGCGGGCCTGATCAGCAACCAGATCGGCCTGACCGGCCACGAAAGCCTGGCGCCGGCTTCGTCCTCCTATTACCTGGTGCCGAAGATCCTGCCGTACCTGAAACCGGGCATCCCGTTCTACAGCCTGGGCATGTATGAGCAAACGCTGCCGTTCTACATCAAGCGCACCGTGACCCTGGTGGAATTCACCGATGAAATGGATTTCGGCATTCATCAGGAACCGTCCAAATGGGTGCCCGACTACGTCGAATTCAGCCGCCGCTGGATGCAGCCCGACAACCAGGGGGCGCTGGCGATCATGAACCCGACCACCTTGCAGTATTTCGACCAGCACAAGCTGCCGTATGAAATAATCGCGCAGGACACGCGGCGCATCGTCGTGCGCCGTCCGTAACCGAACGCAGAAGCAGCAGGCGCGGGAGCAAAAAGCCCACCCCGCCGGAATCGTGTCAACCTTTCAGCGTAAAGAACAAACCCTTCGCCCATGACCCTGGTCACCTTCGGCTTTTTGCTTACCGGCGTGCTGCTCAACGCGGTGGCGCAGCTTCTGCTCAAGGCCGGGACCAACGCGGTGGGGCAGTTCGAATATTCCTTCGCCAACCTACTGCCGGTCGGCTTTCGCCTGTTCACCGAGCCGCACATCATGGGCGGGCTGTTTTGCTACGTGATCAGCGTGGGCGTGTGGATCGCCGGCCTGTCGCGCGTGCCGGTGTCGGTGGCCTACCCCATGCTCTCGCTGGGCTACGTGGTCAACGCGGCGCTGGCCTACTGGCTGTTCGGCGAGATGATCACGGCGCAAAAGACCGTGGGCATCGCATTCATCCTCATCGGCGTTTTCCTGGTGGCCCGTTCGTGACCCAGCCTTCCTCCCTCCCCTTCCTTCCGTTTACCCGCCCCTCGATCGACGAGGAGACCATTGCCGGCGTGGCGGCCGTGCTGCGCAGCGGCTGGATCACCACCGGCCCGCAGAACCAGGCGTTCGAGGCCGAACTGTCGACGCTTTGCGGCGGGCGTACCGTGCGCAGCTTCAATAGCGGCACCGCGACCATGGAGATCGCGCTGCGCCTGGCCGGCGTCGGCCCGGGGCACGAGGTGATCATCCCCCCGCTTTCCTGGGTGGCGACCGCCAACGTGGTGCTGGAGGTGGGCGCGAAACCGGTGTTCGTCGATATCGACCCGGCGACGCGCAATATCGATCTCAACCGCATCGAGGCGGCAATTACGCCGGCCACGCGCGCCATCATCCCGGTCGATCTCGCCGGCTTGCCGGTGGACCGCGACCGCCTCTATGCGATCGCGCAAAAGCACAGCCTGCGCGTGGTGGAAGACGCGGCGCAATCCTTCGGCGCCTCCTGGCGCGGCCGGCCGATCGGCAGCTTCGGCGATTTCGTCTCGTTCAGCTTTCACGCCAACAAGAACGTCACCTCGATCGAGGGCGGCGCGCTGGTATTGCCGGAAGACATCGACGTCAAACTCTGCGAACGGTATCGCCTGCAAGGGGTGGAGCGCATCGGCTTCGACGGCATGGAAGTGGACGTGCTGGGCGGCAAGTTCAACCTGACGGACGTGGCCGCACGCGTAGGTCTCGGGCAGTTGAAACACATCGACGAATTCACCCGGCGCCGGCGCGCGCTGGCGCAGCATTACTTTGACAGCTTCGACGTCGAACTCGGCTGCGACCTGCCGGTGGCCGATTTCGAGAACGCCAACTGGCACATGTTCCAGATCGTGCTGCCGCGCGACATCAAGCGCGCCGAGCTGATGGCGGCATTGAAAGAGAAAGGCATCGGCAGCGGCGTGCACTACCCCGTCATCCACTTGTTCAAGATGTATCGCGCCATGGGCTGGCACGAAGGCATGTATCCGCAGGCCGAGCGCGTGGGCGCCGGCATTCTCACCCTGCCCTTGTTCCCGGCGATGGTGAACGGCGACGTCGAGCGGGTGTGCGAGGCCTTGTCCGAGGGCATCCGCGCGCAGCGCAAGGGGGCGGCATGAACGCCGCCTACAAGAGCGCGCCGGCCGTCACGATCGTGATCCCGGTGTACAACGAGGAGGCGGGATTGGCGCAGCTGTTCGCTCGCCTGTACCCGGCGCTGGATGCGCTGGGCGAACCCTACGAGATCATTTTCGTCAACGACGGCTCGCGCGACCGTTCGGCGGCAATTTTGCGCGAACAGTTCCAGGCACGGCCGGACGTGACGCGCGTGGTGCTGTTCAACGGCAACTTCGGCCAGCACATGGCGATTCTCGCGGCCTTCGAGCACTCGCGCGGCGAGATCGTGGTGACCCTGGACGCCGACCTGCAAAATCCGCCGGAGGAGATCGGCAAGCTGGTGGCGAAGGCGCGCGAGGGTTTCGATTACGTCGGCACCATCCGCACCAACCGCCAGGACACGGCCTTCCGCCGCTACGCCTCGAAGGCGATGAACATGCTGCGCGAGAAGATCACGCGCATCAAGATGACGGACCAGGGCTGCATGCTGCGCGCCTATGGGCGCAACATCGTCGATGCGATCAACAGCTGCCATGAGGTCTACACCTTCGTGCCGGCGCTGGGCTATACCTTCGCGCGCCGGCCGGTGGAAATCGAGGTGGCGCACGAGGAGCGCGCGGCGGGGGAATCGAAGTATTCGCTGTATTCCCTGATCCGCCTGAATTTCGACCTGATGACCGGTTTTTCGATCGTGCCGCTGCAATGGTTTTCGTTTTCCGGCATTTGCATCGCCGTCCTGTCGTTTCTCTTCACCGCCTTCCTGGCCTTGCGCCGCCTGATCCACGGCTCCGAGGCCGAGGGCGTGTTCACCCTGTTCGGCATCGCGTTTTTCCTGATCGGCATGACGCTGTTCGGCATCGGCCTGTTGGGTGAATACGTCGGGCGCATCTACCAGCAGGTGCGCGCGCGCCCGCGCTATCTGGTGCAGGCGGTGCTGGAAAACGGGGAAAGCGGCGAATGACGCGCAACGACAACCCGGCCGCGCCCGGCGCGGTGGTGTTCGCGTATCACAATGTCGGCGTTCGTTGCCTCTCGGTGCTGCTGCACTACAAGGTGCGCGTGGGCCTGGTGGTGACGCATCGGGACAACCCGAACGAGAACATCTGGTTCGGCAGCGTGGCGGCGCTCGCTGCGCGGCACGGCATCCCGGTGATCACCCCGGATGATCCGAATACGCCGGAGGTGCTGGCGCAGGTAAAGGCGGTAGCGCCGGACTTCCTGTTTTCGTTCTACTACCGCAACATGCTGAAAAAGCCGCTGCTCGACACCCCGAAGCGCGGCGCCTACAACATGCACGGCTCGCTTTTGCCGAAGTACCGCGGCCGCGTGCCGGTGAACTGGGCGGTGATCCACGGCGAGACCGAGACCGGCGCGACCCTGCACGCGATGAACGAGAAGCCGGATAACGGGGCACTGGTCTCCCAGCAGGCGGTGCCGATCCTGATCAACGACACCGCGCAGGAGGTGTTCGACAAGGTGACGGTGGCAGCGGAGATGGCCTTGCACAAGGTGCTGCCGGCGCTGATTGTCGGGCGCGCGCCGCACCAGGGCCAGGACTTGAGCCAGGGTGCCTATTTCGGCGGGCGCAAGCCGGAGGATGGGCGCATCGACTGGACCTGGAATGCGGTGCGCATCCACAATTTCGTGCGCGCGCTGACCCGCCCCTACCCCGGCGCCTTCGCCGATGTGAAGGAGCGGCGCATCGTGCTGTGGCGCACGCGCCTGGGCGAGGGTCCGGCGCCGGCGCTGCACGGCCTGGGCGCGCGCCTGGGGCTGGAAGGCACGGATGAACACAGCGCTGTGGTGCTGGCCTGCGCCGACGGCTCCTGGCTTACCGTCACCGAGATCGACCTTGCCGGGCAGCCGGCCACCCCGGCCGGTTTTGCCGCCGCCTTCGGCGGGACTGTGGTCCAACTCGCGTAAAATCGCGGTTTAGGCAATCGTTCATCAGCCTGCCGGCATGCGCCCGGCGGGCGCGGATCTTCATGAAAAAAATCCTCATCCTGGGCGTCAACGGCTTCATCGGCCACCACCTCTCCAAGCGGATCATCGCTGATACCGACTGGGAGGTGTACGGCATGGACATGGCCTCGGACCGCATCACCGAGCTGCTGGGCGAGAAACGCTTTCATTTTTTCGAGGGCGACATCACCATCAACCGCGAGTGGATCGAGTACCACGTCAAGAAGTGCGACACGGTGCTGCCGCTGGTGGCCATCGCCACGCCGGCGACCTACGTGAAGGAGCCGCTGCGCGTCTTCGAACTGGATTTCGAGGCCAACCTGCCGATCATCCGCGCCTGCGTGCGCTATAACAAGCGGGTGATCTTCCCCTCGACCTCCGAGGTGTACGGCATGAGCACGGACGCCGAGTTCGACCCCGAGATGTCGAACATGGTGCTTGGTCCGATCAACAAGCCGCGCTGGATCTACTCCTGCGCCAAGCAGTTGATGGACCGCGTGATCCACGCCTACGGCATGCAGGAGGGATTGAAGTACACCCTGTTCCGCCCGTTCAACTGGATCGGGCCGGGCCTGGATTCGATCTACACGCCGAAGGAAGGCTCCTCGCGCGTGATCACCCAGTTCCTCGGGCACATCGTGCGCGGAGAGAACATCAAGCTGGTCGACGGCGGGGCGCAAAAGCGCGCCTTCACCTATGTGGACGACGGCATCTCGGCGCTGATGAAGATCATCGAGAATCCGAACGGCGTGGCCGACGGCCAGATCTACAACATCGGCAACCCGAAGAACAATTACTCGGTGCGCGAGCTGGCGACCATGATGCTGCAACTGGCCAACGCGATTCCCGAGTACAAGGTCAACGCCGGCCAGGTGCAACTCATCGAGACCACCTCGGCCGAGTATTACGGCAAGGGTTACCAGGACGTGCAGAACCGCGTGCCGAAGATCACCAACACCATGAAGGACCTCGGCTGGAAGCCGGAGGTGACGATGGATGCGGCGTTGAAGAATATCTTCGAAGCGTATCGCGGCCACGTCGATCAAGCCCGCTCCTTAATGGACTGAGAGAAACGGTCAAAAGTACCTACTTTTGACCGGCTTCAATCCGCAAAAAATCGCCGGCGGCGCCGGACAATTTTTTGTGTAAAAGCCACGAAAAAGCGAAAACACCCCAAGGCACACCGCTTCGGGGCTACAAGCAGCGCTTTCCCAATGAAAATCGCCCTCAAGATCGACGTCGATACCTATCGCGGCACCGTCGAAGGCGTGCCGCGCCTGGTGGAATTGCTGCAAAAGTACCAGGCGCGCGCCACCTTCCTGTTCAGCCTGGGGCCGGACCATACCGGGCGGGCGATCAAGCGGGTGTTCCGTCCCGGCTTTTTCAGCAAGGTATCGCGTACCTCCGTAGTCGAACACTACGGGATCAAGACGCTGCTTTACGGCACCCTGCTGCCGGGACCGGACATCGGGCGCGGCTGTGCCGACGTCCTGCGCGGCGTCGCCCAGGCGGGCTTCGAAACGGGCATCCACACCTGGGACCACATCAAGTGGCAGGACGGTGTCGGCACCGACGTCAAATACGCTTCGAACGACTGGACCGAGCGCCAGATGCGCGCCGCCTGCGACCGCTATGCCGAGATATTCGGCACCGCCGCCCACACCCACGGCGCCGCCGGCTGGCAGATGAACCGGCATGCGATGCGCCTGACCCAGACCCTGGGTTTTTACTACTGCTCGGACACGCGCGGCACCCACCCCTTCCTGCCGATGGTGCGCGGCGAGATCATCCGCTGCCCGCAGATTCCCTCGACGCTGCCGACGCTGGACGAACTGATCGGCCTGAATGGCGTGACGCCGGACAACGTGCATGAACACGTGCTTGCCGTCTCGCGCGAGGCGGCAAGCACTTACGGCCACGTCTACACCCTGCACGCCGAACTGGAAGGCATGAAGCTCTTGCCGGTCTTCGAGCGTCTGCTGGCGGGCTGGCGCGAGCGCGGCGACGAACTGGTCGCCACGCGTGATATCGCCGCCACCCTTGACCGCGCCGCGCTGCCGCACCACAGCATTGCATGGAGCGAGGTGCCGGGGCGCTCCGGGGTGATGGCTCTCCAGGGGCCGGCGTTTCTCGCCGCGGCGGTGCCGGCGGCCTGAGCGGCGCCGGGGCTGCGACCACAAAATACAGGCGTCATCGGATTGACACGCGCAATGCGTAGTGTGATGATGTTTCGCAAGCCTTGATTTGGCGGTGGTACACGGGGGGCGCGCTTTTGCGCTACCCTATGTCGGCCACCAACCTGAAAGCACAGAAACGCCGCATGAGTTCTCCCTCCACCGTCGGTCTGGCCGTTCCCGATTTCAGCGCGCCGCTGACCAGCGGCAAGACCTTCAAACTTTCGGATTACCGCGGCAGCAAGCTGGTGCTGTATTTCTACCCGAAGGACAGCACGCCCGGCTGCACCATCGAAGGTGAAGCCTTCCGCGATCTTTCCCCCGCCTTCGGCGATGCCAACACGCGAATCGTCGGCGTCTCGCGGGACAGCCTGAAGTCGCATGAGAACTTCAAGGCGAAGATGAATTTCCCCTTCGAGCTGCTTTCCGACCCGGACGAGGCCGTGTGCCTGATGTTCGACGTGATGCAGATGAAGAACATGTATGGCAAGCAAGTGCGCGGTGTCGAGCGCAGCACCTTCCTGATCGATGCCGAAGGCAAGGTGGTGCGCGAGTGGCGCAAGGTGAAGGTGGATGGCCACGTGCAGGAAGTGCTGGAGGCCGCCAGGGCCCTATGAGGCTGACCACCCCGCCCCCGGAGGCGCGCTGCTGATGCCGCATCGCGCATCTCCACAAGACCCCCGGTTCCTCGCCGAACCGAGCACAGGCCGCTTGTTCCTCAAGACAAGCGGCCTTTTGTTTTGTGTCACTGCCTGTTTTATTGTTTTCTCTAGCCCCAGGAGTCCATGTTGAACGCGACCGTGACGAAACTGAGCCCGCCGAAGAAATCCGCCCCGAAGAAGTCCGCCACCGTCACCCGCTTGCGAGCGCAGCCGAACAAACTGTTCGTGCTCGATACCAACGTGCTGATGCACGACCCCACCAGCCTGTTCCGCTTCGAGGAACACGACGTGTTCCTGCCGATGGTCACGCTCGAGGAACTGGACAACAATAAAAAGGGCATGACCGAAGTCGCGCGCAACGCCCGCCAGGCCAGCCGCTTCCTCGACGAGCTGGTGAGCCGCCACGCGGGCTCGATGTCCGACGGCATCTCGATGAGCGAGCAGGCCGGCAAGGATGCCACCGGGCGGCTGTTCCTGCAGACCGAGGCGGTCACCGCCAACCTGCCCTCCTCCCTGCCGGTGGGCAAGGCGGACAACCAGATTCTTGCGGTGGTGTATTGGCTGCAGGAGAAATACACCCAGCGCCAGGTGATCCTGGTGTCGAAAGACATCAACATGCGCATCAAGGCGCATGCGCTGGGCCTTGCCGCAGAGGATTATTTCAACGACAAGGTGCTGGAGGATACCGACCTTCTGTATACGGGCGTCTCCGCCTTGCCGGGCGATTTCTGGGAGACCCACGGCAAGGGCATGGAAAGCTGGAAACAGGGCGAACGCACCTATTACCGCGTGCGCGGCCCGCTGTGCCGTGATTGGCTGATCAACGAGTTCCTCTATCTCGAAGGCGAAGACCGCCCTGCCGCCGCGGCCTTCCAGGCGCGCGTGAGCGAGGTCAGCGGCAAGACCGCGGTGCTGGAGGTGCTGCGCGACTACGGCCACCACAAGAATTCGGTCTGGGGCATCACCGCGCGCAACCGCGAGCAGAACTTCGCGCTCAACCTGCTGATGGACCAGAACATCGACTTCGTGACGCTCCTGGGCCAGGCCGGCACCGGCAAGACCTTGCTGACCCTGGCCGCCGGACTGATGCAGACGCTGGAAGAAAAACTCTATACCGAGATCATCATGACCCGCGTCACCGTGCCGGTGGGCGAGGACATCGGCTTCCTGCCGGGGACGGAGGAGGAAAAGATGACGCCGTGGATGGGTGCGCTGGAAGACAACCTCGACGTGCTCAACAAGACCGATGACGAAGCCGGCGACTGGGGCCGCGCCGCCACCCGCGACCTGATCCGCTCGCGGATCAAGGTGAAGTCGCTCAACTTCATGCGCGGGCGCACCTTCATCAACAAGTTCCTGATCATCGACGAGGCGCAAAACCTGACGCCCAAGCAGATGAAGACCCTCATCACCCGCGCCGGCCCCGGCACCAAGGTGGTGTGCCTGGGCAACATCGCGCAGATCGACACGCCCTACCTCACCGAGGGCTCATCCGGCCTGACCTTCGTGGTCGACCGCTTCAAGGGCTGGAGCCACAGCGGGCATGTGACGCTACAGCGCGGCGAGCGTTCGCGCCTGGCGGATCACGCGGCGGAGGTTTTGTAGCCGCGAAACGCCGCTGGATGCCCTCTGCTATATTGCGTAATACAATGTTTTACGCAATATAGCGAGATAGCCCATGGTCAAGACCATCAGCAAGATCGGCAATTCGCAGGGCCTGATTTTCGACACGGCCTTGCTGGAGTTGAGCGGCCTGAAAGCAGGCGACCAGGTCAACATCACGGTGCATGATGGCGGCACCCTTACCATCGTACCTTTGCGTCCGGACATTCATGCCGACGAAGCCGGGGCGACTGCGCGCGACCTGATCAAGCGCAACACCAAGCTGTTCAAACGTCTTTCCTAGCCTATGCGCCATCTCACCGTGGACGCGGTCCTGGCGATCCACGAGCAGGTGCTGGAGGCGCATGGCGGCGGGCCCGGCATACGCGATAAAGCGCTTCTGGAGTCGGCCGTTGCCGCACCACAAGCGAGCTACGCCGGTACGCCGGTCTTCACTGACCCGATGGAGATCGCTGCGGCGTACTTTTTCTATCTGTGCCGCAACCATCCTTTCGTCGATGGCAACAAGCGGGCAGGTTTGGCAGCCTGCCTGGTGTTCCTGCAACTCAACGACCTGCTGGACGACCCCGAACTACCGGGCCGCGCAATCGACGCGTGGGAAACGTTCGTACTTGATATCGCCGCTTCGCGCCTGGATCGCGAGCAAACCACTCGACGCCTACGCTCCCTGCTCGATCATTCCGGCGCCTGATCGTCCACCGGTTCGGCCTGCTTGAACGGGCTATGCTCGTTCAGCTCGTCGACGTAGCGTGAAATGCCGCTGCTCTCGCGCTCGAGGAAATTCTCCACCGCATCGGCAAATTGCGGCTGCTTCAGCCAGTGGGTGGACAGCGTTTCCACCGGCAAGAAGCCGCGCGCCAGCTTGTGCTCGCCCTGGGCGCCGCCTTCGAACACTTGGATGCCCTGGGCGATGCAGAACTCCAGCGGCTGGTAATAGCAGGTCTCGAAATGCAGGCCGGAGAGGTAGCCGATCGCGCCCCAATAGCGGCCGTAGAGCGTCTTGCCGTCATGCAGGCAGAGCGAGGCGCAGATGTTCTCGCCGTTCACCTGGCCCAGGGCCAGCATGATGTTCTCCGGCATGGTGGCACCGATGCGCTCGAAGAATTTCAGGTTGAGATACGGCGTGGAATGGTGCTCGCGGTAGGTGTGGCCGTAGCAGCGGTTCCAGAAACGCCACAGTTCCGGGGTGATCTCGGCACCGCTCAGATGCTTGAAAGTGACGCCAGCCTCGCGCAGCTTGCGCCGTTCCTGCTTGATCTTCTTGCGCTTGTCGTGCGACATGGTGGCAAGGAAGGCATCGAAATCGGCGTAACCGTTGTTGGTCCAGTGGAACTGCACCGTCTTGCGCAGCATCATGCCGCGCCCGGTCATCAACTCGGCTTCGGCCTCCAGGGGAAACAGCACGTGCAGGGAAGAGACATCGGCCTCCTCCGCCAGTTTGAGCGCGGCATCCACCAGGAGCTTGCGCGCCTGCCCGTCGTCCGGCGCCGACAACAGGCGCGTGGTGGTGCAAGGGGTGAAGGGCAGTGCGGAAAGCAGCTTGGGGTAGTAATCCAGCCCGTGGCGGTTGTAGGCATCGGCCCAGGCCCAGTCGAACACGTATTCGCCGTAGGAGTGGGTCTTGACATACAGCGGCATGGCCGCACGTATCTTCTTGCCTTCCCACAGGGTGATGTATTGCGGCGTCCAGCCGGCCTTTTCAGCCGCGCAGCCGCTCTCGTGCAGGGCGTGCAGGAATTCGTGGCGCAGCAGCGGGTGGCTGCCGACCAGGGCATTCCAGCCGGCCGGGTCCACGTCGCCTAGGGATTCGAGGATCTTGAGCGTGGTCAATGGTGCAAGGGACGTACAGAGGCTATAAACCGCGAAATGGCGTGGGCGATGCGATAATTCAAGTTCATTGTGACACCATTTTCTTTTCCATACCATGAACGCTGAAGCCGATCGCGCCACCGATCGCACCATAGTCGCCTTGGCGCAGATCAACTGCACCGTCGGCGACCTCGCCGGCAATGCGGCCAAAATCCTGGAGGCGGCCAAGCTGGCGCGCACCCAGGGTGCCGACGTGCTGTTGACGCCCGAACTGTCGCTGTGCGGCTATCCGCCGGAAGACCTGCTGCTGCGCGACAGCTTCCTCGCCGCCGCGCGCACCCGCCTGGAAACGCTGGCCGCGGCGATCGGCGAGGCCGCCCCGGGCCTGATCGCCATCGTCGGCTTCCCGGAAAAAGCCGGCAGCTATACCTACAACGCCGCCGCGCTGATCGAAGCCGGCAAGGTGGCCGGTATCTACCGCAAGCGCAACCTGCCGAATTACACGGTATTCGACGAGGAGCGCTATTTCCAGCCCGGTGATGCGCCGCTGGTATTCGAATGCCGCGGCCTGAAGCTGGGCATCCTGATTTGCGAAGACATCTGGGGCAACCTGGGGCCGCTCACCACCCGCCCGGAACCGTCGCTCGACCAGTTGAAAGGCATGCTGGCCTCGCGTCCCGACGCCTGGGATGCGAAAGCGGCGATGGCGGCACGCCAGGCCGGCGCGCAGGCCCTGCTGGTGCTCAACGCCAGTCCATACCACATGCGCAAGAGCGCCACGCGCTACGACGTGGTGAAGGAGCGCATCAAGGAAACCGGCCTGCCGGTGGTCTATTGCAACCTGGTGGGCGCGCAGGACGAACTGGTGTTCGACGGCGCTTCTTTCGCGCTGAATGCGCAGGGCGAGCTGGCGCTGCAAATGCCGATGTTCGAAGAGTGCCACGACGCCGTGACGCTGACCGCCGAGGGCAGCGGCCCGGCGCGCCTGCAGGGCTTTCGCATCAGCGGCGACCTCAACATCGAGGCGGAGGTCTACGGCGCGCTGAAGCTGGGCGTGAAGGACTACATCGGCAAGAACGGCTTTCCCGGCGCCATCATCGGCCTCTCAGGCGGCATCGACTCGGCGCTCACCCTGGCGATTGCCGCGGACGCATTGGGGGCGGACAAGGTACGCGCCGTGATGATGCCCTCGCAATACACCGCCGACATCTCCTGGATCGATTCGCGCGAGATGATCAAGCTGCTGGGCGTGCGCTACGACGAGATCGCCATCAAGCCGATGTTCGATACCTACCTCGCCGCCTTGGCCACCGAGTTCAAGGATCGCAAGGTCGATGCCACCGAGGAAAACATCCAGGCGCGCATCCGCGGCACGCTCCTGATGGCGCTGTCCAACAAGTTCGGCTCCATCGTGCTCACCACCGGCAACAAGAGCGAAATGGCGGTCGGCTATTGCACGCTGTACGGCGACATGGCGGGCGGTTTCGCGGTGATCAAGGACATCGCCAAGACCCTGGTCTATCGCCTGGCGCGCTATCGCAACACCATCTCCGCGGTGATTCCCGAGCGCATCATCACCCGCCCGCCGTCGGCCGAATTGCGCCCCGACCAGAAAGACCAGGACAGCCTGCCCGAATACGACGTGCTCGATGCCATCCTCGGCATGTACGTGGAAGAGGACAAGAGCCCGCCGGAGATCGTCGCCGCCGGCTACCCCGCGGAGGCGGTCGACCAGGTGGTGCGCCTGATCCGCATCAACGAATACAAGCGGCGCCAGGCGCCGGTGGGTGTGCGCGTCACGCATCGCGCCTTCGGGCGCGACTGGCGCATGCCGATCACCAACCGTTTCCGCGAATAAGCACATGCACCGTTCCGGATTCACCGGAATGGTGCATGCCCATATGGCACCTCGAATCATCCATACTGTTTAGAGATGGGTGAAGTTGTTATACTCAAACCCAAGCCACGGTATTTTGGAGCCAGCCCCATGAAAAAAATCGAAGCCGTCATCAAGCCTTTCAAGCTCGACGAAGTGCGTGAAGCGCTCTCCGAAGTCGGGGTCACCGGCTTGACCGTCACCGAGGTCAAGGGCTTCGGCCGCCAGAAGGGCCACACCGAGCTGTATCGCGGTGCCGAATATGTGGTCGACTTCCTGCCCAAGGTGAAGGTCGAAGTGGTGGTCGCCGAGAAGGACGTGCAGAACTGCCTGGACGCCATCATCAAGGCCGCGCGCACCGGCAAGATCGGCGACGGCAAGATTTTCGTCAACGGCGTGGAGCAGGTGGTGCGCATCCGCACCGGCGAGACCAACGAATCGGCGATCTGACCGGATTCGCAGGCGGGCCGGTTCTTCGTCGCTAACCCGCTTCTTTACGCTGGGCCGCGGCCGGGAGGCTGCTGACCCGCGCCAGTTCCCCCGCAGCAAACAGGCCGGGATTCGCCGCAAAGGCGTTCATCAGCGCGATCGTATCGCTGCCCCAAAACAGTTCGCCGCCAAAATCAAACGTCGGCACACCGTAGATGCCGCGCGCCAGCGCCCGCTCGGTATTGGCGATCAGTTGCTGTTTCACCTCCGGCCGGGCGATTGCCGCCTGTGCGTCAGTCACCTCCAGCCGCGCGGCGAGCGCGGCGAAATTCTCCGGCAGATTCACATCCAGCCCATCGCGCCAGATGCAATCGAATACCGCGTTGACGTGCGCGGCGCTGGCGCCGGCTGCGCACAGCAGGCGCAGCGCATGCAGCGGATTGAACGGGTGCCCAGGCGGAAAGCGAAAGGGGATACCCGCCTCCGCGGCCATGAACACGCACATGCGATAGGTCTGCACCCGCTTGGGCGCGATCTCCGCCGGGCCCTTCTGGCCGTTGGCCTTGAGCAGCCCGGCGAACAGCACCGGCACGTATTCGATTTCCAGGTCCGCCGGCAAGCGACCGAACTGCTTCAGGTGCAGGTAGGCAAACGGCGAGATGGCATCGAAATACCAGACGGCGCGGCGCATCGCGGGCTTTCGGGAAGAACAGATACGCCGATTATCGCGGAAGCGGCGGCGCCCGGTGCCGCCATCGTATTTCTACCTGCATCTCCGCCTACTTGATCTCCGCCGTGACGTGGCTTTCCTTCGCCACCCTGGCCCACTTCTTCATTTCATCGACGATGA
The DNA here is from genome assembly GCA_036498945.1 of Burkholderiales bacterium. GTDB lineage: Bacteria > Pseudomonadota > Gammaproteobacteria > Burkholderiales > JAEUOS01 > JAQGMJ01. Next base: position 14,415 of record DASYEQ010000151.1, on the reverse strand, counting down.
AGCCGCTGAACTGCTCCGGGGTCATCGGCGAAACGTCCGCGCCCTGCTTGGTCAGGGTCTCGCGCACTTTGGGGTCGTTGAGCGCGGCGACCATCTCGTGATTGAGCTTGTCGATGATCGGGCGTGGCGTGCCGGCGGGCGCGGAAAAGCCGAACCAGCTGGTGGCGTCGTAATTCGGCAGCCCGGCCTCGGCCACTGTGGGCACGTCAGGCACCTGTTCGCTGCGCTTGGAGGCGGTGATGGCGAGGGCCCGCAAGCGCCCGCTCTTCACCAGCGGCACCACCGTCGGCATCGACGGAATCACCAGTTGCAACTGCCCCGCCACCACGTCTTGAATCGCCGGGCCTGCGCCCTTGTAGGGCACGTGGATCATCTCGACACCCGCCATGTTGGCGAGAAAGGCGCCCGCCAGGTGCACCGCGGTGCCGACGCCGCCGGAACCGTAAGCGACCTTGCCGGGATTCTTGCGCGCGTATTCAAGCAGTTCCTTGAGGGTCTTCACCGGCATGCCGGGGTTGACGCACACCAGGCTCGGCACCTTCACACCGAGGGTCAGGGGCGCAAAATCCTTCAGCGGGTCGTAGGGCAGCTTGCCCGCAATGCCCGGCAGGATGGCAAAGGTGGTGTCGGTGAGCATGATGGTGTAGCCGTCGGGCGTCGACTTGGCGACGAAATCGGCGCCGATGGTGCCGACCGCGCCGCCCTTGTTTTCCACCACCATCGATTGGCCGATGGTCTGCGACACCTTTTGCGCCACCACGCGGGCGGTGAAATCGCTGGTGCCGCCGGCGGCGAAAGGCACGATCAGGTGGATCGGCCGGTCAGGATACGCGGCCTGCGCCGCCGGGGCTTGGGCCAGGCCAAGACAGGCGGCGGCCAGCCAGCCGCCTTGCATCAGTCGCTTGAGGTTCATGTCTGCTCCGCTGTAGTTATGGGGTCGTTGTGTGGGTCGTTCAGGTTGGCCGGTCGCCGACGCGGTATTTCTCCACCGTCTTCCAGTCGATGCCGAAGCCGAAGCCTGGCTCATCGCCCAGTACCAGCTTGCCGTTTTTCAATTGCGCGCGATGGGTGAACAGCGTGTCCCACAGCGGGTCGCGCTTGGGATTGGGAAACACTTCGACGCAGTAACCGTTGGAAGCGGCAGCGGCCAGGTGGCCCTGGAAGTGCGCGTCGTGGTGCGTTGCCATCTGCACGCCCTTGAGCTTGGCGTAGGCCGCCACCCGCAGCCATTCGGTGACCCCGCCGGAGCGGCTGGCGTCGAACTCCATGTAGCGCACGCCACCTAAGTCGATCAAATCGCGGCAGGCCCAGGAGTGCATTTCCGATTCGCCGCTGGCGAGTGCAACGTGGGTGCATTGCGCCAGCTGGCCGAGCGAGCGCACCGAGTCGTACCAGTGCATCGGTTCCTCGAACCAGAAGATGTCGTAGGGTTCGAAGGCGCGGATCGCCGCCACCGCCTGGTTCCAGTCGTAGGCGCAGTTGGCATCGACCATCAGTTGCGATTTCGGGCCGATGGCATCGCGCACCGCCTTCACGCGCGCCACATCGGTGGCGAGATCCACCCCGCCGACCTTCATCTTCACGCCGGTGAACCCCTGCTCGATATACCCGGCCATTTCCTCGGCGATGTAGAAATGGTCGTGGCCCAGCCAGTAATAGCCGCCGGTGACATACGAATGGATTTCCTTGCGCGTGCCGCCGAGCAGGCGCCACACCGGCATGTTGGTCGCCTTGCCCTTGATGTCCCACAGCGCGACGTCGATGCCGCCCAGCGCGATCAACAGCGCCTGGCGGTTGGCGCTGGCGAACAGGCGCGGGCGGTTGTGCGGCGCCGCGTTGCCCGGGCTGGTGGTGGTGATGTCGAACACCTTTTGCCAGATGGCTTCATGGGCCATGGCATCCATGCCCTTGAGGAAACCATCGAGCTCGCGCAGCATTTCCAGCACCAGCGGGATGTAGCGCCCGTGCAGGGTGCCCAGGCCCACCACCCCCTCATCGGTCTCGACTTCGATGATGATCTGGCCGCACTGGTTGATCATCTCGTTGGCCACCCAGTAGTCGGCGCCCAGCGGCACCACCAGGGCGTGGCCCTTGATGCGGGTGATCTTCATGGTTGCTTCTCCTTGCCTTTGTTCGATGGCGCCGATTCTGCGGCAAGCAGGCGCGCGGCGCAGCCCCTGAAAAGCCGAACCGCGCGATAAGCACGCGTTTGTTTCCGTTTCCGAAACAGACGCATAAATAAAAAGGCCGCACAAAGTGCGGCCCTTTTATCGAAAAGACGAACGCGTCAGGCGCGCTTGACCTTCTCCAGCATCTTGAAAATCGACTTCGGCGCGCCGACGAACATGCGCTTGAAGGTTTTCGGCAGGCAACGGCGCTCCAGGGTGTTGCGGCGCACGCGTTTACGTTCGGCCATGGTGGCTCTCCCAGAAATCAGTGATCGGACCGGGCCGGGTTCAGAAAAACCAGGCCAGAAATTCGGCAAGCCGCTGATTATACATGATTTGTCGCCCGCCCTCCAATTCCTGCTTAACCGCGCTATTACGTGCCCGCGCCGTCCTTCGCCCCTAGAATCGGCGCACACCGTCATCCCTTTGCGAAAGCCCGCATGTCCGCGCCTTCCAGCACCCGTTGCCCGCAACCCCTGGTTGCCAAGCCGCCCTCTTTCGTTGCGCCCAAGGGCGCCATCGACGCGCATTGCCACGTCTACGGCAAGGTGTCCGACTACCCCTACGACCCCAAGACCTGGTACCTGCCGCCGCTGGTGGACGTGCCGGATTACTTGCGCATGCTCGATACCCTGGGCTTTTCCCGCGCGGTGTTCGTCCATGCCGCCGTCTACGCCGACCATGCGCTGATCCTCGACGTGATGGCGGCGCACCCCGGGCGTTTTCGCGGCGTGGCGCAGTTGCCGGAATCGGTGAGCGACGCCGACTTGCAAAAGCTCAACGCCGGCGGGGTGCGCGGCTTTCGCGCCAATCTCGTTTCCGGCAACGGCATCAAGCTCGACGGCGCGCGCCGCATGGCCGACCGGGTGGCGAAGTTCGGCTGGCATGCGCAATTCCTGCTCGATGCCGAAGGCATGCCGGAGATGGACCGGACCCTGGCCGACTTTCCGATCGACGTGGTAGTCGATCACATGGGCCGCCCGAAGATCGATGCCGGCACCAGTGCGCCGGGCTTCCAGGCGCTGATCCGCTTGCTCAAGGGCGGGCGAGCGTGGTGCAAGCTTTCCGCGCCCTACCGCACTTCGAAAATCCAGCCCGGCTTCACCGATATCGACATCTACGCCCAGGCCCTGGTGGCCGCCGTGCCCGAGCGCCTGCTCTGGGGCAGCGACTGGCCGCACGTCAACATGGAAGCCGGCAAGCCGATGCCCAACGACGGCGACCTGCTGGACAAGCTGGCCGTGTGGGCACCCACCGAGGAATTGCGGCGCCGGATCCTCGTCGCCAACCCGGAAAAACTCTACGGCTTCGACCCGGTGTAGCAGCACCAAAACACTCACAACGACAATCAGGAGACCACCATGAAACACCCGCTCGCGCGCGGCCTGGCCGCGCTGGCGCTCATCGCCTGCGCCGGCTTCACCCAGGCGCAGGACTACCCGAACCATCCGCTGCGCGTCATCGTGCCCTTCCCGCCCGGCGGCGGCGGCGACGTGCTGATGCGTCCCTTCGGCAAGAAGCTCACCGAGCTATTGGGCCAGCCCATCATCATCGACAACCGCGGCGGCGCCAACGGCAACATCGGCGCCGAGGCGGTAGCCAAGGCTGTGCCGGACGGCTACACCTTCCTGCTCGCCAACAACTCGCTGCCGATCTCGGCCACGCTTTACACCAAGCTCAATTTCGATCCGCTGAAGCACTTCATTCCCGTGGGCCTGGTGGCCGACACGCCGAGCGCGCTGGTGGTGCACCCTTCCGTGCCGGTGCGCAACGTGAGCGAACTCCTGGCGCTTGCCCGCACCAAGCCCGGCTCGCTCAACTTCGGCTCGGCCGGCACCGGCAGCACGCCGCACCTGGCGATCGAGCTGCTGAAGAAGGAGGCGGGCGTCGAGATGGTGCACGTGCCCTACAAGGGCAGCGGCCCGGCGGTGGCTGCGGTACTGGCGGGCGACGTGCAGGTGCTGGTTTCCAACGTCGGCACCGTGCTGGCGCAAATCCGCGCCGACAAATTGCGCGCCATCGCCGTCACCAGCGCCAGGCGCGCCGCCGTGCTGCCCGACGTGCCGACGGTAGGCGAGACGGTCAAGGGCTATGAATCGCGCACCTGGTACGCCTTGTTCGCCCCGGCCGGCACGCCGCCGGCGGCGATCAACAAGATTTCCGGCGCCATCGCCACGGCGATGAAAGCACCGGACGTGAACAAGCAACTGGTGGAAATGGGCTATGAGCCCAAGCCCAACACGCCAGCGCAAATGGCCACCCTTTATCACGAGGACATTGCCACCTGGGCCAAGGTGATCAAGCTCTCGGGCGCCAAGGCCGAATAGTCGGCATGCTAGGCTAGCGGCATGCCTGCACTTCGCCACACGCCGTCGCGCCGCCGCCTGCTGTGCCTTTTGGCGACAGCGTGGGCCGCTCCCATGTACGCGCAAACCGGTACCGATGCCGAGCTGATCACCGCCGCCGCACGTGGCGATGCCAAAGAGGTGGCGCGGCTGCTGAAAGCCGGCGCCGGCATCAGCGCGCGCGATGCGCATCGCCGCACCGCCTTGATGGCCGCCACGCAAGGCAACCACATCGACGCGGCGCGGCTGTTGATCGAGGCCGGGTCGGATGTCAACGCGCAGGACGACATCGAGGACAGCCCGTTTCTGCTGGCGGGCGCCAGCGGCTACCTGGAAATCCTCAAGTTCACCCTGGCGCATGGCGCCGACCTCAAAAGCCTCAATCGCTACGGCGGCACCGCGCTGATCCCGGCCTGCCATCACGGCCACCTGGATACCGTGCGTGAGTTGCTGAAGACGAAAATCGACCGCAACCACGTCAACAAGCTCGGCTGGACCGCGCTGCTGGAAGCCATCATCCTCGGCAACGGCGGCACCACCCACACCGAAATCGTGCGCGAACTGCTGGCGCATCGTGCCGACCCGAACATCGCCGACCGCGACGGCGTGACGCCGCTGGCGCATGCGCGGCGCAACAGCTACCGCGAAATGGCGCGGGTGATCGAAGCGGCCGGAGGTCGCTGAGCGTGGCACCCGCGGCCGGAGGTCGCTGAGCGTGGCACCTGCGGCCGGAGGTCGCTGAGCGTGGCACCCGCGGCCGAAGGTCGCCGAGCGCGGCACCCGCGGCCGAAGGCCGCCGAGCGCGGCACCCGCGGCCGAAGGCCGCCGATCCCAACGCCGATGCGGTGACTAGCGCTTCACGCTGGGCACGTGCTTCTTGATCTTGTCCTGCATGCGCACGTCGAAGCGCTCGAGGTTGATGATCACGCGCTCATGCGTGCCGCCGCCGATCGTCTCCACCTCGTCTTCCGCCGACAATTTGAAGCTGATCTTGCGCCCCTTGACCTCGATGACTTCGGCGCGCGCCGTCACGCGCATGCCCACCGGGGTGGCGGCGAAATGCTCCACGTCCAGGTGGATGCCCACGGTCTGGTGCCCGGCGGGCACATAGCTCTCCGCCGCCTGCAGCGCAGCGGCTTCCAGCAGGTTCACCAGAACAGGCGTAGCCAATACGTGCACCTGTCCGCTGCCGACGTGCGGCGCGGTGTGCTCTTCGCCCACGACAATCTCGACTTTCCCGGTGAGCCCCGGGACCAAGCCTTCCAACTGTTCCATCACGGCCTCTAGCAATTTTTGTTGTGCCCGGATTTTAGGCAAACCCATGTTGCCTGCCCTTGACCGATGACAATAGCACTCTCCGGCCGAGCAGGTTCCATGCCATGACCACGGCATGGCAGCCGCTTTTGATCCGCATCAGCCCCTGCGCCGCGGCAGTCGCGTAAAATCGCCGGTTCCTTTTGTCGCCCTACGTACCCTCCCAGCCGCCATCATGACCACCAAGATCAGCCAGGAAGATTTCATCCAGTCGATTGCCGACGCCCTGCAGTTCATCTCCTACTATCACCCAAAGGATTTCATCAGCCACCTGGCGCGCGCCTATGACCGCGAGCAAAGCCCGGCGGCGAAGGATGCGATCGCGCAGATCCTCACCAACAGCCGCATGTCGGCCGAGGGCCATCGCCCGATCTGCCAGGACACGGGCATCGTCAACGTGTTCCTGAAGATCGGCATGGACGTGCGCTTCGACACCAAGATGAGCGTCGGCGAGATGGTGAACGAAGGCGTGCGCCGCGGCTACACCAATCCGGACAACATGCTGCGCGGCTCGGTGCTGGCCGACCCGCAATTCGCGCGCAAGAACACCAACGACAACTCCCCCGCCGTGCTCAACGTCGAGCTGGTGCAGGGCAATACCGTGGACGTGAACGTCGCGGCCAAGGGCGGCGGCTCGGAGAACAAGTCCAAGTTCATCATGATGAACCCCTCCGACAGCCTGGTGGACTGGGTGCTCAAGACCGTGCCGACCATGGGCGCCGGCTGGTGCCCGCCCGGCATGCTGGGCATCGGCATCGGCGGCACTTCCGAGAAAGCCATGCTGATGGCCAAGGAAGTGCTGATGGAGCCGATCGACATGCATGAACTGCTGGAGCGCGGCCCTAGGACCAAGTTCGAGGAAATGCGCATCGAGCTGTTCGAGAAGGTCAATGCGCTGGGTATCGGCGCGCAGGGCCTGGGAGGCCTCACCACCGTGCTCGACATCAAGATCGCGCACTACCCGACCCATGCCGCTTCCAAGCCGGTGGCGATGATCCCCAACTGCGCCGCCACCCGCCACGTGCATTTCGTGCTCGACGGCTCCGGCCCGGCAAAGCTCGACCCGCCTTCGCTGGAAGACTGGCCGAAAGTCACCTGGAGCCCGTCGGCGCAAAGCAAGCGCGTCGATCTCAATACCCTCACCAAGGAAGAGATCGCCACCTGGAAAGCCGGCCAGACATTGCTGCTGAACGGCAAGATGCTCACCGGCCGCGATGCCGCGCACAAGCGCATCCAGGACATGCTGGCCAAGGGCGAAAAGCTGCCGGTGGATTTCGCCAACCGCGTGATCTACTACGTCGGCCCGGTGGACCCGGTGCGCAATGAAGTGGTCGGCCCGGCCGGCCCGACGACGTCGACGCGGATGGACAAGTTCACCGAGATGATGCTGGCCGAGACGGGTCTTATCGCCATGATCGGCAAGGCCGAGCGCGGCCCCACGGCGATCGAGGCGATCAAGAAGCACAAGTCGGCCTACCTGATGGCGGTGGGCGGCGCGGCGTATCTGGTGGCGAAAGCCATCAAGGAGTCGAAGGTGATCGGCTTCGCCGACCTCGGCATGGAAGCGATCTACGAGTTCGATGTCAAGGACATGCCGGTGACGGTCGCGGTTGATTCGACGGGGGTTTCCGCCCATACTACCGGCCCGGCCGAGTGGTCGAAAAAGATCGTGGACTTCAAGATCCCGGTCAAGGTCGCTTAATACTTCCCTAATCCGTTGTCATGGCGCCGCGCTCGCGCGGCGTCGCCGGACCTTTCGCCCCGGAGCATTCCATGGCCCAGTGGTTGCGCTACGAGCATCAAGGCAAGCCCGGTTTCGGCACCCTGGAAGGCGAAGAGGTCCAGCCGCATGAGGGCGACATGTTCGCCGCGCCGAAAGGCGCCGGCAGCCGCATCAGGCTTGCCGACGTAAAGCTGCTGCCGCCCTGCGTGCCGTCGAAAATGCCGGCGCTCTGGAACAACTTTTACGAGCGCGCCGCCAAGGAAGGCCAGGCCATCCCCGAGCATCCGCTGTACTTCCTCAAGGGCAACAATTCGTTTTGCGCCCACGGTGACGTGATCCGCAAGCCAGCCGGCTTCACCGGCAAGGTGGTGTACGAGGCGGAACTGGGCATCGTCATCGGCAAGACCTGCACGGCGGTCTCCGAAGCCGATGCGCTGCGGTACGTGTTCGGCTACACCTGCGTGAATGATGTCACCGCGGTCGAATACCTGCGCGCCGATGCCTCCTTCGTGCATTGGGTGCGCTCCAAGAGCTTCGACACTTTCTGCCCCTTCGGCCCGGTGATCACCACCGGCATCGACCCCGCGCAGTTGCGCGTGAAGGCGGTGCTGGAGAGCCAGCAGCGGCAGGATTACCCAGTCTCCGACATGATCTTCTCGCCGGCGCGCCTGGTGAGCATGATTTCGCACGACATGACCCTGGTGCCGGGCGACATCATCGCCTGCGGCACTTCGGTGGGCGCGGGCAGCATGAAGCCCGGCAACAGCATACGCGTGGAGATTCCCGGCGTCGGCATTCTGGAGAACCGCTATGAAGGCTAGCCTGTCCCTGGGCGCCCTGTTGATGGTACTGCTCGGCACGCCGGCACTGGCGGAAAATGCCGCGCACAAGCATGAGACCACACCGGTCGCTGCCCCCTACAGCGCGGTGGAAAGTGATTCCGGCGCCGCTTCCTCGCCAGCGGCCGTGCCCGATGCGTCGGCCGCCCCCGAGGTCAAACCGGACGAAGCGGCCTTCCTGCGCGGCATGGCGGCCAAGGCGCGCCACGATACGGCGCGCACCATCGAGGAATTCTCCGCCGCCGCCGCTACCGGCCACGCGCAGGCCGAGTACCTGCTGGGGCTGATGTACCTGCGCGGCGATGGCGTGAAGACCGACGTCAAGCTGGCGATCACCTGGTTCGAAAAGGCGCTCACCCGCGCGCATGCGCTGGCCGCCACGCAACTGGGCGAAATCTACGAGCAGGGCATCGGCGTGCCCAAGAACCCCAAGCGCGCCGCCGAACTGTACGAAAAGGCCGCGCTGGCCGGCTTCTCGACCGCGCAAACCCGCCTGGGCGCCCTGTTCGAAACCGGCACCGGCGTGCCGCGCGACCCGCAGGCCGCGCTCGACTGGTATTCGCTGGCCGCCTTCCAGAACAACTGGGACGCGCAGCACCGCCTGGGCAAGCTTCTGCGCGACGGTGAAACCGGCGAGTTCGATTACAACGAAGCACGTCGCCTGTTCGAAGCCTCGGCGAAAAACGGCAACTCCTACGCCAAGGTGTCGCTGGGCGATCTTTACGAAACCGGGCGCGGCGTGCCGCGCAATCTGGCCAAGGCAGCTGCGCTCTACCGCGAAGCGGCGCGCGAAGGCGAGCCGGCCGGGCGCGCGCGCCTGGCAACACTGGGCCATCCGCCGCAGCAAGGCGGGGTGATGCTGGCCAAATATCCCAGGCCGGCCGCCAAGACGAAGCCGGTGAAGCACACGACCGCACCGGCGCCCAAGCCGCTGCAATCGGCCTCCGTGCAATAAGCCACTCGCCTGTCTCGGGCCCGCGGCCTGAACGGCAGGGCCGCCCCCGGCGGCTCGTCACGCATGGCGGGGCCAAAAGAGGTAAGCTTTCGCCCTAGCGACGCCGGTTCGAGGTCGTGGTTTGCCCGCGTCTCCAAGCCCGCGCCTCAAATTTGCCGTGTAACGAATGAAATCCGCCCAGATCCTGCCGATTCCGCCCAGCGGCGACGGGGAACACCCCGACACCAAGGAGCTGCTGGCGCGCTCGCAATCGCTGCAGATGGAGCTGGCGCAGACCAATTCCAAGCTGCGCTCGCTGGAAGAGCAGCTCAATTCCTCCGAGCAACTGGCCTCCTTCGGCCATTTCAAGATCGACACCGCGCAGCGCTTTGCCCTGTCACGCTCCGCCTCCCAGCTGCTCGGCCTGGAAAACACCCCGGCACGCAGCCTGCAAAACGTGTTCGTGCACGCCCGCACGCAGCAGCGCGACCGCCTCGAAGGCGCGCTCACGCGCCTGAACGAAACCGGGCTGCAGGTGGACATGGAGGTGTGCTTCGACATCCCCGGTACCGGTACGCGCTGGCTGCGCGTGGTGATCCGCCGCACCTCGGGCGACCATGATCTCTACGGCCTGATCATCGATTCCACCGAGGCGCGCCGCGAGCAGGCGCGCCGCGACCTGGCACTGCATGTGAGCCATGCGCTGTTGCAGGACGTCGATTCGCAGGCGGCCTACGAATCGGTGCTGCGCAACGTCTGCACCGCGCTGGGCTGGGACACCGGCTCCTGCTGGCTGGTGACCCCCGATGGGCGGCAGTTGCGCTGCCTGGCCGTGTGGCACCTGCCCGACGAGGCGCTGGGCGCGCTCGCCGCGCACCAGCGCGGGCGCGTGCTCGGCATGGGCGAAGGCCTGGTGGGCGCGGTGCTGCAATCGCGCCAGGCGGTGTGGGTGGACGACGCTGCCCAGGAGGAACGCTTCGCCGCACCCGAACTGGTGGCGCGCGCCGGCATCCGCTCGGCCTACACCTTCCCCACCGTGGTCGAGGGCGGCCAGGGCGTGGGGGTGCTGCAATTCCTCTCGCGCCAGGTGCGGCGCTACGACGATGAGCTGCCGGCGGTCTCCGGCCTGATCGGCGCGCTGATGGCGCAACGCGTGCGCCGCGAAACCTGGATCAGCCGCCTGCGCGATGTCGCCGAGCGCGACGCCCTCACCGGCCTGTTCACCCGCTACGCCCTGGTGGAGCGCCTGTGGCGCCTGGCGGGCGGGCCGACGCAGCCGGGCTTCGTGCTGGTGGTGTTCGATCTGAACCGCTTCAAGTTGATCAACGACGGCCTGGGGCATGAAGCCGGCGACCTGGTGCTCAAGACCATCGCCCAGCGCGTGGTGCGCAACATGCCGGCCGGGGCGCGCCTGGCGCGCCTCTCCGGCGACGAGTTCGCGGCACTGATGCAGGGCAGCGACGCCGAGCTCGACGCCGTGGCTTCCGCGATCAACCACTCGGTTGGTGAAATCCTCAACATCAACGGCTACGAATTTTCACTGACCGCCTCGATGGGCGCGGCGCGCTTCCCCGAAGACGGCGCCGAGCCGGAGCAACTGCTGCGCGAGGCGAACGCGCGGCGCCACCGCAACAAGCGCAGTTCGCGCAGCGGCCTGGGGCAACAGGCGCCGGAGATCAACCATCACCATTCGCTGAACCAGATCCAGACCGAGCACGAGTTGCGCCGCGCCCTGCTGCAAGGCGAATTACAGGTGCATTACCAGCCGATCGTGCAGCTGGGCGACCGCGCCGCGGTCGGCGCCGAGGCGCTCTTGCGCTGGGCCCATCCGGAGCGCGGCATGCTCACCCCGGGCAGCTTCCTCGGTGTGGCCGAAGAAGCCGGCCTGACACGCGAGATCAGCCGCCACGTACTCACCTGCGTCACCCGCGACCTGGCGCGCTCCAACCTGGCGCCGGATTTCCGCCTGAACGTCAACCTTTCCGCCCTGGATTTCCGCGATCTGCGGCTGTTCAAGGACTTGGGCGGCATGCTGGGCGCGGTAGGTGTGCCGCCGCAGCGCCTGCGCCTGGAAGTCACCGAGAGCATGCTGATGGAAGACATGAGCAACGCCGAGCGCATCGTCGGCCTGCTGGCGGACTACGGCGTGGAATTCGCCATCGACGACTTCGGCACCGGCTACTCCTCGCTGGCCCAGCTGTCGCGCCTGCCGGTGCACGAGATCAAGATCGATTCGACCTTCACGCAAAGCGTGGATACCAAGCGCGGCAAAGCCGTGGTGCGTGCGGTGCTCGACCTGGCGGCGCGCCTGGAAATGCCGGTGACGGCCGAGGGCATCGAAACCCAGCTGCAGGCGGTGACGCTCACCGCCTACGGCTGCGCCAAAGGCCAGGGCTACCTGTATGCGAAGGCGATGCCCTTCGACGATCTGCTGAAGTTCATCGAGAAAAGCGGCCCAGGGGATCGCGCCTAGCACCTGAGGGCGGGCTCGGCGGCAGGAGCCGACGAGAGCATCAGCAAACCCAGGCGCGCCCGCGCCGGGTTCGACGCAGCACCTACTTCAGCGCCGCCACCCCGGCGCCCGCCACCTGTCCGTCCTGCTGGGCGGTGCCGCCGGAGGCGCCGATGGCGCCAACGATGCGGCCTTCGATGACGATGGGAAAGCCGCCCTCGATCGGCACCGCGCCCGGCAGCGCCAGGATGCGCAAGCCGCCGCCGGAGGCCAGCGTGTCCTCGAAGACCTTGGTGGGCCGGCGGAAGGCCGCCGCCGATTGCGCCTTCTGGATCGCCACCTTGATGCTGCCGGTATGGGTGTTGTCCATGCGCTCGAAGCCGACCAGCGCCCCGCCGGTGTCGACCACCGCCACGGCGACGCCAAGATTGCTGCGCCGCGCCTCGGCGGTGGCGGCGGCAATCGCCTTTTTCGCCAGTTCGAGGGTAATGGGGGCGCCGTAGGGCGTCAGGGTCTGCGCATGGACCAGCGCGGCAAAGCCCACGCCCAGCACGGCAACGGCGGCCGAGCCGGTGGCGAAGCTGCGGGGAAATCTCATCGGGGTCTCGGAAAAACGGGCGCTGGGACAAGGCCGCGATGCCGTGCGCGCGGCCTCGGGCGGTAACTTCGAATTAGAGCAATATGGGCCGAAATACGCACGCCCATTCTATGCTGCCATGCAACATATACAACCCTAAGGGTTGCTCAGCCGATGCCTCGGGCATAGGAGCGTCGCCGGCTGTGCGACAATGCGCGGCTTGTGCCCGCACCCTTCATCGTTCCCGCTCCCATGAGCCGTCTCACCCTGGGATTGCGGCGCCCCTGGGCGCTGGTTGCCCTGATCGCTTTCACCATCATCGCCGGGCTGGCGATCGACCGCCGTTTCGGCTGGGCCGGGCAGGCGCTGGTGAGCCTCCTGGTGTGGCTGGAACTGGCGCTCCTGTGCGCACGCCTGCCGCGCAGCATCGGCGAGCGCCTGATCGCCTGCACCTGGATTTCCGGCTGCGGCGAGATCATCGCCTCCCTCGTCTGGGGCCTGTACGACTACCAGTTCGGCAACGTGCCGTTGTTCGTGCCGCCGGGGCATGCGCTGCTATATCTCGGCGGGCTGCTGATCGCCGAACGACTGCCGGCGCGCGTTGCGTCCTACGGGCCCTACCTGGTGCCATTGCTGGCCGCGCCGGTCGTCGCCTGGCTGGCCTGGCGAGGGCTGGATGAATTCAGCCTGCCGCTGTTCCTGTTGTTCGTGGCCTTCGTGCTGTTCGCGCCGGAGAAGCGCCTCTACGCCACCATGTTCATGCTGGCCCTCGCAATGGAGCTGTACGGCACGGCGGTGGGCAACTGGACCTGGCGCGCGCAGGCGCCGGGCACCGGCCTGCCGACGCTCAATCCGCCGCTGGCGGCAGGTGCGTTCTACTGCTTGCTGGACTGGGCGGTGAACCTGCATATCTCAATGAAGGGCCGGCTGCGCGCGCGCCGCAGTCAGGCGCTCGCCGCATCCGCCGCCTGAAGCCATGCGCGACTTCGTCCACCGCAGCGACATTGCCGCCACACCCGCAACGGTTTGGGCCGTGCTGGCCGACCTGGAACACTGGCCGCAGTGGACCGCGTCGATGCGCAGCGTCACACGGCTGGACAACGGGCCGCTGGGGCTGGATTCAAAGGTGCGCGTGGTGCAGCCCGGCCTGCTGCCGGCGATATACACCATCACGGCATGGGAGCCGGAGCGCAAATTCGACTGGGCAAGCAGCGCGCCCGGCGTGCACGTCGTCGCCGGCCATTTGATCGAACCCGGGACGAATGGTTGCCGCATCACGCTTTCGATCCACTTCGGCGGGCTGCTCGGCGGCGTCGCCGGTGCGCTGTTCAGCAGCCGGATCCAGCGCTTCATGAGGATGGAAGGCGATGGGCTGAAGCGGCGCAGCGAGGGCGGGTAGAAACCACCAAGCGACAAAAAGGGCCGCGCATGCGCGGCCCTTTTTATTGATGCGGCGACGCTTAGCGCTCGATCGCCAGTGCGACGCCCATGCCGCCGCCGATGCACAGCGCCGCCAACCCCTTCTTGGCGTCGCGGCGGATCATCTCGTGGATCAGCGTCACCAGGATGCGGCAGCCGGAAGCGCCGATCGGGTGGCCGATGGCGATCGCGCCGCCATTGACGTTGATCTTGCTGGTGTCCCAGCCGATCTCCTTGTTCACCGCGATGGCCTGGGCGGCGAAGGCTTCGTTGATTTCCATCAGGTCGAGGTCCTGGTGTTTCCAGCCGGCCTTTTTCAGGCATAGCTGCGTCGCCGGCACCGGGCCCATGCCCATGATCGCGGGGTCGACACCGGCGGAGGAGTAGGCGCGGATCTTCACCAGCGGCGTCAAACCCAGGGCCTTGGCCTTCTCGGCCGACATCATCACCACCGCGGCGGCGCCGTCGTTGATGCCGGAGGCGTTGCCGGCGGTCACCGTGCCGTCCTTGGAGAAGGCGGGCCTGAGCGCGGAAAGCACTTCCAGCGTGGTCTGCTCGCGCACGTACTCGTCGGTATCGAACACCGTCGGCGGTCCCTTCTTCGCGGCGATCTCGAAGGGCAGGATTTCGTCCTTGAATTTGCC
>DASYEQ010000150.1:0-68718 GCA_036498945.1 Burkholderiales bacterium | reverse complement strand
GGTGAAAAGCGATGCCTTCAAGACGCGCGTCGAAGAGGAAGGCCTGGTGGTGAGCAACGGGCCGCCGGAGGAACTGTCGAAGTACGTGCAGGCCGAGGAAACGCGCTGGGCGAAGGTGGTGAAGGAAGCGCATATCAAGGTCGATTGAGCACGCAAAAGCGGCGCTTTCTTTTGAAGGAAAGCGCGCACTTTTGCGTGGTTCTGAAATGCAAGAAATCACCGGCAGCGCCGGATGATTTTTTGGGACGAAAAAGCTGACGAAAGAGCAAAGCCATGAGCGAGACGACTAACCCAGGCAACGACATCGAAGTGCGCATGGAGGGCAGCATCGCCATCGTCGCGCTGAATCGCCCGAAGGTGCGCAACGCGATGAACGACGAGATGCGCGTGGACCTGGTGAACAAGCTCGATGCGCTGTCGCGTGACGAGAACGTGCGCGCGCTGGTGATCACCGGCAACGGCGAGGCGTTTTGCGCCGGCGGGGACATCAAGGCTATGCAGGCGCGCCTGCAGGCGGACCCGGGCAAGGTGGCGTTCAACGGCTGGGCGCGGCAGCAGCGCACGCATCACGCCGTCACCACCCTGCACTCCTTTTCCAAGCCGACGATCGCGGCGGTGAACGGCGCCGCGACCGGGCTGGGCGCGGACCTGGCGCTTTGCTGCGACTTCGTGCTGGCTTCCGAATCCGCCAGCTTTGCGATGACCTACATCGCGCGCGGGCTGATTCCGGACGGCGGCGGCATGTATTTCCTGCCGCGGCGCGTCGGCCTGGCGCGGGCGAAGGAACTGTTTTTCAGCTGCCGCAAGGTGGAAGCGCAAGAGGCGCTGAAGCTCGGCATGGCCGACCGCGTGTGCGCGCATGATCAACTGATGGCGACGGCGGTGAGCTGGGCGGCGGAGTTGTCGCAGGGCTCGCTGGCGGCGATCGCGCTGACCAAATCCATTCTCGACCAGAGCTTCGAGCACGGCGTGGAGGAAGTGTTTGCGCAGGGCAGCCAGGCGCAGGCGATCTGCTACACCACGGCGGAGCATCGCGCCTCCGTCGAGGCGTTTATGACCAAGCGTGCCAAGTGACATGAGCCATTCCTCTCCCATCGCCTCCCCGCTTGTTCGTCTCCTCTCCCCGCGCAGCATCGCGGTGATCGGCGCTTCCGCCGACGCCTCGAAAACCGCGGGCCGCCCCATCGCCTACCTGCAAAAGCATGGTTACAGCGGCACCATCCTGCCGGTCAACCCGAAGAGCGCCACGGTCGCCGGGCTGCCCTGCTATGCGGACATTGCCTCGCTGCCGCAGGTGCCGGATGTCGCGTTGATCCTCCTCGGCCCGGAGCGCACCGGGCAGGCGGTGCGCGAGCTGGCCGCGCGCGGCGTGCCGGTGGCCATCGTGCTCGCCGCCGGCTACGCGGAGATCGGGCCGGAGGGCGCGCAGCGCCAGCGCGAGCTCAAGGCGGCTGCCGGGACGATGCGCATCCTCGGGCCCAACGGCATCGGCTTGGTCAATCTGAGCGACCGCATCATGCTCTCGGCTTCCAGTGCGCTGGAGATCGCCGACATTCCGGCCGGCAACATCGCGCTGATTTCGCAAAGCGGCGGCATCATGGGCTCGCTCTTGTCGCGCGCGGCCGGGCGCGGCGTCGGCTTTTCCAAGCTGATCTCCACCGGCAACGAGGCCGACATCGAAGCGGCCGACATGGTCGATTACTTCGCCGACGATCCGCATACGCAGGTGATCGCGCTATACGTCGAAGGCCTGCGCGCGCCGGACAAGTTCCGCGCCGCCGTGGCGAAGGCGGCGCGCGCCGGCAAGCCGGTGGTGGTGTACAAGGTCGGGCGCTCCGAATCGGGCGAGCGCGCGGCCAGCTCGCACACCGGCGCGCTGGCGGGAGCGGACCGCATGTACGACGCGTTTTTCGCGCAGATCGGCGTGCACCGCGTGCTCAAGTTCGAAGACCTGCTGGATGTTTCGATCGCGCTCTCGCATGGCCGCAAGCTGAAGGGCAAGCGCGTCGCCATTCTCACTTCCAGCGGCGGCGCCGGCACGCTGGTGGCGGATGCCTGCGGCCTGAACGGCTTCGATACGCCGCCGCCGGATGAAGCAACCTCGAAGCAACTTGCCATCCTGCAAAACAGCGACTTCACCGCCGCCGACCGCAACCCCATCGACCTCACCCTCGCGGGCCTGCGCCCGGAGTTGTTCAAGGGCATGGTCGGCACCCTGCTGGCGAGCGAGACCTACGACGCGCTGGTGGTGATCGCCGGTTCTTCCGCGCTCGCCATGCCGCACCTGGTGATGGACGCGGTGACGGAAAATCTCAAGGCCAGCGACAAGCCGGTGCTGGTCTACATGAGCCCGCACGCGCCGCAACTGATCGCGAAACTCAACGCCGCCGGCATTCCCGCCTTCGGCTCGCCCGAGAGCTGCGGCGTGGCACTCGCCGCGATCGAGCGCCACAGCGCGCCGCCGGTGGCAGCGGGCGCGCCGCTCGCGGTGCCGCCCCTCCCTGCCCTGCTGCAGGAGTTCAAGCCCGGCGCGCTCAACGAAGCCGAGGCGCGGCAGGTGTTCGCCGCCTACGGCATCGCCGGCGTGCGCGAAGCGATTGCCGCCACGCCGGAAGAAGCCGGCGCGCAGGCGCGCAAGGTAGGCGGGCGCGTGGTGCTCAAGGTGCTGTCGCGCGAGCTGATGCACAAGAGCGAAGTCGGCGGCGTGCGCGTGGGCCTGGCGGCCGACGAGGTCGGCGCGGCCGGCGCGCAGATGCTCAAGACCGTGGAAGCGGTGAGCGGCATCGTGCCCGAGGGCTTGCTGGTGCAGGAGATGGTGGCCGGCGGCGCCGAACTCATCCTGGGCTTTCACCGCGACCCGCAGCTCGGGCCTTCGATCCTGCTCGGCATGGGCGGGGTCACCGCCGAATTGCTGAAGGACACCACCATGCGCCTGCTGCCGATCACCGCCGGCGACGCGCAGGCGATGCTGCGCGAACTCAAGACTTTTCCGTTACTCGATGGTTATCGCGGCCGGCCGCGCTGCGATATCGACGCCGTGGTAGCGGCCATCATTGCATTTGCCGGCATGGCGCAGTCGCTGGGCGAGCGGCTGGTGGAAGCGGAGATCAACCCGCTGTTCGTGATGCCGCAAGGCCAGGGCGTGCGCGCGGCGGATGCGGTGATGGTGCTGAACTGATCAGGTATTGATCCACATCCGCCCCAGGCTCGAAAGCACGCGCCCCAGCTGCCGCGCCTCTTCGCCATCGGGCAGGCGGCCCCACACGACCTGGATGCATTTGTCGAGCATGGTGAGCACGGCGCGCTGCTCGGGGTCGCGCACCATGCTTTGCACCCAGAAGACGATCGCGTGGCGCTCGCCCTGCATCACCGGCGCCGGTTCCTGCGCGCCGCCGGGGAGCACCACCAGGCTGCCGGCGGCGGGCTTGAAGCGCTCGCCGCTCTTGGGCTCGAGCAGTTCGCCGCCTTCGTATTCGCCGGGATCGCTGACGATCAGCATCACCGATAAATCGCCGCGCACCTGCCGGCCTTCGAGCGAGCGGAATACCGGCGTGTCTTCCTGCGGGCTGCCGGCGATGTCGGGCGCGGTGCGGTCGATCACCGGGCGCGAGATCTCCAGCGGCAGGGTGATGCGGTAGAACAGGTCGTTGCGCCGCAGCGCGGCCAGCACCAGTTCGGCCAGCTGGCGCTCGCCGCCGGTGGTGACGGTTTGCGGCGCGCGCGCGGCGGCGCTGACCGCATAGTGGCCACCGGTAAAGTTGTCGGCGGCAAATTGCCGCACCCAGGCCAGTTCCTCGGCCCAGAGCACGTTTTCAACAATGAACATAAATCCCCACTTTGACAAGTCGTATGGCCGGCTCGCGCGCAATTGCGGCGCGGCGGGCTTCTCACGGCTTCTCCTGCCGTGTTTTGTCTTGAGCTGGGACTTGGCGGGGGCGGCGGCGAATCTGGTTCGCCGGTCTGCTGCCCCTCGATATAAAAACTTCGCGCAAGTATAGGCAAGCCGGCCGGGCTGTAAACCACGATTTGCCTATGTGGCGCATGCCGCCATCATCGTCCCCGGCAGCGGCGAAGGCCGCGCGCCGCCAGGGCCTGGCGCTATATCCGCCGTCGCCGCACGGCAACACCTGCGCCGCGCGCTAGGTGTTGATCCACATGCGTCCGAGGTTGGAAAACACGCCGGTGAGCGCGCGCACTTCGGCGCTGCCGGCCGGCAGGTGCGCGGAGACTTCTTCGACGCACTTGTCAAGCTGGGTGAGCAGGGCGCGCTGCTCGTGGTCGCGCACCATGCTTTGCACCCAGAAGATGACGGCGTGGCGCTCGCCGCGGGTCACCGCGGTGACTTCGTGCAGGCCGCCGGTGGGATAGACCACCAGGCTGCCGGCGGCAAGCTTGATGTGCTGGCCGCTCTTGGTGTCGTGCAGTTCGCCGCCTTCGTATTCGTCGGGCTGGCTGATGAACAGCGTCACCGAGAGATCGCCGCGCACCTGGCGCCCTTCGGGGGAATAGAACACCGGGGCATCGTAATGCGGCCCGTAGCACATGCCGGGAGCGTAGCGGTTGATCATCGGCATGGAGATTTCCAGCGGCAGCGCGACGCGGTAGAAGCGGTTGTTGCGGCGGATCGCGCCGATCACCAGGGCCGCGAGCTGCTGCGCCACCTCGGGCGGCGTCTCCAGTTGCTGGTTTTGCTTGGCGGCGCCCGCAGCGCCGCCGGCGCTGCGGCGGCCGTCGCTGAAATGGCCGTGCGCCGCCTGCTGGCGCACCCAGGCCAGTTCTTCGGCGCTGAGCACGTTTTCGACTATGTACATATGTCCCCTCTTTTACGGTGCGCGCCGTCGGGGCGCGCGGCCCGCGGACGCACCGGCGCCGCTGGCTTTTTCGCGACTTTTTGCCGCGTATCGTGTTTTTGAGAGCAGGGACGGACTCTACCGGAATGAAGGCCCATGCGGGTTCGCACAACGCACGGGTCCGGACCGGCCAGATGCAAGTATAGGCAAGCGCGCCGCGCTGTCAATCAGCGGCGCCCCGCATCGGGACGGGCATGCGCGCCGCCGCATGCGGCGGCGCGGCAGGGCGGCCTTCTCAGGCAGCCGCGGTGCGTGCGCGCACACGCAGCAGCAGGCCGCCCATCACGGCGAACAGCGCCAGGCTGGAAGCCCCCAGCGACCAGTGCACGCCGATGAGCGAGCCCAACAGGCCCACGGTGATGCCGGAGAAGGCGCGCATGCCGAGCGAGGCCATGTTGAACAGGCCGATCACCCGGCCGCGGATCTGCCCCGGCGCGTTCAGTTGCACCAGCGCCTGGGTCATGGAGTTGAACGAGAGTTCGAGAAAGCCGGCGACGAACAGCAGGGCCAGGGCCAGCACGTAGTTGTGCGCGGCGGCAAAGCAGGCCAGCGCGATGCACCAGCACATGGCCAGTGTCAATGCGGTGCGCGGGTCGGGCTTGAGAAAGCCGCGCGACTCCAGCAGGAAGCCGGCGATCAACGCGCCGCAGGCATCCGCCGCCAGCAGCATGCTGTAGGCCACGCCGGGGTCGCCGTGACCGAGGTCATGGGCGAAGCCGGGCATCTGCGCCTGGTAGGCGTTGCCGACCAGGAAGGAGGCGCCGCCGGAGAGCAGGATCATCGAGACCAGCAGGCGGTTGCCGGCGATGTCGCGCGCGGTTTGCGTGATGTCGGCAAAGCCGCGCACCGCGCGCCGGGGCGCTTGCGCGCCCTTGCGGAATTTCGGGCCGTAGGGGGCATTGATCAGCCAGATCACCAGCGGCAGGTAGAAGCAGGTGTTGAGCAGGATGCCGGTCTTCGGCCCCATGGCCAGCATGATCACGCCGCCCACCGCCGGGCCCACCAGCACGCCGAGGTAGCGCGCGGTGGCGTTCAGGCGCACCGCGCTGGCGAGGTCGGCGGGGCCGACGATGTCGTGCAGCAGCAACTGGCTGGAGGTCTGCCACAGCACGCCGGCGCAGCCGTGGATGGTGAGCAGCAGCATGGCGTGCCACATCTGCAGGCTGTCGGTGATGAAAAAGTAGCCCCAGCCGAGCGAGGCGGTGATGAACAGCGCCATGCCGCACTGGATGATGCGGCGCGGGTCGAAGCGGTCGGCCAGCGCGCCGGTGAGCACGGAAAACAAAAGGAAGGGCAGCCAGTGCGAGACCACGGCGAAGCCGCCAAGGGCGGGCGAATGGAATTTCTGGAACACCATCCAGTAGCTGATGACGTGCTCGATGTTGTCGGCCATCATCGCCAGCACGTAGGTGAAGAAATGCGCGCGATAGCCGCCGATGCGCATGGCGGCGAACGAGGGCCGCGCGGCGGGGGTTGGGGCAGAAGTGCTCAAGATGCGGGACTTTCAATCAGTGGCGCCGGGGTCCGCGGGGGCCGCGCCTGGCGCTTCTTGTTTGGAGAAATGGCGGCGGGCGCGGGCGCAATGCGCCACACGCCCGCCGGCCGCGTGCCGCAATACCGGCACGCAATCA
This sequence comes from Burkholderiales bacterium, assembly GCA_036498945.1. Taxonomy (GTDB): domain Bacteria; phylum Pseudomonadota; class Gammaproteobacteria; order Burkholderiales; family JAEUOS01; genus JAQGMJ01. Next base: position 62,237 of record DASYEQ010000150.1, on the reverse strand, counting down.
CGCTATTTTCGCTCAGGCGCCGCGGATTTCCGCCGCCGCCTTCTCCAGGATTTGCGCGATACGCCGCTGTTCCTCGTCGGAGGCGCCGAACTTCTCGATCAGCGCCGACTTCAGGCTCTGGCGCGCCTGGCGGATTTCCGGCGCCATCTTGTGCCAGCGGCTGTGGCCCCCGTGCCCGCCCTCGCCCTCGCCTTCGTCTTCACCGCGCCCGGCCATGGCGCGGCGCAGGTGCTCCATCTTCTGGCCGATGTAGGCGAGCTGTTCCAGCAGCGCGTCCACCGAGGCGCGGTTCTTCTCCAGGTGGGCGATGCCGTCGGCGGTGATGCTGTACTGCTTTTTGGTGCCCTCGGTGGCGACAGTGGCGTGGCCGATTTCTTCCAGGTAGGTAAGCGCCGGATACACCATGCCCGGGCTGGGGCTGTAGTAGCCGTTGGAACGCTCATCCAGCGCCTTGATCACTTCGTAGCCGTGGCGCGGCTTTTCGGCCAGCAGCGCGAGGATCAGCAGTTGCAGGTCGGCCGAGCCGAGCTTGCGCCCGGGACCGAAGCCGCCACGGCCGGGGCCGCGCCCGTGCTCGCCGGGGAAGCCGGGGCCGAAATCAAAGCCGAAGCCGAAGGGGCCGCGCTGGCGCCCGGCGTGATGCCGCTCGACATGCTCGGCGAAGTGTTCGGCGAAATGCCGGGCAAAGCGCCCGCCGCCACGGCGGCCGGCAAAGGGGTGGTCAGGACAGCAATCGCGGCGACCGGCCTGGTAGGCTTCGGTCAGGTGTCGAAAAAAGTGGTGCATGGTGCCCTCCATAATAGGCAAGCAGATAGGCGATGGACCGATGGCGCGGGGACTGGCGGGTTGATGAAAAAGCCAGTCGGGCTATCTGAAAATCCATCCAAAAACATATCTTAAGATATAGTCTGAAGATATTTGATGGCCTTGTCAAGCGGGTTTCTGCGGCCGCCGATGCGCCGATGCGCCCGGAATTGCCGGGAACGGGCAAAGCGCGTATCCTTCGCCTTGCCTTCAAGGCATATAAAAACAATAGTAAGCACTGACATAAAAGCAAAAACATGAAACTGGACCTCATCGACATCGGCGTGAATTTCCACGCCTCGCAACTGAAGGGGCTGGGCGAAGAGCTGTTGGCGCGCGCCGCCGACGCCGGCCTCACCCACATCCTCGCCACCGGCACCTCGCTTGCCGCCAGCCGCTCCGCCCTGGAATTCGCGCGCCGCCACCCGCGCGTATGGGCCACCGCCGGCGTGCACCCGCACACCGCCCGCGAGTACACCGCCGCCACCACCGATGCACTCGCCGCGCTGTGGGCCGACGAACGGGTGGTGGCCGTCGGCGAATGCGGGCTGGATTACAACCGCATGTTCTCGCCCGTGGAGGCGCAGCGCGACGCGTTCGCCGCGCAGATCCAGGCGAGCCTCGCCACCGGCAAGCCGCTGTTCCTGCATTGCCGCGACGCCTTCGAAGATTTTCACGCCATGCTGCGCGAGGCGGCGGCGGCCGGGGCCCGCGGCGTGGTGCATTGCTTCACCGACGGCGCGGCCGAGGCCGAGGCCTACCTTGCGCTGGGCTTCGATCTCGGCATCACCGGCTGGGTCACCGATACCGGGCGCGGCACCCAGCTGCGCGAGGCCATGCGGGTGATCCCGCTGGATCGCCTGCACCTGGAGACGGACGCGCCCTACCTGCGCCCGCGCAACGCCGGCAAGACCCGGCCCTACAACGAGCCGGCGCTGCTGCCCTTTGTCGCCCAGGCGGCGGCCGAGCTGAAGGGCGTGGACGCGGCCGCGCTCGCCGCCCAGGCCAGCGCCAACAGCAAGCGCCTGTTCAAGCTGCCCGGTTGATCGCCGCCGCCCAGCCGGCGGCAGGTATCATGTGTTCAGCGCGAGGCGGCAAGGCACCGCGGCCTTGCCGGGCAACCCGACCCGCCCGCGCGATAAACAGACACCGGAGACATGAAAGCTCAACCGCAGGTGGATTCGCGCGAGGCCTGGCGGCGCCTGGCCTTGGCCATGACGATCTCCACCATCGGCGGCAGCGCGATGTACCTGGTCTCGGTGGTGTTGCCGGCGGTGCAGCGCGACTTCGGCATCGCGCGCGCGCAGGCTTCCCTGCCCTACACGGCGATGATGATCGGCTTCGGCATCGGCGGCGTGATCATGGGGCGCATGCTGGACCGCTACGGCGCGCGGGTGCCGGCGCTGATCGGCTCGGTCAACGTCGGCCTGGGCTTCATCCTGGCGGCGGCCGCGCCTTCGATCTGGTGGTTCGCGCTGATCCACTGCTTCGTGCTGGGCATGTTCGGCAGCTCGGCCACTTTCGTGCCGCTGCTCACCGACACGGCGCGCTGGTTCGTGCGCCGGCGCGGCATCGCGGTGGGGCTGTTTGCCAGCGGCAATTATCTGGCGGGCGCGCTGTGGCCGCCGATCGTGCAGCACTTCGTCGACGGCTACGGCTGGCGCCTGGCCTACGGCGGCATGGGGGTGTTCTGCCTGCTCACGATGCCGCTTCTGGCCTGGCGCCTGGGCGCGCGGGCGCCGGCGGATGCGGGCGCGCCGGCCGCCGGCGTAGGCGGCGTAGCGGCGACACCGGCACGCCCCTTCGGCCTGGCGCCGGCACAGGCGCAGGCGCTGTTGTGCATCGCCGGCATCGGCTGCTGCGTGGCGATGGCGATGCCGCAGGTGCACATCGTCGCCTATTGCACCGACCTCGGCTTTTCCGCCGCGCAGGGCGCGCGCATGCTCTCGCTGATGCTGGCTTGCGGCATCGTCAGCCGCCTGATCTCGGGCGCCATCTGCGACCGCATCGGCGGGCTGCCCACGCTGATGCTGGGCGGCGTGCTGCAGCTCACCGCGCTGGTGCTGTTCATTCCCTTCGACAGCCTGGTGTCGCTCTATCTGATCTCGGCGCTGTTCGGCCTGTTCCAGGGCGGCATCGTGCCGAGCTACGCCATCATCGTGCGCGAATACTTTCCCTCCGCCACCGCGGGCGTGACCACCGGCAACGTGCTCACCGCCACCCTCCTTGGCATGGCGCTGGGCGGCTGGATGTCGGGCAAGATATTCGACCTCACCGGCTCGTACAACGCCGCCTTCATCAACGGCATCGCGTTCAACCTGCTCAACCTGTCGATCGCCGCCTTCCTCTGGTACCGCGTGCGGTCGCGCGCGGCCGGTGCGTCGGGCGCGGCGCCGCGCGGGCTGCCTTCCTGAGCCGGCCCGCGGCTTTAAGGCTTTTTCAGCACCAGCAGATCGGCCAGGCCGCCCCAGAGGATCTGGATGCCGATGCACAGCAGGATGAAGGCTGACAGGCGCACCACCACGCCGGTGCCGGTCTTGCCGAGCACGCGCACGGTGCGCTCCGCCGAGCGGTAGCAGACGTAGATGGTGAGCGCCATCGCCGCCAGCCCCGCCACCGCCGCGCCGCCCAACAGCAGCAGTTCGGTCAAGCCGGCGAAGCGCGGCCGCTGGCTGCCGAGGGTGATCGCCACCGACATCGAGCCGGGGCCGACGGTGAGCGGCATGGTGAGCGGGTAGAAGGAATCGGGGATGGTGGCATTGCCGCCCTCCTCCGCGCCGCCGTCGATATGGGTTTCGGAATTGAGCAGGCGCCAGCCGAAGGCGCTCACCACCAGGCCGCCGGCGATGCGCACCACGGCCAAGCTGATGCCGAAGAATTCCAGCACGTGCGAGCCCACGACGAGCGAGCCCAGCAGCAGGAAAAAGCAGTTCACCGCCACCCGCCGCGCCAGTTGCGCGCGCTGCGCCTCGGTGGCGAATTGCGTCAGACCGAGGAACAAGGGCGCGCCGCCGACCGGGTTGATGATCGGGAACAGGGCGGCGTAGACCAGCAGGAAGGTGTTGGCGAAGGCGCTCATAAACGGACGCATTCTATGATGCCCCGGCCGCCGCCGGGGCGGCGCTACAGGTCGAGCACCAGCAGCGGCGTCTTCGCGCGCGAGCAGCAAGGGGTGAACCGGTCGCCCTTTTCCTGCTCTTCCGGCGAGAGCACGAAATCCTGATGATCGGGCACGCCTTCGAGCACGCCGGTCAGGCAGGTGCCGCAAATGCCTTCGCCGCAGGAAACCGGAATGTCGATACCGATGGCGGCGACAGCCTCGACCACGCTCACGCCGGGGGCGACATGGACGGTCTGCCCGGTGCTGGCGATGCGCACGTCGAAGGCGCCGGCGCCTTCGGCTTCCAGGATCTTCGCCACGTTTGCTTGAAGCGGGTCGGCCAAAACAACCTCACATGATCGACAGGCCGCCGTCCACCATCAGGGAGGCGCCGGTGATGAACGAGGCTTCGCCCGAGGTGAGCCAGAGAATCGGCAGGGCGATTTCCTGCGGCTCGGCCCAGCGGCCAATGAGGGAAGTGGTGTTGCGCTCGGTCTTCAGCACCTCCACATCCTTGCCTTGCGCGCGGGCGCGGCCGAGGTGGAAGTCGGTAAGCGTGGAGCCCGGGCACACGGCGTTGATACGCACGCCGCTGGCGGCTTCTTCAAACGCCAGCGTCCGGGTGATCGACAGGATGGCGGCCTTGGTGGCGTCGTACAGGCCCAGCCCCTTGCGCCCGACCACCGCATAGCAGGAGGAGACGTTGACCACGCTGCCGCGGCCGGAGGCGCGCAACAGCGGCATCGCCGCGCGGCAGAAATTGGCCATGCCGATGATGTTGACGCCGGTGATCGCCTGCCAGTCCGCAGGCGACGCGTCATTCAGCGGCTTGTGGATGCGCATGGCGGCGTTGTTCACCAGCGCATCCAGGCCGCCGAATTCGGCTTGCGCCATGTGCACGGCGTTTTGCGCGGTGGCTTCCTCGGCGATGTCGCCCGCAAAGACAATGCAGCGGGCGCCGGGGACCGCTTCCTTGACGGCGTCGACGGTGCGCTCGAGCGCGGCCGGGTCGCGGTCCACCAGCAGCACGCTGGCGCCTTCGCCGGCGAAGGCGAGCGCGCTGGCGGCGCCGATGCCGGCGCCGCCGCCGGTGATCAGCGCCAGGCGGCCTTGCAGGCGCTTGCCGGTGGTGCTCATCAGTCGGCCCGGATGTTGTTGTCGCGCACCACCTTGCCCCAGCGCTTGATCTCCACCGCGATCCAGTCGCTGAACTGCTTCGGGCTGCTGGCGACGACTTCGAATTCCATGTCCTTGAGTTTTTTCTCCACGTCCGGCTGGTGCAGGATTTTCACCAGCTCGTGGTTGTAGCGGTCGATGATCGGCTGCGGCGTGCCGCCGGGGGCGAGAAAGCCGATCCACGAGACGGCGACGAAACCGGGGTAGCCCTGCTCGATCAGCGTCGGCACGTTGGGGTAGGAGGCGAGGCGATGCTCGCCGGTGACGGCGATCACCTTGGCGCGGCCCTGCGTGACGAACTGCGAGATGTTGCCCGGCACCAGGAAGGCCGCCTGCACCTGGCCGCCGATGAGATCAGCCACCGCCGGCGCGGCGCCCTTGTAGGGCACGTGCACGATGTCGAAATGCGCGGCGGACTTGAGCAACTCCATCGTCAGGTGCGAATTGCTGCCGACCGAGACCGAGCCGTAGGCCAGCTTCTCGGTCTTGGCCAGCGCCACCAGCTCGGCGACATTGTTCGCCTTCACGCTGGGGTGCACCACCAGCAGCTGCTGCGCCTGCACTGCGAGGGTGATGGGCGCCAGGTCTTTCACCGGGTCATACGGCAGCTTCTTGAACAGGCTGACGTTGACCGCCACCGGGCCGTTGTAGCCCACCAGCAGGGTGTGGCCGTCAGGCGGCGACTTGGCGACCTCGTCGGTGCCGATGGCCCCGCCCGCCCCGCCCTTGTTTTCCACCACCACCGACTGGCCGATCGCCTTTTGCAGTTCCGGCTGCACCAGGCGCGCCAGCGCGTCGTTGGTGCTGCCGATGATCGGCACCACGATGCGCACCGTCTTGGTCGGCGCCCAGTCGGCGGCTTGCGCGGCGAACGGCAGCAGGCAGGCGAAAAGGCCGGCGGCCAGGCGCGTGGCGGCGCCCCCCTTGCAGGTTGAGGTCATGAGAGTCTCCTTGAGTCTGTTGTTGGTGGTGATGCCTGACTGGATGTCAGATCGAATACACGGGCTTGCCGGTGCCGTCCTCGATGTGGTCCCTGGCCCAGCCCTGCGGCTTGACCTCGCGCGGCAGGAGTACGCCGGCGGCGCGCACGCGCTGCATGGCGGCCTTCAGCGCCGGCGGCTCCTTGCCCTCGTTGGCGAGACCGGTGGCGGCTTCGTACAGCATGCGCCGCGCCATCACGATGCCCTTGTCGGTGGGCAGCAGCTTTTCGGCCGCGTGGTTCTGGATCGGGCCCATGCTTTCCTGCAGCGAGGCATCCTGCACGGAAAAGCCGAACACGCCGCTGTAGGCGCGCTTTTCCTTTTGCGCGCGGCGGTCGACCAGGTAATCGTTGTCCCTGTTCGCCTTGGTGCGGAAGGAGCCGGGTTCGTACTCGCAATGAATCCCCTTGCCCTGCTCCATCTCGTGGCGCTCTTCCTTCGAGAGGGCGCGGTCGGGGCGGAAGTTGATGCTCCAGGCCCAGCAGTTGTGATCGTCGATCGGCACCCAGACGTGGCCGCCCAGCGCGTGGTCGCCGAAGGGTGGAATCAGGGTGAACCAGGGGAAGAGGTACTGGGTGATGCGCCAGTAGTACGAATCGGGGTCGCCGTTGCGGCGGCCGAAAAGCGTCAGGCCGAAATCGTATTTCTCGATATCGAAAATCACGTTGCCGTCGGCCTTGATGTACTCCAGCGCTTTCGTGCCCTGGTGCATCGGGTCGGTATCGACCTCGTAGCGGTGCACGTAGGAGACGTGCGCGGTGTCGATGCCCCCTTCCATCGCCTGCAGGTAGTTGCACTCCTGCCAGCGCTTGGAGATGAACACGTTTTCCGCCGGCAGCGTGGCCCACTCGACGTTGGGCGGCGCCGGCATCTGCTCTTTTGCGCCCATGTAGGCCCAGATCATGCCGGCCTGCTCGATGCAGGGATAGGACTTGATGCCCATGTGCTTGCAGGCCTGCGGCGCCGAGGGCACTTCCACGCAGGTGCCGTTGCGGTCGAACTTGACGCCGTGGTACGAGCAGCGGATGCCGTTTTCCTCGTTGCGCCCGAAGAAAAGGGACACGCCGCGGTGCGAGCAGAATTCGTCGATCAGGCCGACCTTGCCTTCGGTGTCGCGAAAGGCCAGCAGCTTCTCGCCCATGATCTGCACCCGCACCTGCGGGCCGTCGGGCTCGGCGATCTCTTCCGACTTCATGATCGGCACCCAGTAGCGGCGCATCAGGTTGCCCATCGCGGTGCCGGGGCCGGTGCGCACCAGGGTGTCGGCCATTTCCTTGTTCATGCTTTGCCTCTTAAGAGTCGTGCCGGCGGCGGATGCCCTGGGGCTCTCGCGCGGCGATATTTGCGGCCATTCTTGCGGACATCGGCAGGCGGGGCAATAAGAAACTGAAACTTGAGTCCGTCTGGTGGACACGATGCGGCGGCGCTGGTTTACACTGGCGCGCTCATTGCAACGAGATTTTTCCCATGGCCCGACGCGCCCCCGCCGCCGGAAAAGCGGCCGCGCCGCCCACCACTGAAATCACCGAAGGCGTGCGCTCGGTCGGGCGCGCGCTGGAGATTTTGCAGGCCTTCGCGCCGGGCGATGCCGACCTGGCGGTGGCGGAATTGCTGAAGCGGGTGAAGCTTTCGCGCCCCACGCTATACCGCCTGCTCGCCACTCTCGAACAGCACGGCTACCTCACCAGCTCCGGCGAGCCGCAGCGCTTTCGCCTGGGGCCGGCGGTGGCGCAACTGGCGCACGCCTGGTCGGCCAGCATGGACCTGGCGACGGTGGCCCGCCCCATCATGCAAAAGGTGTGGCGCGCGACGGAAGAGACGGTGGCCCTCTTCGTGGTGGAGGGGCAGTTCCGCGTCTGCCTGGAGGAAATCGAGAGCCCGCAGCCGTTGAGCTTTCGCCGCGGCATCGGCTACCGTGAGCGCCTGGTGCGCGGCGCTTCCGGGCGCTGCGTGCTGGCGCACATGAATTTGTCGGAAGCGGAATTGCGCGAGTATGCCCGCGGCCAGCGCATCGACCTGGCGCGCTACCCGCAGGAATTCGCGGCGATCCGCAAGCGCGGTTACGCCACCAGCAAGAATGAATTGATCCACGGCGCGGTGGCGATCGCCGCGCCGTTTTTCAACGGCGCCGGCCAGCCGGCGGGCGCCCTCGGCGTGTTCGGCCCGAGCGTGCGCTTGAGCCTCGCGCGTGCCGACGAGTGCGGGCGCCTCTTGGTGCCGGCCGCCGCCGAGCTGACGCGGATGCTGGGCGGCGCGAACAAGGCGGCGCCCGGCGCAAGGTACGCGGACGGGCAGGCGCCCGCTGTCTAGTCCGCCGTGATCTTCGCCTCGGCGATCACCTTGCGCCAGCGCGCCAGGTCGCTCTTGACCAGGGCGCCCAGCTGTTCCGAAGTGCCGGTCTGCACGGTCAGGCCTTGCGCCACCATCTGCTCGCGCACTTGCGGGACGGCAAGCACGGCGAGCATGTCTTCGCGCAACCTGGCCACCAGCGCGGGCGGGGTTTTCGCCGGGGCGAACAGGCCGTACCAGGCATCCACCGCGTCGAGAAAACCGAGGTTCTGTTCCTTGAAGCTGGCCACGCCCGGCGCCAGCGGCGAGCGGCTGCCGGTGATGCCCAGCAGCTTGAGCTTGCCGGCCTGCACCTGCGGGCGCACCGAGTGCAGGGTGGCGAACATCACCTGCACCTGGCCGCCGATGAGGTCGGTGGTGGCGCCGGCAATGCCCTTGTAGGGCACGTGAAGCAGGTCGATGCCGGCCTGCGACTTCAGCAGTTCCATCGCCAGGTGATGCGGCGTGCCGTTGCCCGGGGTGCCGTAGTTGATCTTGCCGGGCCTGGTTTTGGCCAGCGCGATCAGGCCGGTGGCGTCGTTCACCGGCAGCGCGGGGTTGGCGACCAGCGCGAAATTGGCGGTGGCGAGTTTCACCACCGGCGCGAAGTCGGCGGCGGGGTCGAAGGGGGCATTCTTCGTCAGCACCGGCGCCATGGTGAGGGTATTGATCGCCATCAGCAGGGTGTAGCCGTCGGGGCGCGCCTTGGCCACCGCTTCCGCGCCGATGTTGCCGGAAGCACCGGGCTTGTTGTCCACCACCAGCGGCTGCTTCCAGCGTTGCGCAAGCTGCGGGCCGACGATGCGCGCGATGATGTCGCTGCCGCTGCCGGCGGTGAAGGGCACCACCATGGTGACGGGGCGCTCGGGGTAGGCGCCCTGCGCTCGCGCCGGCATCGAGGCCATCAGCGGAACCGCGGCCGCCGCGGCGCATAGCGCGCGCATCGAAAGGCGGGTGTTCATTGACCTTTTCCTTCGCCGAGTTTCGACAAGCCAAGCAGGCCGATGGCGTTGCCGAAGTAGATGCGGCGCTTGTCGTCTTCCGGCAGGTGCAGGGCTTCGATGGAGGCGATGCCTTCGCGGATGAACATCGGTCCTTCCTCGGGATCGAAGGGACAGTCGCTGGCGAACACCACCTTCTCGGGGCCAAAGAATTCGAGGCCGCAGCGCAAGGCCGCGCTGGAGCCGCCCAGCACGGTGTCGCCGTAGAACATCTTGAAGTAGTCGATCGGCGCTTTTTTCAGGTTTTTCAGCACCTGCGATTCGGCCGGGTCGACGCTGCGGCTGCCCAGCTGCGCCCATAGCGTTTCGGCGCGGCCGGCGAAATACGGCAGCATGCCGCCGCAGTGATGGGTGATCAGGCGCAGATTGGGCAGGCGGTCGAGCAGGCCGGAGAACACCAGGCGCGACATCGCCACGCTGCTTTCCATCGGCCAGCCCAGCACCTGCCAGATTTCGTACTTCGACTTGTCTTCACCCGGATAATCGGCACGCGTGGCCGGGCGGGTCGGGTGCATCCACACCGGCAGGTTGTGGTGGTTGGTGATGCGCTCGAAGACGGCGAAAAAGTCCGGATCGTCCAGCGGACGCGTGTTGACGCTGGTGAGCACCTGGATGCCGCGCGCGCCAAGCTGGTTCACCGCGCGGTCCATTTCTTCGAGGGCGGCTTTCGGATTGTTCATCGGCAGGGAGGCGACGAAGGCGGGAAACTTGTGCGGATATTTCTTGCAGAATTCCGCCATGCCGTCGTTGGCCACGCGCGCAAAGGCGGGCGACTCTTCCGGGCCGCCCAGCATTTCGGGGGAGGGCACGGAGAGTGTGAGCACCTGCTGCACCTCGGGCCACTGGTTGAGCATCTCGGCGCGGGCATCGATGTCCCACAGCATGCGCAGGCTGGAGACGCGGCGGATCATGCCGGGTTCCTTGCCATGCTGTTTCACCAGCTCCAGGTAGGCCGGCGGCATGACGTGGTTGTAGATGTCGATCTTGGTCTGGCTCAAGTTTGTCTCCGTGCCTTGCGGCTTGTTTTGACCCGGCATTCGAACCGGCATCTTAGGAAAAGCGGGCGATTACGCCCAGAAGGCAAAACAGGGGTGGCGATACCTGATAGTAATCGGTCCCGCCTTGCCGTCAAAAGGCATTACCGGCGAGGAGCGCTAATATCCCCTACCGCAAGCGGGTGCGATCTTTCATCATTGAATCGTCACGGCGCGATCGTTGTGCACCGGCGGCCGGCTTGCGACAGACCTTGCAACGGAGACCACATGCATTCACCCGAACCCGGCTTTGCCACGCAAAGCCCGTGGAAAATCGCTTTCGAGGAGCACTTCCTCACGCCGCAATTCAGCGACCTGCCCTCGGGCATGACGCCGGCCAGCGTGGCCCGGGTCTACCGCGACTTGCTTGAAGTGGGCGACGAGCGCATCGCGCTGATGGATAAGGCGCGCATCGAATACGCCATCCTCTCGCTCAATTCGCCTGGCTTGCAGGCCGAACTGCATGGCCCGGAGAGCGCCGGCAAGGCGCGCACGGTGAACGACCAGCTGAAGGCCATCATCGACAAATACCCGAAGCGCCTGGGCGGCTTTGCCGCGCTGCCGACGCAGGATCCAGAGGCTGCCGCCGCGGAGCTTGAGCGCTGCGTCACGCAATACGGCTTTCACGGCGCGCTGATCAACAGCTTTTCCAACCTTGGCGATGCGCAGAGCGTGGTTTATCTCGACGATCCGCGCTACGACGTGCTGTGGGAGCGCGCGCAGGCGCTGGACCTGCCGATCTACCTGCATCCGCGCAACCCGCTCGCCAGCCAGCAGATGATGTTCCAGGGCCACCCCGAGCTGCTCGCCGCCGGCTGGGCCTTCCTGGTCGAATGCTCGACCCACGCGCTGCGCATGATCACCAGCGGCGTGTTCGACCGCTTTCCGAAGCTCACCATTGCGCTGGGCCACCTGGGCGAGGCGCTGCCCGCCTACCAGTGGCGCATCTCCAAGACCTACACGCAAAAGGTGCCGAAGAGCACGCTGAAAAAGGACATGTACGGCTACCTCAAGTCGAACTTCGTCTACACCACCGCCGGCTTTTTCGACACCCGGGCGACGATGCACGTGGCCGACATCGTCGGGCTGGACCGCGTGTGCTTTTCTTCCGACCATCCGTGGATGGACATGGTGGAAGGCGGCGACTGGCTGGACCGCGCGCAGTTGAGCGAAGCCGAGCGCCTGCAGATCGGGCGCGGTAACGCGATGCGCCTGTTCAAGCTCAAGCTGTAGGCGCGGAGGCGCACGGACCGCTGATGATGCGCGCGCCCACCGCAGGGTGGTCGAGCGGAGCCACCGCGCGGCCGGATCTGCCATGCGCGGCCATGAGCGGCCATGAGCGGCCATGAGCGGCGGCAGTGTTACAGCCGCTCGCGCAGGAAAGGTTCGAGCGCGGCGACGAAACGCGCGGCGTAGCCGGTGCCGGCATCGAGCGGATCGGAAGCCCAGAAATGCGGCGCGCCCGGCAGCACGAAGGTGCGCACGAAAAAGCCGGCCTGCTTCAGCGCGGTGAGAAAGGCTTTGGACTGGGTCTCGCAATCGACGATGTCGTCTTCGGTGCCCCAGGCGAGGAAGAAAGGCGTCTGGTTGCGCGCGGTAATGGCATGCGACAGCGGCGAGGCGTCGAAAAAACGCCGGCGATCTTCGTAGAGGGCGGCGCCCAGGAATTTTTGCGCGATGTTGTCGCCGGCGCGGTGTATCTGGTCGTGCAGCCATTGCGCGGCCATGTCGTAGACACCATAGATGCCGACGCAGAGTTTCGGCTGGACGAACTCGGCTCCCGCCGCATAGGCGGCGCCATCGAGCGCGGCCAGCGAAGCCAGGTGCGCGCCGGCGGAGTCGCCGATGGCGCCGACGCGCGCGGGATCGATGCGCAGGCCGGCGGCTTCGCGCTTCAGATACGCCAGCGCCGCCAGCACGTCGCGCGGGGTTTGCGGATACGAGGGCGCGGCCGCGGTGGTGAGGCGGTAGTTGATGGCGAACACGGCGATGCCGCGGCGGGCGAAATGCGGCCCCATGTGGGCGTAGAAACTCTTGTCGCCGCGCTGCCAGGCGCCGCCGTGGATCGCCAGCAGCGCGGGATGCGGGCCGGGGCCGGCGGGGAGGTAGGCATCGGCGGCGGCGCCGTCGGTGAAGGGAATGTCGCGGCGGATTTCGATCTCGGTCATGGTTCAAGCGTGCGGAAGCCGGCGCGGCCGGGATGCGCGCAACATAGCATGCCGCCTGCCCGATTGCGCGGCGCTCGCGTCGTGCCGCGCCGTATTGCAGCGCGGCGCCTCAGTGCCCGGCGGTGGTGACGTCGAACAGGCGCCCGGCCATCGGCAGCGCCTTTTTCGCCGCGGCCAGGCGCTGCACCCAGGCCGGGTGCGTCCGCACGATGCCGGCGCGCCTTTGCTCGCCGGCGGCCAGCTTGGACAATGCGCTGATCATCGCCGCCGGGTCGTAGCCCGCCTGCGCGCCCAGCAGCATGCCGGCGAAATCGGCGTCGAGCTCGCTTTGCTGCATCAGGCTTTGCAGGCGCAGCAGCGCGCCGGTGTCGTAGTCCAGTTCGGCGTACAGGTCCCACACCGAGCGCCGCACGCCGCGCGGCGTCATCGTGGCCTGCAGGAAGTCGAGCGCCTGCGCCTCATGCTGCAGCAGCACGTGCGCGGCTTCGTGCGCCAGGATGAAGGCGACTTCGGCTTCGGTCAGGCGCAACTCGGCGATCATGCCCTCGGAGATCAGCAGGTGCCCGCCGGGCAGGCTCAGGGCCGCCTCGCCGCGCGTGGTGGTGATCACCATCTCCCAGTGCACCGGGCCGCCGGCGGGCTCGCCCTGTTCGCGCGCGGCGCGCGAAATGCGCGCGAAGGCGCGCCCGATCATCGCGCAATAGCGCACGCAGCCGAGTTCCCCGGCGGCGCGCGCCCGCGACTCCTGGCGATTCAATGTGCGGCCGGCGTAGCGCTCCAGCGCATCGCGATCAATCGCGGAATATTGCGGCAGGTCGAGCACGGGGGCGGCGCGCGCCAGCACCGGCAACGCCAGAAGACACAGCAATGACATGCCGACACGCCAGCCTTGCATCGCCCCTTCCTTCCCTACCTGCCGTTCGCGGGCGGGCCCCCGAACGGTTGCGGCCGCGGGAACACCCGCGGCCGCCCTACCGGCCTACGCGCAGAAAATCTCGCGATAGGAGTAGTACAGGCTGCCCAGCAACACCGGGCCCAGCACCAGGAAACCCAGGCCGAACGGAATCGCCGCGACGATCGACAGCACGAAGGCGATCACGCCCCAAATCAGGAACGGCACGATGTTCTTCATGCAGCCCGCGAAGCTCTGTTTCAGGGCGGCGATCGCATCCTGCTGGTGGAACACCACCAGTGCCGGGGCATACCAGGCGGCCATGCTGACGGGAACCATCAAGGCAAGGAAGACCAGCCCGGCGATGGCCACGCCGACAAAGGCCAGCCCGCCGGCTGCGGTGTGCCCGCCCGCCATCATGGCAAACAGGCCGGCGCCGCCCATGATGCCCATGATCACGCCGGCCACCATCGCCACCACGAAGATGGCGACGAAGGCGAGCAGGCCCACCAGCACCAGTTGCCCGACGTTCTCCTTGAAGCCGGCGAACAGGTGGCCGATCTCCAGCGGCTCGCCGCGGTCCAGCGCCTGGCAGCCGAGCAGCATGCCGGCGCCGAACACCGGGCCCAGGAGGGCCATCGCGATGCTGCCGAGGAAGGGAATCAGGCTGACCACAAAGGCCATCACCATGTAGACCAGCACCACCACTATCCACATGCCGGGCGCCTTCATGAACATCTGGAAGCCTTCGCTGATCCAGGCCGCGCCGCGCCCGGAATCGACCGAGCGGCCGCCTTCGATCAGGGTGCCCATCTCCTGCTGGCCGGGGTCGCGGGCGACGTTGGCGTTAGGAGACGCATAGGGATTGCTATTGTCCATCTCGCTCATCTTCGGGCTCCTTGCCTCTTTGTGAAAGTCGGCCGTGCAGATTCCGATGCGGCATCCCGGCCGGGTCAGACGGTATTCCGGGAGCATAGTGTTGCACACATTGGCGCGGCTGGCGAGCGCGCGGCAGGCGCGCCCGCTACGCGCCGGCGAGTGGACGCCGCTACACTTCGGAAAATGTAAAGCACCGCCGAGCGGTGAACCGGGGAGCGCGGCCGCACTCGAAGGGAAGCCCGCACACGGCCACGTCACGGCAACGTGAAACAATCCATACAAACAACCCTGGCCCTCCATGAATACCCCTAAGCTGCTCCTTACCCTCGCCGCCAGCCTTTGCGCCCTGCCCCTGCACGTGCTCGCAGCCGGCGATGCCGCCGCGCCGGCGCTTGTGGCCGACCTGCCGTGCAGCGTCGATTCGGTGGACGCGGCGCTGACGGTGCGCCAGTTGCGCTCGCTGCGTGAACGCTGCGCGCAAAGCGGCGAGATCTATGCGCATGCCCTGGTGAAGACCAACAGCCTGCCGCTGCCCCTGGCGCCGGCGCTGCGCCTGGCGCCGGCGGCGGGCAAGGCCGACTCGGAGCCGCTGCGCGCCCAGCTCGCGGTCTTTTATTATCTGCACGAGAGCTACCCGGCCGAGGCCGGCTTCGACGATCTCGACCGCCTGATCCGCGCCCTCGGCACGGCCTGGCGCATCGACGCGGTGCAAATCACCGGCAGCGTCGACGTGATGGAGTCGGGCCTGACCTTCGCGCGCGGCCTGGCGCAGCGGCGTGCCGAGGTGGTGGGCGAATACCTGCGCGACGCGGGCCTCGGCGACCAGGTGCCGGTGACCATCGACGTCCGCGCGCCGCGCTATGACGACAGCGCGGCCGGGCGCGCGGAAGACCGCGCCGCCGAGATCGTCATCCAGGCCGAGCGCCGCCGCGTGGCGCCGGCCGCCGCGGTGCAGCCGGTGGACGGCGACTAGCCGGCTAGTTCACCACCGGCTTGATCCTGAACGATTGCACCGAGGCGACCGGCTGGCCGCTCTGGGTGGCGGGAAACCACTTCCAGGCCTTGTAGGCTTCAAGGTAAAGGCGGTTCAGGCGCGGGTTGGGCGTCGGCGGATCGAGTTCCACCGTGGTGCTGCCGTCGGCGGCGATCTTGATGCGTACCGTGACGGTATAGCGTGCCGCATCGTCGGCGAGGTCATCCGGGATCTTCGGGTCCTGCCGGGTAATCGTGTAGGCGCCGCTGCGGCCCTCGCCGGGACTGGCGTTCGACGGCGCCGGTGGCGGCGGGGCGGGTGCAGCCTGCGGCGCCGGGGCGGCGGGAGCCGGCGGCGGCGGGGGTGGCGGCTCCGGGCTGGGCGTCGGCGCGGTCTCCTGCGGCTTGGGCGCGGGCGCCAGGCGCGGCTGCGGCGGCGGGGGCGGCGCCTTGTGCAGCACCGGCGGCGCGGGCGGCGGCTTCACCACCGGGGCCGGCGGCGGCGGTGCGGGCGGCGGGTCCGGGGGCAACTCGATGATGCGCGTATCCAGCGGCTTGGGCTCGGGCGGCGGCGCCGGGCTGGCGATGAAGCGCCCGAAGCCCCACAGCGCGAAGATCCACAGCGCGATGGCGATCGGCAAAATCGCCGGCAGCCGGCGCCACGGCAGGTCGCGCACCGGCACGCGCCACGAGCGGCCGCGCGCCCACGCGCCGGGACTGTCGGCGTGCGTGGCGGAAACGCTATTGGCCATGCTTGACGGCGATGAGGAAATGCTGCGCCCCGGCTTCGCGCGCGCGCAGCATCGCCTGCACGGTAATGCCGTTGGGCGCCGCGCTGTCGGCGGCCATCACTACCGTGGCGTCCTGGCTGCGCAGGTGCGGCTTGAGCGCGGCAGCGAGCGTGTCGAGCGTCACGGGCGTCTGGTCGACGAAGATCTTGCTGTCGCGGTCCACCGTGAGGGTCACCGGCTTGTCGGCCTTGAAGGGGTCGGCCTGGCCTTGCGGCAGGTTCACCGGGATGGAATGCAGGTGCTGCACCGACAGCGAGGCGAGAATAAAGGTGGCGAGCAGGAAGAACATCACGTCGATCATCGGGATGATCTCGATGCGCCCGTGGCGCGACGTGCGGGATTTGCGCAGCTTCATGCGGCCTCCTTCATGCCTTCGGTGCGTTGCTGGTCGAGGCGGATGTGGTCGATCAGCCGCGTGCCCAGGCGTTCCATTTCGTCGAGGGTCTGCGCCTGCATGCGGGCGAAGAAGTTGAAGGCGAAGAGACAGATCAGCGCGATGAAGAGACCAAGGGCGGTGGCGATCAGCGCCTCCGCCACGCCGCCGGTGACGCCGATCGGGTCCACCAGGCGGTCGCCGCCGATCAGCTTGAAGGCGGTCATCATGCCGGCGATGGTGCCGAGCAGGCCCAAGAGCGGGGCGGCGGTAACGATGGTTTCGAGGATCCAGGCGCCGCGCGCCAGCGACTTCTCGATCATCTGCGCTTCATCGCCCGCGCGCGATTCGACCCACCACGCCGGCTTGTCGTGGTTCTCCAGGATGGTGGCGAAAAAGCGCCGGAAGGCGTTGCGCGGGTTCATGCCCTGGATCTTGGCGCCGAGCTGGTCCCAGGCGAAATCGTAGGTCTCGACCAGGCCCAGCACGTCGGCCGGCAGGCGCACGTAGCGGATGTAGATGTAGGCCTTGTCGATGATGATCACCGTGGCGATGACCGCCAGGAGCAGCAGCGGGTATACCGCCGGGCCGCCGAATTTGAGGGCGTTGATTGCGGCTTGCAGGTTTTCCATATTGTTCCTTCTACATAAAGAGCGGAATGTTGGACGGGAACCGCGCTCCAGGTCATTCCCGCGAAAGCGGGAATGACCTTGGGAGAAAATCGTGCTATTCGGCCCGGCTCCTCAAAAGACTTTCGAAATCGTCCCGAAGAAGCCGCGCCGCGGCCCCCACTGCGGCGCGCCGACGCCGATGCCGGTGCCGTCGCGCAATTCGTAGGCCTGGTTGAACACGTTGACCACGGAGAAGCGCAGGTCGACCTTGCCGAGGTCGGCGGTATTCAAATGCTGCACCACGCCGAGGTTGACCTGGGTATAGCCGGGCAGCTTGTCGGTATTGGCGAAGCCGGCGCGCAGCCCGCTGCCATAGAAGCCGTTGACGCTGAACTCGGTGTCGTGCCAGCGGTAGGAAGCGCCGCCGGAGATCGTCACGCGCTGGTCGTGGTCGACGTAGACGTTGTTGCTGGCGATGTAGGCAAGCTCGGTCGGGTCGAAGTTGAATTGCGCGGAGTCAATGTCGGTGGCGCGCGCCTTGGAAGTGGCGTAGTTCAGGTAGGCGCTGAGGTTGTCCTTCTTCCAGGTGGCCGACAGCTCGGCGCCGTAGACGGTGGCGCGGCTGTAGTTGAAGGGCGTGAAGATCAGCGCGGTGCCGAACTGGCCTTCGTCGAGCAGGTTGCGCACCTTCTTGTAGTAGCCGTCCAGGCCCAGGGTCAGGCCGGGGATCAGCTCGTGGGTGATGCCGGCATCGAAATAATGGCTGCGCTCGGGCTGCACCTGCGAGTTCTGCAAATTCGCCGGCGCGTTGGTGGTGCCGGTGAAAAGATTGAGCGTGCCCTGCGACACCAGTTCGTTGGGCGGCGGGGTGAAGTAGCGCGCGTAGCCGGCATGCAGGGTGGTGGCAGGCAACAGCTTGTAGACGAAGCCGGCGCGCGGGCTGATCTGGCCGGCGGACGTGTAGGCGTCCATGCGGTCGGCGCGGGCGCCGTAGTTGAAGGTCAGCTTGTCGGTGATCTTCCACTCGTCCTGCAGGTAGACGCCATAGAGCTTGTTGCCGTTCTTGCCGTTGTTGTCGACGATGGTCATCGGGCCGCCGGAGACGGTGCCGGTGGCATCGACCGGGAACACGGTGGCGCTGTTCTGGCTGCGGTCGTCCTCGGTGGAGGCGGTGAGGCCCATGCGCAGGGTGTGCGCGGCATTCAGGCGATAGGTGCCGTCGGCCTGCACGCCGGTGGTGACCGAGCTGCGGTAGATGTGCGCCGACAAGCCGTTGAATACCAGATCGCCGAGCGGGTCGGGAAAGTATTCGACGCTGCTCTTGCGCATGAAGCCGGCGATCTGGTAGTCGAACTTGTCGTTCAGGCTGCCTTGCAGGGCGACGATGCCGTAGTTGTTGATCTCGGTCTGGTTTTCGTTCAGCGCACTCGACGAAAAGCCGGTGGCGCCGGCGGCGGTCAGGAAGTCCGGGTTCGGGGCCTGGTCCGGATTGTTGGGAATCTGGAACTTGCCGTAGGAGGTGCCGGCGATCACATTGAGCTTGGTGGTCGGGCTGATGAGGTACGAGAAGTAGCCGAAGCCCTTGGTCTGCTCGGTGCGGTCGTGCAGCGGATTGGCGGCGGAAGTCGGCGACTCGATACCCAGGTTGTTGCGCAGGTAGGAGCCGGTGACGTAGTAGCTCCAGTCACCCTTGGTGCCTTCCACCTCGAAGCTGGGGTTGGAGGTGTTGTGGCTGCCGAAGGTGTAGCTGACGCTGCCGCCGTTGGTAAAACCGTTCTTGGTCTGGATGTCGACCACGCCGGCGGTGCGGTAGCCGTACTGCGAGGGCAAGGCGCCGGTCAACAGGTCGATGCGGTCGGCGAAGCGCGTGTCGAGCGATTGGCCGAAGCCGCTGATGCCTTCGGGCAGCACCACGCCGTTGATGCGGTATTGCAGGTTGCCGTGGTCGCCGCGCACGTGCAGCTGGCCGTAGGAATCGTTGGTCACGCCGGGCGCCTGCAGCAGCACCTGGTTGACCTGCGTATCCTCGCCCGCCGGCATGGATTCGATGTCCTTGTGGTCGAAGCCGTAGGAGGAGCCGCCGGTGGCCGCCGAAATGGCGTTGCGCGGCGGTGCCGCGCGCTGCGGGCGGTTGACGGCGACGTTGAGTTCCAGCGCCTGCTGCGAGGCCAGCGTCAGCGCGACCGCGGGCGCGGGGCCGCGGGCGACGGTGACAATCGAAGTGCCGGTATCGAAGCCGGCATGGTCCGCCACCACGGCGTAGACGCCGGGGGCGACGCCGCGAAAGGCAAAGGCGCCTTGCGCATCGCTTTGGCCGCGAGCGGCGATCTTGCCGTCGGCGCCGCGCAACTGCACGGTGGCGCCGGCCAGCGGACGGCCAAGGGCGTCGCTGAGCTTGCCGGCAACGCTACCGGCGCCGGCCGGTGCTTGCACCGGCGCTGGTTGGGTGGGTGCGGGTTGGGTGGGTGCGGCCTGCGCGGTGGCAGGCTTGGCGGGTGCGGGCTGGGTAGGTGCGGTCTGGGCCGCTACCGGCCCGGCGAGGCAGCCGAGCGCGAAGGCGGCGCCGGATGCCATCGAGATGGATTTCATTTGTGTGTTTCCCCGAATTTCCTGTTGGCGCACGGCGAATGCCGGTGCGCGAATGCAACCGCGCGCGTGGCGCGGCGGACCTCAAGCGAAACGCCCGCGAGGGCGTGTCAGGGCTTACGCCTGCGGGGAAGGCGGGGCGCGCGAGGCGTAGGAAACGAAGGGAAACGACGGCGCCCCATGGGCATGGGGCGGCAGGTAGGCGATGCGCTCGGCAAAAGCCGCATCGAGATGAAACGTGCTCGGCAGCGAGCCGGTAAAGACGCTGTAGGCCAGGCACAGCGAGCAGACGTCACGCGCGTCGCCATGGCCGGGCGCGGGTTTTTCCGGCGCGTTGCGCGCCGCCGCCTGGGCCGCGGCGCGGCTCTCGAGCGGATGCGCGGTATAAGTGTGGCCGAGCATGCCCAGCTGCGCCAGCAGCAGCGCAAAGGCGAGCCCCGCGTGCGCAAGCAGGCGGCGCAGGGAGCTGACTCGGGAGGGCAGGCTCATGAGGCTGCGGGAGCGGCCGCAACGCGGGGCTGCGGCGGCAAAGACTTTTGTGGCCGATGAGGGCGGCGATTACAACACAGGGGCGCGGATTATGCAACCGCGCGGGCGCGCGTGGTCAAGGACGCGGGCCGCCGGCGTAATACGGCTTGCGCGGCGCCGCGCGAGCGGCGTTTCAGGCGGCGGCCATCTCCGCGATGCTGCGGTTGACGTAACGGCAGACGTGCGGCTCGGGCTCTTCGGCGAGCGCGGCTTCGATCACGTCACCATCGCGCGTGAGCAGCAGGTGGTCCTGCTCCAGCGCGCCCAGGCCCTGCGAATGCACGTGCACGATCCGCCCGTCGGCCAGGAGGATGATGGCGGCGGTAACGTGGTGAAAACGCTCCCACTCGATGCGGGCGACAGTGCCGGTAACGGCGGTGGTGGTGACGGACATGACTCGAATCTCCGATCCGGCAAATCGACCGGGTTTGAGCCATTGTGCGTGTTGCGAGATTTTCCTATCGGGGCAATACGGGGCGCTTTACGTGCCAGTTCCGTGCTAGCGGAACCAGCATTCCGGCAGGGCGAAATCGCCGCGCGTGAGGTAGCTGCTGCGATCCAGCGGATGCGGAAACAGCGAGGCCGGCGAGCGATGGCTGATGCGGTCGCGCCGCAGCAGGGTGATCTCCAGCACCGGCGGAATCGCATAGCGGCCGAGATGCACCGGCGCGGCGCAGTTGTTGGGATGCAGGTGCACCACTTCGAAATCCTGCAGCAGTTTCATGAAGCTGAGGTGGATCAGGTCGAAGCCGAACTTGTCGCATAGCGCGTGCAGGTGATGGAACTCGATGGCCAGGATGCGAAAGCGCCGCAGCACTTCGATCGGCGTATCCATGATGACGCCGTATTCGGCGCCTTCGATATCCATCTGCAATAGCAGGTCGCTGTGCCCGGGGACGTATTTTTCCACCCAGGTGGCCAGGCGCATGTGCACGCCTGCGTCCACCGGCCCCAGGAATTTCTTGTCGAAGCGGAACAGCGGGTGTTCGGCGGCGGGGCCATCGACCGAGAAGTCGGCCATGAAGCAGGGAATGCCGCGGTCGGCCATGTCCAGCTCGAAACTGGAACTGTCGGCCACGCCCGGCGAAAAGCAGGCGCCGATGCCGGCGAGGTCGTCCGGCACCAGGTAGCCGCCGTCAGCCGCGCCGCCGACGCGGACCAGCGGATGATTGGTGGCCACCGGCTTGATCGCGGAAAAGAAATCGGCCAGGCGCCCTTCCTGCGTGGTGGAAGAGACATGCAGGCCGCCATTCAACAATGCCTGCCGTACCATGTTCTGTGCGTTGGACCACATAAGGGCTCCTGGATGAGTGCGGGCCGGCCACCCGCTTCATCATCGTGCGGATCGCGGCGGATGGCACACCGCGCCGGACGTGCCCGGAGCAGGATAGACGCGCTTGCCGGGCAAAAGTTCTGTGGTCCGGCGAACCGTTATGATGCGTTCATACCCCGGGAGGCAGCATGGGCGGCACGCCGAAATCCACCTCGCCCGACGGGCGCTATGCGATCCACGTCGAGATATTCGAGATGCGCATGTCGCACTGGGTCGAAAGCCCGATCCTCAGCGACGCGCAAAGCGGCGAAGTGCTGCTGCGCTTTGCCAACAGCTTGTGGTCGCTCAACACGACGCAATGGCAAGACGATGCCGTGGTGCGCTTGAGCCTGCGCAAATATCCCGGCGACCACACGCCTTCCTCTTTCGAGGCGGTGATCGATTGCGCGGCGCGCAAGGCGACGGTGCAGGGCGCGGCGGTGGAAGGCCTTACGCAGGTGGAGGCGGCGCTGGAGCGCCTGTACGAAGCTGGGCGCCGCCGCTAGCTTGGCTTCGCTGCGGCTTCCTCGCGCCGGCGTGCCAGTACGCTGTCCAGCACCTTGGCCGTCTGGTAGATGGCTTCGAGCGCGGGTGTCGGCGTATTCGTGAGTCGCCCCAGTTCCAGCACCGCGCCGGCAATCGCATCGATCTCCAGGGCCCGGCCGGCTTCGGCATCGACCAGCATCGAGGTCTTGAAGCGGCCGATGTCGCGCGCCCGCTGGATGCGCTGGGCGGGATCGACCTCGAGCGTGATGCCGATGGCACGCGCCACCGCCAGGGTCTCCTCGATCAGGCGCACGCCCAGGGCCGCGCCCTGCGCGTGGCGCATCGCCTCGCCCGAGTAGGCGCGGGTGAGCGCGGTGAGCGGGTTGATGGCGATGTTGAGCAGCAGCTTGTTCCACTTCTCGGCGCGGATGTCGGGCGCGACAATGCCCGGCCAGTCGGCGCCGCTCATCACCTCCAGCAGTTCGGCGACGCGCGGCTCGCCCACCGGCGCGGCAGCGCCCAGCACCAGCGAACTGTTGGGCGCGGCGTGAAAACTCAATTCGCCCGGCGCGCTGATCATCACGCCCTTGTTGATCACCGCGCCGTAGATTTGGTCGCCGGGCAGCCTCGCCAGCAAGTGGCCGCCGGGATCGACGCTTTGGATCGCGCGGCCGGCATAGGGGCCGGCCGCGCCGTGGAACTGCCACCAGGGCACGCCGTTTTGCGGCGCGATGATGGCGGTGCGCGGGCCGGTGAGGCGCTTGAGTTCGCCCAGCAACGGCGGCAGTTGCTGCGCCTTCAGGCCAAGGAACAGGATGTCAGGCGCCTCCAGGCTGGTGGCGTTGCCGACGGCACGCAGGCCCTCAATGCGGCGCGTGCCCGCGGGTTCATGCAGCAGCACGCCGTGTTTGGCGAGGGCCGCGATGTGCGCGCCACGGCCAAGGAAAGTCGTCTCGACGCCGCATTGATGCAGGCGGCAGCCGACCCAGGTGCCGACGGCACCGCTGCCGTAGATCAGGGCGCGCATGTCGCGTAAGACAGGGACAGCGGATTCAATTGCGGTAACTGTCGTCGCGGCGGTCGAGAAAGCGCAGCATCGCCGGCCATTCCATCACGCCATAGGGCCGGCGCGTCTCGGGGCGATACAGATGCTGCGAGTGGGCGATGATGTCTTCTGGCGGCAGGCGCAGCTTGGCGTTGCAGGCCATCGCATCGACCTGCGCGCGGCAGGCCATTTCCAGCCAGTAGCAGGCGTTGAAGGCCTGCGGGATGTCGGCGCCGGCAATCAGCAGGCCGTGGTTGCGCAGGATCATCGCTTCCGCATCGCCGAGGTCACGCACCAGGCGCTCGCGCTCGCCCAAATCCACCGCCGGGCCTTCGTAATCGTGATACGCCACCTCGTGAAAGCGCATCGCCGTCTGCGTCATCGGCAGCAGGCCGCAGTCGAGCGCGGAAACAGCCATGCCGGCGCGCGTGTGGGTGTGGATCACGCATTGCACATCGTGGCGCGCGGCATGCACGGCGCTATGGATCACGTAGCCGGCGCGGTTGACGCCGTAGTCGCGCGCCGGGTTGAGCAGTTCGTCGCCGGCGAGATTGATCGCCACCAGGCTGGAGGCGGTGATCTCCTCGTACATGAACCCGTAGGGGTTGATCAGGATGCGGTCGTCCTCGCCCGGCACGCGCACGGTGATGTGGTTGTAGACCAGGTCGCTCATGCCGAACAGCGGCATCAGGCGATAGCAGGCGGCGAGGTTGACGCGCGTTTCCCACTCCGCATCGCTGACGCGGGCGCGCACGTCGGTGATTTTCAGCAGGGGCTGCATGGCGGCGGTTTGTCCCCGGTTGTGGTGTAGTGTTGCAAAATCATACTCTGGTCACCCGGCGCGATGGAACGCACGGGCGCGCGGCCGGTCGAAAAAGCAAAATGCAAACCACCGTACGACGCCTGCGAGGCGCTCCCACCCCGTGCTGAGATTCCTGCATGCCGCCCTGCGCGCGCTGCCGCTCGTCCTCCTGCTGTGCGCGAGTGCGGCGCGGGCGCAGACCATGGCGCTGGACCTCGGCAACCTGGAAGGCGCCGGCTGGCGCGCCGTCGAGGTGAAGGTGATGCTGGCCTTCGGCGGCGCTTCGCATGTGAGCATCGCGCAACTGGAGGCGATGGGCAACCAGTACAGGAACCTGAGCCTGTCGTGCAAGCAACTGGCGCTGGGCGCCGACACCATCCGCTGCCGCGGCGGCCTCCTGGAAACGCCGGAGAAGCTGCCGCTGGAATTCCTCTACAGCACGGTGAAAAAAAGTCTCACCGTGACGGTGGCGGCGGAAAACGGCGAGCACTGGGAGATCCAGCTTTCGGGCGACGCCTCGACCATGCGCCTGCAAAACGCGAACCTGGCGCGCATCGCGCCCTGGCTGCCGGGCGACCTGAAACCCAATGCCGGCCGCGTGACCGGCACCGCGCGCATCACGCCCTTGCAGGCGCAAGCCGACGTGCGCGTGGAAGACGCCGGCTTTACCGACACCAACGGCCTGCACGCGGGCGAAAAGCTGGCGGGGGCGATCAAGATCGACGCCAGCCGCGCGCGCGACAACCAGCCCTGGCAATGGAAGCTTTCCGCCAGCTGGGACAAGGGTGCGGTGTTCTGGAGCCCGGTGTACCTCTCCAATGCGGGGCACACCATCGAAGCGGAGGGCGAATTCGCCGGCAACCGCGTCAACACGCGGCGCGCGGTGGCCTCCTGGCCGCACCTGGGCAAGATCGATTGCACCTTCACGCTCAACCTGCAGACCAAGGATTTCGAAAGCGCCAGCGTCAAGGGCGACAACCTGCAACTCACCGCCCTGCGCGAACTGATCCCGCAGGACTGGCTGCAAAAGCACGACCTGGAAGACATGAAGCTGGCCGGTACCGCCGACCTCGATCTTTCCTATGTCGGCGACAACATCCAGCGCTTTCACCTGAAGGTCGATGGCGCCGGGCTGGACGCCGCCGAGCGCAAGCTCAGCATGCAAAACCTGAGCATTCTGGTGAACTACGATCACGACAAGGCGGGCCCCTTCCGCATGGGCATTACGCAATTGCGCATCAAGGGCATCACCAGCGGGCCGATTGCGACCGAAGGCGAATTCCGCGATGGCCGCCTGACCATTCCCAGCGTGGTGGTGCCGGTGCTGGACGGTTATTTCATCCTCAACGACATCGCGATTGCCAACCCGGACGGCGACCCCACCGCCGAACTGCGCGGCGCCTTCACGCCGCTGCCGATGGACAAGATCACCGCCGGGCTGGAGGTGTTCCCGCTCGCCGGCACCATCTCGGCGGTGATCCCGCACATGACCTACGCCAAGTCAACGCTGAAGGTGGACGGCGCGTTATTGTTCAAGGTATTCGGCGGCGACGCGGAGCTGAACGACATCCGCCTGGAAAACCCCTTCGGGCGCACCCCGCGGCTCACCGCCGACATGAAGCTGCGCAACATGGACCTGGAGCAGATGACCGGCGCCGTGCAGTTCGGCAACATCACCGGCAAGATGGACGTGGACGTGACCGGCCTGCAAATGGAAAACTGGCAACCCCTGAGTTTCGATGCGCGCGTGCTCACCAGCCCGGGGGATTTTAAAAAGCGGATCAGCCAGAAGGCAGTGCAGAACATCTCCTCCATCGGCGGCGCCGGCGCGGGCGCGGCGATCCAGGCGAGCTTTTTGCGCGTGTTCCAGAGTTTCGGCTATGACGAGATCGGGTTGTCGTGCAAACTGGTCAACGGCATTTGCGAATTGGGCGGGGTGGAAAACGCCGACCCCGGGTTCGTGATCATCAAGGGCGGCGGCCTGCCCTCGGTGAACGTGGTTGGTTACAATCGGCGCGTCGGCTGGCAAGAGCTGCTGACCCGCATCAAGGCGGTGATCGACGGCAATTCGAAGATGGTGATCCAATGACCCGGCTCAAGCTGATTCCCCCGGAAATATTGACTAAGGGGGCATACGCCCCCTTGACAACCCCCGATTCCAGGGGGCGCCGCGCGTCAGGCGTTCCGATCTTCACGCTTGCCCGGTGTTTCCCTCTGTTGTTCGCCGCTGCGCTCTTGAGCGCCTGCGTCACCATCAACATCTATTTCCCGGCGGCGGCGGCGGAAAAAGCGGCCGACCGCATCATCGACGACATCTACAAGGACGACGGCGCCAAGCCTGCCGCGCCCTCCCCCGCCCCGGCCGCCGCGCCGGTGCAGAAGTGAAAGGAACCGCCATGCCCCGCTTGCTGAAGCTCCCCTCCCCGGCGCGCCTGTGCGCCGCCCTGCTGCTGGCGCTGGCCAGCCAGCTGGCGCTGGCGCAGGCCAACCTGAACATCAATACGCCGGCGATCGACAGCGTGAAAAAATCGATGGGCGCGCGCTTTGCGCAAATCCGCCCCTTCCTGGACAACGGCGCCATCGGCCTGACCCGCGACGGCAACATGGCCCTGCGCGACGCCAACGCCGTGCCGCTGCCGCAGCGCGCCGCCGCCAACAACCTGGTGGCTTCCGAAAACACCGACCGCGCCAGCCTCTACAAGGAGATTGCGGTGGCCAACGGCAAGCCGGAGTGGGAAGGCGAGATCCGCAGCACCTTCGCGCAACGCTGGATCGACCGCGCCCACCCCGGCTGGTACGTGCAGAATGCGCAGGGCCAGTGGGTGAAGAAGTAAAGGGCGCGACATGAGCCACGCCTCCCACCTCCCGCCCGGCACGCCGATCCTCTCGGTGGTGCCGATGCCGGCGGACGCCAACCAGCACGGCGACATTTTCGGCGGCTGGATCATGAGCCAGGTGGACATCGCCGGCGGCGTGGTGGCGGCGCGCCGCGCGCGCGGCCGCGTGGCCACCATCGCGGTGAACGCCTTCACCTTCAAGCAGCCGGTGCTGATCGGCGACCTGGTGCTGTTCTATGCGGAGGTGGTGCGGGTGGGCAATACCTCGATCACGGTCGACGTGAAGGTCTACGCCCAGCGCAACCCGGCGGTGCTGGAGACGGTGTTCGTCACCGAGGCCACGCTCACCTACGTGGCCACCGACCAGACGCGGCGCCCGCGCACGGTGCCGCCGGCGGTGGGGTGAGCCTTCGCGCGAACGTACGGGAGCAAGCAGGACCATGGCCGATGAGAAAATCCGCGCCGGGCTGCCGGTCAGGCTTTTTGCCGACCAGGCCGCGTTCGAGGCGTGGTTGCGCGCGCAACCCAGCGACAGCGCCGGCCTCTGGCTGCGGCTGGCGAAAAAAGGCGGTGAACTGGCCAGCACGCTGACCAAGGCGCAGGCGGTCGATGTTGCGCTTTGCCATGGGTGGATCGACGGCCAGCTCGACGGCTACGACGAGGCCTCCTGGCTGGTCCGCTTCACGCCGCGCCGGGCGCGCAGCAAATGGTCGGCGGCCAACACCAGGCGCGCCGCCGAGCTGGCCGCCGCCGGCAGGATACGGGCAGCCGGCCAGGCCGAGATCGACGCGGCGCAGGCCGATGGGCGCTGGAAGGCGGCGTATTCCTCGCAGGGCTCGGCGACCGTGCCCGAGGACCTGCGCGTCGCGCTGGCCGCCAACCCGGAGGCGGCCGCCTTTTTCGCCAGGCTCACCGGCGCCAATCGCTATGCCATCCTGTACCGGATCGGCGCGGTCAAGCGGGCCGAAACCCGCGCGCGCAAGATCGCCGACTACGTCGCGATGTGCGCGCGCGGCGAGGTGCTGCATCCGAAATGACCGGCCGGCCTGCATGGACGCGGCGATCAAGCCGCGCCCGCCATCACAATTACCGACCGGCGCCGGCCGGGCCGCCAACGGCGACACCCGGCCGGGAACAGGGGTCAGTACTGGTCGGTGGCGTCGCCGCCAAAGCGGTTGCCGCCTTCGGTGCCGCGCAGGCAGCCGGCTTCGACGAACACCCACAAGGTGCCGATCAGCGGGATCAGGCCGATCAGGACCCACCAGCCCGACTTGTCGCGGTCGTGCCAGCGCTTGACCTGCAGCGCCAGGCCGACCCAGATCATCACGATGTCGAGCGGCACCGCAACGATCATCATCAGGGTCTTGCTGATCAAGGCCAGGATGAAAAAGAGAATCCACAGCGGCACGATCAGCGCCAGGCTGTACAGCCAGAATGGCTTGCGCGAGAGGCGGCCTTCGAAGGAAAAGTAGATTTCCTTGGGGGTGAGCTTGCGGCCGGCATCGGCGGACAGCGCGTCGGCGACGGGGGCTTGCGGCGTTTGGTACGGATTGTTTGCTGGAACTTCCATGTCGATTCTCCCTGGTGCATGGTTTTGGACGGTACTGCGCGGGCATCATAGCCTTGATGGCCGGACCCGCGCAATCGCCAATCGAGGGCCTCGCGCACCAGCGCGTTCACAGGCATAATGGCCTTGCACATTCGCGCTCATGGACAAGGCCACCCAATCGCGTTTCATCCACGAAGTCGTGCCGCGCCTGACACGGCGCTGGAGCGACGGCGTGTGGATCGGCTGCGTGTTCCGCGCCGTTTCCGCCAGCGACAAGGTGCACGTGCACTACATCGCCGCCGCCTGGGAGCCGCCTTCGATCGAAGGCCCGCCGCTGATCACCCGCCTGCCGGACGCTACCTACCTCGCCCCGCATGAAGGCGAGCGCGCGCTGCTGGGCCTGCTGGAATCGATCCCGGCGCGCGCCAGGCTTTACCTCGCCGGGCCGGCGCACATCGACCCGGCGCTGGTGAGCCAGGTGGTGCTCTCCGCCGACCGCAACCTGACGCCGGCGCTGAAGGAGGCGCTGGCCGCCTTCGTCGGCGCCGAGCAGGCGCGCAACGAACACTCGATCCGCGAAACCTATACCGATCGCGACGAGGCCTTCGAGACCTTCAAGCGCAAGCTCTTTGGCGAGTCGGACCAGTAAGAACTCCAGCCGTGCGCAAGCCCCGCAGCAATCACCGCGGCCTGCCCGCCGCGCTCGCCGCCACCAATCACCTTGGCAAGCAGCTCGACCGCAAGCGCCGCGAGGAGTCGCGTGAGAAAAAGCTGCTCGAGGGCGAGCAAAGCGATCTCGACTTTCATGCGCAGGCGTGCGCGCCGGCGAATGACGAGGTGGCGCCCGAGGTGATCGGGCCGCCGGTGTCGATTCCCGGCTGGTTCGAGGCGCGCGGCTGGCAACCTTTCTCCTTCCAGCGCGAAGTCTGGAAAGCGATGGCCGCCGGCAAGAGCGGCCTGTTGCATGCCAGCACCGGCTCGGGCAAGACCTACGCGGTCTGGCTGGGCGCGCTCGCCTCGCTCTACCCCGGCCTGCTCGATGCGCCACTGGAAAAACCCGAGCCGGCAAAGCCGCTGACCATCCTGTGGATCACGCCGATGCGCGCGCTCGCCGCCGACACCGTGCGCGCCCTGCAAGCTCCCCTGCCCTACCTGGGCCTGGACCTGCGGGTGGCGCCGCGCACCGGCGACACGGCGGCGAGCGAAAAAGCGCGAATGGACAAGAAGCCGCCGGCGGTGCTGGTGACCACGCCGGAGAGCCTGACGTTACTATTGACCCGTGCCGACAGCCGCCACCAGTTCGCCCACGTGCGCTGCGTGATCATCGACGAATGGCATGAGCTGATGGGCAACAAGCGCGGCGTACAGGCGCAACTGGCACTGGCGCGGCTTGCACACTGGCAGCCGCAGATGCAGGTGTGGGGACTCTCCGCCACCCTCGGCAATCTCGAAACCGCGCGCGATGCGCTGCTGGGCGCGCAAGCGAACCACGCGGTGATGGTGCAGGGGCGCGAGCAGAAGAATATCGTCATCGACACGCTGATCCCCAAAACCATGGAGCGCTTCCCCTGGGGCGGGCACATCGGCATCAAGCTGCTGCCCGAGGTTGTGGAGGAAATCGACAAGCACGCCACCACCCTCGTTTTCACCAACGTGCGCTCGCAGGCGGAAATCTGGTACCAGCGCCTGCTGGAGATGCGCCCCGACTGGGCCGGCATCATTGCGCTACACCATGGCTCGCTGGACCGCGAGATTCGCGATTGGGTGGAACTCGGTTTGAAGGAGGGGCGGCTGAAAGCCGTGGTGTCCACCTCCAGCCTCGATCTCGGCGTGGACTTCCTGCCGGTCGAGCGGGTGCTGCAAATCGGTTCGCCCAAGGGCATCGCGCGCCTGTTGCAGCGCGCCGGCCGCTCGGGGCACGCACCCGGGCGTGTCTCGCGCGCCACCGTGGTGCCGACCAACGCGCTGGAGCTGGTGGAAGCCGTGGCCGCGCGCCAGGCCGCTGCCGCGCGGCATATCGAATCGCGCAAGTCGCCGGACAAACCGCTGGATGTGCTGGTGCAGCACCTGGTGAGCATGGCCCTGGGCGGCGGCTTCGAGGCCGACGAACTGTTCAACGAAGTCAGAGGCGCCTACGCCTACCGCGAGTTGACGCGCGAAGAATTCGACTGGTGCCTGGCCTTCGTGCAGGATGGCGGCCCGCTCTCGGCCTACCCGGACTATCACCGCGTGGCGAAAGACGAGCACGGCCTCTACCGCGTGCCCTCGCAGATGGTGGCGCGGCGCCACCGCATGTCGGTGGGCACCATCACGGCGGATTCGATGATGCACGTGGCCTGGCTGGCGGGCGGGCGCATCGGCACCATCGAGGAAGGTTTCATCGCGCGCCTGAAGCCGGGCGACGCCTTTACCTTCGGCGGCCGCGTGCTGGAACTGATCCGCGTGCAGGACATGACCGCCTATGTCAAAAAGGCCAAGCGCAAGACCGGCGTGGTGCCGCAATGGAACGGCAGCCGCATGTCGTTTTCCAGCGAGCTGGCCGAGAGCACGCTGGAGGTGATGGGCCAGATGCACGCCGGGCATTTCGATGAACCGGAAACGCGCGCGGTGAAGCCCTTGATCGCCTTGCAGGAGAAGTGGTCGGTGCTGCCGGGGCCGGACAACCTGGTGCTGGAGACCATCGTCTCGCGCGAAGGCCACCACCTGTTCGTCTACCCCTTCGCCGGGCGCATGGTGCACATCGGCCTGGCGTCTCTCATCGCCTGGCGCGCGGCGCGCGACAAGCCGGGCACATTTTCCATCTCGATGAACGACTACGGCTTCGAGCTGCTCTCGGCCCAGGCCTTCGACTGGAAAAAGCTGATCCGCGAAGGCCTGCTGTCGGAAGACGACCTGCTGAAGGACGTGCTCGACAGCCTCAACGCGTCCGAGTTGGCACAGCGCCGCTTTCGCGAGATCGCCCGCGTCGCCGGCCTGGTGTTCCAGGGCTTCCCCGGCGCGCCGAAATCGACGCGCCAGGTGCAGGCCTCCTCCTCCCTCTTCTACGAAGTGTTCCGCAAGCACGACCGCGGCAACCTGCTGCTCTCGCAAGCCGAGCGCGAAGCCCTCGAACAGGAACTGGAAATCGGCCGCCTGCGGGAAACATTGAAGCGGATGAGAAAGCGCAAACTCGTGATCACCAGGCCGCCGCGCTTCACCCCCTTTTCCTTCCCGCTGATGGTCGAGCGCCTGCGCGAAGCGGTCTCCACCGAATCGGTGAGCGGCATGGTCGAGCGCCTGCTGGGTGAACTGGAGCAGGCGGCAGACCTGGAATAAAATACAGGTATGAAGTCGATTCAACTGGCCGGCGAGGACGTGGTGCTGTGCGGCGACCACGCCATGGTCTGGCCCGCGCGCCGCACCCTGCTGATCGCCGATGCCCACTTCGGCAAGGCGGCGGCCTTTCGTGCGCGCGGCATGCCGGTGCCGGCGGGCACCACCGCGAACAACCTGGCACGCCTGGACGCATTGATCGATGCCCACGAGATCGAACGCGTGGTGTTTCTCGGCGACCTGTTCCACGCCCGCGAATCCCACGCGCCCGCTACCCTGGCGACCTTGCGCGAATGGCGCGAACGCCGCGCCAATCTGCAACTGCTGCTGGTCGAAGGCAATCACGACCGCAATGCCGGCGCGCCGCCGGCCGATTTGCGCATCGAGATGGTGGGCGAGCCCTATATCGAGGGCCCGTTCGCCTTGTGCCACCACCCCAGGCCCTTTCTCGACAGCTATGTGCTGGCGGGGCACCTGCACCCGGCGTTTCGCCTGAGCGGCCGGCGCGAAAGCCTGCGCCTGCCCTGCTTCTGGCTGGGCGAGCGGGTCGGCGTGCTGCCGGCCTTCGGCGACTTCACCGGCACCG
Organism: Burkholderiales bacterium; assembly: GCA_036498945.1. Taxonomy (GTDB): domain Bacteria; phylum Pseudomonadota; class Gammaproteobacteria; order Burkholderiales; family JAEUOS01; genus JAQGMJ01. The sequence continues at coordinate 30,085 of DASYEQ010000150.1, read as the reverse complement.
CAACGATTTCACCGGTGGCGGGCGACCGTGTCTACGCGGTGGCCGACGGCCGGGTAATCGCAATACCCGGCATCCAGTAGGCGCGGCTAAGCCAGCCGCGCGTCAGTCGATCAGCCCGCCCTCGTCGTAAAACGGATACGGCCCGTCGAACCTGCCGATGTAGGAAGTGTGGCTGAGCCAGCCGTCTTCCGCCGTCCAGGCGTGCAGGCGGATCGCCGGCGGCTCCATCATGAATCGGGAAGGCGCATCCGGCGCGAGGTCGAGCGCCACCTGGTGCGCGGGGCTGGGCGCGGTGGACATGAAGATGCCCTTCCACACCGTCTCGATCGGGCGATGCAAATGGCCGCAAATCACCGCCTGCACCTGCGGGTGGTTCACCAGCACGCACTTGAACTTGTCGGGGTCGGCCAGGCCGATCTCGTCCATGTGGCCGATCAGGGTGCGAAACGGCGGGTGGTGCATCATGATCAGGGTCGGCTTGTCCGGGTGCGTGCGCAGTTGCCCGGCGAGCCAGCCGAGGCGCTTTTCGCACAGCATGCCGCCGGACTCGCCGGGGATCAACGTGTCCAGCGCGAGAATGCGCAGCGGCCAGTCGTCGATGAAATACTGGATGAATTCGTCTTGCTGGCGCAGGTAGGTGTGCTCGGGGAAGGCGGCGCGCAGGTTGTTGCGCTCGTCGTGGTTGCCGGGCATCAGATACAGCGGCAAGTCGAGTTCGCCCAGCAGTTCGCGCAGGAGGTCGTATTCCTCCGGCTTGCCGAAATCGGTGAGGTCGCCGGTGGCCACCACGATGTCCGGGCGCTGCTTCAAGCCCTTGATGTGCGCGATGGCTTGGCGCAGGTGGCGCGCGGTATCGACCACGCGGTACGACAAGGCGCCGCGCGCCTTGATGTGCAGGTCGCTGATCTGGGCGATCAGGAACGGCTTGGCGGAATTGGGCTTCATCACTGCACCTGCGTCAAGAATTCAAGCACCCGGAGGAAGCATACGCCTTCACGCGGGCAACACAATCATGGTGGCGGGATCGATGCGCAAATGCACCTGCGACTCCAGCGCGACGGCGGCGCGCTCGCTGGTATCGACCAGAATCGGCGCGCCCTGGCCGATGTCGACCAACAGGCGCGTACGGTTGCCGAGGAAATAGCGCGCGGTGAGCGTGCCGCTGATGGCGCCTTCGCCGCTGCCGGCGATGCGCACATCTTCCGGGCGCACCATCACCACGCCGCTGGCGGGCGCGCCGGCAGACGAACCCTGCGGCCAGGGCAAGGTGGCATTGCCGCAGCGCCACAAGCCGTTCTCCACCTTGCCCTGCAGGCGGTTCACCGAGCCGACGAAGTCCGCCACGAAGGCATTCGCCGGCGAATGGTAGATCTCGGTCGGCGTGCCGATCTGCACGATCTCGCCGTGATCCATCACCACGATGCGGTCGCCCAGGGCCATCGCCTCGGCCTGATCGTGGGTGACGTAGATGGCGGTGATGCCGGCGCGGGTGAGCAGCGCGTCGATGTCCACGCGCAGGGATTCGCGCAGCTTGGCGTCGAGCGCGGTCAGCGGCTCGTCGAGCAGCAGCACGCGCGGGGTGACGGCAATCGCGCGCGCGAGCGCCACGCGCTGGCGCTGCCCGCCGGAAAGCTGGTCGATGCGGCGCTCGGCGAACTGGGTGAGCTGCACCATCTCCAGCATCTCGGCGACGCGCTGCCGGCGCACCGCGGACGGCTCTTTTCTCACCTGCAGGCCATAGCCGACGTTTTGCGCCACCGTCATGTTGGGAAACAGGGCATAGCTCTGGAACACCATGCCGACGTTGCGCCGCTCCGGCGGCAGCGTAGTGACCTCCTCCGCGCCGAACAGGATGCGCCCGCCGGCGTCCGGGCTTTCCAGCCCGGCGATCATGCGCAAGAGGCTGGTCTTGCCGCAGCCCGAGGGCCCGAGCAGCACCAGGGTTTCGCCCGGGCGCACCTCGAGATCCACCGGGCGCAAGGCACGCGCGCCGTTGGGATAGGTCTTGCCGCACTGCAAAATCGAAATCGCGGTACTCGTGCTCATGGCCGGGACTTGCCACCTCCATGCGAGAGATGGCTCCAATACTGCATCGCCATTAGTAACGGAATGATGATAAGGAAAAAGATAATCGTATATGCCGATCCGATCTCCAGGCGCATCGAAGCGTAGCTATCGGCCAGTCCGACCGGCAGGGTCATGGTGAGCGGGGTGTGCAACATCCATGTAATGTTGAATTCGCCCACCGACAAAGTGAGCACCATCAAGGCGCCGGCGAGGACGCCGCTTTTCACATTCGGCAACACCACGCTGAAAAAGCGCCGCGCGAAGCCCGCCCCGAGCGTGGCGGCCGCCTCTTCCAGGCTCCCCAGGTCGCCGGTCAGCATCACCGCCAGCACCGGGCGCACCATGAACGGCAGCGTGAAAATGACATGCCCCACCAGGATGAACAGCCAACTGGTGCGAAAGCCGGGATAGGTACCCCAGAACTGGATCAGCGCCAGCGCAGTGGCCAGCCCCGGCACCGCTACCGGCAGCACGATCAGTTCCTCGATCAGGCGCGCGACGCGCCCCTGGCGCCGCGCCAGCACATAGGCCGCCGGCACGCCGATCAGCGCCGTGATGGCGACGCAGGCCAGCGCGATACCGACCGAAAGGTAGATGGTCTTTTCATACAGGTCCCACACCTGCACGATCCATTTGAACGTCAGGCCGCTCTTGATGCCGACGAAGTAATTGGTGGTGAGCCCCGCCATCACCGAGAGCACCATCGGCACCACCATGAAGGCGCACACCAGCAAGGTGAAGGCGAGCTGGGCGTAAAAGAGCAGGCCGCGCTTCATCTCAGGCCGCCGCCGCCACGGTATTACCCGCCAGGCTGCGCGCGCCCGCCAACACCGCCCAGGTCACCACGCCGAGCACCACCGAGAGGGAGGCCGCCACCGGGATGTTGGCGTAGTTGGTGAACTCGTTGTAGATGGTCATCGGCAGCACGGTGATGTTGGTGGCGAGCGTGAAGGCCGTACCGAAGGCGCCGATGCTGGTGGCGAAGCAGATGGCGCCGGAGGAGATCAGCGCGGGCGCCAGCGCCGGCAGGGTGACGTCGCGCACGATCCGCCAGGGGTTGGCGCCCAGCGTGCGCGCGGCTTCGACCAGCGCGTGGTCCAGCTTTTCCGCCGCCGCCATCACGGTGAGGATGACGCGCGGAATCGAGAAATAGAGGTAACCCAGGAACAGGCCGGTGAGCGTATAGGCCAGCACCAGCTTTTCACCGGTGAGCCATTGGGTGAAGTCGCCGATCATGCCCTGGCGCCCGCACAACAGGATGATCAAAAAGCCCACCACCACGCCGGGAAAGGCGAGCGGAAAGGTGAGCACCGCGAGCAGCAGGCTGCGCCCGGGAAAGCGGTTGCGTTCGAGGAACAGGCCGGCGATGGTGGCGATGATGAGCGTCGCCAGGGTCACCGCGGCGGAGAGCCCCAGGGTCCAGGCCAGGCTGGCCAGGTAATTGCGGTTGGTGAGGATCGCCCAATAGGCGCCCACGCCCTGCGGCCCGCTGGCGCCGACGCCAACGAGACGCGCCATCGGCAGCAGCCAGAAAGCGAGGAAAAACGCCGCCGCCGGCGCCAGCAAGGCACCGAGCAGCGGCGTGGGGGCGAGACCGCGTCCGTTCATGCGTTGCAGCGAACGCGGCGCGCGGCCGCGCTTATTGCACTTCCTTCATGTAGCGCTCGGAAAACGCCCGTTGCGCTTCGGCCATCCTGGCGTAGTTGATCGGCTTGGTGCGCGCATAATCGGCGGCCGGCAGGAACTTGGCGGCGGCTTCCTTCGACATGGCGGAGGCGCGCACCGGGCGCAGATAGGCGTTGGCCCACAGCGCCTGGCCTTCATCGGACAGCACGAAGTCCAATACCTTCCTGGCATCGGCCTGGTGCGGAGCGTTCTTCACCATGCTCATGACGTAGGGCACGGCGACGGTGCCTTCGGCCGGAATCACGAAGGCAATATTCGCCTTGTCCTTGTACTTGGCGCGATAGGCGTTGAAGTCGTAATCGAACAGGATGGGAATTTCGCCCGAGAGCACGCGCGCGTAGGAAGTCTGCTTGGGGACGATCGGCTGGTTCTTCTTCAGCTCCTTGAAGTAGTTGATCGCCGGGGTGAAGTTGTCCAGCGTGCCGCCGAGCGACGTATTGACCGCCACCGCGCCGACGTAGCCGACGAAGGCCGAAGCCGGGTCGAGATAGCCGATCATGCCCTTGTACTCGGGCTTGAGCAGGTCTTTCCAGGATTTCGGGACCGGCTTGCCGCCGAGCGCATCGACATTGACCATGAAGCCGAGCGTGCCGGAGTGGATGGTGAACCAGTAACCGTCCGGGTCTTTCAGGTCGGCGGGAATCTGGTCGAAGTGCGCCGGCTTGTACGGCATGATCAGGCCGTCCTTTTTCGCCTGCACGCCGAAGGTGACGCCGACGTAGGTGACGTCCGCCACCGGGTTGGCCTTCTCCGCGGCGATCTGCGCCAGCGACTGGCCGGAGTTCTTGTTGTCGAACGGCACGGTGACGCCGGTCTTGGCCTTGATGGCCTCGATCTGCGCCTTCCAGTCGGCCCACTCGGGCGGGCAGTTGTAGCAAATCGCGGTCTGGGCGAACGCGGAACCGGCGGCGGCGAACACGCCGAACGCCAGCAGGCCGCGCAGGGCACGGGCGATGCGCATGGGGGATTTCTCCTTGGGTAGGATGGACCAACTCGATGGACGGCGCGCCACTACGAAACCGCGACGCACTGCCCGAACGCTTGCGCGGCCATGGCCCGTGCCCATCGTTTTTCGCGCATCCCGCATTGCGCGCGCCCGCCTGCCGGTATGCAAGGCACACCGTCCGGTTGGCGCAATCTGCTCCCTGGGCTGGCTGACCAAGCCGGCAATCAGGCAGTTTATGTACGATCGATGACAGCCACGTGACGCGCGTGCTGCTGCGGCGGCGGCCTACCCGAGAACCCAGCGAAAGGCGCGTTTCAGTTCGTCCGTGCCCTTGCTCGTATACCAGCGGCCGTGCGCGATGATGACGCGTTCGGGATTCCAGGCGATCATGCGTTCGACCGCCGCGCGCATTTGCGGCCGCGACCGGCGAAAGGTGGCGCGCAGGTCGCACGGCGCACGCCCGTCCGGATCGATCACGCCGCCGAGATGCGCCAGCACACGATAGAAGCGCGATTCAAAGCGGTCATCTTCGAAATTCTCGATCAGGTCGGTGATGATGAGAGTGGCCGAGGGCCGATGAAAAAACACCGCCTCCATCAGCGCCGAGCCTTCGACGGTGACCTGGTCAATCTCGTCGCACCATGCTTGCGGCGCCCGCGGGCCCAGCGCCTGATACGCCGGCATGCGGCCTTGCGCCCGTGCGGCCAGGCGCGGCACCGACCAGACCTCTGCTCCGGGAAATCGTTCTTTCCAGTCGCGCACCCACCAATAGTGAATGGTATTCGGGGCGACAAGATAGGCGACTCGGCCCAGGCTTTCGACCCGCGCGGCAAGCTTTGCGTCAAGCTCGATCGGCGAATGAACCCATACGCCGCCGCCGGACAGGCGCACCACCGTCATGCGCGTGGGAAACGGCATGCGCAGGGGACCGTAGCAAAGGCGGATCTCGGGTCCGTCGGCGATCCATACGTCCGCGGCAACCGGTTTCAGGTCGCCGAGGGGTTGGTAGGCGCGGTAGGCGGCCGGAGGCATGTCCCCTTCGACAGTGCGGCTGCGCCTTGGTGCCCGTGCGATCCTAAGCCGGTGCGCCCCTGGCCTGGCGCCGGTCGCTCCCGCGCCGGCAGCGGTGATGCAAGGGCACGGCCGCGTCTAATCCAGCTTGATGTTCGCGTCCTTCACCACCCTGCCCCATTTGGCGAGGTCAGCCCTGTTGTAGGCGAGCAAAGCGTCGGGCGTGCTGGAATCGGGGTTCATGCCGAGCTTGGCGTAGCGCTCCTGCATGTCGGGCGCGGCCAGCGCCGCCACCACCGCACGGTTGAGCACGTCGATCACGGGCCGCGGGGTCTTCGCCGGCGCGTAAAGCGCGGTCCAGATGATCACTTCATAACCCGGCACGCCGGATTCGGCAATCGTCGGCACGTCCGGCAGGTCCTTGTAGCGCTTCAGGCTCGCCACGCCCAGCGCGCGTTCCTTGCCCGTCTTGATGTTGGGCAGCGCCGAGGGGATGTTGTCGAACATCAGGGAGATGTGGCCGGCCAGCACGTCGGTGGCCGCCGGGGCCGCGCCCTTGTAGGGGACGTGGAGCATTTTGGTGTGGGTCGCCGAGGCGAACAGTTCACCGCTCAGGTGATAGGTGCTGCCGACACCGGAAGACGAATACGAAAGCTTGTTCGGATTCGCCTTGGCATAAGCAACGAGTTCGGCGATGTTCTTCGCCGGCACCGAGAGGTTGACCACCAGCACGTTTTCGATGGTGGCGGTCATCGAGATTGGCGCGAAATCGTGGATCGGGTCGTACGCCACCTTGCTCAGCACCGGGTTGGCCGACATGATGGAAGAGCTGGACAGCAGCAGGGTGTAGCCGTCGGGCGCCGACTTGGCGACGAATTCGGCGCCGATGCCGCCGGTGGCGCCGGTGCGGTTCTCCGGCACCACCGGCTGCTTGAGGATTTCCGACATCCTGGCGCCGACCATGCGCCCCACCACGTCCGCCGGGCCGCCGGCGGCGAAAGGGATGATCAGGTGGATCGGATGGTCGGGGAAGGTTTGCGCCTGCGCATTGGCGCAGAGAGCGCATGCGAACGATGCGGCGAAAAGCGCGAGCGGGGTACGGCGTGATGTCATGTTGTGGTCCTCCCGTTGGATGCGGAAATCAGTCGATCTTCAAATTCGCCTCTTTCACCAGCTTGGCGTAGCGCACGGTATCGCGCCGCACGATGGCCGCGAACTCTTCGGGCGTGCGCGTCACCGTGTCGTCCGCGCCGGTATCGGCAAGCTGCTTTTTCACGTCCGGCACCTGCATCACCCGCATGATCTCGTCGTGCAGCTTGTTGACGATCGCCGGCGGCGTGCCGGCGGGGGCGAAGACGCCGTACCAGGTCGCCATCACGTAGCCCGGCAGGCCGGCTTCTTCCACCGTCGGCACGTCGGGAAAGTCCGGCATGCGGTGGGTGCTGGAAATGCCGAGGGCGCGCAGCCTGCCGCTGCGCACGAAGGGCGCGGCGGCGGCCACGGTGTCGAAGGAGACCAGGTGCAGGCCGGCCAGCAAATCCTGCATCGACTGGCCGCTGCCCTTGTAGGGCACGTGCACCATTTCCACGTGCGCCAGGGTCTTGAACATTTCGCCGGCCAGGTGCGGGCTGCTGCCGTTGCCGGCGGAAGGGAAGGTGAGCTTGCCGGGGTTTGCGCGGGCATAGGCGATCAGTTCCTTCACGCTATGCACCTGCAGGCTGGGATGGACCATGACGAAACTCGGCACCGAGGCGGTGAGCGTGACGGGGGCGAAGTCCTTGATCACGTCGTAGCCGAGATTGCGGAACAGGCTGGGGGCGATGGCGTTGACCGAAACGTGGCCCATCATGATGGTGTAGCCGTCCGGCACCGCCTTGGCGACCATCGCCGCGGCCACGGTGCCGGTGGCGCCGGGGCGGTTTTCGATCACCACCTGCTGCCCCAGGGATTCGGACAGGCGCGGCACGATGATGCGCGCCACCACGTCGGTGCCGCCGCCGGGCGGAAAGCCCACCACCATGCGCACGGGGCGGCCGGGATAGTTTTGCGCCAGGGCGGCGCCCGCCAGCAGGCACAGGCACAGCGCGGCCATTGATCGAATCAGCCTGGTCATCCTTGTCTCCATTGCATCAGGCTATGCGTGGCGCATGCTTGACGTCGTGTTTTGCGCGGGCGAATAATCGGTCCGCTGGATTTGTCTCTCGGCCGCGACTGCGGCTCGGCGCATTGTAGGGCCCGCCGTCTCCCGGCGTCAGCCCGCATTTGCACAATATATTGTTTCCGGAATCGAAATCACATGGCCAAGACCCGACGTTTCAAGCAAATCACCCTCGACGACCTCGACCCCGAAGCCCGCAAGGTGGGCGAGCAGATCATGGCTTTTTCCGCCGTCGGACTGGGCGGACCATACAACGTGATGTTCCGCAGCCCGGTGATGGCCGACCGGATGAAAAAGCTGCTCGACTACCTGCGCTTCAACAGCTCGCTGCCGCTGCGGCTGAACGAACTGGCGATCCTGATCCAGGCGCGCCTGTGGAGTTCGCAGGTGGAGTGGTTTGCCCACTACCCCCTGGCGATCAAGGCCGGCCTGCCGGCGGCGGTGGCCGATGAGCTGAAGCTGCACAAGCGGCCCAACGGAATGAAGGAAGACGAAGCCTTCGTCTACGACTTTTGCATGGAACTCACCACCAAGCACTGGGTCAGCGACGAGCTGTTCGAACAGGGGCGCAAGCTGCTGGGCGAACAGCAACTGGTCGACCTGATCGCCGTCAGCGGCACCTATGTCACGGTGGCGATGCTGCTCAACGCCGGCCAGGAGTCGGTGCCGGAGGGCAAGGAATTGCCGTTCCCGGAAGTCGCGTAAACGGCGGCGGGCGGAGGCCGGGCCGCTGCCCGCCGCCAATTCTGGCCGGCAGATTCCGCTTGACTTGGGCCATGAACCGGATTTAAATAGTACGAACGTTCGATTCTAAATCAGGCGAATGACCACCACCAAACCGAGCAAAGGCACCCAGACCCGCGAGCGCATTCTTGACGCGGCGCTGGCGATTGCCAGCCGCGACGGCCTGGAAGGGCTGACCATCGGCTTGCTGGCAGAAGCGCTGGCCATGTCTAAAAGCGGAGTGTTCGCTCACTTTGGAAGCCGTGAGGAATTGCAGATTGCGGTCATCGACGAATACGGCCGGCGCTTCATGGACGACGTGTTCCACCCCGCCCTGCGCCAGCCGCGCGGGTTGCCGCGCCTGGCCGCGATGTTCGAGAACTGGCTGCACCGGGTGCAGACCGTCGAGATTCCGAACGGCTGCGTGTTCATTTCCGGCGCGGTGGAATTCGACGACCGCGAAGGCCCGGTGCGCGACCGCATGGTGCTGGTGACCGAAGGCTGGCGCGGCGAAATGCTCAAGGCGGTGCGCCTGGCGATGGCCGAAGGCCACCTGCGCGCCGACTGCGACCCCGAGCAACTGCTGTTCGAGGTCTACGGCACCATGCTGGTGCTGCACCACGACGCCCGCCTGCTGCGCGACCCGCGCGCGGTCGAGCGCGCCCGCGCCAGCTTCCTGCGCGCGATCCAGGCTTGCGGCACACCGGCCGGGATTGCATTGCTCGGCGTATCCCCCGAACAGCGGCGCGCCGCCTGAAATCACCGCAAGTCACAAAAAACGGCGGCAGCCCGCTCACACTCTCACCCAAATCACTCAATCCTTCCCGATAGGCCGACAACAATGGCGCAATATCAAGCCCCCCTGCGCGACATGCAGTTCGTGTTGCACGAAGTGCTCAAGGTCGAAGACACCCTGAAGACATTGCCGGCGCACGCCGAGACCACCCGCGACCTGCTCGACCAGGTGCTGGAAGAAGGCGGCAAGTTTTGCGCCGAGGTCCTGTTTCCGCTGAATGCGGTGGGGGATCGCGAAGGCTGCATCCTCGATCAAGCCACGCATGAGGTGAAGACGCCGACCGGTTTCAAGGAAGCCTACAAGCAGTTCGTCGAAGCCGGGTGGCCGGCGCTCTCCTGCGATCCGCAATACGGCGGCCAGGGCCTGCCCCACGTCGCGCAATCGGCCTTCCAGGAAATGATGAACTCGGCCAACCAGGCCTGGACCATGTACCCCGGCCTGACCCACGGCGCCTACCAGGCACTCCTGGCCCACGGCACCGACGCGCAAAAATCCACTGTGCTGCCCAAGCTGATCGAAGGCAGCTGGACCGGCACCATGTGCCTGACCGAGCCGCATTGCGGCACCGACCTGGGCCTCCTTCGCAGTCGCGCCGAGCCACAGGCGGACGGTACCTACAAGATCACCGGCGGCAAGATCTTCATCTCGTCCGGTGAGCACGACATGGCGGACAACATCGTGCACCTGGTGCTGGCGCGCCTGCCCGATGCGCCACCCGGCACCAAAGGCATCTCGCTGTTCCTCGTGCCGAAGTTCATGTACGACGCCGACGGCAAGCTTGGCGCGCGCAACCCGATCACCTGCGGCGCGCTGGAACACAAGATGGGCATCCATGGCAACGCCACCTGCCAGATGAACCTCGACAACGCCGTCGGCACCCTGGTCGGCGAACCGAACAAGGGCCTGAACGCGATGTTCGTGATGATGAACGGCGCGCGCCTGGGCGTGGGCATGCAGTCGCTCGGCCTGATGGCGACGGCGTATCAATCCTCCGCCGCCTATGCGCGGGAGCGCATCCAGAGCCGCTCGCTCTCCGGCCCGAAGGCGAAAGACAAGCCGGCCGACCCGATCATCGTGCACCCCGACGTGCGGCGCATGCTGCTCACGCAACGCGCCTACCTCGAAGGCTCGCGCGCCTTCGCCTACTGGATCGCGCTGCAGGCCGACATCGCGCATTACTCGGACGACGAGGACGACCGCCGCGACGCCGACGACATGCTGGCGCTGCTCACGCCCATCATCAAGGCCTTCATCACCGATGCCGGCTTCGAGTGCACCAACCTGGCGATGCAGGTCTACGGCGGCCACGGCTACATCGCCGAAAACGGCATCGAGCAGCTGGCGCGCGATGCCCGCATCAACATGATCTACGAAGGCACCAACACCATCCAGTCACTCGACCTCCTGGGCCGCAAGGTGCTGGGCGACGGCGGCGCGAAACTGAAAAAGTTCGGCCGCGAAGTCGAGGCCTTCGTCGGCGCGCATTGCCAGGAAGCCGGCATGCAGGAATTCGCCGCCGGCCTGGAAGACGTGGGCGGCAAGGTGACGGAAGTTTCCGGCTGGATCGGCATGCAGGGCATGAAAAACCCCGACGAAGTCGGCGCCGCGGCGGTAGACTACCTGCGCCTGGTCGGGCATCTGGTCTACGCCTGGTTCTGGGCGCGCATGGCGCAAGTGGCGCTGCCCCAGCAGGAAGACCCGTATTACCGGGCCAAGGTCGAAACCGCGAAATTCTATTTCGCGCGCCTGTTGCCCGAGACCGAAATGCTGGCGAAGCGCATCAAGGCCGGCTCGAAAACCCTGCTGTCGCTCGAAGCCGACTTGTTTTAGTTATTCCGACAAAAGTGCAAACCTACTTTTGTCGGGGGAATTGCATGAAATCGCCGGCAGAGCCGGTCGATTTCATGAGTAAACTTCAACAAAAGATCAAGAAACGAGGCGGCATACGCCGCACCTGAAACGTGGAGACACTCATGGCCAATTTCATCGTCAAAAAAGTCGCCGTCCTCGGCGCCGGCGTGATGGGCGCGCAGATTGCCGCGCACTTGACCAACGCGAAAGTCCCGGCGCTGCTGTTCGACCTCGCCGCCAAGGAAGGCCCGAAGAACGCCATCGCCCTCAAGGCCATCGACGGATTGAAGAAGCTCAATCCCGCGCCCCTCGGCGTCACGCCACTGGCGGACACCATCACGCCGGCGAATTACGACGACGACCTGGAAAAGCTGAAGGACTGCGACCTAGTGATCGAGGCCATCGCGGAGAAGATCGAGTGGAAGCACGACCTCTACAAGAAGATCGCCTCCCACATCGCGCCGCACGCCATCCTCGCCTCCAACACCTCCGGCATTCCGATCCACAAACTGGCCGAGGCGCTGCCGGCTGATCTCGCCAAGCGCTTTTGCGGCGTGCACTTTTTCAACCCGCCGCGCTACATGCACCTGGTCGAGCTGATCGCGATTCCCGCCACTGACGCGCACATCCTCGACCAGCTCGAGGGCTTTCTCACCACCACCCTCGGCAAGGGCGTGGTGCGCGCGCTGGACACGCCCAACTTCATCGCCAACCGCGTCGGCACCGCCGGCATGGCCTTCACCATCGTCAATGCGGAGAAGCTCGGCATTCCCTTCGACGTGGTCGACGACCTCACCGGCACGCGCATCGGCCGGGCGAAATCCGCCACCTTCCGCACCGCCGACGTGGTGGGCCTGGACACCATGGCGCACGTGATCAATACGCTGAAGACCACGCTGCCCAACGACCCCTGGCTGCCCTATTTCGACCAGCCGGCGTGGCTGAAATCGCTGCTGGAAAAAGGCAACCTCGGCCAGAAGACCAAGGCCGGCGTATTCAGGAAAGTGGGCAAGGACATCCTGATGTTCGACCCCAGGACCGGCGACTACGGCCCCTCGAAGGGCAAGGCGGCGCCGGAGATCGACAAGATCTTCCGCAAGAAGGAATGGGGCGAGCGCTTCAAGATGATGCGCGAGTCCACCCAGCCGCAGGCGCAGTTCCTGTGGGCGATGTTCCGCGACACCTTCCACTACATCGCCGTGCAACTGGCGGAGATTGCGGACAACGCGCGCGACGTCGACTTCGCCATGCGCTGGGGCTACGGCAACAAGCAGGGCCCGTTCGAGATCTGGCAACAGGCCGGCTGGATGCAGGTGGCGCAGTGGATCGCCGAAGACATCGAAGCCGGCAAGGCTCTGACCAAGACACCGCTGCCCGCCTGGGTCACCAGCGGCCCGGTGGCCGAAGCCGGCGGCGTGCACACGCCGCAAGGCTCGTGGTCGGCGAAGGAGGGCAAGTTCAAGCCGCGCTCCACCCACACCATCTACGAACGCCAGCTGTTCCCCGCCAACGTCCACGGTTCCGGCGCGCAGACCGGCGCCACCGGCGGCAGCACCGTGCATGAAGACGAAGGCGTGCGCCTGTGGACCCTGGGCGACGGCGTGCTGATCTACTCGGCGAAATCCAAGCTCAACGTGCTCGGCCCCTTGCAGGTGGCCGGGCTGCACCAGGCGCTCGACCTTGCCGCCGCCGATTTCAAGGCGCTGGTGATCTACTCGCCCGGCGCGGTCGATGGCGGCCCGTTCTCGGCCGGCGCCGATTTGCAATCGATGCAGCCGATGATCCAGGAACACGGCCTCGACATCGTCGAGCCGGAAATCCGCAAGCTGCAATCAGCCTTCATGCGCATCAAGTATTCGCCGGTACCGGTGGTGGCGGCGGTGGCCGGCATCGCGCTGGGCGGCGGCTGCGAGATGCTGCTGCACACCGCCAAGCGGGTTGCCGCATTGGAGAGTTACATCGGCCTGGTGGAAGTCGGCGTCGGCCTGATCCCCGCCGGCGGGGGCCTGAAGGAAACCGCATGGCGCGCCGCGCAACGCGCGCAGGACGTGAGCGCCACCGACCTGCTCGACTTCATCAAGGGCCCGTTCCAGACCATCGCCACCGCCACCGTCTCCAAGAGCGCGCTCGAAGCGAAAGCCCTCGGTTTCCTGCAGGCTACCGACACCATCGTCTTCAACACCTACGAACTGCTGTTCGTCGCGCTCGAAGAGGCCAAGGCGCTGGCCGCGGCCGGCTACCGGCCGCCGCTCAAGGGCCTGTTCCCGGTGGCGGGGCGCGATGCGATCGCCACCATCAAGGCGCAACTGGTGAACATGCGCGATGGCGGCTTCATCTCCGCCTACGACTTCATGCTGGGGGAGCGCATCGCCACTGCCATGTGCGGCGGCAATGTCGAACCCGGCAGCCTGGTCGATGAGGAATGGATCATGACCCTGGAGGCAAAGGGCTTCATGGATTCGCTGCGCGATGAGCGCACCCAGGAGCGCATCTACTCCATGCTGACCACCGGCAAGCCGCTGCGCAATTGATATGTGCAACGGCGAACGCGCTGCGGTGTTTTCTTTTTCGTGGAATTTAAATCATGAAATTGACCGGCTTTGCCGGCGATTTCATGCAAGACTAACCCCGACAAAAGTAGGGTTTTACTTTTGCCGGAAGGAGCCAATATGAGCAAACAAGTCCAGGAAGCCTACATCGTCTCGGCGGTGCGCACCCCCATCGGCAAGGCGCCGCGCGGCATGTTCCGCCATACGCGCCCCGACGACCTCCTGGTGCATGCGATCCAGTCCGCTGTCGCCAAGGTGCCCAGCCTCGACCCGAAAGCCATCGAAGACGCGATCATCGGCTGCGCCATCCCCGAGGGGCCGCAGGGTCTCAACGTCGGGCGCATCGGCGTGCTGCTCGCGGGCTTGCCGCAAAGCGTGGGCGGCGTGACGGTGAACCGCTTTTGCGCCTCCGGCCTCACCGCCATCGCGATGGCGGCCGACCGCATTCGTGTCGGCGAAGCCGATGTGATGATCGCCGGCGGCTGCGAGTCGATGAGCATGGTGCCGATGATGGGCAACACGCCGTCGATGAACGACAGGATTTTCACCGACGAAAATATCGGCATCGCCTACGGCATGGGCCTGACCGCCGAAAAGGTGGCCGAGCAGTGGAAGGTGAGCCGCCAGGCGCAGGACGAGTTCTCCGTGACGTCGCACCAGAAGGCGCTGGCGGCAATCGCCGCCGGCCACTTCAAGGACGAGATCGCGCCGATTACCATCACCGAGCGCTTCCCCGATCTGGCCAGCGGCAACATCCGCGACAAGACCCGCACGCTGGACACCGACGAAGGCCCGCGCGCCGACACTTCCCTCGAAGGCCTGGCGAAACTGCGCACCGTGTTCGCCCCCAAGGGCAGCGTCACCGCCGGCAACAGCTCGCAGACCTCCGACGGCGCCGGCGCCCTGATCATCGTTTCCGAGAAGGCGCTGAAGCAATACAACCTCACGCCCCTGGCGCGCTTCGTCTCCTTCGCGATTCGCGGCGTGCCGCCGCAGATCATGGGCATCGGCCCGAAGGAAGCGGTGCCGATCGCGCTCGCCCGCGCCGGCCTCAAGCAGGACGACCTCGGCTGGATCGAGCTCAACGAAGCCTTTGCCGCGCAAAGCCTGGCGGTGATCGGCGACCTGGGCCTGAACACCGCGGTGCTCAACCCCAACGGCGGCGCCATTGCGCTCGGCCACCCGCTGGGCGCCACCGGCGCCATGCGCTCGGCCACCTGCATCCACGGCTTGCGCCGCACCAAGGCCAAATACGGCATGGTCACCATGTGCATCGGCACCGGCATGGGCGCGGCAGGGATTTTCGAGGCGCTCTGACCGCCCGGCGGCCGGCCAACACCGGCCGCCGAATCCGAGTTTCCCTGGGCCCCGCGGCCGCCCTAGACTTCATCCCCCGGGGCTTCGTCCCGGGAATCGGCAAAGGATCGTCCATGGAAGTGCTCGTCAGCAAGGAAGCCGGCGTCCTGCGCATCACGCTCAACCGGCCGGAAAAAAAGAACTCGATCACCGCCGCCATGTATCGGGCCTTCGCCGACGCCCTGGCCGATGCGCGCGCCGACCCCAAGGTGCGCGTGGTATTGATTACCGGCAATTCTGAAATTTTTACAGCCGGCAATGACCTCGCCGACTTCAGGGACAACCCGCCGCGCGACAACAGCGCCCCGGTGTTCGCCTTCCTCACCCAGATCCGCGAATGCGAAAAGCCGATGGTGGCGGCCGTCGGCGGCGCGGCCATCGGCGTGGGCACCACCATGCTTTTGCATTGCGACCTGGTCTACGTCGCCGAAAACGCCCGCTTCGCCCTGCCTTTCACCTCCCTGGGCCTGGTGCCCGAGGCGGCTTCCTCCTACCTGCTGCCGCTGATCGCCGGCTACCAGCAGGCCGCCGAATTGCTATTGCTCGGTGAACCTTTTACCGCCGCCCGTGCCAAACAGGCGGGTTTTGTCACCGAGGTACTGCCGCCGGACCAGGTATTGCCGGCCGCCGAGAAGGCCGCTGCCAGGCTGGCGGCCCTGCCACCTTCCTCGGTACAGGCCACGCGGGCGCTGCTCAAGGGCGCGCACGCGGGGCAGGTGGCACGCCAAATGCATGAGGAAAATGAGCGCTTTCGCCTGATGCTCACCGAGCCGGCCGCGCGGGAGGCCTTCGAGGCGTTCTTTGCCAAGCGAAAGCCGGACTTTTCCAGACTCTAGTAGACTGTATCCAGCAAGCAAGAAAAATAGGGGTTCGGATGCAACGCAATCCCGCAATTACCGCGGACGTATTGAATCACCGTAGCGAGGGCTACCTGCCCGGTCTGGTGGGGCTCACGATCAAGCGCGTCGCCGACGGCGAGATCGAAGGGGAATTTGCGGTACGCCGCGAGTTGCTGGCGCCAAACGACTTCCTGCATGCCGCCAGCGTCATCGCGCTGGCCGACACGCTGGCCGGGTACGGCTGCGTCGCCCACCTGCCGCAGGGCGCCGGCGGCTTCACCACCATCGAGCTGAAAAGCAATTTCCTCGGCACCGCGCGCGACGGCCATGTCGATTGCATCGCGCGCGCCGCGCACCTGGGCCGCACCACGCAGGTATGGGACGCCACCGCCACCCATCGCGAAAGCGGCAAGGCGATCGCGCTGTTCCGCTGCACCCAGATGGTCCTCTGGCCGAAGGCGTGAGCATGTACCACCGCCTGCTCAACACCTTGGCCCTGCCCGCCCTGCCGCTGATCCTGGCGCAGGGCCGGCGCCTGGACCGCGCGCTGCCGCGCCTGTTGCCGGCGCGCGGGCCGCGCAGCGGCAGCGTTGACGGCAGGGGCGAACCCTTGCGCGTACTGGTGTTCGGCGAGTCCACCGCGGTGGGCGTCGGCGTCGACACCGTGGAACAGGCGATGGTCGGGCACTTCGCGCGCATGATCCACCTGCATAGCGGCCGCGCGGTTTCCTGGGAAGCCGCCGGCCTGCCGGGCGCCACCGCCGGCGCGGCATTCTCCAGCGTGCTGCCGCTGGTGGAGGCCACGCCGCGCGACATCGTGCTGGTGCTGCTGGGCGCCAACGACGTACTGGCGCGCAACCATGCGGGCGCCTTCGTCTCCGATATGCAGGCGCTCATCGGCGGCCTGCGCGCCCGCACCGGCGGCAACGCGGCCATCCTGATGAGTTCGGTGCCGCCGCTGGGCACCTTCCCCGCGCTGCCGCAGCCGCTGCGCAGCTATCTCGGCGCCTGGTCGCGCTGGCTCGACCTGGCGCTGGCGCGCGCCGCCTGGCGCGACGCGCATTACGCACCGGTGCGCATCCCGATGCAGCCGACGCTGTTTGCCGACGACGGCTTCCACCCCAGCCCGCTGGGCTACCAGCGCTGGGCCGAGACCCTGCTCGCCTGCGCGCTGCGCCTGAAGCTGCTGTAGGGTTCGCGCGCTAAAATCCCCAGGCAGGAAGGCTGGGCGCCGCGCAAGCGGTGGGCGACGCTACGCAAGGACTCCACAACCATGCTGACCGAGGCGCCGCACATTTTCGGCCTGGCGCCGCCATCCGCTCCGGATCCCCCGCGCCATCGGCTATAGTTGGCGCATGCTGAACCGCTTCATCGATGCCCTGCGCGCCCGCGGCGCGCCCGCGCAACGCACCGACCCCGCGCGCACCGACCCCGCCCTGCCCCTGGACGAATTGCGCGCGCGCCTGGCAAGAGGCGAAGCCGCCGCCGTCTGCCCCGAACTGCACGAGCTGGCCAACCGCCATCCGCAAAATCCGGACGTGCTGGCCCTCTACGGCTGGGCGCTGCTCGACCTTTCGGTGTCCGACCAGGCGCGCGCCGTGTTGCGCACCGCCCTGCATTTCCGGCCCGATCACGCCGAAGCCCTCAACACCATGGGCGCGCTGGCCGCCGAGCTGGCCGACCCGCTGGAAGCCGTCGCCTGGTTCGAAGACGCCGTGGCGGCCGCGCCGGACGATCTCGCCGCGCGCTACAACCTGGCGCAAGTACTGTTTCCCGCCGGCGAGTACCGGCGCGGTTTCGACCTCTTGCGCGCGCGCCACGAGCTGCTGAAAAGCCGCACCGAGCAGATGGCACTGTTGCCGGCGTGGCGCGGCGAGCCGCTGGAAGGCAAGCGCGTGCTGGTGTGGTGCGACTGGGGGGGGCTGGGCGACCACCTGCAATTCGTGCGCTACGTCAGCCTGCTGAAAGAGCGCGCCCGGCCGGCGGCGATCTACA
This sequence comes from Burkholderiales bacterium, assembly GCA_036498945.1. GTDB lineage: Bacteria > Pseudomonadota > Gammaproteobacteria > Burkholderiales > JAEUOS01 > JAQGMJ01. Next base: position 12,108 of record DASYEQ010000150.1, on the reverse strand, counting down.
TCGGCGGCGCCCGCCCGTTCGCGCGGCTGTTCTGGTCGGTGACGGGCACCGACGGCGCGGCGGCGGAAGGTTCCATCCCGGCGGTGGACGCGCACTGCCCGCTGCTCGACCTGCCGTATTTTTTCGGCACCGATCTCGACTCGGTACCCGCACCGATCCCTTATATCGGCGCCAGCCGCGAGCTGAGCGCGCAATGGGGCGAACAGCTGGCCATCGCCGGCCTCTCCGAGAAACGGCTGCGTGTCGGCCTGGCCTGGAAAAGCACCGGCCCGGCCACTGAAGCCCCGATCTACCAGCGCATGCGCGCCAGCAAGAGCGTGCCCGCACCCCTGCTCGCCGCGCTGGCGGGCGACGACACCAGTTTTGTCAGCGTGCAGGTGGGCGCCGATGCCTACGAATGCGCCGCCACCGGCCTCAAGCCCTTCGATTGCGCCGCCGGCATCGAGGACTTTGCCTCCACCGCCGCCATCATCGCCAACCTCGATTTGGTGGTGAGCGCCGATACCTCGGTGGCCCATCTCGCCGGCGCCATGGGCAAGCCGGTGCTCCTGCTGTTGCGCCGCGAGAGCGGCATGTTCTGGCTGCACGGGCGCGGCGACAGCCCGTGGTACCCGACCATGCGCATCCTGCGCCAGCGCGAAAGCGGCGACTGGGCGCCGGTGCTGGAAGAAGCCGCGCAGTGGCTGCGCCGCGCCGCGCGCGAAGGCGCCGGCGCCATCATCCCGCCGCGCTGAAGCGCGCCGCCGGGCATGGCGCGCCCCGCCGCCGGCGGATCCGCCAAGTCGCGGGAAGCATTCCCCAATTACGGGAGCATCGCCGCCTTTTTCGCACCACGAAACGCCGCCGGCAGGCGTATGCTGGAAGCTGGATTTTCGCCCCGCCGGCAGCCGCCGGCGGCCGTGCCATCGCCGTGACACAGGCACGTGCCATGCTCCACACGAAAGGAACCATAAAAAGAAGAACGAGGAGACGTCATTAAAGGTGAGATGGATATGCGTCCCGATTCTCTTGACGAAGCGGCAGCCGGCCCCGGCGCCCGTTCCTTTTTCTGGCTGCTGTCGGCCTATTTCCTGCCGCGCGGCCTGTTTCTCGACCCCGAAGCCCACGGCAGCTGGAGCCGCTGGCAGCGCCGCCGCCACAACCTCGACGTGCTGCGCCTGCACTCCTTCACCTATGCGCGGCGCTGGGCCGCGCTCTGGCTGCTCGCCAGCGGGCCCGGCAAGCTGATGGGCGGCGCCACCGGCGACCTCATCATGTTCGTCGCCGGTTTGGCCATCATTCCCGCCGTGATCTTTGCCTGCGCGCGCCTGGCGGCGGACCTCAACGGGGACGATTTGCCGTTGTAGCGCGTCGCACCGGACGCCCGCCCGCGTCAATCGCCCCGCCTCCCCTGCGCTGTCATTCCAGCGAAAGCGGGAATGACAGCACAGCGGAGCAGATTGCGGCATGGCCGGCAAAGGACCGCGGTTATTGCGCCTGCGCCTATGCCGGCGCCTGCCCACGGCCCATGCGCCGCCTTACGCGTCCACCAGCTTGACGTTTTTCAACGGCAGGTTGCGCACCGGCTTGCCGGTGGCGGCATGGATGGCGTTGAGCACCGCCGGCGTCACCACGCAGATGGTCGGCTCCCCCACCCCGCCCCAGAAGTCGTAGGTCGGCACGATCACCGTCTCCACCTTGGGGAAGGCAGCCAGGCGCAGGATCTGGTAATCGTGGAAGTTGGACTGCTGCACGCGGCCTTTTTCCACCGTCATCTCGCCATACCAGGCGGCGGTGAGGCCATAGGCCACGCCGCCTTCTATCTGCGCGGCGATCTGGTCCGGGTTCACCGCATGGCCGCAGTTGGAGGCCAGCACCATGCGATGCACGGTGAGCTCGCCCTTGTCGCTCACCGACACCTCGGCCACCGCCGCCGTGTAGCTGCCGTAGCCCATGAACTGCGCGATGCCGCGATGGCGCCCCGCCGGCAGCGGCGTGCCCCAGCCGGCTTTTTCCGCGCAGGCGTTGAGCACGCCCAGGTGCTTGGGATGCTCCTTCATGAACTGGCGGCGGAACTCCAGGGAATCGACGCCGGCGGCGCGCGCCATCTCTTCCATGAAGCATTCCATGTAGACGGCGTTCTGGTTGGTGTTGACGCCGCGCCACGGGCCCACCGGCACGTGGGTGTTGCGCATGGCGTATTCCACCCGCAGGTTGGGGAAGGTGTAGCCCAGTTGCGCGTCGCCGGGGTCCTTGTAGAAGCCCTGCAGTTGCCGGTCGTCCTTGCCGCCGGGGATCGGGCGCGGGTTGAGGAAGGCGTTGATCGACTGGCCGGAAACGCGGATCTGCACGCCCACCACGCGGCCGTCGGCGTCGAAGCCGGCGCGCATCTTCGCCTGCGAGATCGGGCGATAGAAGTCGTGCTGCATGTCTTCCTCGCGGCTCCAGATCATCTTGATCGGGATGCCCGGCATCTGCTTGGCGATGGAAGTGGCCTGGCGCACGTAATCCTGCGCGCCGCCGCGCCGGCCGAAGCCGCCGCCCAGGTCATGGCGATACACCTCGCACTGCGCCAGCGGCAGGCCGGACTGCTCGGAGAGCGCGGCGAGTGCCGCCTCGCTGCTTTGCGTCGCCACCCAGCACTCGGCCTTCTCCGCCGTGTAGCGCACGGTGGCGTTCATCGGCTCCATGGTGGCGTGCGCGAGGAAAGGGGTGCTGTAGACCGCCTCGATCTTTTTCGGCGCGGCATCGATGGCCTTGATTGCATCGCCCTCGTCGCGCATGGCGTAGGCCTCGGCGACGTTCAGGCCATCGACCAGTTGCGCGTTGATGGTGGCGCTGCTGCGCTCGGCATTCGGGCCTTCGTCCCACACGATCGGCAGGGCCTCCAGCGCCTTCCTGGCGCGCCACCAGGTGTCGGCCACCACCGCCACGGCGTGGTCGTTGACCCTCAGCACCTTGCGCACGCCAGGCATGCCCATCACCTTCGACTCATCGTAGGAGGCGAGCTTGCCGCCGTAGACCGGGCAGTCCTTCACCGCCGCCAGCAGCATGCCGGGCAGCTTGACGTCGATGGCATAGACCTTGGAGCCGTCGAGCTTGGGCAGGGTATCCAGGCGCTTCATCGGCTTGCCGGCGATCTTCCAGCCGTGCGGGTCTTTCAGCTTGATCGCCTTGGTGTCGGGCGGTGTCAGTTTCGCCGCCATCGAGGCGACCTTGCCGTAGGTGGTGCGGTGCTTGCCGCCGCTGTGGGTGATGACGCTGTCGCTCACACTCACTTCCGACACCGGCACCTTCCATTGGTCGGCTGCCGCCTGCAACAGCAGCATGCGCGCGGCGGCGCCGCCACGGCGCACGTAATCCTGCGAGGTGCGGATGCCGCGGCTGCCGCCGGTGGACATGTCGCCCCAGGCGCGGTTACGCGCCAGGTTCTGCCCCGGGGTGATGGATTCGGTGGTGACTTTTTTCCAGTCGCACTCGAGTTCCTCGGCCACCAGTTGCGCCAGGCCGGTGAGCGTACCCTGGCCCATTTCGGAGCGGGCGATGCGGATCTGCACGGTGTCGTCCGGGGCGATCACCACCCAGGCATTGATTTCGGCGGTGCTGCCCTTGGCGGCCTTGCCGGCGGCCTGCGCACCGAACGGCAGGGAGAAGGAAAGCATCAGGCCGCCGCCGCTGGCGGCGCCAATGATGAATTTGCGGCGGCCGGCGCTGACGGGCTGGCCCTGGTCAGGTTTCGTGGTCATGTCCGCCCCCTCACGCTTTGGCCGAGGCATCGACGAACGTCATGCCGGCGGTGTGGTTGACGGTTTCCTCGGCCATTTTCTTGGCAGCAGAGGCATTCAGGTCGGCCGCCATATGCACGGCGGCGCGGATGCGCTGGTAGGTGCCGCAGCGACAGATGTTGGTCATCGCCTCGTCGATGTCCTGGTCGGTCGGATGCGGGTTGCTTTTCAATAACGCCGCCGCGGCCATCAACTGGCCGGACTGACAGTAGCCGCATTGCGGAACGTCTACCGCCGCCCAGGCGACCTGCACCGGGTGGCTGCGATTTTTCGACAGGCCCTCGATGGTGGTGATCTTGTCGGCAGGCGTAACGGCAGAGAGCGGGTAGGAGCAGGAACGCACCACCTTGCCGTTGATGTGCACCGAGCAGGCGCCGCACTGGGCGATGCCGCAGCCGAACTTGGTGCCGGTGAGCCCCACGTGTTCGCGTATGGTCCAGAGCAGGGGAGTGTCGGGTTCGGCGTTGACGGTATAGGTCTTGCCGTTGATATTGAGCTTCGCCATCAGGGTCTCCATCGAGTCGTCTTGCGTTGTATTCTTGGGGCGCGCGCACTTCCCGTGGCGCGCCGGCTTTCGACTGCCGCGCAAGCATTGCACCCGGCTGAACGGGCGTCAAGCACGGAAATCGCAAGGAGCGGCACATGACGCATAAGTACGACGCCATCGTCATCGGCACCGGCCAGTCCGGTCCCTCCCTGGCAGTACGCCTGGCCGCGGCCGGCAGACGCACCGCCATCATCGAACGCAAGCTCTACGGCGGTACCTGCGTCAACGTCGGCTGCATTCCGACCAAGACCCTGATCGCCAGCGCCCGCGCCGCCTGGGTCGCGCGCCACGCCGGCGACTATGGCGTGTGCATAGACGGGACAATCCGTGTCGACATGGCGCGGGTGAAGGCGCGCAAGGATGCGGTGGTGGCGGAGTCGAACCAGGGCGTGGAACACTGGCTCAAGGGCACGAAAAACCTCACGGTGATCGAAGGCCACGCGCGCTTCTCCGGCCCGCATGCGGTGGAGGTCAACAGCGAGACCCTGGAAGCGCCGTGGATTTTCATCGACACCGGCGGCCGCGCCTCGGCGCCCGGCATTCCCGGCCTGGACCAGGTGCCCTACCTGACCAACACCGGCATGATGGAAGTGGATTTCCTGCCCGAACACCTGCTGATCATCGGCGGCAGCTACATCGGCCTGGAATTCGCGCAGATGTACCGGCGCTTTGGTTCCGAGGTGACCGTGATCGAGCACGGCCCGCGCCTGATCGCGCGCGAAGATGCCGAAGTCTCGCAGGAAGTGCAGCGCATCCTCGAACGCGAAGGCGTCAAGGTGCACACCGGCGCCGACCAGCTGCAACTGGCGAAAAACGGCGCCGGCCTCGCGCTCTCCTGCACGACTGCGCAAGGCGCGCAGACCATCGCCGCGTCCCACCTGCTGCTGGCCGTCGGCCGCGTGCCCAACACCGGCGATCTCGGCTGCGACAAAGCCGGCATCAAGCTGGATACGCGCGGCTACATCGTGGTGGACGATGAATTGCAAACCAGCGTGCCCGGCGTCTGGGCCCTCGGGGATGTGAACGGCCGCGGCGCCTTCACCCACACCTCCTACAACGACTACGAAATCGTCGCCGCCAACCTGCTCGATCACGACCCGCGCCGCGTCAGCGACCGCATCCCCGCCTACGCCCTGTTCATCGACCCGCCGCTGGGCCGCGTCGGCATGACCGAGGCGGAGGTGCGCGCCAGCAACATCCCGGCGCTGGTGGGCCGAATGAACATGAGCCGCGTCGGCCGTGCCCACGAGCGCGGCGAGACCCAGGGTTTCATGAAAGTGCTGGTCCACGCCGAGAGCGGGAAAATCCTCGGCGCGGCGCTCCTGGGCATCGAAGGCGACGAGGCGGTTCACTGCATCATGGACGTGATGTACGCCGGCGCGCCGTATACGGTCATCCAGCGCGCGGTGCATATTCATCCGACGGTGTCGGAACTGATTCCCACGCTGCTGGGGAATCTCAAACCGCTGGATTGAGCGCCATCCGGGCGCGAAATAAACGCCTTCCATAGAGTGGCCTGACACCGATTGCTGATCGCGCCGATACGAAACCGGAGGCCCTCACAAGGCCGCAAAAAACTTACACTGCCGCCCATCGTTTCTTCTGTTCGTCGAACGCCACCGGAGCACTCCACCTTGAATACAAAAGCAACAATGCCCAAGCCGCCCAGCACCGACCTGCAGGCGCATCTGGCCGAGCTTGAAGCGCAAGGCCTGCTGTTCCGCGTCGATCGGCCGATCAACAAGGACACCGAGCTGCATCCCTTCGTCCGCTGCCAGTTCCTCGGCGGCATTCCCGAGGAAGAGCGGCGCGCCTTCCTGTTCACCAACGTGGTGGATTCGCACGGCCGGCGCTACGACATGCCGGTGGTGGTGGGCGCGCTCTCGGCCTCGCCGAAGATCTACGGCATCGGCATGGGCCGGCCGGTGGAAGAGATCGGCGCGGCCTGGGTGCACGCGATCGCCAACCCGGTGCCGCCGGTGCGCATCACCACGCCTGCCCCCTGCCAGGAGGTGGTGATCAAGGGCGACGAGTTGCGCGCCGCCGGCGGCGGCCTGGCCGCGCTGCCGGTGCCGATCTCCACGCCCGGCTACGACGCCGCGCCCTACCTGACCGCGACGCTGTGCATCACGCGCGACCCCGAGACCGGGGGGCAAAACGCCGGCACCTATCGCGCCGCGCTCAAGGCCACCGACCGCATGGGCGTGCGCATGGCCGCGCGCCTGGGCGGCGCCGGCGGCTACCTGCACTGGAGGAAATACCGCGACCGCAAGGAGAAGATGCCTTGCGCGATCGTCATCGGCGCCGCGCCGGTGGTGGTCTACACCGGGCCGATGAAGCTGGAAATCGGGCAGGACGAGCTGAGCGTCGCCGGCGGCGTGGCGGGCGCGCCGGTGCGCGTGGTCAAGGCCGTCACCATCGACCTCGACGTACCGGCGGATGCCGAGATCGTGATCGAAGGCCTGATCGATACCGACCTGCTGGAACCGGAAGGCCCCTTCGGCGAGAGCAACGGCTACGTCGCGCTGGAGGATTTCAACATGTCGATGCAGGTGACCGCCATCACGCGCAAGCGCGCCCCGGTGTTCACCTCCATCATCAGCCAGGTCGCGCCCTCCGAATCGAGCGTGATCAAGAAGGTGGCGTACGAGCCGATGTACCTGCAGCACCTGCGCGACCAGTTGTCGCTCAAGAGCGTGCTGCGGGTGGTGATGCACGAAGCGCTCTCCAACCTGCGGCCGATCATCTTCGTGCAGTTCGACGACAACACGCCGCGCACCGAAGTCTGGCGCGGCATGCGCGGCGCCGCCTACATGCGCGCCGACAGCGGCAAGTTCATCGTCGCCGTCAGCCGCGACATCGACCCGGTCAATACCGACGCCATCCTGTGGTCGCTCGCCTACCGCTGCAACCCGTCGGAAGACATCCTGGTCGAGCCCTACCGCTCCACCGGCCACGCCCCGAAATCCGGCGCCCGCACGATGGACTCCAGCCTGCTGATCGACGCAACGCTGAAGAACCCGATGGCCCCGCTCGCGCTGCCCGCCGAGCCCTACATGGAGCGCGCCCTGCAATTGTGGAAAGAGATGGGCCTGCCCGCCCCCACCGTCCATCATCCCTGGCACGGCTATTCGCTGGGCGACTGGAGCGAAGTGTGGGAGCGGTTCGCCAAGAACGCGGTCGACGGCCAGTGGCACCTCAACGGCGAGGAGACCTTCGCGCGGCGCAAGGGCGGCCTGACGCCGGAGACCCCGGCACGCACGGTCGAGGATTGAGCCGAGATGTTTTTTGCGATCAGGGGCGCCGGCGCCGATTTTTTCGGCACCGCCCTCCGGATCAACGGACCGAAGCTGACGCGCCGCGCCCAGGTAACAAGGGGAAAATGGTCAACGACCGATTTGCATGCCCACACTGCGGCGCTCGCGGGATCACGCGTTTCCAGAAATGGACTTCCGGGACCTGGGGGCCATGCGAATGTTCCTGGTGCCACCGGAAGTCGTATGAAAATTGGTGGATGCGCAGCGCCGCTTCACTGGTCGAATACCCGGCCCTTTATCTGGCGTTTATGCTGTCTGCCACTCGTGCAGGAGCCTTCCTCCTGCCACTGCTGATTTCGGCATACGTGGCGGCAGAAATATATCTCCTGCAACACATTCCACTCGTCGCCGCCGCCCAAGGCCTGGAGCGGCTCAAGCAGATTGCCGCCTGGGCGCTGATCGTCGCCATCACCATCGGACTGGTTCTGGCGAATTAAAGAGACCTGGCTCGCAATAACTGCGGCAACGCCGCTTACGCCTTGCCGATCCGCGCCATCTCGTAGATGCGCGCGGTGTCCTGCATGTCTTCCAGCTTCCACAGCGCGTCCGCCAACGCCTTGGCTCGGGGTTGCGTCAGATACGCATCCGCCAGTTCGTGGAACTTGGTGCTCACTTCTTCATCCGACATCGGATTGCGCCAATGGCCGCGGTGATATTCCACCCGCGCGGTGTCGCGGCGCCCGTCCTTGAAAGTGAGGTTGACGTCGCACAGCATGGCTTCCGGCGCGCGGCTGTTGGCTTCTTCGGATTCGATCACCTTGACGCGGCTCACCAGGCCGAGCAGCTTCTTGTCGGTCAGATACGGCGGCTCGAAATGGTGTTCATCGATCTTGCCGTAGGTCAGCGCGATGGCGGTGACGTAGGGCATGCTGTGGTCGGCCGATTCGCGGTTGACCGGGTGCCACTTGTCAGGGTCGCCCGCCATGATGGTGATCGCCGGCTCCAGCGTGAGGATTTCCACCTCCGCCACGTCGTCGATATTGCCGAGGCGCGCGTGCAACTGCAGCGCCGCATCGACGATGGTCTGCGAATACTGGCCCAGCGGGTAACGCTTCATCAGGCATTCCATGATCTTGAACGAGCCGCCGCGGCCGCCAAACGGCGCCAGGGCAAATGGCTCGCGGCTGACGCCGACAAAGTAGCCGCCCTTGCCCTCGAAAATCGGCGACGGCCCGGTCATGCCGCGCTGCGCCAGCTGCACCGCGAAGATCGCGTTCTTGTCCGCATAGGCATACGCGCAGCCCTTCCACATCGACACATTGCCGATGCGCACCTGGAACAGCACGTTGTTGGAGGAAACGAAGATGTTGACCGCCTCCACCATCTGCGCCTGGGTCAGCCCCAGCAGGCGCGCTGCGCCCAGCGCGCTGGCGATGCCGCCGGGAATCGCGTGGTCCCAGCCCAGTTGCTTCAGGTGCGCGGTATCGCTGAGGCGGCAATAGATTTCGTAGGCGGCCACGGTGGCGGTGATCAGCGCGCGCCCGTCCGCATGCGCGGCTTCCGCCGCCACCAGCAGCGCGCCGATGCTGTCGCTCGGGTGCCCCGAGGTCAGGCTGGTGTAGCCGTCGTTGTAGTCGAGGAAGCGGATCATCGCGTCATTCGCGAACGCCGCCATTTCCATGCTGGTCTGCTTGTCGGTGCCGAGAATGGTCGCGGGCGACTTGCTGGTGATTTCCAGCGCCAGGTCCAGCACGATCTTCGGCGCCTCGCCCACGCGCCCGCCGATGCCGCAGCCGATCGTATCGACGATCAGCGCCTTGGCCCGGTGCACCACTTCCGCCGGAATGTCTTCGTAGCGCAGGGTCGCCGCATAGGCGGCAAGTTGTTCGGCAATCGTGGTGGCGGGCATGATGGTCCTTGGCTCCGACGGATGCCGCGGAGCGAATAGGATGTATTAGGCAGGAAGGAGGCGCGGCTTCTGTCGGATGTGCCAGCGGGAACGCAATGCCTTGCTCCGGCTTAACACAGCGGCGCCGAGAGAAGAATCGCCACCGCTTCGCCTCGAAACAAGGCTGGCGATGCTAGCATAAAGAGATTCGGCCCCAACGCGATTTGGCGCATTAAAAAAACTTCATGGGAGACGCGCGGCATGATGGCCAACCTGATGACAGGCGCGAATAGCGCTGCATCCGCGCGCGAAGGGGAAGCGCAGGACCGGCACGCCGGAAAAAATATTCAAGCCAGGCTCTCTTAATGTATTTGTTCTGGACTCTCCCCGCGCTGCTCGTGATTGCGGCAATCGCCAGCGGCCGCATCTCCTCCCTCAAGGCGGCCCTGCTCGGCCTGGTGAGCACTGTGGTGGTCGCGATGACGACGGCGCCGCATGCCTTCCCGCCGGCCGATGCCTGGAGCGCGCTATGGCGCGGCGGCTGGATCGGCTTCGTGGTGGTGCCCTATATCCTCGGCGGCCTGCTGTTCTGGCGCATCGCGTTCGGCACGCCGCATTCCGCGCAGACGGGCGAGGTCGCGCTGGCGGATGCGAAGATCCGCCGGCGCCTGCTGTTTACGGCATGCTTCCTGGTGGGGCCGTTCGCGGAATCGGCAACCGGTTTCGGCATCGGCATCATCGGCACCATGCTGCTGGTGCGCCGGCTGGGCGTGCCGCCGTTGCAACTGCTGGTGTTCAGCCTGCTCAGCCAGACCATGATCCTCTGGGGCGGCATGGGCAGCGGCGCCATCGTCGCCGCCGCCTACGCCCGCGCCGACGCCACCGCGCTGGCGGTCAACGGCAGCTACCTGCTGGTCGCCTTCAACGTGCTGTGGCTGCCGATGTACTGGCGGGTGGCGGCGCGGGCAGGCATCGGCGGCACCTGGGGCGACAAGCTCAGCGAGGCGCTGTGGCTGGCGGCCAGCCTGGCCCTGGTGATCGGCGCCACCGCCATCCTCGGCCCCGAAGTGGCGATGCTGGCGGCGTATGGCCCGATCATCGCGCTACGCTACTTTCTCGACGAGCGGCCGGACCGCGAGGAACTCAAGCGGGTGGCCGTGCGCACCCTGCCCTTCGCCGCCCTGATCGCCTGGCTGGTGATTACCCGCCTGTCGCCTGAGCTGAAGACGTTTCTCGAGCACACCGGCCGCATGGCGCCTTTTGCCGGCGCACCCGGATGGTCACCCTGGTTTCACGCGGGAAGCTGGCTGATCATCGGCGCCCTGCTCACCAGCCTGTTGCGCGGGCAGGCCGCCTCCTTGCCCGCCGAGTTCAGCGCCGCCTGGCGCACCGGCCACGTCGCCGTCTTCACCATCCTCGCCTTCTCGATGATGGCCGAACTGCTTTCCGCCTCCGGCATCGCCGCCGCGCTGGCGCGTGGCCTCTTCGAGAACTTCGGCCGCTGGTCCGAGCTGGTGATTCCCCTGGTCTCCGGCGTGTTCGGCGCCCTCGCCAACAGCGGCACCGCGGCCAACGGCCTGTTCATGTCGTCGCAGGTCAGCCTCGCCACCGAAGCCGGCCTCAACCTCGCCGCCGTCATCGCGCTACAGCACGTCTCCGGGCTGGCGCTGAACATGGTGTCCCCGGTGCGCATGTCGATCGTCTGCAGCGTCGGCGACGCGCCGGGCAGGGAAGGCGAGGTCTACCGCGCCATGCTGCCGTTCGTCGCCGCGATTGTCGTCGTGCTGATGTGCTGCGCGCTGTTGATTGCGGCGCGCATCCTTTGACACGCGGCGGTTAAGGAATCGGAGGGTCGAATAAGAAGGGCTTGGCTCGATATAATTTTGTTGATGCGAGACTTCTAAAAATCGTTCGAGACACGCGCCTTCAATTTGCGCTCAATGCATGGGGAGCAGGCATGCCGCCAACAGCGTTTCAAATGGAAGTTCCGGATTTCTTGGCAGACGACTACGAGTCGTTCGATACCGTCCGTGGCGACATTGAGCGCGAGTCCGGCAAGCCGATGCCAGAAGAAGAATTGGCCAGCGCGATTCTTTCGCTTAGCGACCAAGCCGTAGTCGATGTTTATAATTTTCTGACGCAAAGTTTCAGAAAAAAGTATTTGAGCCACGCCCCTCAGTCTTGGTGAAGAGCGCAATCATCGTGCAAGAAAAAATCAAACGGTTCACGGTTCTTGCCGCATCAGCCACTCTTCTGCTAGCGGCTTACCATGCATGCGCGGGAACGATTCGATTTGAATTGGAGCGCTATCACCTTGATCAACTGCGCGTTTACAAGATAGGCACTCGCCCCCAAAATCCATACGCGCTTGTGTATAAGGCCATGCCGCCCGGCGAACCTGCCGATCTATTGCGGGACACCTATCTTTTTCACGTAGAAAAGGAGGAATATCTTGGAGAGAATTTCGGCCAGGTGAAGCGCATCAATCACTGCGGCATCTGGATTGTCCAACTTATCCAGGATGAGCAGGGTGATTGGCTCGAGCACAAGGTGGTGTTGAAAACGGATCGTTTCGACGCTGATGCCAAATGCGTCCACCAAGAGCATCAGTGGGTTTCCCCGAAATCCAAGTAGATAGCCACGAAAACTGGG
>DASYEQ010000149.1:0-20989 GCA_036498945.1 Burkholderiales bacterium | reverse complement strand
TCAGGGTGCCGAGCGCGAAATCCGAAAAAGCACCGTGTTTTGCCGTGGTCTCGGGCGGTCATGCCCAACGTTATTCGGGCAATCACGGGGCAGGCCGCGCCGCCTGTGCTTAAATCCGCTGCCCATCCGGTCCGGACAAATCACGCAGGAGACAGAATGAAACAGGTGGCGCCGCAGATTTCGCCGGTGATGCAAAAACTCAGCACCTATATTGCGCAGGCGCCGAAACGCGCGCTGCCCAAAGAGGTGCAGGAGCGCGCCAAGCATCATCTGCTCGATACCATCGCGGCGATGGTCTCGGGCGCACCCTTGCTGCCGGGGCAAAAGGCGATCGAATATGTCGGTACCCTCGGCGGCACGCCGGAGGCCTGCGTCATCGGTACCTCGATCGTCACCACGGCGGTGAACGCGGCGCTGGCCAACGGCATGCTCGGGCATGCGGACGAGACTGACGACGCCTATTACCAGGCGCTCGTGCATCCGGGTTGCGCGGTGGTGCCGGCGGCGCTCGCCATGGCCGAGCGCGAGCGGTGCAATGGCACGCAATTGCTGCGCGCCGTCGCCCTGGGCTACGACGTCTGCGCACGCACCTCCAAGGCACTGGGGGTGGAGAAATTTCGCAGCAGCGGGCATTCGACCCACAGCTTCGGCGGCACCTTCGGCGCCACCGCGGCGGCCGGGGCGCTGGCCGGCATCGACGCGCGCCAGGCGCGTTATCTCTTGTCCTATGCGGCGCAGCAGGCTTCCGGGCTTTCGTGCTGGGCGCGCGACACCGAGCACATCGAAAAGGCCTTCGACTTCGGCGGCATGCCGGGGCGCAACGGCGTGATGGCGGCAACCATGGTGGCGATGGGCTTCACCGGCGTGGAAGACGTGTTCGCCGGCGACCGCGGTTTTTTCCATGCCTTCGAAGGTTTCGCACAGCCGGATGAATTCGTCGCGGAGCTGGGTAAGCGGTTCGACATCATGAACACCGCGATCAAGCGCTGGCCGGTGGGCTACCCGATCCAGGCGCCGCTGGATGCGCTGGCCAACGTGCTGACCAAGCACCAGCTGAAAACCGCCGAGATCGAGCGCGTGAAGATCAGCCTGGACGAGCAGGGCGTGCGCACGGTGAGCAACCGCACCATGGCCGACATCAACATCCACCACCTGGCCGCGCTGATGCTGCTCGAAGGCGACATCAGCTTCGAAGCCTCGCACGACCCGAAGCGGGTGAAGGACAAGCGGGTGCTGGCGATGCGCGCGCGCATCGAGGTGGCGGGCAGCCCGGTGCTGTCGAAGGCCAAGACCACGCAGTCCATCGCCGAGGTGACCACGCGCGACGGCCGCAAGTTTTCGCACCATACCCGCGCGGTGCGCGGCAGCGCCACCAACCCGATGTCGCGCGAAGAGGTGGGCGCCAAGGCTTTCGGCCTGCTCGCGCCTACGCTGGGAAAGCGGCGCGCGCAGCGCCTGATCGATACCATCTGGCACCTGGAAAAGGTGAAGGACGTGCGCGCGCTGCGCCCGCTCTTGCGTGCCTGAACGGTGCGTGCCTGAACCACAAGCGCAACATCATCAAAAAGCAGCATCAAGGAGACCTCGAATGACTTCGCCCATGCATTTCACTTCCCGCCTGTTCGCAGCCGGGCTCGCCGCCGGCCTGCTGTGTGCCGGAACTGTCCAGGCACAGACCTACCCAACGCGCCCGGTGCGCATCGTCGTGCCGTCGTCGCCGGGCGGCGGTACTGACATCCTGGCACGCCTGCTGGCGCAAAAAATGACGGAGAGCCTTGGCCAATCCTTCGTGGTCGACAACAAGCCCGGCGCCGGGCAGGTGCTGGGCAGCGACCTGGTTGCCCATTCGCCCGCCGATGGCTACACGCTGTTGATGGCCGCTTCCGCCATCGTGCTGGGGCAGGTGATGAGCAAGAAGTCGCCTTACGATGTGGCGAAGGACTTCGCGCCGATCTCACTCGTCGCCGAGCTTTCCAACGTGCTGGTGGTGCATCCTTCGGTGCCGGTCAACACCACTGCCGAGTTGATTGCCTACGCCAAGGCGCATCCCGGCATGAACTACAGCTCGGCCGGCAGCGGCACCTCGCCGCACCTGTCGATGGAGCTGTTCCGCTCGATGGCGGGTATCCAGTTGACCCATGTGCCGTACAAGGGCACCGGGCCCGCGACGGTGGACCTGGTGGCGGGGCAGGTGCAGTTGTCGATGCCCAACATCCTCACTGCGCTGCCGCACGTGAAGGCAGGCAAGCTGCGGGCGCTGGGTGTCACCGGCAAGCATCGCGCCGCCAGCATGCCCACCGTGCCGCCGATTTCCGATGCCGTGCCCGGTTACCAGGCAGTACAGTGGTACGGGCTGCTGGCGCCGGTGGGCACGCCGCAACCGGTGATCAACACCCTGCATGCGCAGGTGGTGAAAGCGCTCGGCCAGAAGGACGTGCAGGCGCGCCTTGCCACCGATGGCGCCGAGGCGGTAGGCGACAAGCCGGAGGAATTCGCCGGCTTCATCAAGACCGAGCTCGACAAGTGGGGCAACGTCGTGAAGACCGCCCACATCACGCCGGAATAAGGCGCGCTCGCCGGCGGCGGCGCCTCCTGTAATATCGGGTTCCCGTCGCCCCGGCCTTTTTCGCTTGAACGCTTTTCCGCTCTCGGCGCAGCTCATAGCGCTGGTCGTGCTGCTCGCCGGTTCGGCGTTTTTTTCCATCGCCGAGACCAGCATGATGGCGCTCAACCGCTACCGGTTGCAGGCGCTGCAGGCGCAGGGCCGGCGCGGCGCGCAACAGGCCGCGGCGCTGCTGGCGCAGACCGACCGCCTGCTGTCGGTGATCCTGATCGGCAACAACCTGCTCAACGCCGGCATCTCCGCGCTGGTGACGGCGATGGCGATCAGCTGGTTCGGCAACCATGAGAAGGTAGTGGCGATCGCCACCGGCCTGGTGGCCTTCGCCATCATCGTGTTCGCCGAGATCACACCCAAGGTGATCGGCGCCAACTACCCCGAGCGCATCGCGCTGCCCTTGAGCTTCATCCTCAAGCCGCTGCTGTCGGTGTCCTACCCGCTGGTGTGGTTCGTCAACCTGTTCGTGCGCATGCTGTTGTGGATCCTGCGCATCGAGACCGGCAAGGGCAGCGAAAACCAGCGCATGAGCCCGGAGGAGTTGCGCGTGCTGGTGCTGGAGTCTTCGCATTTCATCCCGCAAAAGCATCGCAGCATCCTGATCAACCTGTTCGACCTGGAGCGCATCCGCGTCGACGACGTCATGACCCCGCGCGCGCACATCGAGGCGATCGACCTCTCGGCCGAGATCGAGACCGTCGGGCGCCAGCTTGCCACCAGCCACCACACCCGCCTGGTGGTGTACGAAGACGACATCAACAACGTCAAGGGCGTGCTGCACATCCGCAAGGCGGTCTCGATGCTGCTCGAAGGCAACTGGACGCGCGAAACCCTGGGGGGGCTCCTGGCCGAACCCTATTTCATTCCCGCGGCCACCCCGGTGTTCCAGCAGCTGCAATATTTCCAGGAGCGGCGCCAGCGCCTGGCGCTGGTGGTCGACGAATACGGCGAGGTGCAGGGGCTGGTGACGCTCGAGGACATCCTGGAAGAGATGATCGGCGAGTTCACCACCGAGGCGCCGGGCAAAGGCGGCGCGCGCTACGTCTGGGGCTCGGATGGCACCGTGGTGGTGGAGGGCGGGGCGCTGCTGCGCGACCTGAACCGCCGTCTCGGCCTGCACTTTTCCCTCGATGGCCCGAAGACCCTGAACGGCCTGATCCTGGATCACCTGCAGGACATTCCGGAATCCGGCATCAGCGTCAAGATCTGCGACTGCGCCATGCAGATCCTGCACACCGAGGACCGCGTCGTGCGCACCGTACGCCTGGCGCGGCCGCGCCTGCCGCCGCCGCCCAAGCCGGCACTAATGTGACGCGGCGGTCGGATTTGGCGGCGCCAGGCTAAAAAGCGTCGGCGCCCATAATTTTCCAGCCGCGATATGATGTTGAGACCATCGTCATGCAAGGCGTGGCGGGCACGCGGCTTTACAATCGGCCGTGTGCAGGGCATCATGTACATTGCAGTTGAGCATGCTTTTGTATTCCGTTGATTTTATTGGGCAATTTATCGGCGGGATGCGGCGTTCCCCAAGGGTGCCCGGGTGTTTTTTGGTTTTTCCCCCTGCTTTGCGCCGATTCGCTGACATTTTCACAACACTGCTCTCGCCATGGCCGCCGCGCTGACCCCGTCCAACACCCTCTCCGGCATCGCCCGGGCGCTGGTGCAGGCTGGGCGCATTTCCGCCAACGAGGCCGACGGCCTGATGACCCAGGCCAAGAGCGCGCACATCAGCTTCATCGAGCAGATGATCGCCTCGAAGAAAATGAGCGCGCGCGATGTCGCGCAGTTTGCTTCCGAGACCTTCGGCTATCCGCTGCTCGACATCGCCGCCTATGACCCGGCGCAGATGCTCAAAGAGGCGATCGACAAGAAGATCATCCAGCAGCATCGCGTGATCGCGCTGAACAAGCGCGGCAACCGCCTGGCGGTGGCGATCTCCGATCCGACCAACACGGCGGCGCTGGACCAGATCAAGTTCCAGACTTCGCTGGCCATCGATCCGGTGGTCGTCGAGGACGACAAGCTCGCCAAGATTCTCTCCGCCGCCGCGGCGGAGAATCCGGTTACCGAGATGATGGATGTCGGCGACGACGACCTCAACCTCGAGTTCACCGACGAAGAGCAGATGGCCAAGGCCGAAGAGGCCTCGATGCCGGACGTCGACGACGCTCCGGTGGTGCGCTTCCTGCAGAAGATGCTGATGGACGCGATCCGCGAAGGCGCCTCCGACCTGCACTTCGAACCGTACGAAAAGACCTATCGCATCCGCTACCGTGTAGACGGCATCCTGCGCGAAGTCGCCAACCCGCCGCTGGCGATCAAGGAAAAGCTGGCTTCGCGCATCAAGGTCATCTCCAAGCTCGACATCTCGGAAAAGCGCGTGCCGCAGGACGGCCGCATGAAGCTGGTGCTGTCGAAGAATCGCGCGATCGACTTCCGCGTCTCGACCCTGCCGACGCTGTTCGGCGAGAAGATCGTGATGCGTATCCTCGACCCCTCGCAGGCGACCCTGGGCATCGACGCCCTGGGCTACGAGCCGGAAGAGAAGGAGCGCCTGCTCGCCGCCGTGCACCGCCCCTACGGCATGGTGCTGGTCACAGGACCCACCGGCTCGGGCAAGACGGTGTCGCTCTACACCTGCCTGAACCTGCTGAACCAGCCGGACATCAACATTTCCACCGCCGAAGACCCGGCTGAAATCAACCTGCCCGGCGTCAACCAGGTCAACGTGAACGACCGCGCCGGCCTGACCTTCGCGGCGGCGCTCAAGTCCTTCCTGCGCCAGGACCCGGACATCATCATGGTCGGCGAAATCCGCGACCTGGAAACCGCCGACATTTCGATCAAGGCGGCGCAGACCGGCCACATGGTGTTCTCCACCCTGCACACCAACGACGCGCCGACCACGCTTACGCGCATGATGAACATGGGGGTGGCGGCGTTCAACATCGCCTCCTCGGTCATCCTGATCACCGCGCAGCGCCTGGCGCGCCGCCTGTGCACCTGCAGGCAGCCCACCGAGATCCCGGAAGAGGCACTGCTGGAGGCGGGTTTCAATCAGGAAGACCTGGACGGCAGCTGGAAGCCGATGAAGCCGGTTGGCTGCGAGCGCTGCAAGGGCAGCGGCTACAAGGGCCGCGTCGGCATCTACCAGGTGATGCCGATTTCCGAGGAAATTCAGCGTATTATATTGTCGCACGGGACTGCGCTCGACATCGCCGATCAGGCTGGGCGGGAGGGCGTGCGCTCGCTGCGCGAATCAGGGCTGGTGAAAGTCAAGCAGGGGCTGACTTCGCTGGAGGAAGTGCTGGGCTGCACCAACGAGTAGGAAGCGCCGGCCACAGCGGCGGCGACAACGGAGCTCGACACCAGGGATGGCTTGAGGCGGATTTCCGCAGCGGGCGGTCGTGGGCGGGCCGGAAGTTTCAGGGAGGAAAAAGATGGCTACCGCAGCAATCAAAGGGACCAAGGAATTCACCTTCAGCTGGGAGGGGAAGGACAAGACCGGCAAGACGGTGCGCGGCGAAGTACGCGCCACCGGCGATGCCGTGGTCAAAGCCACCCTGCGGCGCCAGGGTATTCTGATCACCAAGGTCAAGAAGCAGACCTTCAAGAAGGGCGGCCGCGTCAGCGACAAGGACATCACCCTGTTCACGCGCCAGATGGCGACGATGATGAAGTCGGGCGTGCCGCTGCTGCAATCCTTCGACATCGTCGGCAAGGGTCACAGTAACCCGGCAGTATCGCGCCTGCTGCAGGAGCTGAAGACCGAAGTCGAGACCGGCTCCTCGCTGAACCAGGCCTTCCGCAAATACCCGCTGTATTTCGACGCCCTGTTCTGCAACCTGGTGGCGGCGGGTGAACAGGCCGGTATTCTCGAAACCCTGCTCGACCGTTTGGCGACCTACAAGGAAAAGATTCTTGCGATCAAGAGCAAGATCAAGGCGGCGCTGTTCTACCCGGTCGCGATTATCGTGGTCGCCTTCGTCATCACCGCGGTGATCATGATCTTCGTGATCCCGGCCTTCAAGCAGGTGTTCACCAGTTTCGGCGCCGACCTGCCGGCGCCAACCCTGGTGATCATGGGAATATCGGATTTCTTCGTCAGCTACTGGTGGATCATGTTCCCGCTGATCATTGCCGCGTTCTACTTCTTCTTCGAATCGTGGAAGCGCTCGAAGAAGATGCAGCTGGTGATGGACAAGCTGATGCTGAAGGCGCCGATCTTCGGCGAACTGGTGAAAAAAGCCACTGTAGCGCGCTGGACCCGCACTCTGTCCACCATGTTCGCCGCCGGCGTGCCGCTGGTCGAGGCCCTGGACTCCGTGGGCGGCGCTTCCGGCAACCAGGTATATGGCATCGCCACCCGGCAGATCCAGAGCGAAGTCTCCACCGGTACCAGCCTCACGGTGTCGATGCAGAACGCCAACGTCTTCCCCTCGATGGTGATCCAGATGGTGTCGATCGGCGAGGAATCCGGCGCGCTGGACGCGATGCTCTCCAAGGTGGCGGACTTCTACGAAGCGGAAGTGGACGATGCGGTGGAAGCCCTGTCCTCCCTGATGGAACCGCTGATCATGGTGGTCCTGGGCGTGCTCATCGGCGGCATGGTGATCGCCATGTACCTGCCCATCTTCAAACTCGGTTCGGTGGTGTAACCGGCCGCCCGCGCCGCCGCGCGCGGGTCACCTGAGGAAGCGGCGCATTCGTGCGCCGCTTTTTTTCATGCTCGAAGTCTTTTTCGCCTACCCCTGGTTTTTCGTCGGGCTGATCACCGCGCTCGGCTTGTGCGTAGGCAGCTTTTCCAACGTGGTGATCCACCGCCTGCCGGTGCGCTGGGACCGGCAGGTCTATACCAGCCTGATCGAGACCGCCGACATCGCCGTCCAGCAACCCGAACTTGGCCTGTCGCGCGTGCCGGCGCAAGAGCGTGCGCAGTTCAGGCCGGGCATGGAGGCGATGGGCGCGATGCTGCGCGCCTTGATGAAATACCTGCCGGACGAGACCGTGGTGAAGCCGCGCTCGCGCTGCCCGAACTGCGGCCACGGCATCACCGCCGCCGAGAACGTGCCGGTGCTGAGCTACCTGTGGCTGCGCGGCAAGTGCTCGGCCTGCAAGACGCCGATCAGCCTGCGCTACCCGCTGATCGAGGCTTTTTGCGGCGTCGTCGCCGGCCTGATCGCCTGGCGGTTCGGCCCCTCGGTATCTTGCGCCGCCGCCCTGCTGCTGTTCTTCTGGCTGGTGCCGCTGGCGATGATAGACGCCGACACCGCGTATCTGCCCAACGAGAGCACCCTGCCGCTGCTGTGGGTCGGCCTGCTGTTCAACCTGTTCAAGGTGTTCGTGCCGCTGGAGGATGCGGTCGCCGGTGCGGTGATCGGCTACCTGTTCCTCGCCATTCCGGCCTTCACCTTCGAATGGCTGCGCAAGATGGATACCCCGGCGATGGGCCGCGGCGATTTCGTGCTGATGGCGGTGGCCGGTACCTGGTTCGGCTGGGGGGCCATCCTGCCGATCGTGCTCCTGTCTTCCTGCGTCGGTGCGGCCGTCGGCATTGCCATGCTCGCCGCCAAGCGCGCCGACGTGATGGCGCGCATTCCCTTCGGCCCGTACATCGCCGGTGCCACCCTGGTCTACCTGTTCGTCGGCACCTGGCTGAAGGACTGGCTCGGCCTGCCGTTCTGAACTGATCATGCCGGCCGCGCGCGAGGAACGTCCCTACGCCGTCGGGCTCACCGGCGGCATCGGCAGCGGCAAGTCGGCGGTCGGGGCGGCGTTCGAAAAGCTCGGCGTCGCGGTGATCGACAGCGACGCCATTGCCCACGCGCTGACCGCGCCCGGCAGCGCGGCGATCGAGCCGATCCGCCAGGCGTTCGGGGCCGAATTCATCGGCGCCGACGGTGCCATGGACCGCGCGCGCATGCGCGAGCACGTATTCAAGGCGCCGGAGGAACGTGGCCGGCTCGAAGCCATTTTGCATCCGCTGATCCGCGCCGAAACCGAGGCGCGGGCGCGCGCGGCGGTGGCGGGTGCCACTGCGCCGGCCTACGTCATCCTGATGATTCCACTGCTGGTCGAAGCATCGCGCCGCGACGCGCGCTGGCGCGAGCGTTATGACCGCATCGCGGTGGTCGACGTGAGCGAAGCTACCCAGGTCAAGCGCGTGATCGCGCGCAACGGTTTCAGCGAAGAGGCGGTGCGGCGCATCATGGCCGCGCAAGCCACGCGCGCCGAGCGCCTGGCAGCGGCCGACGACGTCATCGACAACGAGGGGCCGCCTGCCGCGCTGCCCCCGCAGGTGGGGCACCTGCATGCGCAGTACCGGCGGCTGGCCGCCGCCCGCGGCCGCTGAGGCGCCGTCGGTCGGAAACAAAAATGGGTGTGATAACTTTTAAGGACAAGGGCTTGATGACTCGCCTAGAATCAAGTTGTCAATTCCCTCCCCATGCCCCACAATCCCGCAGTCTACGGCGCGCGGCCTACTGGTGATCACCTACGAATACCCTCTGAGCGAACGCATCCGCACGCTTCTGCGGCTGGAGGACCTGTTCGACAAGACCATGTTTTTCCTCGCGCGCGAGCACTCGCTTGATCACAACGCCGCGCTCCTGTCGATCTTCGAGGTCATCGACGTTGCCGGCCGCGCCGACCTGAAAAGCGACCTGATGCAGGAGCTGGAGCGCCAGCGCCAGGTGCTCAACGGCCTGCGCAATTCGCCCGAGGTGGCGCAGGAAGCGCTGGAGTCGGTACTGTCCGAAGTCGAGCAGACGCATGCGGCCTTGTCCTCCAATCAAGTCAAGACCGGCCAGCACATGCGGGAAAACGAATGGCTGATGAGTGTGAAGAGCCGCACCAACATTCCCGGCGGCGCCTGCGAATTCGATCTGCCCTCCTATCATTTCTGGCTGCACCGTCCTCCCGGCGCGCGCCTGGCCGACCTCAACGCCTGGCTGGGGCCGCTGATGGCCCTGCGCGACGGCCTGGTGATCGTATTGCGATTGCTGCGCGAAAGCGGGCGGCCCGGGCAATTCACCGCCACCCAGGGGCAATTCCAGCAGATGCTCTCGGGCAAGGTGGCGCAGCTGATCCGCGTGCGCGTGGCCGACGACCAGCCCTACATTCCGGAAATCAGTGCGAACAAGTACGCCCTGATGATCCGCTTCACGTCCCCGGGCACCGGCGGCTGGGCCGCCAGCAACCGCCCGCGCCAGGCCGAGGCCAACGTACCTTTCGAACTGACCTATTGCAACCTCTGAAGGTGCTCCCACGTTCAAGGTGTTGCGCGATCGTCGAACCGGGTTGTTGAATCGCCCCGCGCGGGTGTACATTTCGCGGCGTGTGCCGGTCGAGCAGGCTGGGCACACGGCACGGCGGACTGCGCAATGACGCGGGCTTCGTGCCCTCCCGTCAACCGTTGCCGGCCGCGACGCCCTGATAAATCATGCCGAAAACCGTTGTCTGCCCCACCTGCAGTGCCGAAGTCGAATGGACGTCGGCAAACAAGTTCCGGCCGTTCTGTTCGGAACGCTGCAAGCTGATCGACCTCGGCGCCTGGGCCACCGAGGCTTACCGGGTGCCGGTGAAGGAAGAGCCCGATCCGGGCGAAGGCTCGGGCATGTCCGGCCAGGGGTGAGGCACGGACGCTGATCCGCGCGCAGTGACTTGGGACCCTGAGCGGGCCAATCAGGCCCAGGCCGCGCGCAGCATGGCCACGCCATGCGCGCCATGGCGCCAGGCAGTTGCCGCGTCCTCAGGCTCCAGCCCGCCCAGGCCGAACACCGGCAGCGTGGCACGGCCGGCGATGCGCACAAAGCCTTCCCAGCCCAGCGGCGCCGCCTGCGGGTGGCTGCGCGTGGCTGCCACTGGCCCGAGCACTGCGAAGTCGCAATCGAGGCGTTCGGCCCGTGCCAGTTCCTCTGCGTTGTGAATGGATGCCCCGACCAGGGCGAAATCCGGTTTTTGCGCAAGTTGCATCAATGCGCGGCTTGGCAGGTGCACGCCATCGGCGCCTACCGCCTGCGCCAGCGCCATATCATCGTTGACCAGCGCCTGCGCGCCATGCGCGTGGCAGCGTGCCACCACCTCGCGGGCGAAGGCGGCGAATAGGTCCGGCGCCATGCCCGGCTCGCGCACCTGCACCAGCCGCAGCCCGGCTTGCAATGCTGCATCCAGGCGCTCCAGCATGTTCTCGACGCCCAGCTCGGTGGCATGGGTGATCCCATAGGCCACCGGCAGGCGCAGGCCGCGCAATAGCGGCCCGTTGGCCGGCAGCATCGGCCCCACGTTTTCCTGCCCCGGCGACTGGAACACGAAACGCTGGTTTTCCAGGCCTTGCGGCTCGCCGCGCCAATTGGTGACGCGGAAAAAATGCAGTTCCACGCTGGCGTGCTCATAGACGTGGCGGCGCACGATCCACGGCACGGCATCGACGATCTCGATGCCCAATTCCTCGCGGATCTCGCGCTTGATGGCTTGCAGGTGCGTCTCGCCCGGCTCCACCTTGCCGCCGGGAAACTCCCAGTAGCCGGCGTAGGCCTTGCCCTGGGGACGCTGCGCCAGCAGGTAGTCACCCCAGGGAGCATCGAAACGCCCGCGTGCGGCGGCGGGCTGGTAGATTACCGCGGCGACCACCTGGGTCAGCGGCATGGAAGCAGCGCTCACGGGCTCGGCTTAGGGGCTTGGGCCTGCGGGCTTACTTGCGCGGCTTCGGCTTGGGCGCGGTTTTGGCCGGCGCCTTTGCCGGCGCAGCCTTCTTTGCGGTGCTGCGCGAAGTCGCTACCGCGGTCTTGCCGAGCTTGCCGGCGTAGTCGCGCGCAAACTGCCAGGCGACGCGCCCGGAGCGCGAGCCGCGCTCGATGGTCCAGGTCAAGGCGTCGGCGCGCGCGGCGACGATCTCCTTCCCGTTGCAGCCGCACGCCGCCAGCCAGTGGTCGACGATGGCCATGTATTCGTCCTGGTCGAACGGGTAGAACGACAGCCAGACGCCGAAGCGCTCGGAGAGCGAAATCTTTTCCTCGGCGGATTCGCCGGGATGGATTTCCTCGCCCACATGCTTGTACTCGAGGTTCTCGTGCATGTACTCGGGCAGCAGATGGCGGCGGTTGGAAGTGGCGTAGATCAGCATGTTGTCGGTGCTGGCGTTCACCGAGCCGTCGAGCGCCACCTTCAGCGCCTTGTAGCTGGCGTCGCCCTCGTCGAAGGAGAGGTCGTCGCAGAAAATGATGAAACGCTCGGGGCGCCTCTCGATCAGGTCGGTGATCTCGGCTAAGTCCACCAGTTCCGATTTGTCGACTTCGATCAGGCGCAGGCCCTTGGAGGCGTATTTGTTCAGCATCGCCTTCACCAGCGAAGACTTGCCGGTGCCGCGCGCGCCGGTAAGCAGCACGTTGTTGGCGGGCCGGCCTTCGACGAACTGGCGCGTGTTCTGCTCCATGATCTTGCGCTGGCGCTCCACGCCCTGCAGGTTGGAAAGCGCGATCTGCGACAGGCGCGGAATCGGCTGCAGCCAGCCACGCCCGTTCACCTTGCGCCAGCGGAAGGCGACAGCCCCGTCCCAGTCGATGGTCTGCGGGGCAGGGGGCAGGATGGCCTCGATACGGTCGAAAAACTGGTGCGCGCGGGCGATGAGGGCCTGGAGGTCTTTGTCGTTCATTGATTATCGATCTGGATTTTTCGTTGCAGTTAACTCAGAAAATCATCCGGCTTCGCCGGTGATTTTATGGAAGCCAAGGCGCCCAAAAGTAGGCTTGCACTTTTGGGCGTCAGCTTCGATAGTCGGCATTGATGGAAACATAGTCGTGCGAGAAGTCGCAGGTCCACAGCGTACGCGCGGCGTCGCCGCGATTGAGCACGACGCGCACCGTGATCTCGGCCTGCTTCATCACGCGCTGGCCATCCTCTTCCTTGTATTCGGCGTGGCGGCCGCCGTTCTTTGCCACCAGCACGTCGTCGAGGTAGAGATCGATTTTCGTCTGGTCGAGATCGGTGATGCCGGCGTAGCCCACCGCGGCGAGAATGCGCCCGAGGTTGGGATCGGAGGCGAAAAACGCGGTCTTCACCAGCGGCGAGTGGCCGATGGCGTAGCCGACCTTCTTGCACTCTTCGACATCGCGGCCACCCTCGACCTGGATGGTGATGAACTTGGTCGCTCCTTCGCCGTCGCGCACGATCGCCTGCGCCAGCTCGATCGCCACCGCATTCAGCGCCTGCGCAAAGGCGCGTCCCTCGGGCGTGTGCACGCCGGTGATCGCGGGCGCCTGTGACTGGCCGGTGGCCATGATGATGAAGGAGTCGTTGGTCGAAGTGTCGCCGTCCACCGTGATGGCGTTGAAGGAGGCATCCGCCGCCTTCGCGGTGAGCGCATCCAGCACGTGCTGCGACACCTTCGCATCGGTGGCGACGAAACCCAGCATGGTCGCCATGTTGGGGCGGATCATGCCGGCGCCCTTGCAGATGCCGGTAATCGTCACCGGCTGGCCGCCGATCGAAACCGTACGCGAGACCGCCTTCGGCTGCGTATCGGTGGTCATGATGGCCTCGCCCGCGGCCAGCCAGTTGTCCGCCTTAAGCAGCGCGAGCGCTTTCGGCAGGCCGGGCAGCAAGCGCTCCATCGGCAACTGTTCCATGATCACGCCGGTGGAAAAGGGCAGCACCTGGTTCGGCGCGATGCCCATCTGCTGCGCCAGCTCGGCGCAGGTGGCGCGCGCGTTCGCCAGACCGGTCTCGCCGGTGCCGGCGTTGGCGTTGCCGGTGTTCACCACCACGGCGCGGATTTCCGCTTTCGCCGCCAGGTGTTCGCGGCACACCGTCACCGGCGCGGCGCAGAAACGGTTTTGCGTGAACACGCCGGCCACCGTGCTGCCCGCGCCTAAGCGCATCACCAATACGTCCTTGCGGTTGGCCTTGCGGATGCCGGCTTCGGCGATGCCCAGTTCCAGGCCGGCCACGGGCGAGAGTTCGGAAGCGACAGGGAGTTTCAGGTTGACGGGCATGACAGGCTCACGCGGGGAATGGGGAAAGGTCGGGGTGCGGCAGGAACGGTTGCGGAAACGTGACGCCGAAGGGACGAGGAAAAGCGCGCCCGCGAAAGCAACGTGGCGCCGAAGCGCCACGTCTGCCTTACCGCGAACACCGCATCTTAATTACGCCAGCGCGCCGTGGCAATGCTTGTACTTCTTGCCCGAGCCGCAGGGGCAGAGTTCGTTGCGCCCGACCTTCTTGCCGAACTGCTTGAACGGCTTCATGGTGGGAGAATCGTCGTCTTCCTCCGGCGCGGCTTCGCTGGCGCTGGCCAGCGCATGCTGCAGGCGCATGCGCGCCTCCAGCGCCTCGGCTTCGCGGCGCGCCTGTTCCTCGACGGCGGCGATCTCCTCCGGCGTCGGCAGGCGGATGGTCATCAGGGTCTTGGTGACCTCTGACTTCACCGTTTCCAGGTATCGCGTGAAAAGCTCGAAGGCCTCGCGCTTGTATTCCTGCTTCGGGTCTTTCTGCGCATAGCCGCGCAGGTGGATGCCCTGGCGCAGATGATCCAGCGCCGCCAGGTGTTCGCGCCAATGCGAGTCGACCGCCTGCAGCATCACGCCGCGCTCCAGGCGCGCCCAGTGCTCGCGCCCGGCGGTTTCCGCCTTTTCGTTGTAGACGTCGTCAGCCAGCTGCAGCACGCGCTCGCGGATGCCTTCGGAGCTGAGCTCGGGCTCGGCGGTGATCCATTCCTGCACCGGCGCCTCGAGGTTCCATTCCGCCTTCAGCGACTGCGTGAGCCGGTCGACTTCCCACTGCTCTTCCACCGATTCCAGCGGCACGTAGAGGTCGACCACGCCGCCCACCACGTCACGGCGCACGTTGGCCACGGTGCCGGTGATGTCCTCGGCGTCGAGCAGCTCGTTGCGCTGGGCATAGACCACCTTGCGCTGGTCGTTGGCGACGTCGTCGTATTCCAGCAGCTGCTTGCGCATGTCGAAGTTGCGCGCTTCCACCTTGCGCTGCGCCGACTCGATCGAGCGCGTGACGATGCCGGCCTCGATGGCCTCGCCGTCCGGCATCTTCAGGCGATCCATGATCGCCTTCACGCGGTCGCCGGCGAAAATGCGCAGCAGAGGATCTTCCAGCGAGAGGTAGAAGCGCGAGGAGCCGGGGTCGCCCTGGCGGCCCGCGCGGCCGCGCAACTGGTTGTCCACCCGGCGCGACTCGTGGCGCTCGGTGCCGATGATGTGCAGGCCGCCGGCGGCGATCACCTGGTCGTGCAGCAACTGCCATTCGGTGCGCAGCTTGCCGATCCGCAGGTCCCTTTCGGTCTGCGTCAGGTTTTCCGCCGCCTCGATGATGCTGACCGATTTCTCGATGCCGCCGCCCAGCACGATGTCGGTGCCGCGGCCGGCCATGTTGGTGGCGATGGTGACCATCTTCGGCCGGCCCGCCTGGGCGATGATCTCCGCCTCCTTGGCGTGGTGCTTGGCGTTGAGCACCTGGTGCGGCAGCCTTTCGCGATCCAGCATGCCCGAGAGCAGCTCGGAATTCTCGATCGAAGTGGTACCCACCAGCACCGGCTGGCCACGCCCGTAGCTTTCCTTGATGGCGTTGATGATGGCGGTGTATTTCTCGCGCTCGGTGCGGTAGACCTGGTCCAGCCGGTCGTCGCGGACCATGTTGCGGTGCGTCGGGATGATCACGGTTTCCAGGTTGTAGATCTCCTGGAATTCGTAGGCCTCGGTGTCGGCCGTGCCGGTCATGCCCGCCAGCTTCGCGTACATGCGGAAATAATTCTGGAAGGTGATCGAGGCGAGCGTCTGGTTCTCCGCCTGGATGTTCATGTGCTCTTTCGCCTCCACCGCCTGGTGCAGGCCGTCGGACCAGCGGCGCCCGGTCATCAGGCGGCCGGTAAACTCGTCGACGATGATCACCTCGCCGTCCTGCACCACGTAATGCTGGTCCTTGTGGAACAGGTAGTGCGCGCGCAGGGTGGCGTAGAGGTGGTGCATCAGGCCGATGTTCTGCGCCGCATAGAGACTGTCGCCTTCGGCGATCATCCCCAGGCGTCCCAGCACCTCCTCGGCATGGCCGAAGCCTTCTTCCGAGAGATAGACCTGGTGCGCCTTCTCATCCACCCAGAAATCGCCGGGCGGGTCGGGCTGGTCGGTCTTGGGCTCGCTTTCCATGCGCGTCAAGAGCGGCGCCACCTCGTCCATCTTGTAATAGAGGTCGGTGTGGTCGTCGGCCTGGCCGGAGATGATCAGCGGCGTGCGCGCTTCGTCGATCAGGATCGAGTCCACTTCGTCGACGATGGCGTAGTTGAGCGGACGCTGGCGCCGGCCGCCGGGCTCGTGCTCCAGGTTGTCGCGCAGGTAGTCGAAGCCGAATTCGTTGTTGGTGCCGTAAGTGATGTCGCTGGCGTAGGCAGCCTGCTTGTCTTCGGAGGGCATCTCCGGCACGTTCAGGCCGGTGGTGAGGCCGAGGAAGCCGTAGAGCCGGCCCATCCACTCCGAATCGCGCCGCGCCAGGTAATCGTTGACGGTGACCACGTGCACGCCGCGCCCCGAGAGCGCGTTCAGGTACACCGGCAGGGTCGCCATCAGCGTCTTGCCTTCGCCGGTGCGCATTTCCGAGATCTTGCCCTGGTGCAGGGCGATGCCCGCTGCCAGCTGCACGTCGAAATGGCGCATGCCGAGAATACGCTGGCTCGCCTCGCGGCACGCCGCGAAGGCTTCCGGCAGCAAGTCGTCCAGGGTTTCCCCCTTGGCGAAGCGCTCCTTGAACTCCGTGGTTTTTGCTTTCAGTTCGTCGTCGGAAAGCTTTTTCAGGCCTTCTTCCAGCCCGTTGATCTGCGTGACGAGCTTGAAATACTGCTTGAGCAGCCGGTCGTTGCGGCTGCCGAAAATCTTTTTGAGGATGCCCTGGACCATGGATAGGGGCTCTGGAAGTCGTAGTTGGGGATTAACTGGTGGTGGGACGGGGTGAATCAAAGTCCCCGGGGAAAGAATCTATGTCCGATCGACACACTAAACAGCGCTATATAGACCGGGTGCCGCCGGAAAAGTGGCGCGCGGCGGCAAAAATACGTTGCCTGCGCTACGCCGGCGTGTCCGGCACCGCATTCCGGTGCATGGCAGAGAGCCCGCGCCCGGCAAAGAGGGAAATTTTAGCACGCGGCACCCGCGCGGCCAGCCGGGCGCGCCGGACGGCGGCACGGTCCGGACAGCCGGGAGCAGAAAAGACGGGGCGGACGTCGATCGCGGGACGCCCGCGTTGCTCAAGGAATGACGCGGGCGTCGGAGTGCGCCAGCGGCGCGGCGGTGCCGGGCGCCTTCATCGGCAGCGCGATGACGGCTGCCTTGTCGCCGGCCGCCGCCTTGACTTCGACGGGATGGTGACCGACGTTCTGCGCCACCATGTTGGGCGGGGCTGGCAGGTCTTCGGCCGATTGCAGGAAGCGCACCGGATTCTGCGCCACGCCCTGGAAGCGCACTTCGAAGTGCAAGTGCGGGCCAGTGGCGCGGCCGGTGGAACCGACCTCGGCGATCTTCTGGCCGCGCTTGACGATATCCCCCGCCTTTACGAACATCACCTGGGTATGGGCATAGCGAGTGACGATGTCGTTGCCGTGGTCGATCTCGATCATGTTGCCGAAGTCGTGGTGCCACTGCGCCGCGATCACCACGCCGCCGGCGGCGGCGACGATCGGCGTGCCCGGCTGGGCGATGAAGTCGATGCCCTCATGCATTGCCGACTGCCCGGTGAACGGGTCGAGGCGGCGGCCGAAGCCGGAAGAATTGTAGGTGGCGTTGACCGGCAACACCGTCGGCAGGCGCTTGGCCGTGAGCTTGGCGTTGAACAGCTCGGTCTCCATCACGCTGAAGAAGTCGCTGCGGCTGTCCACCCCGTGCGATACCTGGTCGAGCTCGCGGGCGAATTCGGCCATCGACAGGTTGCGCGCCTGAGTCGGCTCGGCGCCACCGCGGCCGGGCGTTTCATCCAGGCGGAATTCGGTGGGTTTGAGGCCGGCCATGCCGGAAACGCGCTGACCCAGAGCGTCCAGGCGGATCAGCTGGGCCTGCATCTCGCCGAGTTTCACCGCCATGGCATTGAGGTTCTGGCGCAGGTATTCGTCGCTCTTGCGCACGTCGTCGGCGCGCGCGGCCGCCACCATCTGCTGCAGCACCGGCAGCTTGAGGTCGGCGGCGTAGCGGAAGCTGAAGTAATAGAGCAGGGCGGCACCGGCTACCATGGCTGCCATCCCGAACGCCGCGGCGATCGCCAGGTGGCGCGCCGTGATGGTCACCGACCGGGGAGTTGCCAGCCGGTGTGCGAAAACAATAACATGCATCTGACACCCCTCCGAACCCCGGCCCCCCTCAGGGCCGTCTTCCATCCCGCATCGCGCATGAAGCACGACCCCAACGCCAATCTGGCCGGCGCTTTCGTCCCTCGCCACGACGCACTCAGGCCTCTGGCCGAGCGTGCCGCGGACCTGCTTGAACTGCGGCGCCTTTACCGGGACAACCTTCCCCCCGGGCTGGCCGAAACCAGCCAGGTCGCAAATTTCCGCGAGGGGGTGGTGATCGTCATGGCCGACAACAGCGCCGCTGCTGCCAAACTGAAGCAGTTGACCGCGCGCCTGACGGCCGTATTCCAGCAAAAGGGCTGGCAGGTTAACGCAATCAAAGTGCAAGTACAAGCACGAAAAGGAGGGTTTTAACCTTGTTTAAGACCCCGCCTTCCTGCCTGCAACGCCCGTGCCAAAAGCCCATCGCCGGTCATCGGACGGTAACATGATAGTGTTCGCACACTACCAGTTAACTATTTGATATTTCTAGAGAACGGCGAGCCGCTCCAGGATCAGAACCCCGAAAAAGACCAGTGCGCCTGCCATTCCCATGACAAAAATGCGCTTGGCGATCAGCCAGAAGACCGGCTTTTGGGTGACCAAAAACAGCGCGGCAGCGACGCAGGCCGTCAGCCCCAGAAGCAGGATCAGCCAACGGGCGATCAGCATGGCCGGCCTTCCAGATGGCTGGTGACGGCTACCAGGCGGCGGCACCGCCACCGACTGCAACCGGCGGACGAGCGAAGCGCGGCGCGGCTTCGGCGTTGTCGAAGCTGACGTATTCCCAGGCTTCCTGATTGGCCAGCAGGGCGCGCAGCAGCTTGTTGTTGAGCGCGTGGCCGGACTTGAGCGCGCTATAGGCGCCGATGATCGGCTGCCCCAATATATAGAGGTCGCCCACGGCGTCGAGGATCTTGTGCTTGACGAACTCGTCGTCGTAGCGCAGGCCATCACTATTAAGGACGCGGTATTCGTCCATCACGATGGCGTTGTCCAGACTGCCGCCCAGGGCCAGGCCGTGCGCGCGCAGGGTTTCGACTTCCTGCATGAAACCGAAGGTGCGGGCGCGCGCCACTTCGCGGGTGTACGGGGTTTCGGCGAAATCGACGCTGGCGTATTGCCCCGTCTTGTCCACCGCGGGGTGCTGGAAATCGATGCCGAAGGACAGCTTGAAGCCCTCGAAGGGCTCCAGACGCGCCCATTTCAGGCCGGCGCCTTCGCCTTCGCGCACTTCCACCGGCGCCTTGATGCGCACGAAGCGCTTGGGCGCTTCCTGCTCCTCGATGCCGACGGACTGGATCAGGAATACGAAGGGGGCGGCGCTACCGTCGAGAATCGGGATTTCCGGTGCGGAGACATCCACATAGGCGTTATCCACGCCCAGACCGCACAGCGCCGACATCAGGTGCTCGACGGTGGAGACACGCACCTGCCCCAGGCGGGGCGTATCGGCGATCAGGCAGGAGGACATGCGCGTGTCGCGCACCGCCTCAGGGGTGGCCGGAATCGCCACCGGCTCTTCGAGATCGGTGCGGCAGAACACGATGCCGGTATTGGGCGCCGCCGGACGCAGCGTCAGGCGTACCTTGGCGCCGGTGTGTAGACCAACGCCGGTGGCGCTGACGGGCTCTTTTAGTGTGCGTTGTTTGAGCATCGGGTCGGGAAAAGTTTTGCTTTTCTTTCGGTGACTGCGCTGATAGCGGGCTTTTATGGCGACCAGGCGGCTCATCCATTGTTTAAATGACCGCACCGGGCTACGCCGGTTTCCGTGATAGCGGAAGTGTTACAACTAACCCACGATTTTACTCCGTAGCGCCCGGCGGAGCCACTAAAAGCTGGCTATCGGCGCCCAAGGCGCTGCCTATCGGCACAAATCCGCGGGCATCGTGGAAAATGGCACAACTATTTGCGCCGGGAGGTGGAATAGTTCACCAAACGGGGCTGGGGCGCCGCCGGCGGGTGACTTATTTCCTTGCGGGGAAAAGCGCCGGAGGTATGATGCGTTCATCGCATTTACCTGAAGGCCGCAAAAACGTCCGAGGAGCCGCCATCATGACCCAGCCTTTTCCCTTCACCACCGGCGAAAGCCACGTCGAACGCGCCCATCCGCACATCGTCGAGCGCCTGCGCACCACTTGGGGCTATCCCGAAGGCGGGCGCTACCTGGCCAAGCTGATCGTCGACTCCCGCGGCGGGCGCACCGGTTTTTCCAAGGAAGTCATGTCCGAGCTGCTTACCCTGGCCACCCTGGCGGCGGAGGTCCATGCGCCGCTGGAGGGCACGCTGCCCTTCAAGGGCGGCGCGCGCGTCGGCGAAGGCATGCGCAAGCCGCGCGACAAGACCCTGCAGCCGCTGTCGTTCCGCCTGCACGAAAAGCCCAAGGGCGTCGCCTGAGCACCTTGCGTGGAAAGCAAAAGCGCCCGCCGCCGTGCCAAATAAAAACGCCCCTTGCGGGGCGTTTTTATTTACTTGGGCGAAAAGTGCCGCTTACGCCTGCTTGAGCATGGTCTCGCCGTCGCTCACTTCGAACTTGCCCGCGGCTTCAACGTTGAGCGACTTCACCACGCCGTCGTCCACCAGCATCGAATAGCGGTTGGAGCGCACGCCCATGCCGCGCGCGGTCAGATCCAGCGTCAGGCCGATGGCCTGGCTGAAGGCGGCCGAGCCGTCGGCCATCATGCGCACTTTGCCGGCGGTCTTCTGGTCGCGGCCCCAGGCGCCCATGACGAAGGCGTCGTTTACCGACACGCACCAGATTTCGTCCACGCCCTTGGCGCGAATGGCGTCGGCGTTCTGGATGAAACCAGGCAGGTGCTTCGCGGAGCACGTGGGGGTGAAGGCACCCGGCACGGCGAAAATCGCGATTTTCTTGCCCTTGACCAGATCGGCGACCTGGAAAGCGTTGGGGCCGAGCGCGCAGCTCTCGGTGGCGGTCTCGATAAATTCGGTCAGCGTGCCTTCGGGCACGCGATCGCCCACTTTGATGGTCATTGAAGTCTCCAGGGAATGAACAAACAAAAGAAATAACGCAGACGATCCGCCTCGAACCGGCG
>DASYEQ010000148.1:0-47734 GCA_036498945.1 Burkholderiales bacterium | reverse complement strand
CGACGGATGTTGTAGTAGGCCAGGAAAGCAGGAAGCCAAGAGGTGCGTTCAGCGCTATTGGCATAGGAGCGGGCATAAGCCCACTCACGCAAGCAAGTCTGGATGAAACGCTCTGCCTTGCCGTTGGTCTGAGGGCGGTAGGGGCGGGTAAAGCGATGTTTGATCCCCAAAGCCTGGCAAGCCCTGGCAAAGGCACGGGAACGGTAAGCACTGCCGTTGTCGGTCAGCACCCGGCGGATCGTGACCCCCAGGGCGGCATAGTGGGCCACCGCTGTCTGCAGGAAGGCCACCGCCGAGTTCTTGCGCTCATCCGGATGCATCTGCACAAAGCCGACGCGGGAATGATCATCAATGGCCACATGGGCAAATTCCCAGCCGGCCCCCTCGACGGAATCACGGCGATTGCCGGTCACCCGGTGGGCGGGACGCTCGATGCGTCCCAGCTTCTTGGTGTCCAGGTGCAGCAAATCGCCGGGCGCCGCATGTTCATAGCGCAACGCCGGTACAGCCGGCTCCAGCGCCTTCAGGCGGGACAGCCCCAAGGGCGCCAGCCAGCGGCAGACGGTGGCCAGGCTGCGTCCGACGATGCGGGCGATCACCCGCATCGGCAGGCGCCGGCGCCGCAAGGCGGCGACGCGCTCCAGCAGGAGCGCATCGCAGCTCGAGCGCGTCTTGTGCGGGCGCGACCGGCGATCCCATAGTCCGGCTTCGCCTTCGGCACGATAGCGCGCCAGCCACTTGCGCGCGGTGCGCACACTGATGCCGGCGGCTTCGGCCGCCGGCATCAGTCCGATCTGTCCTATCCGCGCCATCAGCAACTTTCGTCCTTCGTACGTAGTTCTGGCATTCTTATGGCTGTTCATCCGGTCGGTTCCCCTGGGATTCTGAAGCGTCGAGAACTCCAGTTTCCCAGATACCTCCGGGTGAACAACCTATTGAAACACCACATCTAGCTGGTTGCATTTATCGTGGTCGTGGTATCCCGTCAAATATGCCACCACGATCCGCTTGCCGAATTTTTGCGGCAGATTGGTCTTGTAGTGCCAGGAGAGCGACTTAAAGCAAGCAATGACGCCTAGCTCAAACATTTCACCGCGCACTTGATAAAGACTCGAAAACGTGGCTTCGATATTCGCCGCGGTGAGCGCCGGGACGTCTTCTCCGGAGAGTGCTCGTCTCCATTTCTCTCGGGTGGCGGCGTCCATGAATGTCCGCAAGCCAGACTCTGCCATCAAATATTGCCAAGCGGAAGCGTCGACGAAGCGCTGAATTAACGTGTCAATCTCTTCACGCTTCGACATGTCGCGATAGCGGCCGCTGATCCGTATGGATCCGCTGTACCGTCCATTTGCGTTGTCGAGCATAAAGGTCGGGAAATCGATCTTTGCCGCGATCGCCAGCGATTCCGCTTCTCCCAGGATATCGAGCGCTTGTTTGATCTGCGCCAACACGCCGGCGCGCTGATTGACCAAGTTGGCGATGGAGACGGATTTGACGAGTTGGTCGCTCATTCCTGCACCTCGTCGCCGTCTTCCGGATATTCGATCAGATACGAGCAGATCCATTCCAGGATCAAGACGTTCTTGCCGAGTTCTTCCTGGGGCGCGCCCCATTGGCGGAATCCTTCGGGGGACACGTCGGCGGTGGAGACATGGCGGCTGCCGGTGCGTTGGATCGTGATTCGCATTGGCGTCTTCCTAGCGCGACAGCGCCGCAAGATCGGCCGCGAATGACCCAAAACCCATGCCCTGGACCAGTTCCCGGTGCGCCACGTCCAGCTGCCAGCAGAGGAGCCTGGTCAGATGTTCCGTCGCTGTCAGCGCGATCCCCATGTCGCTCTGCCGTCCCTGAAAAGCATCGACAAGGTAGTGCACGCACTCTGACAGCGCGTTCGCATCGTCCAGCGCGCCGAGGATGCGTGCCATCCTGTCGGAATCGAGAATAGTATGATTCGTGTCAGCCATTTGAAGCCTCGTAGTAGGTTTCACTGTGGTCAGACCGTCAGGGCCTTGCCGGGCCTTGGCGGTCGTCTGGTGCCGGCAACCGGTCGGCGCGGTAAAACAAAAAGGGCGCCTGCTTACGCGCGACGCCCTCTAAAAGCCCTTCCTTCGCGGCGATCAAACCCGCGATAACCGCACAACACGCGCTAAGTCATTTTTATCGCGGGTTAGTGTTCCCCGAAAATCGCGCCACCGATGGTGGTCGGCTCCCTCACAATTTAGCGCCGTTTTTCCGCGCCCACTCCCTCAGTACCTCCGGCATGTCGGCGGCGCTTCCACCAAATGCCGTAATACTGCCATCGTTCAATATCATGGCAAAAGGGCGCCCGGTCTTTTTGTTAATCGCATACGCGCTCTCGAGACCGGTGCAGAGATGCGGCGCACAGCCAGCGCCAAATAAATAGTCTCCCGAATCGTTAATTTCGGAGCCAACCGATAGCGCACTGCCAAAATCTTGGAGTTTGTCTCCCAGAAGCATCTGAAAGCGAGTTTTTTCTGCAGCATCTTCCATCACCTTGCCAGGATAAGCGCCCAACAGGCCGGCGACGTTGACCGCTGGCCAGGCCGCTGGAGCTTGGACGCTCTCCTGAAAGTGGATTGGCACTCCAGAAGGATTTTCCGAAGTGGTGGGCGACGTTGTATTGGGCGCGGGCGCAATGGGTGCCGATGGTGCGGCAGATAACGGAGTCTTTGGTGTAGTGGCGACGACCATGTCTCGCTTGATTTCCCCCACGTACCCAATGATTTGCCCAAGTGCAGCAAGGGAAATCCCATCAGCGCCGCCGCCGACCATGACGGCGTCGCGAGTGTGTTGGTATTTAATGAGTATTTCAAGCTCTTCGCTCTTGTCATTCCAGTTGTTTTTGAGAGCGGTTTGCGCCACGAAGTGCGGAGTCAATAAATTTGAACTACCCATTGCCATGAGAGCGGAAAGTCGCTCGGTAAGTCGGGGAGAGAATTTGACAATTAGATTGGCTTCACAAGATTTGGCGTCATCATTCGAACTCGTGCGGGTGATGTCCGCCAAGCTCATCGTCAGATCCTCGTGATCTATGCCATTCCTCTCTAGAAAAAGGACTTTCTCTTCAAGCAAGCTGAATAGCTGAGCTTTGACTGATTCGCTGTCGCACGATGGTGCAGTCAAATAGTAAACCGCAGCCACGATGCAAACTGCTACAGCCAGAAAGATAAGAAGGCCCTTTGGAAAAGAACTCTCTTTGTCGCTGGTTACTTCTTTCGCGGGAGAAACTCTCTCTAAGGCTAGCTGCCCTCTTTCTGACCCCTCTTCAGAATCGACTAAGGTGGAATGGCAGTGCTTGCATTTTCGTGCGACTTTAAGAATCTCTTCGCCGCAGTATGGACAGTTCTTCATTTCTTGGGATTGGGACGTCATGGCGTTCCGCCTGTAAAGTTTAAGCCGCGGTCTTGAACCGCAAAGGTCTCTGTTCAAGTCAAACTATTCGCAAACCTAGCGAATCTCGCTCACGGCAGCTTCGCACTGCTGGGCTTGCGCGCCGGCTAGTCGCAGAGGCACGACTATGCCGCTGAAAAGAGAGGCAACGATTTGCTGCTTACCCTCTGGGGCGGCGCACTTCTGAGCGACGACAGCCGCTCCTTTTTCCTTAATCGCCTGCCGAAATTGCGCAATCGTCTTCTCTGGGACGTTCGCCCGTTTCAACTCGTCAGCTTTGGCGGGGTCCGTCAACTCCAGAAAATGAATCATGTCTATCGAGCACGCGTTTACCGCGCGGGCAATCTGCGCACATGCTGGAGGAAGCGCTTGCGCTGCTACAGGTTGCACACAAATAGTGAAGGCACCGATTGCGGCAGCTGTGATCGCCAAAGCACGGTATGCCGCGCCAGTAAAGCGGTCGCTGGTCGATTTATGGTCGATATGAGTTGCTGTTAAGCCGTTTCCGATAAGCATGATGCTCCCTGGTCAAAAGAGAAATGGGTTTTGAAGAAGAAAGAAGAGCTACTTTATGAAGTGGTGAGGGTCCGGCGAGCACCAGTTAACTACGTGCGTTATGACAACCTGCTTCGAACGCCGATTGATGACTTTGAGTCTCATCAAGAGCCAAAAAAAGTGCCCACCTGGGGCGCCTTTCTTCCGAAAATGAGACTCAAAGTCCGTAGTCTTTAAGTCTACAATAGATAATCCTTGGCAGCGTGAATAGCGCCGGCCGCCGATTAACACTACGCACGATCTTCGCGACGAGAGTTCGCGCGGCGCGGCTCGCGAGTGGCTATTCTCAGGAGAAGCTAGCTGAACTGGCCGATCTGGATCGAACCTACGTTAGTTCCGTTGAACGAGGACTACGAAACATCTCTATCGACAACATAGAGCGTCTGTGTAGGGTGCTTATGGTTACGCCGGCGCAGATGCTTTCAGAGGATGATTGACCGGCTGATTAGCGAAAAGGCGGTTGATCGCGCTGAATTCGCGTCGGACTCCATATCTCCTTTCGTATCCTGTGTGGCAAGCGACTTACACACAAGGATTGTAGGCAGTGGCATACCGCAGAAAAGTCGGAAAGCTCTGCAATCAGCCACGCCACGGACTCAAGTGTCGCTGATGGCCAGTCTCGCGCTGCCGTGTCAGGTGCTGACAAAGCCATCATTTCTGCCGTGCTACGAATGCCAAGTTGAACAGTTTGAATAGCGATCTCAGTGGTCGCGACAATCTCATGCAGCAGCTCTGGCGACGCCGCTTCGAGATCCGGCTCAGTGCCATCTGAATTGACTCTTAAAAGCAAATGGCAAAGATCGTAGAGTGGCCTGGGTCTGAGGGAATTTGATACAGAGGTTTTCGTCATATATCTCCTATCGCGCAAAGATTGCAGCGGCGGCGTTGTTCTCGAAAATTTGCTGATCTCGGATGTACCGGGCCAGTGATGTGTCCGACTTATGCCCTGTCTGCTGTCGGATCTTCCAGCCCGGAACACCAGCTTTTGCAGCGCTAGTTACGAGTCCTGCTCTGAGGCTATGGGCGGAATACCCTTTGGGATCGATTCCCGCAGCGGCCATCCTCTTGCGCAAGATCTCACCGACTGCGGAGGCATGAAGTGCTCGAGAGCCGATATTTCCGAAGCGGTCCACCTTTCGAAATACCGGCCCTGCAGTAAGTTCGGCTATTTCTAGCCAAGCACGGAGCGCCCGAATGGGACAAAATGCAACTGAGCCCTCTGGGATAGCAACCTTTCGCCCTTTTCGTTCTTGGTCGGTCTTGCTATAAGGGACGGCCAACACGAGACCGTTTCTAGTGAAACTCAAGTCCTCAACCTGAATAGCCGCAAGTTCAGAACGGCGTAAAGCCGCGGCAAAGCCGATCATCAGCAAGGCTCTGTCGCGACTTCCAGCGGCACCATTGCGACACGTTTTGGCCAAAAGCCGGAGCTGTGCATCAAGAAGCGGACTTGCTTGCTTCTGCGCGGAGCCGAAAGTACGTTTGATTCCACGGAGCGTGGTCTTGACTCGCGGATCGCGAACGGGATTCGCATAGTTACCTTCAACATGTGCTCGGCCGATGGCGATTAGACGGCGTGCTAACGTCGAGACGGCCAATTCACCGGCGTAGCGAGCTAGGTAACTAGCGACACGCGCTGGCGTCGACGGGATCGACCCGCCCCACCTGCGAAAATGCGCTAGATCGCGTGCATATGCGGCTCGTGACCGCGCAGTAATCGTTTCGCGTAGATAGGTGCGGTAACCGGCGCGCCTGGCTCTCTTAGTCGGGCGATTCGAAGCAGCGGTGTTTAAGAGCTTCATAGCGCTCCCGGTGCGTACATGATCAATGCTTCCACCAGGTATACGTGTTCGGCATTCCCTTCCTGTATGTATCGGTGCGCTTTCCGAGTCTTGGAGAGTTCGATGACGCCGTTGTACAGGCAATGGCGTGGCGCTTGAAAGGAGGGATCAAGCAGGAGGAGGGCGGTTGCATCAAACCGCCGCCGCTCTAACTTTCCTTGTACGCCAGAAACGACCGTCCAATGATCGAACTCGTAGGACCAGTCAGCAATCCGCACAATTGCGAACCGCCCTTGCTCCAACGCTGCGATGACGCGCTGCAGAACACTGGTGTGGCCAGGGCCAAACAGGCGCGCCTTCACCATCGGCAAACAGCGAGCGATCAGATCGGCGATTTCGGCACCAGTGGTGCCTGCGAAGAAGAACTTCTCAGCTTCGCGCCAAAATTGTGCCAACAGCCGGCGTTTGGAATTGGCGATATGTCGAGCTTGACCTGTCGTGATCACGCCGCAGGAAACCAGTCCCATAACGATGCAATAGATGCCGCAGGCTCCATCAAATTCTCCTTGTTGAAAATGGCCGCGAGAGTTTGTTGCGGCCGCAAGAAGCATTCCGTCCTTGGGATTCAAATGGAACCCCGAATGGAATTTGTGAACGATCATTGCGACCATCAATATTCCTCCGGAAGCAGGAGTGTGGTTACGCTCCGATCGGCTTCGGTGATGATCCAGATTCGCATATCGTCGCCAAGCGGATAGCTGGATAGAAGCCGTGAACCGTGTTCCAAGGCCTCTCTGTTCAGTTCGGCATCCTCCTCGGGGACCGCACCCCAGTCCCCAGCTTGATGTCGCCTTAGAAGGGTTCCAGCGTTAGTCGCCGTTCTGTCCAAGACGTCTAGCGCACCGGGTGTCGCCACTACTTGGCCGAGCGGGAAGAGGGGAGCTTGTTTTGAATTGCTGCATTGGTCCGTCATGCGATCCTCACAAAATAGGCGCGTACAAGCACCCGCCCGAGCAAATGTCGGGTGAGTTTTTGTCGCTAGGTATTTGAATTCGCGCGAACGAAGAAAGCCTGACCAACACCGTCAGGTCGGTTCGCGCGCGATACTAGGAAGGGTAGCTACTTGAAACAGATGGAGCTCTCGAGCAACAGAGCAACCGGGTCATACAGCTAGAACAAAGACTGCGAGAACTCTTACGTGCACCTCGCCGATGAAATTCGCAAAGTCTGCAAACACATCAGGAATCACCAACAAAACACGTAAGTCATTGAATTATATCATAAAAACCGCATTTTTTCGCCAAAATATGATAAAAAACTCCTTTAAATTCAAAGACTTACGCGCGCGATTTGGCGCTATTCAGACGCGCAAACTCCTGCTTTCCGGAGGCTAGTCCGAGAACATCTTTTTGTTCATTTTGGCGACGACCGAGGCGGTATGAAGCTCTGAAAGATGTGCATACCTTTTCACCATTTGAAGCTGCTTGTGGCCGAGCACTTCCGCCAGTTCGCTCGGTGTGGCGTTATTCATGGCCAGATAGCTCGCGGCCGTGTGTCGCAGATCATGGAAGCGAAAATTCTGCACGCCAGATTTGGCGAGGGCACTTTCCCAGGGAGTCCGCAGATCCATGGGTTGTTCGAGAGCCAGACGCGTGCTTGGGAATAGATATCCCTTCAGCTTGGTTCCCGCATCCAGTGAGCATTGCACATTCGTCTTGTGCTCCCGCATGACGTCGAGCGCCTTTCCGGCGATGGGTACTGAGCGACGATCTCCATTTTTCGTCATGAGGAGATAGGCGCGTCCAAGATCTTCGGAAAAGTCGAGATCGACGTTTTCCCAGCGCAAGCTTGTAATTTCGCCTAGCCGCATGCCCGTCGAGATCGCCAGCATGACGACGATATACAAAAACGGATTGTCAGACTCTTTGCAGGCCCGCAAGAGGTCTTTACGCTCGTCGTCGTCGAGGAACCGAACGCGGTCCCGTGCCGGTTTTGGTTTGACTACTTTCTCCATCGGAGATCGGTCTAGCCAATTCCAGTCGCGGGTCGCGGTTGTAAGTACTGTGGACAGCGACATCAGATAGCGAAGCACTGTTCCGGAACTCCGCAGCTTGCCCCGCACGGTGATTTCAGTGGAAAGCTTATCTCTGGCCGCATGGATAACTACCGGGGAGAGGGAGCGGAGCGCGTAACTGCCGATCTCTTTTTTCCACCAAGCAAGCTGGCTGTTCAAATCCCGGGCGGCTTTTGGCTTGGTTGGGACGACGTCCCGCAAATAGCGGTCAATCATGTCGCCGGCCGTATGCTTGTTGTTATTGTCGGCGGGGAAATGCCGGCCGTTACGGATCTCCGATTCCCTTTCGGCCCCCCATCTCGTTGCGTCTGTTTTGCGTTCAAAGCTTGCCGAGAGTGGAGGATGACCGCTGATCCGGACTTGCACGTGATAGCTAATGTCCCCAGCCTTGCCAATGCGCTTTCGTATAGTTGCCATCGCTTCATCCGATCAGGAGAACTGTGCCATGGCACAGTTGCAACGTAGTGTTGTTGCAAGTCGTTGGTAAGAATTGTGACACGTTGGCGCGAACTGTGCCAAAACTGTGCCAAATCGCCTTACGGCGGCGCGCTCAAACATGAGGGTGGAGCGCTGGAAATGAAAAAAGCCATTGAAATCAATGGCTTTTTCTATATTCGGTTGGTGGAGAAGAGGAGGATCGAACTCCCGACCTTCGCATTGCGAACGCGACGCTCTCCCAGCTGAGCTACTTCCCCGAACGGAGCGTATTTTATCAAAAATCCTCCGCTTTGGAAGGCGGGTGCGAAAATTATCGCGCTTTTCACGATTCCGCCCGCGCCGCGATATGGCTGGCCATGGCGTCGATCACCGCTTGCGCTTCGCCGACGGCGGGTTGCAGGGTGATGCGCAGGCCCGCGTGTTTGGCGCGCACGGCCTCGACCCGCTGCGGCAGGTCGCGCTTCAAGTGCCCGCCCTGCGCCATGAACACGGGCGCGACGCTGATGGCGGTTACCCCGCGCGCGGCCAGCGCGTCCACGGCGGTGGCGAGGTCGGGCTGCATCAGTTCGAGGTAGGCCAGCTCGACCACCGCACCCGGCGAACGCGCGCGCAGCGCATCGCGCAGGCGCTCGAAGGGCTGCGCCCATTCGGGGTCGCGGGCGCCGTGGGCGAAGAGGATGATGGCCTGGGTCATGGTCACATCAGGATGATGTCGTACTGCTCCTGCGAATACGCGTTCTCCACTGCCAGCGATACCGGCTTGGCGATGAAATCCGAGAGCATCGCCAGGGATTGCGACTCTTCTTCGAGGAACATGTCGATCACCGCCTGCGAGGCGAGGATGCGGAATTCGCGCGGGTTGAACTGGCGCGCCTCGCGCGTCACCTCGCGCAGGATCTCGTAGCAGATGGTGCGCGCGGTCTTGAGCTCCCCGCGGCCGCTGCACACCGGGCAGGCCTCGCACAACACGTGCGCGAGCGATTCGCGCGTGCGCTTGCGCGTGACTTCCACCAGCCCCAGGCCGGTGAAGCCATTGACCCCTACCTTGGTGCGGTCATGCGACAGCGCCTTGTTGAATTCAGCCAGCACTGCCTCTTTGTGTTCGGCCAGTTCCATGTCGATGAAGTCGACGATGATGATGCCGCCCAGGTTGCGCAGGCGCAGCTGGCGCGCGATCGCCTGCGCTGCCTCCAGGTTGGTCTTGAAGATGGTGTCGTCGAAATTGCGCCCGCCGACGTAGCCGCCGGTGTTCACGTCCACCGTTGTCATCGCCTCGGTCTGGTCGATGATCAAATAACCGCCCGACTTCAGATCGACGCGCCGTCCCAGTGCGCGCTCGATCTCCGCCTCCACGCCGTTCATGTCGAACAGCGGCCGCTCGCCGCTGTAGAGCGTGACGCGCGATAGCACGTTGGGCGTGTAGTCACGCGCGAACTGGGTGAGCTTGGCGAAGTTCTCGCGCGAGTCGATCTGGATGCTGGCGGTGTCGTCGGTCACCAGGTCGCGCAGCACGCGCTGCGCCAGCGACAGGTCCTGGTACAAGGCGGCAGGCGCCTGCACTTTTTGCGTCTGCTCGCGCAGGTCGCGCCACAGCTTGCGCAGGTAGGCGACGTCGGCGGCCAGGTCCGCGTCGGAGGCCGCTTCCGCCATGGTGCGCACGATGAAGCCGCCGGTCTCACCTTCGGGAATCATCTGCTGCAGCTTGCCGCGCAGCACCTCGCGCTCGGCCTCGCTCTCGATACGCTGCGAAATGCCGATGTGCGCTTCCTGCGGCAGGTAGACCAGCATGCGTCCGGCAATCGACACCTGGGTAGACAGGCGCGCGCCCTTGGTGCCGATCGGGTCCTTGATCACCTGTACCAGCACCGATTGCCCCTCGCGCAGGATATGCTCGATCGGCTTCGCCGGCTTGGCGCCGTTGGCCGGGGTGTTGTGATGCGCATGGCGTACCTCCCAGATGTCGGCCACGTGCAGGAAGGCCGCGCGGTCCAGCCCGATGTCGATGAAGGCCGACTGCATGCCCGGCAGCACGCGCGCCACTTTGCCCAGGTAGATGTTGCCCACCAGCCCGCGGCTGGCGGTGCGCTCGATGTGGATTTCCTGCACCACCGCCTGCAGCATCACCGCCACGCGGGTTTCCTGCGGGGTGACGTTGATCAGAATGTCTTCGCTCATGTTCTTATTGTGGCATAGCCCCTTGAAGCACAGTCAGGCGACGAACTCGCGAATCAAAACGCCCGGGCGGCCCGCATCCTTGCGCAATCCCTTTTCATCGGCCACGCGCACGCCGTTCACCCACACGCCGCGTACCCCCGCGGCATCGGTATGCAGGCGCGGCGCGCCGCCGGGCAGGTCGAACACGCGGTGCTTCGGCCCGCGGCCCACGGTCGCGGGGTCGAACAGCAGCAGGTCGGCGCTAAAGCCCGGCGCCA
This sequence comes from Burkholderiales bacterium, assembly GCA_036498945.1. GTDB lineage: Bacteria > Pseudomonadota > Gammaproteobacteria > Burkholderiales > JAEUOS01 > JAQGMJ01. The sequence continues at coordinate 37,043 of DASYEQ010000148.1, read as the reverse complement.
CGCGCCCGCGCGCCTTCAGGCCGAAGAGTTCCGCGGTCTTCGCGGTGAGCTGGTGCACCGCGGCTTCCATCGTCATCTTGCCGAGATCGCGCGACCAGTGGCCCAGCAGGTGCAGGCCGAAACCGGCGTCGTTGAAAAACGTCAGGTGCGCGCCGGCGTCCGACAGGCTCACGAGGCTATGCGGGTCGTTAAGCATACGGCCCACCGCCTCTTCGTCCGAATTGAGCAGGGTGGCGGTAAACACGGTGTTCAGATCTTCATCCAGCGCCAGGTCGAACATGAAATCCAGCGGATCCTCACCCGCTTCGCGCGCCAGATCGGCCACGGTACGCTGCTCGTAGGCTGCGTGTTTCGCATCGGCCACTTCGACCACTTGCACCTCATCCCACTCGCCATTGAACAGGCGGAACACCGCGGGCGCCGCGATCTCCGCGCGCATGGCGTCGCGAAACGCCTTCTCGCGCAGCTTGGTCTTGAAGGCATCGCCCTTCAGGCCCAGCGCCGGCTTCCACGCATTCATGCCTTCGACCGGGTAGGGCGAATGCAGGGTGAAATCCATGGTCAGCGGGCAGCACGACACCGCGCCCGCCAGCTTGTGCCCGCGCGTATTGGCGGCGCCGATTTTCTCCAGGTCGGCAAACACCGCCTGCGGGTTGGTCTTGTTGTGCAATAGCGCGGCGATCACCACCGGCCGCCCGGAAGCCTCGGCCAACTCTTCGAGAAACTCGATCTTCGTATGCCCGCCCTTGGTCAGCATGAACACGCCATGCCCGGCTTCCTTCAGGCTCGCCACCAGCGTGCGCAACTCTTCGTCATCGGCCAGGCGCGAAGGCATCGGCACGCCGCCTTCGCCGTTGTGCGCGGGCGAAGTGCTGGTGGCAAAGCCGATGGCGCCGGCCGCCATGGCTTCGAGCAGCAGGCGCTTCATCTGGCGTATCTCATCCTCCGTCGCCTGGCGCTTGGGCGCATCCGCACCCATCACGTAGGTGCGGATCGACGAATGCCCGGCGAAGGCGGCAATGTTCACCGCCGCTTTCTGCTCCTGCAGCATGTCCAGATACTCGGGAATGCTCTCGAAATCCCAGCGTATGCCCTGGCGTAGCACGTCCAGCGACATGCCTTCGACCTGCGTCAGGTTGCGCATGATCAGTTCGCGGTCGGCCGGCCTGCAGGGCGCGATGGTGAAGCCGCAATTGCCGATGATGGCGGTGGTCACGCCCAGCGCCGGGGACGGGTTGACGTTCGGGTCCCAGGTGATCTGCGCGTCATAATGGGTGTGGTTGTCGATGATGCCGGGCATCAGGGCGAGGCCTGCGGCATCGAGGATTTCCTTCGCTTCGCCGAGGTTGCCGCCGACAGCCGCGATCTTGCCGCCGGCCACGGCCACATCCGCCCGGTAGGGCGGCGCGCCGGTGCCGTCATAGAGCAGGGCGTTGCGGATGATCAGGTCATGCATGGGGGTCTCCTGGGACGTCGTGCGCTACGACGTTTGTGGTTTGAATGCAGCCGCGCCCGGCTCCGCCCTGAGAAAACCTGAGGAAAATCGGAAAAATTGGCCGCGTGCAACACAAGTGTGGTGAGCCGATGGACCAAAACCACGGTAAACCACGGTAAATTTTGAGGCCGTGGCTTCCGTGGTCCCCGGGGAGACTTCCTCCGGGCATTACCACAACTGTTGTAGCGCTTCTCGCGTTCGACGCCGGCCGGGCGCAAGGATCACCGGCTTTTGGGGCGGGGGATGGCGAGCGGATCAAGGGCGCGGTGGCGATGGAGCTTGCACCAAGCATACAAGAACCAGCCTGGCCATGTGCGGCTATTTTTCGCCCCGCGCAGGAGGGGAAAGCGGCGGAACGACTACAATGTCGCCTGTAGAGAATCGCCTCCCCTGATGTCCAATATCCTCGAAAACCTCAATCCCGAACAGTTCCAGGCGGTCACCCTGCCGGCGCAGTCCGGCCTGATCCTCGCCGGCGCCGGCTCCGGCAAGACGCGTGTTTTGACCACGCGCATCGCCTGGCTGGTGCAGACCGGGCAGGCCAGCCCGAACAACATCCTGGCGGTGACCTTCACCAACAAGGCGGCGCGCGAGATGCTGCATCGCTTGTCCGCCTTGCTGCCGATCAACCTTCGCGGCATGTGGATGGGCACCTTCCACGGCCTGGCCAATCGCTTCCTGCGCGCGCATCACAAGGAAGCCGGGCTGCCGTCGCTGTTCCAGATTCTCGATTCGGCCGATCAGCTCTCCGCGATCAAGCGCCTGCTCAAGGCGATGAACGTGGACGACGAGAAGTACCCGGCGAAGAACGTGATGTGGTTCATCAACGGTTCCAAGGAGCAGGGCCTGCGGCCGAAAGACGTGCAGGTGAACGACGAGCACAACCGCCGCTTCGTCGAGCTGTATGCCGTATACGAAGAGCAATGCCAGCGCGAAGGCGTGGTGGATTTCGCCGAGCTGCTGCTGCGTACCTACGAAGTGCTCAAGCGCAACGAGATCCTGCGCGCGCATTACCACGAGCGTTTTCGCTACATCCTGGTCGACGAGTTCCAGGATACCAACGAGCTGCAATACAAGTGGCTCAAGCTGATCGGTGGTGCGGGGACGGAAACCCCCAGTGCCGTATTCGCGGTAGGGGATGATGACCAGTCGATCTACGCCTTTCGCGGCGCGCGCGTCGGCAACATGCTGGACTTCGAGCGCGATTTCCACGTCGATACCCTGATCAAGCTGGAGCAGAACTACCGTTCGCACGGCAACATCCTGGACGCCGCCAACGCGCTGATCAAGAACAACGGCCAGCGCCTGGGCAAGAACCTGTGGACCGATGCCGGCCACGGCGAGCCGGTACGCGTGTTCGAAGCGCAGACCGATCTCGACGAAGCGCGCTGGCTGATGCAGGAAATCAAGGCGCTGATCAACGAAGGCAGCCGGCGCCAGGAGATCGCGCTCCTGTACCGCTCCAACGCGCAATCGCGTGTGATCGAGCAGATGCTGTTCGCCGAAGGCATTCCCTACAAGGTCTACGGCGGCTTGCGCTTTTTCGAGCGCGCCGAAGTCAAGCATGCGATTGCCTACCTGCGCCTGCTGGCCAATCCGGACGACGATACCTCCTACAGCCGCGTGGTGAATTTCCCCGCGCGCGGCATCGGTGCGCGCTCGCTCGAGCAGTTGACCGATGCCGCCGGCCGGCGCGACATGGCCAACCCGGCAGGCATTTCGCTGTATCGCGCGGTCGCCATGCTGCCCACTGGCAAGGCCGGCACTTCGCTCACCGCCTTCAACAAGCTGGTCGACGACATGCGCGCCGCCACCGAGCACCTGCCGCTGCCGGAAGTCGTCGAGCACGTGATCGAGCATTCCGGCCTGCGCATGCATTACAAGGGCGAGAAGGAAGGCGCGGACCGCGTCGCCAACCTGGAAGAACTGATCGCCGCCGCGGCCAACTTCATCCAGGACGATGAAGACAACCTCGCCGCCTTCCTTTCCCACGCGGCGCTGGAATCCGGCGACAACCAGGCGCAGGAAGGGCAGGACGCGGTGCAGATGATGACGATCCACTCCGCCAAGGGCCTGGAATTCAACAACGTCTTCATCACCGGCCTGGAAGACGGCTTGTTCCCGCACGAAAACTCCATCATGGAGCGCGATGGGCTGGATGAAGAGCGGCGCCTGATGTACGTGGCGATCACGCGCGCGCGCCAGCGCCTGTACATGTCGTTTGCCCAGACCCGCATGCTGCACGGGCAGACGCGCTACAACATGAAGTCGCGCTTTTTCGAAGAGTTGCCCGACGCGGTGCTGAAATGGCTCACGCCGAAGATCGCCCCGCGCGGCCGCATGTGGCAGGGTGATGATGATTTCGCCGCGGTCGAGCGGCCCGCCTATGCCAAGGCCAAGCAGGCCGAAGACACCGGCTTTCGCATCGGCCAGAACGTGCTGCACGCCAAATTTGGCACCGGCGTGATCGTCGATGCAGAAGGCAGCGGGCAGGACGCGCGCCTGCAGGTGAACTTCGGACGCAACGGCGTGAAGTGGCTGGCGCTGGCCTACGCCAAGCTGGAAAAGGTCTAGCGCCCTAGCTGGCCCGCCAATTCGGCGTCATATCCAGGCATGTATTTCGCAAGGGGCCGCGCGCCCCTTGCACAAGCCTGCACGATCCTTGCCTGTTGCCGCGAAAAGCGCGCGCGGCTGTATCGCTTTGCGCGCGCCCACAGCAGAATTGTCTCCGTAGCACCCCCGCCCCCGGATGGAGCCGCCGGCGCGGCGTCACTCAATCTCCGGAGAACAACATGCTCAAGACCAAAGCCTATGCCGCGCAGACGGCAACCTCGGCGCTCGCGCCCTGGACCTTCGAGCGCCGCGACGTCGGCGCGCACGACGTACTGATCGACGTCAGCCATTGCGGCGTCTGCCATTCGGACATTCACCAGGCGCGCGACGGCTGGGGCGGTTCCATCTTCCCGATGGTGCCCGGGCACGAAATCATCGGTCGCGTGGCGAAAGTCGGCGGCGACGTGAAAAAATTCAAGGCGGGCGAACTCGTCGGTGTCGGCTGCATGGTCGATTCCTGCCGCGAATGCGCGCCTTGCAAGGCGCACCTGGAGCAGTATTGCGAAAAGGTGCCGGCCTGGACCTACAATGGCACCGAGATGGACCGCAAGACGCCGACCTTCGGCGGCTATTCCGACCAGACGGTGGTGGATGAAAACTACGTGGTGCGCGTGCCGGACAATCTCGACCCCGCTGCCGCCGCGCCGCTGCTTTGCGCCGGCATCACCACCTACTCGCCGCTGCGCCACTGGAAAGTGGGCAAGGGCCACAAGGTCGGCATCATCGGCCTGGGCGGCCTGGGCCACATGGGGGTGAAGTTCGCCGCCGCCTTCGGCGCCGATGCGTGGGTGATCACCACCACTGCCGGCAAGGCGGAGGATGCCAAGCGCCTGGGCGCCGCCGGCGCCGTGGTGTCGAAGAACGCCGACGACATGGCGAAGCATGTGGGCAGCTTCGACTTCCTGCTCAACACCGTGGCGGCCAAGTACGACCTCGCCGCCTACCTGTCGCTGCTGAAGCTGGATGGCACCATGGCGGTGGTGGGCGTGCCGGAAGAGCCGCTGGACCTGCACACCTTCTCGGTGATCGCGGGGCGCAAATCGCTGGCGGGCTCGGCCATCGGCGGCATCGCCGAGACACAGGAGATGCTCGATTACTGCGGCAAGCACAACATCGTCTCCGACATCGAGACCATCCCGATCCAGAAGATCAACGAGGCCTACGAGCGCATGCTGAAGAGCGACGTGCGCTATCGCTTCACGATCGACATGGCATCGCTGAAAAACGCCTGACGCAGCCGCGCCGGGCCGCGCAGGCGGACCGGCTTGCAGTATGCTTGCGTGGTTACCCCTGCTGATGCCCGGGACCACCATGCAAAAGACCCTGAACTACCTGTTCGATCCGCTGTGTGGCTGGTGTTACGGCGCGGGTCCGGCGATCTCCGCGCTGGCTGAAGAGGGCGGCGTGTCACTTGCGATGCGGCCGACCGGCCTGTTTTCCACTGGCGGCACGCGCCTGATGGACGAGGAGTTCGCCGCCTACGCCTGGGCCAACGACCAGCGTATTTCCCGGCTCACCGGGCAGCCGTTCAGCGAGCGCTATCGCGAACAGGTGCTGGGCAATCGCAAGCAACTGTTCGACAGTGGGCCGGCGACCCTGGCCTTGAGTGCGGTCGCGCTGGCGCAGCCGGAGGCCGAATTGCAGGCGTTGAAGGCGATCCAGGCGGCGCGCTATGTCGATGGGCTGGATGTCACCAATCCCAAAATCCTGCGCGAAGTGCTTGAGGGCCTGGACCTCCACGCCGCGGCGGCGATGTTCGGCGCCATGGCAGGGCAACTGCTGACGCGCAACGGCGCGCGTGTCGCCGCAGCGCAGGAGATGATGCGCAGATTCGGCCTGCGCGGAGTGCCGGCGCTGATCCTGGACGACGGGCAGCGCAAGCGGCCGCTGGATGCGAACCTGATGTTCGGCGAGCCGGGGGCGTTGCGGGATAGCCTGGCGAACGCGTGAACGCCCAAGGGCGCGTCTTTGTTGTTTGCGTTTGAAGACGACGCAGGATTCCCGCTTTCGCGGAAATGACGACAGGGCAGGGGCTACAGCCTGCCTGCGCGCTTGATGTCGAGGTAGCGGTTGACCAGGGCGATGGGCAGCTTTTGCGGCTCGACGTCCAGCACCATGGCGCCGCTGCGCTCGACACGCTTCAACGCGCGTGAGCGCTCGAAGGCGTAGTCGACCGCGGCGACGTGGGTGGCGGCGGTGTCGAGGTCGCGCACCGGGTCGCGCAGCTTTTCATCCAGCGTGGGCTCGCGCAGCGATGCGAACAGCACCAGGTGGCGCTCGGTCAACAGGCGCAGCGCGGGGGCGAGGGTTTCGTCGTCCTCGTCGCGCAGGTTGGAAAGCACGATCACCAGGGCGCGGCGCTTCAGGTGGGCGGAGAGCTGCATGGCGGCCTGGGTGTAGTCCGGCACGTAGAGGCTGGGCTGCACGTCGTAGAGGCCGTTGAGCAGCACGGCCACGGCGGCGCCGGATTTGCGCGGGGCGGCGAAGCGCGGGGTTTCGGTGGCGAAGGTGAGGTAGCCCACCGCGTCGCCCTGGCGCAGCGAGACGTAGCCCAGGAGGAGGGCGGCGTTGAGCACGTGGTCGAAGTGCGTCAGGTGGGTTTCCGACAGGTCGGTCGAGCTCATGCGCCGGCCACAGTCGATCAGGAAGACGATGTGCTGGTCGCGCTCGTCGCGGTATTCGCGCGAGATCAGGCGGCGCATGCGCGAGGTGGCGTTCCAGTCGACCTGGCGCTGGCTGTCTCCTTCGCGGTATTCGCGCAGCTGGTGGAAGTCCATGCCTTCGCCGCGGCGGCGGCGCTGCAGCACGCCGATCTGCGACAGGCGGTTGTCGGTGGCCAAGAGCGCGTAGCCGGAGATGGCGGCGAAATTGGGGAAGACGCGCACGGTATTGGGCGCGCCCAGCGCGAGCCGGCGTTCCCACAGGCGCATCGGCGAGGCCACGCGCACGTCGCAGGCGCCGAAGGTGAGGTCGCCGCGATGCGTGGGGGTGTAGCGGTAGGCGATCTGCGCGGTACGCTCGTTGGGCAGAGCAAGCGACAGGGGCAGGCCTTCGGCGATGCCGGCCGCGGGGTGGTGGTCGTAGAGCGACAGGCGCAGGCCGCGGCCGCTGTGGTTGATGAGGCGCAGGGCGACTTCCTTGGCGACGCCGACCGGCCAGGAGACCGGGGCGACGCGCTCGAGCGTGAGGTCGAGGGGGCTGCGCGCCAGCAGCCAGTCGGCAACCAGGGCGATGCCGAGAATGGCGCCGGCGATCTGCCACGGCAGCAGGAGCGGCGGCAGGATGGAGGCGGCCACGCCGAGAACGAACCAGGCGAAGGCGTAGGCGAGGGCGGAGTTGCCGGGGCGCATCGGCGCGTCGTGATACTTGAAGGTCGGGGGAATTACTGGCGCGGCGCCGGTACCTGCTCGAGCAGGGCGGTGATCAGGCCGTCGCTGCCGCGGCCTTCGATCTCCACCTCGGGGGATGCGGCAATGCGATGGCGCAGCGCCGGCAGGGCGGAGCGCTTGACGTCGTCCGGGGTGATGTAGCCGCGACCCGAAAGCAGCGCGAAGCCGCGCGCGGCGCGGATCAGCGCGATGGCGCCGCGCGGGCCGGCGCCGGCGGAAATGCCGGGGAATTCGCGCGTCTTGCGCGCCAGGCGCACGGCGTAGTCGAGCACCTGCTCGTCGACATCGACATTGGCGCCGTATTGCTGCAGGCCGGTGACGGTGGCGGGCTTGATCAGGGTCTGCACGCCATCCACCGCGAGCTTGTCGCCGACCTTGCCGGCGGTGACCGCACGCGTCAGCGCCACTTCTTCCTGGTGCGCCGGGTAATCGATGCGCACCTTGAACAGGAAGCGGTCGAGCTGGGCTTCGGGCAGCGGGTAGGTGCCTTCCTGCTCCACCGGGTTTTGCGTCGCCAGCACCATGAAGGGCAGGGGCAGGATGTGCGGCGTGCCTTCGATGGTGACTTGCCCTTCCTGCATCACTTCCAGCAGCGCGGCCTGGGTCTTGGCGGGGGCGCGGTTGATTTCGTCGGCCAGCAGCAGGTTGGTGAACACCGGGCCCTTGCGGGTGGAAAACTGGCCGCTGGCGGGGTCGTAGATCGTGTGACCGGTGACGTCCGCGGGCATCAGGTCCGGGGTGAACTGGATGCGCCCGAAGCTGCCGTCGAAGGTCTTGGCGAGCGCGCGCACCAGCAGCGTCTTGCCCAGGCCCGGCACGCCTTCGACCAGCACGTGGCCGGCGGCAATCAGGGCCACCAGCACCTGTTCGATCACCGCGGTCTGGCCGACCACGGCGTTGGCGATGGCGTCGCGCATGGCTTGCAGCACGCGCGAGCTTTGGGAGAGTTGTTCCTCAGTCAGTGCCATAACATTCCTTCAGGTAAAAGTGAAACCCTGCTTTTACCTGGTTGTAGTTAGTATGAGATCGCTGGCGAAACCAGGCGATTTCATAGGGAAAATGCGACGAAAAATCCAAAGAAAATCAGTCAAAGTTTTTCGAGAAGACGCTGCAGCACGCGCACATTGCGCACGAATTCGGTTGCCGATTGCACCGGCGCATCGAGCGCCCGCGCCACTGCCTCCTCGCGCACCTTGATCAGGCGCGCGAGTTCGGCGTTGCGCTCGCCGGGGCGCCGCGCGTAGAGGCCGGGGCGGCGCTCGGCGAGGCGCTTTTCGAAGGCGTTGCGCAGCTTGGCGTAGACGACGTGCGGCTCCAGGTATTTCCAGAAAAAGCGCCCGCTGGCTTCCAGGTGCGCGGCCAGGCGCTGCTCTGCCGGCGGCGGCTCCGGCTGCAGCGGACCGAAGCGCGGGATCACGCGCGCCAGCCACAGCAGGATCAGGGCGGCCAGCGCGACGAGCGCCATCCAGGCTTCGCTGTAAAGCAATTGCCAAAGGGAAATCTCGTCGTCGCCCCAGATCATGCGCAGCGGGTGCTTGGCGAAATTGGGGTTCAGGCGCAAGAGGGTCATGAGCGCCTCGGCATGGTCGAGCTTGCCGATGTTCGTGCGCTGATAGCGCACGTCTTTCATGCGGCCGGTGCCGTTGTCGTAGGTGATCCAGTCGAGGTTGGAGACCACGGTGATGCGGCCGGCGCCGTGCGCCAGGTGGATCATGCGCACGCCAAGGGCGTTTTCCACCTTCCACAGGGCGTGGTTATGCGGGTCGGCCAGGCTTTGGTAAGGCGAGAACTCGACCTGCAGCACGCGCGGATGGCCGGGGATGGAAATGTCGGTGATGCGTTCCTTGAACAGCGTTTCGCGCTCGGCCGTGGTCAGCGGTGCGCGCGGGTCGGCGCGCTGCAGGCGCGGCGGGCGCGGCTGCGGGCGGCGCTCGATCTGCAAGGCATCCAGCAGAGGATCGGGGCGGCCGGGGAATTCGGCTTCGACGATGAGATACCCGCCGCTATCGACCCAGGCGAGGATCTGCTCGACGCGCGCGCGGGTCATCACCACGTGGCGGCGGTCGCCGAGGATCACGCTGCCGCCGGGCTGCCAGCCGCCGAACTTGCTGCCCGCCGTGGCCGAGGGCCTGCGTTCCTCGACCTGCACGTTCATGCGCGCCAGCAGGCGCTTCATGGCGAGAAAACGGTCCTTGGCGGCATCCCCTTGCAGGCCCTTGTAGACATCTTCGGGCACGTGCTCGAAATTGTTCAGCCACCAGACCGTGCCGAGGCCGATCAACAGCACGAGCAGGGCGCCAAGGATGGTCGAGAACCTCATGCCGGCACCGCCTTGGCGTTGCCGCCGGCCGGATCGGCAACCTGCACGGTGAAGTGCCGCGCCCAATGGTCGATCAGGCGCGCCACTTCGGTGTTTTCGGGGCGGCGCGCGGCGTAGGCGATCAGGCCCCAGGCGGCGACCAGTTGCTCGAAATACACCGCCAGCGCGGCCGGGCCGACGCGCGCGACGCGGCGCACGCAGTCGCCTTCAGTGTCGCCGACCTGGATGTCGAGGTCGCGTTCGTGGATCAGGAAGGAGAGCGAGGCGCGGTAGAGCAGCGCCAGCGCGCCGCGCATGTTGCCCTGCGCCAGCAGGGCGCGGGCGGCGCCGGGCACGTCATCAGGCAGGCTTTCCGGGCGCAGGTCGAGACCAAACAGCACGTCGGGCTTGACGCGCTGCATGCGGAAGTTGTCGCGGAACCAGCCGAAGTGGCGCACCAGCAGGTAGAGCAGCCAGGCCAGCGCCACGATGGCGATCACCCACAAGCCGCCGCGCAGCAATTCACCCACGAATTCGATGAAATGGAAAAAGCCTTCGCCGATGTGCGGCGGCTTGCCCGGCTCGCGCGGCTTGCCGGTGTATTTCCACACCTTCTGCTTGTCCCACTCGTTGAAGTCGGGTCCGGCGAGGATCTGGCGGATGGCGGCTTTTTCCTTCGACTCCGCCTTTGGCGTGTCGGTGGGCGGTGCGGTTTTTTGCTTGGGCACCGGGTCGGATTGCGCCGTATTGGCCGTCTCGGGCTCGCCGTGCGCTTCGGCCGCCCGCTCGTCGTGCTGCGCGGTCTGCGCCAGGGCCGGGACAGGGGCGAAGGCGGAGAAGGCGAGGGTGCCTGCCAGCAGCAGCGCGAGCGCGCCGGGGACAACGGCGACCTTGGCCTGCTCCTCGATGCGCGCGGCCATGCGCTTGAAGGCGACTTCGAGGTCCCAGCCTTCCAGCGCGGTGCGGCGGCTGAGATAAAGCGCGAAGCCGCCGGCGACGTAAAACGGCTCGAGCAGGCACACGGCCAGCACGTAAGTGGCGCTGGAGAAATACTGGTTGGCGACGCTGTCCTGCGCATCGCGGAACAGCGAGAAAAAGAACGGCTGGGCGTGGACGTTCTCGGGCACCAGCAGGCTGATCAGGCCGTTCAGGCCGAAGATGATGACCAGCACGAAGTGCGAGATCGCCACCGTCAGCCAGATGGCGTGGCCGCGCAGCTTCTTGTCGAGTACGCGCAGGCGCTCGCGGCCCGCCTTCCCGGTCTGGCCTTCAAGCTGGCGCACCGGCAGGTGGAAGCTGCGCGCGAAATCGGCGCGCCCCCAGAGCAGCGAGGCGATCAGGCCGGTGCGCGGAATGCTGGCGAGGCCATCGAGCGTCTGGCGCCAGGGCGGGGCGCCGCCGAATACCGCCTGCGCCAGCACGGCGAGCGCGACGCGGTCGACGGCAGGCATCAGCCACCACAGGGCGATATCGGCGCTCCAGACCGGCCAGTCGAGGAAGAAGACGATCACGTGCAGCACCACCGCCAGGGTGATGAAGACGAGCGAGAACGGCAGGAACAGCTTCCAGCCGCTGTCGCGCGTCAGGGCGACACCGAGGTCGAAAGCCTCCCAGGCGTTGCGCTCTCGCAGATCGAGCTTGAGGCCGTCAATGCGCATCGCGGCCCCGTCCGGCGAACATGAAATAGCAAAGGAACAGGGCCCAGAAGGTCAGCCCCAGGCCGACTTTCAAGGCGAACGGGGTGGCGCCGATCGAAGACCAGTAGGCTTCGACGAAGGCGGCGCAGGTGGTCATGCCGGCGGCGCCATAGAGCAGGCGCACGGACACCTTGGCGGATTCCTTCAGCGCGGCCAGGCGCGTGAGCTGGCCGGGGGCGATCAGCGCCCAGCCGAGCTTCAACCCGGCGGCGCCGGAGATGGTGGCGCCCAGCAGTTCCCACGAGCTGTGGCCGGCGACGAAGCCCCAGAAGGTCTGGATGTAGCCCTGCTGGGTCAGGTAGCCGGAGACGGCGCCGAGCTGGATGCCGTTGAACAGCAGAAAAAAGATCGAGCCCAGGCCGAAGAACAGGCCGGTGGCGAAACACTGGAAGTCGATGCGCACGTTGTTCCAGATGTAATAGCCGAACATCATGGTCTGGCTGTCGGCGGTGTGGCGCGGGCCGAGAGCCCGGTTGGCCGGCGAATACATGGCTTCGAATTCGCGCAGTTGATCCGGCGAGAGCAGGTAGTGGACGAATTCGGGAAAGTGCTGCAGCAGCGCGATCAGGCCGATCATCGGGATGAACAGCAGCGCGGCAGCGATCCAGATCACCAGCGACTCGCGCCGCACCAGCGCCGGAAAGCCGCCGCCGATGAATTCGACCACCGAGGCCAGCAGGTTGCCGCGCGAGCCGTAGAAGCGCTGGTGGCCGCGCAAGGCCAGCAGGTTCAGGCGGTCCACCAGTTCCGGGCTGTAGGCGCGGCTTTGCGACAGGGCCAGGTCATGCGTCATCTGGCGATAGCGGCGCGGCCAGTCGAGCGCCGCTTCCTCGCGCTCTTCGCCCTTGCGGCGCAGCTGCTTCAAGCGCTGGTCGAAATCCTGCCAGGCGCTGCCGTGGCCTTTTTCGAAGGTTTTCTGGCTCATCTGGCTTAGCGGTTGTGGAAGTTGGCGATGCCCAGGATCACGCGGGCCGGCGCGGGCGACTTGTCCACCAGCGGGCCGGCGTGGGCAGCAACTTCATCGGCGCGCTCTTCGGTCAGCAGCGCATGGCGCTCGGCGAAGTTGAGCACGGCGCGGCGCTCGGCCAGGCTCAGGGGGTAGGCGGGCGCGCGCGGCGGCACGTCGGGCAGGGCGCCGCGGTTACGCACCTTGTCGCGATACACCACCACGGTACCGGCGGCGAGGTCCCCCAGGCGCTTGAAGTCGCGCGAAAACAGCATCGAGATCAGGCCGAAGGCCCAGAACGCAGGCAGGAAATCGACCGCGCGCAGCAGGTTGCGCGTCACCGAGGCGCCGATGGTCACCGGGGTGCCGTTGTCGTTGACCACCATCAGATTGAAGGCGCGCTTGCCGGGAGTGGCGCCGCTCCACGCCAGTTCGAAAATCACCGGGTAGAACCACTCGAGCAGGAAATAGACGATGGCGATCAGGCCGAAACCGGTGCGCCCGGCGAAAGCCAGCACCTGCACCAGCGCCAGCAGGATGCCGAAGCGGATCGCCAGGTCGACGACGAAGGCGTAGGCGCGCGGTACCGGGCCGGCCAGGCGCAACGAGAGTTCGATGCCTTCCGGGGTGGGAACGTGGCGCAGGGTATCAAGCATGAGGCCCCCGGAAAGAGGCAACCCAGGCACGGCGCGCACCGGCGAAGCCGGGGTTGCTGCGGGCGGCGTTGCGTGGACGGGTCGTGAATCCAGCGGGCAAAGAGAGCGGACGGGGTAGCGGACGCATCAGTGATCTTCTTGTTTGCGCCATCCTAACCTGCGGCGGCGCACGCGTCCAGAGCCACGTGTCAGGCAGCCGGCGCGGAAAGCGGCTCGTCGGCCGGCGGCGCCTCCGGGAAGATGGCGCAGTAACCGGCGTAAAACGAGCAGAACAGCGCTCCCAGCACCGCGAAATAATAAGGAACGATGACAAAAGAGGCGATTGTGAGGCTGCGCATGTCCGCGGGCAGCAGCACCGCGAAAATCGTGGCCAGGACCAAGATCCCGCCGAACAGGAAGAACATCCAGCCCAGCACGTAGACCAGCAAGGCGCGCCAGTTGCGCAGACCGGCGAAAAAGCTGAAAAACACCGCTTTGCCGGGTGCCATGCCGCGCCAGTGGACCAGCGCCGGGGCGAACCAGAAGCCCAGGAGCACCGGTGTCAGCAGCAGCGTGAATCCCAGAATGCCAGGATAGAGCGTGCCCGCCTGTTTGCTGTCGCCACCGTAACCGAACAGCCAGACCCGCAAAAACAGCCCGCCGTCGAACAGCGCGCTCAGGAGCAGGGCGGTCATGAAGCCCGCCATGTAGCCTAGCCCCAGGCGGAACTGGGCCTGGCGATTGACCTGGAACGGCTCGAAAATGTGTTTGAGCGTCGGCGGCAGGCGTTCCTGCGATGCGCGGCAGGCGACCATCCAGCCGGCGGAGACGCCCGGCACCACGCACAAGGTGAGCAGCGGGCCCACCACCGGCACCACGCTCACCAGGGCGATCAGGGTCAGGTAGAAAAACAGCAGCAGCAGCCACAGCGCCGCATAGGGCCGAAACAGGCGGAAGCCGCGCAACACCCACAGCCAGCCGTGGATCGCGGGAAGGATGACGGGGTTCATGGAAGTAAAGCTGCGGTGGCCATGAGCAGGCGGCGATTCCGGCCGGCGGCTACACCCAGGGCAGGCTGGCGGCGCCGCGGCGCAGGCGCAGGATGCGCTCGAAGTGGCCGGGGTCGTGCGGGGTGATCAGTTCACCCGGGCGCGGCAGGTGGAAATCGAACAGGCGCGAAAGCCAGAAGCGCAATGCTCCGGCGCGCAGCATCACCGGCCAGGCCGCCTGTTCCGCCGCGGAAAACGGCCGCACGGCGTGATACGCCTGCAGGAATACGCGTGCGGCATCCTCCTGCAGGCGGCCGGCGTACGCGCCTTCGCGCTCGATGCACCAGTCGTTGACGCAGACGGCGACGTCGAACAGCAGGCAGTCCCAGCCGGCGAAATAGAAATCGATGAAACCGCCGAGCTTGCCGCCCGCATTTGCGTCCTGGAACAGCACGTTGTCGCGGAACAGATCGGCATGGACCGGGCCGCGCGGCATTTCATCCAGGCGGTGCGAGGCCTGGAACCTGAGTTCGTCGGCCAGCATCTCGCGGTTCTCCGCGGTCAGAAAGGGCATCACCTGCGGCGCCGTCACTGCCCACCAGTGCGGGCCGCGCGGGTTGTCCTGGTGCATCGCGTAGCTGGTACCGGCGACGTGCATGCGCGCCAGCATGGCGGCCACCTGGGCGCGGTCATGGTCGTTCGGCTGCATGTGCGACTTGCCGGGCAGGCGGTGCACGATGGCGGCGGGCTTGCCCTTCAGTTCGCTGAAGTGGCGTCCGGCGCGGTCCGGCAGCGGACCGGGGCAGGGGATGCCGCCCTGTTCCAGGTGTGCAGTGAGGCCGAGGTAGAACGGCAGCTCGGCCGGCGTCAGCTTCTCGAAAATCGTGAGCACATATTCGCCGCCGCTGGTGCCCAGGAAGAAATTGCTGTTTTCGATGCCGGCGGCAATGCCGGTCAGGCTGCGCAGTTCGCCGGCGTCGTATTGGGCGAGCCAGGGGCGCAGTTCATTTTCGGTGAGTGGGGTGAAGACGGCCATGCGGCGGGACGAAAGACAATAGCGGATTGCGGGGCCGGCGGCCCCGGAAAAGCGAATTTTAACCGGCGCGCGGGCGCCGCGCCCGTGAAAAGCGGGTCAGAAGCGCCCGAGCACCCACATCGGCACGTGGATGTTGGCGACATTGTCGGCCGGGCCGGCACTGGGGCCGAAGGTGCCGGTACCCTCATTGTCCACCAGCACGTAAGGGGGCGCATTGGGCGGGGTGACGCGGATCATGTACAGGCGCCCGCCGATGCGAAACTCTTCCACCTTGTCTTCGCCGCGCTTGGTGACGGTGACCTCCGGCTCCTGGCTGGGGTCGATTTTCATCTGCGGCGGCATCGGCACCTGGTCTTTGGGCAGGGGCTCGAGATTGGGCGGTTGCGGCGGCTGTTGCGCCAGCGCGAGGGAAACCGGCAGGCACAGCAGGACGAGCAGACGGGCGAGCGGCGTCAGGGAATTTTTTATGGTTGAGCGCATGGTCTTATTGTATCAAGGGGACCTGTCCGGCCTATTCTGCGCTCATTTAATCGCTTAGGCGACATGGATTTGCAACCAGCCTGCATTCCATGCCGCCGCTGTCGCATCAGAGATACATCAGGCGTTCACGATCGACTTCGGTCGGGGTGAAACCACGGGTTTCGTAGAAATTGAAAATCGTCTCCACCACCTCGTCGGCGCTATCGAGCACCTGCATCAGGTCCATGTCGGCGGGGTCGATCAGCTTGTAGTCGATCAGCTTGTCGCGCATCCAGTCGAGCATGCCGGCCCAGAATTCGCTGCCGACCAGGATGATCGGCATCTTGCTGGCCTTGCCGGTCTGCACCAGCGTGAGCGCCTCGGTGAGCTCGTCCAGCGTACCGAAGCCGCCGGGCATCACCACATAGGCGCAGGCAAACTTGACGAACATGTATTTGCGCGCGAAAAAATGCTTGAAGTAGAGCGCCACGTCCTGGAACATGTTGCCGTGCTGCTCGCGCGGCAGTTCGATGTTGAGGCCCACCGCGGCGCTCTTGCCGTGATAGGCGCCGCGGTTGGCGGCTTCCATCACGCCGGGGCCGCCGCCGGAGATGACGGAGAAGCCGGAGTCGGAGAGCTTGCGCGCGATTTCCTCGGTGAGCTTGTAATACTTGTGCTCGGGGTCCAGGCGCGCTGACCCAAAGATGGAGACGGCCGGGTGCAGCGACTCCAGGCGCCCCGTGGCCTCGACGAACTCTGACATAATTCCGAACAGGCGCCACGCCTCGCGCGCCGAATATTCCGCCGCCGGGGCTTCCCGGCGCACCTTCGCTTCCATTTTGCTTCCCTTCGATCAACTATGCCCAGGCTATTGCTGGTAGACGGCTCTTCCTATCTGTATCGCGCTTTCCATGCACTGCCCGATTTGCGCAGCGACGCCGGCGAGCCCACCGGCGCGATTCGCGGCTTTCTCTCGATGATGAAAAAGCTGCGCGAAGATTATCACGCCGACTATATCGCCTGCGTGTTCGACGCCAAGGGCAAGACCTTCCGCGACGACGCCTATCCGGAGTACAAGGCGCAGCGCGCGCCCATGCCCGAAGACCTGGTGAAACAGATCGAGCCGATCCACGCCGGCACGCGCGCCCTCGGCTGGCCGATATTGATGGTGGACGGGGTGGAGGCGGATGACGTCATCGGTACGCTGTCGACAATCGCCTCGGAAATGAAGATCGACACCATCGTCTCCACCGGCGACAAGGACATGGCGCAGCTCGTCAATGAACATGTCACGCTGGTCAACACCATGAGCAACGAGACGCTGGACATTCCCGGCGTCACCACGAAATTCGGCGTGCCGCCGGAACGCATCATCGATTACCTGACGCTGATGGGCGATGCGGTGGACAACGTGCCCGGCGTGGAAAAGGTCGGCCCGAAGACCGCGGTCAAGTGGATCAACGAATACGGCAGCCTGGAAGGCGTGATCGCCAATGCCGACAAGATCAAGGGTGTGGTGGGCGACAATCTGCGCCGCGCGCTTGACTGGCTGCCAAAGGGACGGTCGCTCCTCACCATCAAGTGCGATGTGCCGGAACTGCATCCGGAAATCCTCAAGCCTTTGGACGAAGACAAGGCGGCATTGCTGGAACTCTACAAGCGCTATAGTTTCAAGAGCTGGACGCGTGAACTGGAAAGCGGTGCGCCGGCCAGCGAGGACAAAGCCGCAGCGACCCGCGATTTCACCGACGCTGCGCTGAAGGCACCCGATCCAGGTGATTTGCCGGGCGACAAGCCGAAGGAATACGTCACCATCAACACGATGGAACAACTCGACGAATGGCTGGCGCGTCTTGATGCCGCCGACATCGCGGCGGTGGACACCGAGACCACTTCGCTTGACCCCATGCTGGCGCGCCTGGTCGGCATATCGCTGGCGCTGGAACCCTACAAGGGCGCCTACATTCCCTTGAAGCATCGCGGTCCGGACGCCGAAGGCCAGCTTGATTTCGACGCGGTGATCGAGAAAATGCGCCCCTGGCTGGAAAACCCGGAGAAGAAAAAGGTCGGCCAGCACCTGAAGTACGACGCCCACATTTTCGCCAACCACGGCGTGGCGCTACACGGCATCGCCCATGACACGCTGCTGCAAAGCTACGTGCTGGAATCGCACAAAAGCCACAACATGGACAGCCAGGCCGAGCGCCATCTCGGCCGCCGGACCATCACCTTCGAGGAGGTGTGCGGCAAGGGCGCGAACCAGATCGGCTTTGACCAGGTGGCGATCGACCGCGCCACCGAGTATTCCTCCGAAGACTCCGAGGTCACGCTGCAACTGCACCAGACCCTGTGGCCGCGCATCGAGAAGGACGCCAAGCTCAAGTTCATCTACGAACTGGAGATGCCGACCTCGCGCGTGCTCCTGAAAATGGAGCGCAACGGCGTACTGATCGATGCGGCTCTGTTGGAAAAGCAGGGCGGCGAACTCGGCACCAAGATGCTGGAACTGGAGCAGAAGGCCTACGAGCTCGCCGGCCAGCCTTTCAACCTCGGCAGCCCGAAGCAGATCGGCGAAATCTTTTTCGAGCGCATGAAGCTGCCGGTGGTCAAGAAAACGCCGTCAGGCGCGCCTTCCACCGACGAAGAGGTGCTGCAAAAGCTGGCAGAGGACTATCCGCTGCCCAAGGTGCTCCTCGACTACCGCAGCCTGTCCAAGCTCAAGTCGACGTACACCGACAAGCTGCCGCGCATGGTCAATCCCAATACCGGGCGGGTGCACACGACATACGCGCAGGCGGTGGCGGTGACCGGGCGCTTGTCGTCGAACGAACCCAACCTGCAGAACATCCCGATCCGCACCGCCGAAGGCCGGCGCATCCGTGAGGCCTTCATCGCGCCGCCCGGCTCGGTGATCATCTCGGCGGACTATTCGCAAATCGAGTTGCGCATCATGGCGCACATCTCCAAGGACCCGGCGCTGATCGCCGCCTTTGCGGCAGGTGAAGACGTGCACCGCGCCACAGCATCCGAGGTGTTCGGTACGCCCAGGGAAGAGGTGACCAGCGAACAGCGCCGCTACGCGAAGGTGATCAACTTCGGGCTGATCTACGGCATGAGCGCCTTTGGCCTGGCCAGCAACCTCGGCATCGAGCGCGACGCGGCGAAGAATTACATCGACCGCTATTTCGAGCGCTTCGCCGGCGTGAAGCGCTATATGGACGAGACGCGCGTGATGGCGAAGGAAAAGGGCTATGTCGAGACCGTGTTCGGCCGCCGCCTGTGGCTGCCCGACATCAACGGCGGCAACGGGCCGCGCCGCCAGGGCGCCGAGCGCCAGGCGATCAACGCGCCGATGCAAGGCACGGCGGCCGACCTGATCAAGATGTCGATGATCGCGGTCGAGGACTGGCTGGAGAAGGACCAGCTTGGCACCCGCCTGGTGATGCAGGTGCACGATGAACTGGTGCTGGAAGTGCCGGAGAACGAGCTGGAGCTGGCGCGCACCAAGGTGCCGCAGCTGATGAGCGAAGTAGCGGCGCTGGATGTGCCGCTGGTGGCGGAAGTCGGCGTCGGGCCCAATTGGGACAAAGCCCATTGAAAGAGCAGGCAAAAGTACCAACCTACTTTTGCCTGGGCTGATCAGCAATAAATCGCTGGCGCAGCCAGACGATTTATTGAGGAAAGGCTACGCAAGGGCGACGCTAGGCGAAGCGACCGAGCCCCATGTCGCTGATGTCGATCTCCGGTGCTTTTCCGGAAATGATGTCGGCGGTGACGCGCCCCACCCCGCAGGCGGTGGTCCAGCCGTTCGAACCGCCGCCGGTGGCGAGAAACAGGTTGCGATAGCGCGTCTGGCCGATCAATGGCGCGCCGTCCGGGGTCATCGGGCGCATGCCGGCCCAGTATTCGGCGCCTTCGAGATTCATGCTGCCATACAGCTCGGTGACGGATTTGAGGATGGTGGCGCAGTCGGCCGGGCGCACGCCAATATCGCGCGCGCCGATTTCGGCGGTGCCGGCGGCGCGTATCTTGTTGCCCATGCGGGTGACGGCGACTTTCAGGGCTTCATCGAGGATGCCGCTTTTCGGCGCCTTGTTCTCGTCGGTGATCGGCACCGTGATGGCGTAGCCCTTGACGGGATAGATTGGCAGGTCGAGGCCCAAAGGGCGCGCCAGCGCGACTGAGGGAAAGGCGCAGGCGAGCACGTAGGCGTCGGCAGTGAGAGGTGCGCCGGTAAGCGTGACATCGATGGCGTCGCCGGTCGCGCTCAAGCCCTCGATCGGCGTCGAATAACGGAAGGCCACGCCGTTTTCGTTCAGCCATTGCGCCAGTTTGGCAGTGAACAACTGGCAATTGCCGGTCTCATCCATCGGCATCAGCATGCCGCCGGCGATGCGGTGACGTGCGCCCGAGAGCGCGGGGTCGAAGGCGATGCATTCGTCGGCGTTCAGCAGGCGGTGTGGCACGCCGGCATCCAGCAGCACCTTTGCGCTTAATTGCGCATTGTCGACGCCGGCCTGATCGCGGAAGACTTGCAGGTTGCCGGCGGTGATCTGTTCGTAATCGAGATCCAGGCGTTCGCGGATGGCCTTGAGCTGGGCATGGCTGTAGCGCGCGATGCGCCCCATGCGCGCCTTGTTGACGGCGTAGCGTTCGGCATTGCATTCGCCGAGGAAGCGCCTGAGCCAGTTCCATTGATGCGCATCGAGGCGCGGCGTGAACTTGAGAGCGGTCTCCATGCCCAGCCACGCCTGCATGGCCCACTTTGCCGACTTCCAGCGCATGCCGGGCGCGGCCCAGGGAGTGGCGTAGGAGGGGCAGACGTGGCCGGCGTTGGCGTAGCTGGTTTCCAGTGCCGCGGCCGGCTGGCGATCGCTCACCGTGACTTCGTGGCCGGCTTCGCGCAGGAAGTAGGCCGTGGCGACGCCGGCGACACCGCCTCCCAGCACCGCCACGCGCATTTACTTCACGGCCCCCATGACGTAATCGGGGAACCAGGTGACCAGCACGGGCATGGCGGTGATCAGGCCGATGCCGATCAGCAGGCAGACGAAGAAAGGAATCGACACCTTGGCAATGTAGTTCGAGTCCTTGCCTGTCATGTTCTGCAGCACGAACAGGTTGAAGCCGACCGGCGGGGTTACCTCGGCGATTTCCACCAGCAGGACGATGAAAATGCCGAACCAGATCTTGTCGAAGCCGGCCTTGAGGATCATCGGCAGCACTACCGAGGAGGTGAGCACGATCATCGAGATGCCGTCCAGCGCGGTGCCGAGCACGATGTACACCAGCGAGAGCATGCCGATCAGCGCATAGGGCGAGAGGTTGAGGCTGCCCACCCATTCGGCCAGGTCGTGCGGGATGCCGGTGAAGGCCATGGTTTTGGTAAGGAAGGCCGCGCCGGCGAGGATGAACATGATCATGCAGGAGACGCGAGTCGAACCCATCAGGCTCCCCGCGAAGGCTTCCCAGGTGAGGGTGCGGCTCCAGGCGGCAATCGCCAGCGAACCCAGCACGCCGTACGCGGCGCATTCGGTGGCGGTGGCCCAGCCGGCGATCAGGGCCCAGACGATGAAGACGATCAGCAGGGTGCAGGGGATCAGGTTGCCCGACTTGATGACCTTTTCCTTGAAGGTCATCGGCGGCTCGGGCGGCGGTACCTTGTCCGGATGGCGGATCGACCACCAGCCGATGTAGCCGGAGAACAGGATCATCAGCAAAAAGCCCGGAATGAAGCCGGCGAGGAAGATGCGGATGATCGAAGCGTCGGCCGCGACCGCGTAGACCACCATGGTGATGGAGGGCGGAATCAGGATGCCGAGGGTGCCGGCGGTGGCGAGCGAACCCAAGGCCATGTCTTCGTCGTAGCCGCGCTTGACCAGTTCGGGCAGGGCAACCTTGGCGATGGTGGCGCAGGTGGCGGCGGAGGAGCCGGAGACCGAGCCGAAAATGCCGCAGCCGAGAATCGTCGTGTGCATCAGGCGCCCGGGCACGCGGTTGAGCCAGGGCGAGAGGCCCTCGAACATTTCCTCGGACAGCTTGGTGCGGAATAATATCTCTCCCATCCAGATGAATAGCGGCAAGGCCGCCAGTTCCCAGGAGGCGTTCGATTCCCACAGCGCGGAAAACAGGTTCTTGCCCCAGACCGCGGGCGGGATGTTGGTGAACAGCGCCATGCCGATCCAGCCGACGATGGCCAGCGTGATCGCGATCCACACCCCGCCAGTAAGCAGCAGCACCATGATGAACAGCAGCAGGCCGCCGACTTCGATGACGTTCATACGTCCTCGCTGAAGTCGCCGCGGGCGTGGCGTTCCTCGACCGCGCGCACGTAGGTGGGGGTGCGGCCCATCAGGACCAGGACCAGTTCATCGACGAAGGCGACGAACAGCAGCACGGCGCCTACGACGAAGCTGATCTGCGGGATCCACAGCGGGATTACCACCAGGCCGCCGGCCATGTCCTTGAACTGGTAGCTGTCGTAGACGTAGAGGGTGACCGCCCAGGCCATGTAGCCGGTGAACACGGTGGCGATGGTGAGCGAGAGGATCTCGAAAAATCGGCGCGGCTTTTCGCCCAGCTTTTCCAGCAGCAGGCCGACACGCACGAAATCGCCGTGCTTGAAGGTGTGCGCCAGGCCGAAGAAGGCGGCGGCGGCGGTGATCCACGACACCACGTCGTCGGTGCCGCCGGTCTTGAAGCCGGTTTCGCGCATGATCGAGCTGACGGTCATGATGGCGAAAATCATGAAAACAAAAAACGCCGCGAGATAACCCGCGGCGTCATAGATGAAGTCCAGCGTCTTGCGCAGCATTACATCTTCTTGTAGGCGTCGACCACGGACTTGCCTTCGGGGCCGGCTTTTTTCAGCCAGTCGACCAGCATGGTGTCGCCGACCTTTTTCATGTCGGCGGAAAGCTGCGCCGAGGGCTTGATGATGTTGACGCCGTTCTTGGTCATCTGCTCGGCATACCACTTGTTCTTTTCATCGGACATCTTCCAGCCACGCGTCTCCGCCTCCGCCGCCGACTTGAGCACGGCGGTCTGGGTCGGCTTGTCGAGGGCGTCGAACGCCTTCTGGCTGACGATCACCGCGTTCTTCGGCAGCCAGGCCTGGGTGTCGTACCAGTTCTTGATGCTTTCGTAGGTCTTGGAATCGTAGCCGGTGGAAAGCGACGACATGTAGGAATCAACCACGCCGGTGGCCAGCGCCTGCGACAGTTCGGCGGCCTGGATGGTCACCGGGGTGGCATTGACCAGTTCGGCGATTTTCGCGGTGGCGGGGCTGTAGGCGCGCCACTTCAGGCCTTTCATGTCGGCGGCGCTGTTGATGGTGCGCTTGGTGTAGATGCCCTGCGGCCCCCATGGCACCACGTAGAGCAGCTTCATGCCTTGCGAGCCGAGCAGCTTTTCCAGCGCCGGCTTTTGCGCCTTGTAGAGCTTGATCGAGTCGGCGTAGCTGACGGCGAGGAAGGGCACGCCGTCGAGCTCGTACAGCGGATTTTCGTTGGCGTAATTGGCCAGCAGGATTTCGCCGATGGCTGCCTGGCCGCCCTGCACGGCGCGCTTGATCTCGGGCGCCTTGAACAGCGAGGCGTTGTCGTGCACCGTGATCTTCAGCTTGCCGCCGCTGGCCTTTTCGACGTCCTTGGCGAACAGGTTGAGGTTTTCGGTGTGGAAGTTGGTCGACGGGTAGGCGGCGGGCAGATCCCATTTGGTCTGCGCCTGCGCCGGAGCGGTAGCGGCCAGGGCCAGGACGGCCGCGGCCAGCAGGGTGCGGTCAAATCGCATTGTTTCCTCCGGTTCTGTTTATAAGAATTAGCTTACGCTAGGATTGTGCCACAGGGTTTGCGCCGAAAGCATTCGGGTTTTCACCGCGGCCCGCGCCATAGACGGCCACTGCGTGCAACGCTCAAGCGGCCTCGAATTCCAGCATGCACCCCAGTTGCGCCTGCGCGTCCACGATGATGCGCTGTTCATGCATCCGGTGCGCGACGCTGCCGGCAGCAAGCGCGGCGGCGCAGCGTTCCAGCGAGGCGACACCGAACACCAGCTTGCGCATGCCGGGGGTGCCGGCGATCAGCTCGATTTCGAAGTCCTGCATGCGGATCACGCGGGCGCCGGCACTGCCTTCGCTTGCCTGCGCGCCTTCGATGGCGCGCAGGTAGAGGAGGGCGGCGGCGGCCGGATCGTCGACCTGGATGGTCAGGCGCGTCATCGAGGTAACGCTGTTGGCGTGCGCCTGCCATTCGGGGCGCCAGACGAACTGCGGCGTCACCTGCTGGCAATAGTAGAACCACGAACCGGGAATCGCATCGGGCTCCAGGCGGGTGACGCGGAAGGCGGCGTCGCCGCTCTGGCCGTGGCCGAGATCCACCGGGCGCGAAAAATCGGAGACCGGGCGCGGCGCCAGGCCGCGTTTTTGCAGTTCGGCGCGTACGCGGTCGGCATCGTCGGCGTTGAGCACGGTGGCCATCAGGCCGGCCGGGCGCGCGACGAGTTCCGGGCGCTTTTCCGGCGGCTTGCCGGGCGGGTAGCCCAGGAGCTCGAGGTAATCATGCTGGAACACGACCGTGTGGTTGATCGAGCCCAGGGTGTGGTAGCCGCGCGCGGTGACGATGAAGCCCATGCGGTTGAAAAAGGCCAGCGCTTCGTCGGTCTGGTCGCGGGTATTGATGACGATATGGTCGATGCGGTTCATGGCGCGATATTATCGCGGCTGTGCGATTTGAAAAACCCTGTTTGCACATGCGCGTTGCGCATGTCGCCATGGCGTGGCGCCGATGAGCGCCGCGCCGCTGGGCGTGCTGATGCTCGAGACGCGCTTTCCGCGTGTTCCAGGTGACATCGGCAATCCCGCGAGCTTCGATTTTCCGGTGCGCTACCGCATCGTGCGCGGCGCTTCGGCGCAACGGGTGGTGCATGAGCGCGCTGCAGGGCTGCTGCAGCCGTTCATCGATGCGGCGCTGGAACTGGTGGGCGAGGGCTGCGGCGCGATCAGCACCAGTTGCGGTTTTCTCGCCTTGTTCCAGCGTGAATTGCAGGCAGCCTTGCCAGTGCCGGTGGCTTCTTCCAGCCTGTTGCAGGTGGGGCCGTTGCAGGTCGCCGGAGAACAGGTGGGCATCATCACCATCGCTGCGGAATCATTGACGGCGGATCATTTGCGCGGCGTCGGCGCGGCGGTTGATACGCCTGTCGTGGGCGTGCGGCCGGACGGCGAATTCGTGCGCGCGATTCTCGGCGACCTGCCGCAGATGGATACCTCGAAGCTCCGTGAGGAGATGCTGGAGGCGGGCGCGCGCTTGCGTGAGATGCATCCGCAGGTCACGGTGCTGGTGCTGGAATGCACCAACATGCCGCCTTATGCACCGGACCTGCGCGAAGCGACCGGGTTGCCGGTCTACGACATCCTGACCTTGCTCAAGCAGGTGCCGCGGCGATCGATTGCCTGACGTTGCCGCTGATCGTGCCTTGCGGAGTAAATGTGCGTTCGGCGAATTCGACGTTGCCGGCGTGGTCGACCAGCAGCACGGTGGCGCTGCGCGTGCCGTAGGCCGGATCGACGATCATGCGCGCGGACAGCACGCGTTCGCGCGCCAGGCCCACGCCGGTGTCGGGCAGTTGCGCGTCGGGGGCGATACCAGTGTCGGCAAGCGCCTCGACCAGGGTGTCGATCAGCGCCTCGCCGCTTTGGCTTTGCAGCGCCTGTTTCATCACCCCCTCCAGGCCAACCGCCTTGGGCCACGGCGTGTCGAGCAGCGCGTTGGAGACGCCGTGGATCCCGGGCAGCACTTCCTGCGGCGCGCCGGCGCGATTGCCCACGTACCACAGCGAATGTTCATCGCCGATCAGCAGGTTGAAGCCGTTGTACATGTACTGGATTGCGCCGAGGCCCTCGGCGTAGTCCATCGGCGCTTTGTCTTCGCGCAGGAAATTCGCCACCAGGGCGCCGCGCGTCGGCGCACCGGCCTTGAATTCGGTGGGGTCGCGATAGTTGGTCAGCGCCGCGAAGCGACCGTTGCGGGTGACGCCCATCCAGGTGCCGCGGTCCTGCAGGTCGCGCCCGGCGAAAAGACCGGGCGCGTCTTCCCAGAAGGCGGCAGGAGCGGTGGGGCGGTCGTGGCGCTCGTCGCGGTTGGCGGCGACCACCAGGCGATAACGGGGATGGGCCTTCCAGGCGAAGGCGATCAGGCACATGCGGTTGCGGCTTTCAGGCCAGGGGGTCGTGAAAGATTTCGCTCTTGCGCGCAGCGCCGGAGGGCAGGAATTTGTCCAGCCCGAAGCGCGCCACGCAATCGGCCAGCGCGGCCTCGAACAGGAGGCGCTGGTGCACGCCTTCGTAGATTTCCATCCAGGTGGCGGAATCGCCGGTCTTTTTCTTCAGCCTGCCGCGGATGCCGGTGAGCCGGTAGATGTCGGACTGCATGGCCACCGCAATCGGCACCAGGTCGCTTTCCTGCTCCGGGCTGACCTTGTAATAGATGTAGTAATCGGTGATGTCGCTCATGGCTGCGGCGGCGGGCCGCCTTCCCTGTGTGTCGTTGGTTATTGTGGAGGTTCTAGGCGGCGGCGGGAATGGTGTAGGGTAGTTCAGCGAATTGCAGCAGCGGGCCGTCGGCGCTGCCGAGGTGAATCTGCGCCTGCGCGTGGCTCTGGATCTGGATTACCGCCAGCACGTCGCTGCCGCCGCCGGGGGCGGGCGCGGCGTTGGCGACCATGCCGCTTTCCTGGCCGCCGTCCTGGCGACTCGGGTCGGAAGCGAACAGCGCATCCCCAGCCTTGGCATCCGCAGCCACATGCGCCAGGTAAGCGCGCCGCTTGACGGCGCCGCGGTAATGCGCGCGCGCCACCACTTCCTGGCCGGGGTAGCAGCCTTTCTTGAAGTTGATGGCGCCGATGGCATCGAGATTCACCATCTGCGGCACGAACTGCTCCTGGGTCGAAGACAGGATCCACACCTCGCCGGCGTGGATCATCAGGCGTTGCCATTCGGCGGCGGTGCCGGCCGTGAGTGCAGGTGCGGCCGTCCCTTTGGGGAGCAGGGCAAGGCTACGGGCGACACCGTGGATCGGCGGCAGGCCGACGAAGGCCGCGCCGTTCTTTTGCTCCGCCTGCATCGGATTTGGCGTATCGAGGCCAACCAGGCCGTAGATATCGAAAGCTTCGGACTTGTCTTCCAGCACCACCTTGGCGCGCAATACGAACATGCGCAGGCGCTTCACCAGCGCGGGAATCAGGGCGCGGTCGGTAGCGAGGTAAAAGCCGTCGCCGCCGTCGCGCCAGACCAGGAAGGCTGTGTACAGGCGTCCCTTGGCGGAACAGTAGCCATTCCATTGCGCGCCATCAGCGGGCAGGCCCAGCAGGTCGTTGGTGAACTGGCCATGCAGGAAGGTTTGCGCGTCCGCGCCGCTTGCGTGGATCACGCCCCAATCCGGTAAGAGTGAAGCAAAGGGCGCAGGAGGGGATAGTTCGGCGGTTTTCATGGTCAATCCGGAGGCAAGTCCTTATTATAGCGGCCTGCTTTCGCCCACCCACGCCCAAGCGGGCCGCTAACCAATAATGTTTCGAATACTCAAAGCTCTGATTCTGCTGGCTTTTTTGGGCGTGATTTGTGCGGGCGGCGCCCTCTGGTGGTATGCGCAGCGGCCGCTCCCGCTAGGTCAAAACAATGTCGATCTGAACATTCCCGCCGGCAGTTCGATGCGCACGGCGGCGCGCCTTACCGCGTTGGTGGTGCCGGTGCAGCCCGACATTCTGGTGGCCCTGGCCCGCATATCGGGGCGCGACACGCAAATCAAAGCCGGCAGCTACGAAGTCGAGCCCGGCGCCACGCCGATGAGCCTGATCGACCAGTTGACCCGCGGCGACGTCTCCCTGCAGGAAGTGCGCATTCCCGAGGGCTGGACCTTTCACCAGTTCCGCGCCGCGCTCGATGCGCACGAGGGCGTTAGCCATGCCTCCAAGGGAATGAGCGATGCGGACTTGCTGGCGCAGGTGGTCAAGGCCGAGGGCAGCGGCGGGCCGGCCTTCAACGGCGACAAGTTTCCCGAGGGCCTGTTTTTCCCCGACACCTATTTGTTCGCCAAGGGCGCGCGCGATACCGACATCCTGCGCCGCGCCTATCGCCTGATGCACAAGCGCATCGACGGCGAATGGGCAAAGCGCGCCTCCGACCTGCCTTACACCACGCCGTACCAGGCGCTGATCATGGCCTCCATCATCGAGAAGGAGACCGGGCAGACCAAGGAGCGCCCGCTGATCGCCGGGGTGTTCATCAACCGCCTGAGAAAGGGCATGCTGCTGCAGACCGACCCGACCATCATCTACGGCATGGGCGACAAGTTCGACGGCAACCTGCGCAAGAAGGATTTGCTGGAAGACGGCCCCTATAACAGCTACACCCGCACCGGGTTACCGCCGACGCCGATCGCCCTGCCGGGCGCGGCCGCAATCCAGGCGGCGCTGCACCCGGCCGATACCGATGCCATTTATTTCGTCGCCAAGGGTAACGGCACCCACGAATTTTCCTCTACCCTGGAGGCGCACAACCGAGCGGTGAACCGCTACCAGAAGAAACTCGGGGGCGCGAGCAATGCAGGCTGACACCGCGGTCGATGCAGGCGACTCCACCGCCGTCGCGCCCGAGGTGACGGCAACAATGAAGAGCGGGCTGAAACCGCGCTTCATTACCTTCGAAGGCATCGACGGCGCCGGCAAGTCCACCCACATTACCCGCGTTGCCGAGCTGGTGCGCGCGAAGGGAGTGGAAGTGGTGGTGACGCGCGAGCCGGGTGGCACGGCGATGGGGGAATCCCTGCGCGGCCTGCTGCTGGCCGAAGCCATGCACCTGGAAACCGAGACGCTCTTGATGTTCGCCGCCCGCCGCGAGCACGTGGCGCAAGTGATCGCCCCGGCCCTGGCGCGCGGCGCCTGGGTGATTTCGGACCGCTTTACCGACGCCACTTTCGCCTATCAGGGGGGCGGGCGCGGCGTGCCCGCGGAAAAAATCCAGGCTCTGGCCGACTGGGTGCATCCTGGCCTGACGCCAGATCTCACCCTGCTGTTCGACCTGTCGCGTGACGTCGCAGCCGGCCGCCTGGCGACCAGCCGCGAGCTCGACCGTTTTGAAATCGAGCTGACCGATTTCCATGAGCGCGTGCGTGCCGAATACCTGCGCCGCGCCCAGGCCGAGCCCAGGCGTTTTCGCGTGATCGACGCCAACCAGGCCTCGGAAATAATCTCGAAAGAGCTTGAGAAAATTATCTCAACTCTATGAAAGAATTGAAATATAAATGGCTGGAACCGGCCTGGGAGCAGCTTCAGGTAACGCGCGAACGCCTGCCGCATGCGCTGCTGATCTACGGCCCGCCGCACATCGGCAAGCGTGATCTGGCCGAGCATTTCGCGCAAAGCCTGTTGTGCGAAACCTTAGGCCCCGGCGGGCATCCTTGCGGCGAATGCAACGCCTGCCGCTGGTTTGCCGAGGGCAATCATCCGGATTACCGCGCGGTGCTGCCCGAAGCCCTGCAGCCGGTCGATACCGAAACCGGCGCTGATGCCGAAGGCGAGGGCGGCAAGTCGAAGGCGCCGAGCAAGGACATCAAGATCGAGCAGATCCGCTCGCTGGACACGTTTTTTGGCATCGGCACGCATCGCGGCGGCGCCAAGGTGGTGCTGCTGTATCCGGCCGATGCGCTGAACCAGGCTTCCGGGAATGCGCTGCTGAAAACCCTGGAAGAGCCGTCGCCCGGCACCGTGTTCCTGCTGGTGACCAGCCGCATGGACCAGCTGTTGCCGACGATCAAAAGCCGCGCCGCCAAATTTCCCGTCGCGCCTCCGACCAACGAGGAAGTGCTGGCCTGGCTCACGCAGGCAGGCGTGGCCGATGCGCAAACCGCGCTCGCCGAGGCTGGCGGTGCGCCGCTGGCGGCGCTCGACAAGTCCGAAGACACGGCAGCCCAGGAAGTGCGCACCATGCTGATCGACGCGCTTACCGGCGCGCGCGCCCTGGACCCGGTCGCCACCGCCGAAAAATGCGACAAGGCCGGCACTGAACTGCTGACCTTGTGGCTGACGCAGTGGGTAACCGACCTGATTTTGCACAGAAACAGCGGCAAAGTGCGTTATTATCCCCGCCAGATCAAGGCGATAGAAAAGCTGGCGGGCGGGGCCGATCTGCCCGGTTTGTTCCGCCTGTACCGCAGCCTGCTGGCGGCGCGGCGCATGGCAGGGCATCCGCTGAACGTGCGCCTGGTTGCCGAAGACCTCCTGATCGATTACGCCCGAGTCATCCACTCCTGAACAATGGCCGACGACACTACCAAGACCGCGCAGGCAGGCGGCGCCCGACCCAGCATGCTCTCCTTGAACATCAAGGAGAAATCGGCGCTCTACGCCGCCTTCATGCCGCACCTGGCCAACGGCGGCCTGTTCATTCCCACTACCCGCGCCTATAAATTAGGCGACCAGGTCTACATGCTGCTCTCCCTCATGGACGATCCGGCCAAGCTGCCGGTGGCCGGCACCGTGGTCTGGGTGACACCCGGCGGCGCCCACGGCGGCAAGCAGCAGGGGGTGGGAGTGCAGTTTTCCGCGGACGAAAGCGGCCAGTCCGCGCGCCGCAAGATTGAGAATATCCTCGGCAACGCCATCTCCTCTACACGGCCTACGCATACGCTCTGAAGAGTAAAGCGGCGATAGGCAGTAGGTAAAGTTGACGCTTGGCATCAACTTTAGGTGTTTTCCTTAAATTATTGATTTTAATAACTATTAAACCTCACCCTCTACTTGAGAAATGAGATTAGGTAGTTTATTCAAGTATTTGATATGTTTGTAGATTCTCATTGCCACATCAACTTCCCGGAGTTTGCCCCCCGGCTCCCCGACATTTTCGCCGCGATGGCGAAAAACGGGGTCAGCCACGCGCTGTGCGTCGGGGTCAGTTTCGAAGAACTGGATAGCGTCCTGGCGCTCGCCGATAGCCATCCGAACGTCTACGCCTCGGTCGGCGTCCACCCTGACCATGACGAAGACACCGAGCCCACCACCGAGCGCCTGATCGAACTGGCGCGTCATCCCAAGGTAGTGGCGATCGGCGAGACCGGGCTGGACTACTACCGCCTGACCGGCGACCTGGAATGGCAGCGCGAGCGCTTTCGCACCCACATTCGCGCCGCGATCGCCACCGGCAAGCCCCTGATCATCCACACGCGCTCGGCGGCCGAAGACACGCTGCGGGTAATGCGCGAGGAAGGGGCGGAACGCATCGGCGGGGTGATGCATTGCTTCACCGAAACGCGGGAAGTAGCGGAGGCCGCCATCGCCCTGGGCTTTTACATTTCGTTCTCCGGCATCGTCACTTTCAAGAACGCCAAGGAACTCAAGGAAGTCGCGCGGATCGTACCCTTGGACAAAATGCTGATCGAAACCGACTCCCCCTACTTGGCCCCCGCGCCCCATCGCGGTAAGGTGAACGAACCTGCCTTCGTCATGCACGTGGCCGAGGAGATCGCCCGCCTGCGCGGCATGACGCCCGAGGAAGTGGGGCGCGTAACCACGGAAAACTTCTTCCGCCTGTTCAAGGCAGCGCCGGCGGGCACGGCATGAGCGCGCCCCTGAGTCGCACCTGGCGCCGCCTGGGTGGTGCGCTGGCCCTGGCCCTTACCCTGCACACCGGCGTCGCCGCGGCTGCCGCCTATGACGATTTCATCCAGGCGGTGGAAAACAGCCGGCCGAGGGAAGTCGCCAACCTGCTCAAGCGCGGCATGGACCCCAACACGGTCGATGCCAAGGGCCAGCCGGTGCTGCACATCGCCGCCCGCGAACATAACCTTGACGTAGTGAAGATCCTGGTCGAGGGTGGGGCGGATATCGACAAGCAGAACGCCTTCAAGGAAACGCCGATCATGATCGCCAGCCTGGCGGGCTCCAGCGACATGGTGCAATACCTCCTGTCGAAGGACGCCGAGGTCAACAAGCCGGGCTGGACGGCGCTGCTCTATGCCGCCACCAGCGGCCACGCCGACATCGTCAAGCTGCTGCTGGACGCCAGTGCCTATATCGACTGCACCGCGCCCAACGGCACCACGCCTCTCATGATGGCGGCGCGCGGCGGCTACATCGACACCGTGCGCCTGCTGCTGGACGAAGGCGCCGACCCCAGCGTGAAAAACCAGAACGGCGATACGGCGGCGAGCTGGGCCCTCAAGGGCAAGCAGACCAACATCGCCGACCTGATCAACGCCAAGCTGCAGGCGCGTAAATAAGTCGCGCTCGGATTCGGGCGGCCCCGGCGCCATTCTGCATCCGGGTTATGCCGGTCATTGACTCGGCTTATGTGCGCCGGTCTTGAAAATATTGATCCCGCAGTCAATATTCCTCGTGTTACCGGCCAGCAGGCAGTGGCCGGGTCAGTGCGATAAAACGGCTACTTCCGGAGCATCCGTTTCCCCGGCGCCGCCATACCGTCAATAGTGAGCGCTTGAGGCGTCCTTACGGGCGCCTCTGGCCTTCTTGCTGCCTGCATCAGATAATGGACCGGTCAACCGACCGGCAGAATGCATGAATCCCGAAGTTGCCATGCGCACTCCGACGCGGCGGGGCGTTGGCGCAAAGGCATTGCTTCCCGCCCGCACTTTTGCCCTGCGTGTGCCGTCATGAGCGCGCAGGATGACTCCGGCTATCAACTCTCCCTGGAAGGCGAGGGCGGCTTCGTGCATTACCGCTCTCTCGCTTCGGCGCGCAATTCGGCGGAGATGGGGCAGCGCCTGTCGGCCGCGCTGGAACTCGGTCGCGTGCATGGCGTGGCTCGCATCATGTTCGACTCGCGTGGCACGTCTTTTCAGACCGGCATCGCCGCGCAATACGAATATGCCTACAACCAGGCGCGGCGCCTCGGTCTCACGCGCGAATGGCGCATTGCCATGCTGGTGACCCCGGGTGACCGCTCCTACGATTTCATGGAAACGGCCTTCGTCAATTCCGGCTATATCACGCGCCTGTTCAGCGACTATCAGCGTGCCGTGGATTGGTTATGCGGCCGCGCCGAGGGCGACAGCGGGGACGGTGCGTCGGGCTAAACGTCCGGACAGGCAGTCGCGTATGTAAAAATCACAAAAAACGCGGAAAACCCTTGACAGCGCTAGCAGGCCTAGGCATTATAACTCGCGAGATAAGTGAAACACCTACGATCAACACTCAAGCGCAAGCGAGGGTGGTGATGCCCGGCCCCGGCCGGCATGCGTAACCGTATAGCTTTGTCTCAACCCTGTTTGAGGTCGTACTTTTAGTGCGCACTGGTTGCTCCGTCAAGAGAGTTGCCGTGCGCGCTTTTTTTTGTGCCGGCGCCGCCGATCCACTCACAGCTTATTCACCTGATTGATGCGCGCCCCCTGCAACCAACGTACGGCCGCCCCGTACTCGTCGAACTTCTGCATCTGCACGCCGGCGCGCCGGTGCAGCTTGAGCATGGCTTCGAACATCGCCGGTGGCGCATTGCTTTCGTCGGCCGGCACTAGCAGGGCGATGCGCCACAGCGGGTTGACCGCGTAGGGCAGCGCGCCTTCCTGCGAAACATCATTGGCGGCGGAGCGCTCGCCGAAGCGGCAGGCGCGCATGTCGAACAGGGCGCCGGTGTAATGGGCGCGCAGCATCAGGTCGGCCAGCTCCTGGATGCGGCGTACCATCTCCTCGCGGGCAACGGCGGGGTTATAGATGCGATAGATGCCGATGCGATCATCGACGGCATCTTCGATCACGTAGTCGGGCTTGTTGCCGCGGCCGCGCTGCCACGAATCTTTTTGTCCTGGACGGATACGCTTGCGCATTTCTCGCCACGCAGCTGTTACGCGTTCGTAAGCCGAGGGAGGAACCGGTTTGCGCAACATGCGGGGATTCACCATGCAAAGCTGCCCGTGGAAGCAAGGTCTTCCGGGCTCGTCGAGCGGGCCAATCCAGGGGCGGGAGGATGCGCCGACAATCGCGCCCATAATATCATCCACACCTTTCACGGATACCGGATTTATAACTTTTTGAACAATAATTCCAATGTCATGAGAAAATGCCGGCAAATGTCTTAACTTTGTGCATTACGCACTATGTGGGACATGGCGCTTTCATTTGCGCGCCGGAGCCCATAAACTGCGTTTCCCATCGTTGTTAACTGCGTCTTTCACGCATCATAGTCATGAGCACCGTCACTCCCGTACTGCATCCGTTCCACCTGGCCTTTCCGGTCCACAGCATTGCCGCCGCGCGCGAATTCTATGGCGACCTGCTGGGCTGCCCCGAAGGCCGCAGCGCGCCCGACTGGGTGGATTTCAATTTCTACGGCCACCAGATCGTCGCCCACCTCGCGCCGGAGGAAGCCGGCCACCACAGCACCAACGCGGTCGATGGCGACAACGTGCCGGTGCGCCATTTCGGCATCGTGCTGTCGATGCAGGAATGGGACAAGATCGCGAAAAAGCTTGAAACCGCGGGCACCGACTTCATCATCAAGCCGCACATCCGCTTCAAGGGCGAAGTGGGCGAGCAGGCCACCATGTTTTTCCTCGATCCCTCCGGCAACGCGATGGAGATCAAGGCATTCGCCAACATGGCCTCGTTGTTCGCCAAGTAATTGCAAGGCCGGCGCCGGCGGTGAACGCACTGTTCACGAAACTGCGTTGCCGGCAGGCGGCCCGGAGAAGAAAATAGCGCCCTCGTTCAATTGGGCAACTGGAGACACAAGCATGAGCAACACCGACAAGCCGGTCAAGGTCAGCTGGACCGGGGGCAAGGAGTACTGGACCAAACGCGACCCCGGCATTGACCTGTTTATGTGGCGCAAGTCGCCCAAGGGCAAGGCGAGCGAGTTTCCGGTGTTTTTCGTCCACGGCTCTTCGATGGGCTCGCAGCCGACCTTCGATCTTTCGGTGCCTGGCCGCCCCCACTCATCGGTAATGGACTGGTTCGCCGAGAGGGGCTTCGACACCTGGTGCGGCGACTGCGAAGGCTACGGCCGCTCCTCCAAGCATCGCGACATCAATTTCGACATCGCCAACGGGGCGCTCGACCTGGCGGCAATGAGCGAAGTGATCCTGAAGGAAACCGGGGCGAAAAAGCTGCTGGTCTACGGCATCTCCTCCGGTGCCTTGAAGGCAGCGGTGTTCGCCCAAAATCACCCTGACCGCGTCGAGCGCCTGGCGCTGGACGCTTTCGTGTGGACCGGCGAAGGCAGCCACACGCTGGACAACCGCAAGAAGCGCCTGAACGAATGGCTGTCGATGAACCGCCGGCCGATCGACCAGGCCTTCGTGCGCAGCATTTTCGAGCGCGACCATCCGGATACGGCCGATGCCGCCACGGTGCAGGCCTTCGCCGACGCCATCCTCACCCTGGACGACTCCGTGCCGACCGGCACTTATGTCGACATGTGCTCCAAGCTGCCGGTGGTGGACCCGAAGAAGATTGCCGCGGCGACCATGATCATGCGCGGCGAATTCGACGGCATCGCCAGCTACGACGACTTGGCCGCATTCTTCAAGGAACTGCCGAACAACGACAAGCAGTTCACCGTGATGGCCGGCATTTCGCACGCCAGCTTCCAGCAGAAGAACTACCTGATGTGCTATCACATCCTGCATTCGTTCTTCACCCAGCCGGCGCCGATCTACCGCGCCGACAAGCACTAGGACGAGCGCGATGCGGGCACCGACTCTGAAGGCGGGCCGCATGGCCCTGGCGGCAGCGGCGTTACTGGCCTGCGGCGGCGCCGCGCAGGGGGCCGAGGCGTATCCGAACCGGCCGATCACGATGGTGATTCCCTTTGCGCCAGGCGGCTACACCGACGTGGTCTCACGCCTGTTGGCCGACCAGATGGGCCGCTCGATGGGGCAATCGCTGGTGGTGGAAAACCGCCCCGGCGCCGGCTCCACCATCGGCACCAAGTACCTGGCGCACGCCAAGAACGACGGCTATACCATCGGCGTGGTGTCGATCTCGCTGGTGATCGGGCCGCTGCTCTATCACCCGGCGCCGTACGACCCGCTGAAGGATTTCACCCCGGTGGCCAAGCTGGCGGAGGCGCCATCGGTGATGGTGGTCAACACGCAGTTCCCGGCCAAGACGGTGGCGGAATTCATCGCGCAGGCAAAAGCGCATCCCAAGACCATCGGCTACGCCTCTTCCGGCAACGGCAGCACGCAGCAGCTGGTGGGCGCCTATTTTGCCTGGGCCACCGGCACGCAGCTGAATCACGTGCCGTATCGCGGCAGCAACCAGTCGATCGTCGATGTGGTGGGCGGGGTGGTGCAGAGCAGCTTCGTCGGCATTTCCAACGCGCTGCCGCTGGTGAAGTCCGGGCGCTTGCGCGCGCTCGCCGTCACTTCCGCGCAGCGGGCGCAGGAACTGCCGGAGGTGCCGACGCTGGTGGAATCCGGCGTCAAGGGCGCGGTGATCACCGGCTGGCTGGGCATGCTGGTGCCCGCCGGCACGCCACGCGAGATCGTCGAACGCCTGCGGGTGGAATCGACCAAGGCGATTGCTTCGCCGGAAGCCAGGACGGCAATGGCCGTTCAGGGCGTCAACCAGAGCATCCTCAACGGGCCTGACTTCGAGAAGCTGATCAAGTCGGAATCGGAGCGCTGGGGCAAGCTGATCCAGGAAACCGGCGCCAAGGTCGATTGAAGCCGGCCGGCGGGGCCAGCGCTCCGCCGGTTTTCACCTCAGGGAATATCGGCGTCCCAATAGGGCGATTCGCCGAATTCTTCTTCGAGAAAACGGATGAAGGCCTGGACCGCGTGCGCAGTGCTGGGATTGGGCAGCATCGCCGCGTAGATCGCCTGTTCGGGCAGGCGGTAGCCGGGCAGCAGTTGCCGCAGGCGTCCTTCGCGCAAATGGCCAGCAACAGCCATGGTCGGCAAGACCGCGATGCCAAGGTCCTGCAGTACACCCTCCAGCACGCCATCGGCATTGTTGGCGCGGTAGTTGCCGCGTACGCGCACGATCTCCTCGCCCTGCGGGCCGCTGAAATTCCATTCGCCGCGCGTGTTGCGGCGGTACACCAGGCAATTGTGGTCGGCGAGGTCGGCCGGCGCTGCCGGCAGCCCGTGCTGCGCCAGGTAGGCGGGCGTGGCGCACAGCACCCAGCGCTGCGGGGCGATCTTGCGCGCGACCAGCGAAAGCAGGCGCGGCTCGTCGGCCGAGCGGATCACCACGTCGGCGCCATCGGTGACCAGGTCGACGAACTTGTCGGTGAGGTTGAGTTCGATCGACACCTCGGGATAGCGCTTGATGAAACGCGCGATCGCCGGCACCAGGTGCAGGCGGCCGAAACTCAAGGCCGAGCTAATGCGCACCACGCCGCCGGGGGCGTCGCGAAAGCGCTCCAGCTCGCCGCGCGCGTGGTCGACGTGATCCAGCAGCTCGCGGCAGCGTTCGTAGAATACGGCGCCGGCGGGGGTGAGGCCGAGCTTGCGCGTGGTCCGGTGCAAAAGCTTGACGCC
>DASYEQ010000147.1:0-10158 GCA_036498945.1 Burkholderiales bacterium | reverse complement strand
TGATCAGCCGAAGTTCTTCGCCACGAAATCCCAGTTGACCAGACCCCAGAACGACTCGACGTACTTCGGACGGGCGTTGCGG
The DNA here is from genome assembly GCA_036498945.1 of Burkholderiales bacterium. Taxonomy (GTDB): domain Bacteria; phylum Pseudomonadota; class Gammaproteobacteria; order Burkholderiales; family JAEUOS01; genus JAQGMJ01. The sequence continues at coordinate 10,076 of DASYEQ010000147.1, read as the reverse complement.
TAGTCGATGTAGTAGGCGTGCTCCCACACGTCGCAAGTCAGCAGCGGCTTGTCGGCGGTGGTCAGCGGGGTGGCGGCGTTGGAGGTGGAGACCAGGCCGAGCGAACCGTCGGACTTTTTCACCAGCCAGGCCCAGCCGGAGCCGAAGGTGCCGACTGCGGTCTTGGTGAATTCTTCCTTGAACTTGGCGAAGTCGCCCCATTGCTTCTTGATCGCATCTGCCAGCGCGCCCTTGGGCTCGCCGCCGGCCTTGGGGGCCATGCAATTCCAGTAAAAGGTGTGGTTCCACACCTGGGCCGCGTTGTTGAACACGCCGCCGGAGGACTTCTTGATGATGTCTTCCAGGCTGGCGTTCTCGAACTCGGTGCCCTTGATCAGGTTGTTCAGGTTGGTGACGTAGGCCTGGTGGTGCTTGCCGTAGTGGAACTCCAGGGTTTCCTTGGAGATGGTCGGCGCCAGCGCGTCGAGGGCGTACGGGAGTTCAGGCAGTTTGTGTTCCATGTTCGAATTCTCCGAGAGTCGATTGGTATAGATGCGGCATGGAACGGCAACAACGCCATGCCTGCGGGGGACGATTACGGTAATGCATCGCGGCGTGCCGGCAGACGAAACGCAACAGCGAGAGAAACCACGCGCGTGGAACAGCGACCGTAGCGGCCTATTTTAGGCCAGCAACCCGCCTCAAGCAAACATGTCAGCGATAAGGTCTTTCCACGCGCACCTGTGCGCCGCCTTCGGCAAAGCGGATATCCAGCGCCGCCCCTCCCTTGAGAGACCCGCTGCCGCGCACGATGTTCCCGGCGGCGTCGCGCACCACGCTGTAGCCGCGCGCGAGCACCTGCTGCGGGTCGAGATGGGCGAGCGCCGGCTCCAGGCGTCCCAATTGCTCGGCGCGCTCGCGCAGGCTCAGGCGCATGGCGCGGTCCAGGGTGTGGGCGCCGCGCCGCAAATGCGCCGCCAGCGGCGCAAGCGCGGGCACTCGCAGGCGCCCTTGCAGCGCATGCAAGGCGGCGGCGCGGCGCTCGCGGCCGCGCTGCACTTGCCAGTCGAGGCGGCGTGCGAGGTCAGCGAGATCGCGGCGCTGCGCCTGCAAGCGCGCGGAAGGCGGCGCCAGCTCGCGCACCGCCCAGTCCAGACGCTGGCGTGCTTCATCCAGGTATGCCTGCATCGCGCGGCGCATTTCATAGGCCGCGCCCGAGAGGTTTGCCAGCATCTCGTCGCGATGCGGGCTCGCCAGTTCGGCGGCGGCGGTAGGCGTAGGCGCGCGCAGGTCGGCGGCAAAATCGGCAATGGTGAAGTCGGTCTCGTGGCCGACGCCCGAGACCACAGGAATATCGGAAGCGACGATGGCGCGCGCCACCGCCTCCTCGTTGAACGCCCACAAGTCTTCGATGCTGCCGCCACCGCGGCACACCAAGAGCACGTCCACCTCCGAGCGCGCATTCGCCAGCGCGATCGCCTGCGCGACACGCGCACCGGCGCCCTCGCCTTGCACCGGCGTGGGATAGACGAACACCGGGATCATCGGCGCCCGGCGTTTCAGCGCCGTGACGACATCGCGCAGCGCCGCCGCCTGCGTGGAGGTGACCACGCCGATGGCGCGCGGCATCCGCGGCAATTCGCGCTTGCGCTCGCCGTCGAACAGGCCCTCGCGCGCCAGTTTCTCCTTCAAGCGCAGGAAGGCCTCGAACAAGCTGCCGGCGCCGTCGCGGCGCATGCTGTCCACCGACAACTGGAATTCGCCGCGCGCCTCGAACAGGGTCACCGCCGCGCGTACTTCCACCGCATCGCCATTGGCCGGCGCAAACGACAACCCCTGCGCGCGGCCGCGCCACATGGCGCAGCGCACCTGCGCGCCGGCATCCTTGAGGACGAAATACAAATGCCCCGAAGCGGCGCGCGTGAAATTGGATATTTCGCCGCGCACCGACACCAGCGGATAGCCGCGCTCCAGCAGGCCGCGCACCCCCCGGTTAAGTTCGCTCACCGACAGCGCGCGGCTCTTTTCTCCCGGCGCCACCGGCGGCGGCTGCTCATCATCAAAGTCCGGACGGCTCAACATGCCGGTAATTTTCCTCGCAAACCGCTTGCCCGCAAATGCGGCAAGCTAGCAAAATCCCTTGCTGGCAAGCCACTTAGCCTACCCGCAGGAGCCTTTTCAACACACTTATCCACAGGCTTTGTGGATAAACCCGAAAATCCGCTGTCAACCTTGTTGTGTATTCGATCCTGCGCGCCGCGCCGACAAAATGCCAACTTTCCGTTAAACTTGAAAGATTAAGCGCCGGCAGGTCAAGGGTTTTCTCGGATCACCATGCAAGGCGCGCAAGAATCCATACTGCACTTCGAAGGGAAATTCATCCGTGTGGGACATACTTAAAGCGGCAGGCTGGCCGATTTATCCGCTGCTGATCGCCTCCATCATCGCGGTCGCCCTGATTATCGAGCGCCTGATAGTGCTGCGCAAGTCGAAGGTGATTCCCGACTATGTGCTCAACGAAGTGCTGTCGCTCTACAAGAGTCGCGGCATCACGCCAGACATCGTCGACAAGGTCGAAAACAGCTCGCCGCTGGGCCGCGTGCTTGCCGCAGGGCTGCGCAACGACAAGAGTTCGCGCTACGTGATGAAGGAAGCGATTGAAGAGGCCGGCAGCGTGGTCACCCACGAACTGGAGCGCTTCTTGAACGGTCTGGGCACCATCGCCTCCATCGCTCCGCTGATGGGCCTGTTCGGCACGGTGGTGGGCATGATCGAGATTTTCGGCAGCCAGGCGCCGGCCGGCACCAACCCGCAAGCGCTGGCCCACGGTATCTCGGTGGCGCTCTACAACACCGCCTTCGGCCTGGTGATCGCGATTCCCTCGATGATCTTCTACCGCCACTTCCGCGGCAAGGTGGAGAATTTCGTCGTCGAGATGGAACAGGCGGCCACCAAGCTGCTCGACATCGCCCACGGCGACCGCAAGGCCTGAGCACACTGCGCACGAGCCAACGATGAAATTCCGCAACAAGCATCGCGGGACGGAAGAGCCGGAGATCAACTTCATCCCGTTGATCGACGTGCTGCTGGTGATCCTGATCTTCCTGATGATCACCACCACCTATTCCAAGTACGCCGAACTGCAGATCAACCTGCCGACGGCGGACGCGCAAAAGCAGCTGGAGCGCCCCAACGAAATCGACGTCGGCGTCACCGCCGGCAACAAGTATTCGGTGGGCGGCCGGCAGGTGGTGTTCAGCAACGTGCAGAACCTCTCCGACGACCTGAAGAACGCCGCCACCGGCAAGAAAGACCCGGTGGTGGTGATCAACGCCGACGCCCAGGCTACCCACCAGTCGGTGATCTACGTGATGCAGGCCGCGCAAATGGCCGGGCTGGGCCAGGTGACCTTCACCACCCAGACGAGCGGCGCCAAGTAGCGCGGCTCCAGCGCACCCGCCGATGCGCGACTGGTGGCAGCCCACCTTAAGCCTGCGCGCGGCGCTGCTGCTGCCCTTGTCGTGGCTTTTCGGCTCGGCCGCGGCACTACGCCGCGGCCTGTATCGCGCCGGCTTCCTTAAAAGCGAACGCTTGCCCGTACCGGTGCTGGTGGTGGGCAACCTCACCGTCGGCGGCGCCGGCAAGACACCGCTTACGATCGCACTGGCGCAGGCATTTGCCGCATGCGGCTACCACCCCGGCGTGATCAGCCGGGGCTATGGCGGCAACGCGGGGGCTGCCGGCGACGCGCCGCGCGAAGTGCGCGTTGATTCCACGCCGGCGCAGGTCGGCGATGAGCCGCTGCTGATCCGCCGCGTCTGCCCGGTATTCGTCGGGCGCCGCCGCGCCGCCGCCGGCCGCGCGCTGCTGGCGGCTTATCCGCAAACCAATCTCATCATCACCGACGACGGCCTGCAGCATTACGCCCTGGCGCGCGACGCCGAGGTGGCGGTGTTCGACACTCGCGGCGCCGGCAATGGCTGCCTGCTGCCCGCCGGGCCGCTGCGCGAGCCGCTGTCGCGCAAGGTCGACGCGGTGGTGTTCAATGGTGATCCCATCAATACCGTGCCCGGCATGGGCTGGCGCATGGACTTGCGCCCTGGCAGCCTCTATCGTCTCGATGAGCCTTCGCAACAGTGCGCAGCTGCCGACTTCGGCGCCACTCATGGAACGGCAGTCGCCGCGATAGCGGGCATCGGCAATCCGGCACGCTTTTTCTCCACCTTGCGTGGGCTGGGACTGAAAATCGAAGAGCACGCCTTCCCTGACCATCACCCTTACGCTGCCTCCGAACTGGCGGCGATTCCCGCCCCGCTGATCGTGATGACCGAGAAGGACGCGATAAAATGCGCGCAGTTCCGCGACCCGCGCGTCTGGGTGCTGCCGGTGGCGGCGCAGTTCGACGCCGGCCTGGTCGATTTGCTTCTGGAGAAACTCCGTGGACCCCAAACTGCTTGATATCCTCGTCTGCCCGCTGTGCAAGGGACCCTTGCTGTACAAAAAGACCGAGGGCGAACTGATCTGCAAGGCGGACCGCCTGGCCTTTGCCATCCGCGACGGCATCCCGGTGATGCTGGAAGAAGAAGCGCGCCGCCTGCCTGACACCGAAGAAGTCTGATGGCGAGCAGCACGCCGGCCTTCATCGTCCTGATCCCGGCGCGCAAGGCATCTTCGCGCCTGCCCGCCAAGGTGCTGGCCGACTTGGCCGGCAAGCCGATGGTGGTACGCGTGGCCGAGCGCGCCGCGCAAAGCGGCGCGACCCAGGTGCTGGTGGCCACCGACGACGCCGAAATCCGCGCCGCGGTCGAAGCCCACGGCTATCAGGCCCTGATGACCCGCGCCGACCACCCCTCGGGCACCGACCGCTTGAGCGAAGCGGCGCAGCAACTCGGCCTGGCTGATGACGCCATCGTGGTCAACGTGCAGGGCGACGAGCCACTGATCTCGCCGCTGCTGATTGCCGAAGTCGCCGCCGAACTGGCGCGCCGCCCCGACTGTGCGATCGCCACCGCCTGCCATCCCCTCACCCAGGCCGAGGAGATGTTCAACCCGAACATCGTCAAGGTGGCGCTGGATGCGCGCAACACGGCGCTGTATTTCAGCCGCGCCACCATCCCCTGGGCGCGCGACGCCTTCGCCGACCGCGGCGCCTTGCCCGCGGGCATTCCTGAAGGCCTGCCGATCTATCGCCACATGGGCCTGTACGCCTACCGCACCTCCTTCCTGCGTACCTACCCGACGCTGGCGGCGGCGCCGATCGAGCGTTTCGAGGCGCTGGAGCAGTTGCGCGCGCTGTGGCACGGCTACCGCATCGCGGTGCACATCACCGCCGCCACCGCCGCCCCCGGGGTCGATACGCCGGCCGACCTGGATCTGGTGCGCAGCCTGCTGGCGCGGCAAAAAGGGTAAAACCAGAAGGGCGGGCGCATCGTTGATTTGCGGCAAGACTCGCCCCAGGCGATTCAGGCTAAAATCCCTGCTCAAAAGGCCGCTCCAGCGAGGAGCCCGCGAGGAGATTCGAGCAGCGGCCGGTCAATACAATCAATCCGTCAGGCAAAAAATCATGCGGCTAATTCTTCTGGGTCCTCCCGGTGCGGGCAAGGGCACGCAGGCGACATTCATCAAGGAAAAGTTCGGCATCCCGCAGATTTCGACGGGGGACATGCTGCGCGCCGCCGTCAAGGCCGGCACGCCCCTGGGTGTGGCGGCGAAAAAGGTGATGGACGCGGGCGCCCTAGTGTCCGACGACATCATTATCGGCCTGGTGAAGGAGCGCCTCAAGGAGCCGGACTGCGCCAAGGGTTACCTGTTCGACGGCTTCCCGCGCACCATTCCGCAGGCCGATGCGATGAAGGATGCCGGCGTCAATCTCGACTTCGTGCTGGAGATCTCGGTGCCGGATTCCGAGGTCATCGAGCGCATCAGCGGGCGCCGCGTGCATCCCGGCTCCGGGCGCACGTACCACGTGAAGTCCAATCCGCCCAAGGTGGCAGGCAAGGACGATGTCACCGGCGAAGACCTGGTGCAGCGCGATGACGACAAGCCCGAAGTCGTCGCCAATCGCCTGAAGATCTATCACGAGCAGACCGAAGCGCTGGTCGGCTACTACTCCGACTGGGGGAAAAGCGGCAAGCCGGGTGCGCCGCAATACCGCAAGATCGAAGGCGTGGGCAAGGTCGAAGAGATCCGCGACCGCGCCTTTGGCGCGCTGAAGTAAGCCGCGGGTCAATCCCGTAGAAATGGCGCCCGTCGGGCGCCATTTTCATTTTCCGCCGCGCTTTTTTCATTCTTGCCGCGCAAATTGCCGCCGCGCGCGGAACTTTTCACCCGCGCCCGCCCCAAATCGGGGGGTGCTGCCGCCGGGCAACGCGCCTGTTCCGCTCCGGCGTAAGATGGCGCACCTGCCGTGTCAGGCGCAATGCATTCCAAAAAATGGCCGCGATCCCTGCGCGGCCGCTACAGGAGTAGCCGCCACCATGCAACGCAAAACCGGCAAGCCCCGCAGTCCCACCTCCCCGCGCAATGCCTTCTATGCACAGTCCGGCGGTGTCACCGCCGTCATCAATGCCTCGGCCTGCGGTGTGATCGAGGAAGCGCGCAAGCACAAGGGCAGCATCGGCAAGGTCTACGCCGGGCGCGACGGCATCATCGGCGCCCTCACCGAAGACCTGATCGATACCAGCCGCGAATCGGCCGCGACCATCCGCCAGCTGATGCACACACCCGGCGGCGCCTTCGGTTCCTGCCGCTACAAGCTCAAGTCCCTCGAGGAATCGCGCGCCGAATACGAGCGCCTGATCGAGGTGTTCAAGGCGCACGACATCGGCTACTTTTTCTATAACGGCGGCAACGATTCGATGGACACCGCCTGGAAGGTTTCGCAGATCGCCGGCCAGCTGGGCTACCCGCTCACCTGCGTGGGCGTGCCCAAGACCGTAGACAACGACCTGGCGCTGACCGACAACTGCCCGGGCTTCGGCTCGGTGGCCAAGTACGTGGCCACCTCGATCCGCGAAGCGGGCCTGGACGTTGCCTCGATGGCGCGCACCTCCACCAAGGTGTTCGTGCTGGAAGTGATGGGCCGCCACGCCGGCTGGATCACCGCCGCCTGCGGCCTGGCGGCCGAGGAAGCTGGCGATGCGCCCCACCTGCTCTTGCTGCCGGAAATTGCCTTCGACGAGGCGAAATTCCTGGCCAGGGTCGACGCCGCGGTAAAGAAGTACGGCAATTGCGTGGTCGCCGTCTCCGAAGGCCTGCGCCGCGCCGACGGCAAATTCCTCTCCGAAACCGGGCTTACCGATGCCTTCGGGCATGCGCAATTGGGCGGGGTGGCGCCGGTAATCGCGGGCCTGGTCAAGGAAAAGCTGAATTACAAGTATCACTGGGCGGTGGCGGACTACCTGCAGCGCGCCGCCCGCCATGTCGCATCCAAGACCGACCTGGAACAGTCCTACGCGGTCGGCCGCGAGGCAGTGCGCTATGCCCTGGGCGGCCAGAACGCGGTGATGGCCTCGATCAAGCGCACTTCCCAAAAGCCGTATCGCTGGAAGGTCGAACCGGTACCCCTGGCGAAAGTAGCAAATAAGGAAAAGATGATGCCGCGCAATTTCATCACCAGGGACGGCTTTCACATCACCCCCGCCTGCCGCACTTATCTCTCTCCGCTGATCGCCGGCGAAGCCCCCCAACCCTGGCGCAACGGGCTGCCCGCCTGCGCCCGGCTGCGTAATTCAGCAGTCCCTAAAAAACTCGCTTTATCTTTTACAATCAAGTAGATTTCATGTTGCGTAGGGGTTTCAGACAAGTTTTGGGGATTCGCGCCAAAGCTGCTCATTTCGCGTTTTGCTTGGCATAAAACTACACTGGAGGAGCATCAATAATGTCGTCTATGGGTCTACTCTGGCTGGCCATTGGTTGCGGCGTGATCGCCGTCATCTATGGCTGGCTCTCGGTCAGCTGGATCAACAAGCAGCCGGCAGGCAACGAGCGCATGCAGGAGATCGCCGGGGCGATCCAGCAGGGCGCGCAAGCCTATCTGGCGCGCCAGTACAAGACGATTGCCATCGTCGGCGTGGTGCTGACCATCGTGATCGGCGTGATCCCCTCGCTCGGCCTGATGACGGCGGTGGGCTTCGTCATCGGCGCGGTGCTCTCGGGCGCCGCCGGCTTCATCGGCATGAACGTCTCGGTGCGCGCCAACGTGCGCACCGCCGAAGCGGCGCGCACCGGCCTCAATGAGGCGCTGAACATCGCCTTCCGGGGCGGCGCCATCACCGGCATGCTGGTGGTGGGCCTGGGCCTGATCGGCGTGGCCGGCTACTACATGGTGCTCACCCACGGCAGCACGCCGGACAACCTCAGCGAGGCGATCAAGCCGCTGGTGGGTCTCTCCTTCGGCGCTTCGCTGATCTCGATTTTCGCGCGTCTGGGCGGCGGCATCTTCACCAAGGGCGCTGACGTCGGCGCGGATCTGGTGGGCAAGGTTGAAGCCGGCATCCCCGAGGACGACCCGCGCAACCCGGCGGTGATCGCCGATAACGTGGGCGACAACGTCGGCGACTGCGCCGGCATGGCCGCCGACCTGTTCGAAACCTACGCGGTGACGCTGGTGGCCACCATGGTGCTGGGCGCGCTGATGATCAAGGGCAGCGATATCGGCGTGATCTACCCGCTGGTGCTGGGCGCGGTGTCGATCATCGCCTCCATCATCGGCTGCTTTTTCGTCAAGGCCCGTCCGGGCGGCAAGATCATGAACGCGCTGTACCGCGGCCTGGCCGTGGCCGGCGTGCTCTCGCTGATCGCCTTCGTCATCATCACTTACCAGATGGTGCCGGACAACATGCTGGCCGACGCCGGCTTCACCACCGGCGCCGCCATGCGCCTGTCGTGGGCGACGGTAGTGGGCCTGGTGCTGACGGCTCTCCTGGTGGTAATCACCGAGTACTACACCGCCACCGAGTACAAGCCGGTGCGCCACGTCGCCGAAGCCTCGACCAAGGGCCATGCCACCAACATCATCGCCGGTATCGGCATCTCGATGAAAGCCTGCGGCTGGCCGCTGGTCGCCATCTGCCTGGCGATCTATTCCGCCTTCGCCCTGGCGGGCCTGTACGGCATCGCGATTGCCGCCACCTCCATGCTGTCGATGGCCGGCATCGTCGTCGCGCTCGACGCCTACGGCCCGATCACCGACAACGCCGGCGGCATCGCCGAAATGGCCGAACTGCCTGATTCGGTGCGCGCCATCACCGACCCGCTGGACGCGGTGGGCAATACCACCAAGGCCGTGACCAAGGGTTACGCCATCGGCTCGGCCGGCCTGGCTGCCCTGGTGCTGTTCGCCGACTACACCCATGCGCTGTCGACCTCGCACGGCGGCACCCACTTCGCCTTCGACCTCTCGGACCACAAGGTGATCATTGGCCTGTTCATCGGCGGCCTGATTCCCTACCTGTTCGGCGCGATGGCGATGGAAGCGGTGGGCCGCTCCGCCGGCGCGGTGGTGGAAGAAGTGCGCCGCCAGTTCCGCGAGATCAAGGGCATCATGGAAGGCACGGCCAAGCCGGACTACACCCGCGCCGTCGACATGCTGACCACCGCGGCAATCAAGGAGATGATGATCCCCTCGATCCTGCCGGTGCTCGTTCCCATTCTCGTCGGCTTCATTCTCGGGCCGCAGGCCTTGGGCGGCGTGCTGATGGGTACCATCGTCACGGGTCTGTTCGTCGCAATCTCGATGACCACCGGCGGCGGCGCCTGGGACAACGCCAAGAAGTACATCGAGGAAGGCAACTACGGCGGCAAGGGCTCGGACGCGCACAAGGCGGCCGTGACCGGCGACACCGTGGGCGACCCGTACAAGGACACTGCCGGCCCTGCGGTGAACCCGCTGATCAAGATCATCAACATCGTGGCATTGCTGATCGTGCCGTTGATCTGATCCGAGTAACCGGCGCCGCATGCGCCGCGTAGAATAAGGGCAGCCTCAAGGCTGCCCTTATTCTTTGCCAGTTCCCGAAACATGCTCCGTTCCGTCCGCGCCTTGCTCCTCTCATGCCTTTGCGCCCTGGCGCTCGCCGGCACGGCCCACGCGCAGC
>DASYEQ010000146.1:0-2686 GCA_036498945.1 Burkholderiales bacterium | reverse complement strand
GGGCTGACCTTCCTGCGCAAGATCATGAGCCAGCGCCCGACGCCGGTGGTGATCTGTTCCACCCTGACGGAAAAGGGGGCGAAGACGACGATGGAGGCGATGGCCGCCGGCGCCGTCTCCATCATCACCAAGCCCAAGCTGGGCCTGAAGCAGTTCCTGCAGGAGTCCGCCGACGAGCTGGCCTGCGCCGTGCGCGCCGCCGCCGCGGCCAACGTCACGCGCCTGGCGCGCATCGCCAGCGCGCCGGTGGCGGCGCCGGCGAAAAACACCGCCGACGTCATCCTGCCGCCGGCCAGCGGCCGCGCCATGGCCCAGACCACCGACCGTGTGGTGGCCATTGGCACCTCCACCGGCGGCACCCTGGCGCTGGAAGATGTGCTGACACGCCTGCCGCGCGTGAGCCCGGGCATCGTCATCGTGCAGCACATGCCGGAGAAATTCACCGCTGCCTTCGCCAGCCGCCTCGACGGCCTGTGCCAGATCGCGGTCAAGGAAGCGCAGAACAACGACCGCGTGGTGCAGGGCCGCGCCCTGATCGCTCCCGGCGGCAAGCACATGATGCTCAAGCGTAGCGGCGCTCAGTACTACGTCGAAGTGATCGACGGTCCGCTGGTGAACCGCCACCGGCCGTCGGTGGACGTGCTGTTCCGCTCGGTTGCGAAGTGCGCCGGCGCCAATGCGCTCGGCGTCATCATGACCGGCATGGGTGACGACGGCGCCGCCGGCCTGCTGGAAATGCGCAAGGCCGGCGCTTCCACAGTGGGGCAGGACGAACAGACCTGCGTGGTCTACGGCATGCCGCGGGAAGCGGTGAAGCGCGGCGCGGTCGAGCGCAGCGTGCCTCTGCTCGGCATCCCGCGCGAAATCCAGCAGCAACTGGCCTACGCCTGAGCGCGCCGCGCCGGCCGGCGCCTCCCGCCGTGCGGCCCGGCGCCCGCGAGCGATTAAAATCCTTCCATGCACACATGCGGCCCGGGCCGCGAAAGGAACGTGACATGGGCAGCGGTGACGGCAAGGACAGCGGATTGCTCGATCTCGGCGAGATCGTCGCCGGCCTGCGCGCGGCGCGCGAGCGCTGGCGCGGGTCGTTGCGCTACCGCCGCGAGCTGGGCAGCCGCGAATTCCCTTCGCCCGAGGCGATCGCGCAGATCGTCGATGGCCTGCGCGGCGCGCTGTTTCCCCTGCGCCTCGGGCCCGCCGACCTGCGCCAGGAAAGCGAAGATTATTTCGTCGGCCACACGCTCGATACCGCCCTGCAATCGCTGCTGGTGCAAACTCGCCTGGAACTGCGCTACCAGGCGCGCCAGCAAAACCTGATCGAGACCAGTGACGCCAGCGTGGCCGAACGCGCGCGCGACCTGGTGCGTGATTTCGCCGCCTCGCTGCCGCAGTTGCGCCAGTCGCTGGACGCGGACGTGCTCGCCGCCTACGATGGCGACCCCGCCGCCGGTGGCGTCGACGAGGTACTGCTGTGCTATCCCGGCGTGGAAGCGATGATCCACTACCGCATGGCGCACCGCTTGTACAAGCTCGGCCTGCCGCTGCTGGCGCGCCTGATCACGGAAAAGGCGCACGGCGCGACCGGCATCGACATCCACCCCGGCGCGGCCATCGGCGAAAGCTTTTTCATCGACCACGGCACCGGCGTGGTGATCGGCGAGACCGCGATCATCGGTGCGCGCGTGCGGATCTACCAGGCGGTGACGCTTGGCGCCAAGAGTTTCCCCAAGGACGACAGCGGGCGCCTGAAAAAAGGTCATCCGCGCCACCCCATCGTGGAGGACGACGTGGTCATCTATGCCGGCGCCACCATCCTCGGGCGCGTCACCATCGGCCGAGGTTCGGTGATCGGCGGCAACGTCTGGCTGACGCAAAGCGTGCCGCCCGACAGCAACATCACCCAGGCGACCACGCAGAAGCAGCGCGGCACCTGAGTTGCGCGTCCATTGCGCCGACTGGTGCGTAAGCCCGGCGCTGACCTGCATGGCGGGTCAAGGCGCCGGTTCGCGCGGGTAGGGCGTGCGGCCGCTCATGAGCGCGGCGGCCAGCTTACTTAAGATAGCCCTTCAACTCGATCTCCACGCGCCGGTTCGGCTGCAGGCAGGCGACCAGGCGCGCGTGGTTCTTGTCGTTGCACTCCTTGACGGGGTTCTCGCGCCCGCGCCCAACGGTGTTGATGACATTCGCCGGCACGCCCAGCGACACCAGGTAGGCCTTCACTGTTTCGGCACGGCGCTGCGACAGCGCCTGGTTATAGGAATCGCCGCCGAGGCGGTCGGTATAGCCGGTGACATTGATCGCCTCCACCTTGGCCATCAGCTTCACCTTTTCGGCGAACACTTCGAGCCTGGCGCGGCCGGCGGGCAGCATATTGTCGCGGCCGGCCTTGTCAAAGGCGAAAAGTGCATCCGCGCCCAGGTTCAGTCGTTCGACCACCGGCTTGGGGGCGGCCACGACCGGTTTGGCGGCCGGCGGCGCGCAACCCGTCATGCGCTCGTCGATATTCTGCGCCATCTGCTCGGCGATGCCGATATAGGAGTTGGCATGGCGCCAGCCGCCTTCGCTGTACTCCTGGCCCATCCATACCAGCTGCACCTCATAGCAGGCCACCAGCGGCTCGACGCAGGAGAACTGCGGGCTTTGCTTGTAGGCCTGCGCGCGGGCCCAGAGGTCGTCGCGGATTTTT
>DASYEQ010000145.1:0-45839 GCA_036498945.1 Burkholderiales bacterium | reverse complement strand
CTGCCAGAATTTCGGATCGCCGTGCGGGCGGGCGGCGTATTTTTGCATCGCCGCCACCACGTTGGGCAGGCCGACGGTGTCGGCGTAGAACATCGGGCCGCCACGATAGGTCGGAAAGCCATAGCCGGTCATGTAGACCATATCGATGTCCACCGCGCGCATCGCCACGCCCTCTTCCAGGATGCGCGCGCCTTCGTTGACCAGCGCGTAGATACAGCGCTCAATGATTTCCTCGTCGCCGATGGCGCGGCGCTTGATGCCGGCTTCTTCCGAGCATCCGAGGATGATCTCCTCGACGATGGGGTCGGGGTGCGCGGTGCGGTCGCCCGCTTCGTACCTGTAAAAACCGGCACCGGTTTTCTGGCCGAAGCGCTTGAGCTCGCAGATCAGGTCGGGGATTTTCGAATACGTCATCTCCGGCTGCTCGACATAGCGGCGCTTGCGGATCGCCCAGCCGATGTCGTTGCCGGCCAGGTCCATCATGCGCAGTGGCCCCATCGCCAGGCCCCAGCTCTCCAGGGCGCCGTCGATCTGCTGCGGCAGCGCGCCCTCCTCCAGCAGGAAATACGCCTGGCGCAGGTATTGCTCGACCATGCGGTTGCCGATGAAGCCGTCGCACACGCCGGAGACCACGCCGACCTTCCTGATGGTCTTGGCGAGCTTCATGGTGGAAGCCAGCACGTCCTTGGCCGTCTTGTCGCCGCGCACGATTTCCAGCAGGCGCATGACGTTGGCCGGCGAGAAGAAGTGGGTGCCGATCACGTCCGCCGGGCGCTTCGTGAATGCCGCGATCTGGTCCAGATCGAGCGTCGAAGTGTTGGAAGCGAGGATGGCGCCGGGCTTCATCACCGTGTCGAGCTGCTTGAACACCTGCTCCTTCACGCCCATGTCCTCGAACACGGCTTCGACCACGATGTCGGCCTGGCCAATGTCGGCGTACTTGAGGGTGGGCGTGATCAGCGCCATGCGCTTTTCCACCTCGTCCATGGTCATGCGGCCTTTTTTCGCCGTGCCTTCGTAGTTCTTGCGAATCACGCCCAGTCCGCGGTCCAGCGCTTCCTGCTTCATTTCCAGCAGCGTCACCGGGATGCCGGCATTGACGAAATTCATCGCGATGCCGCCGCCCATGGTGCCGGCACCGATCACCGCCGCCGTCTTGATCCCGCGCAAGGGAATGTCGGCCGGCACATCTGGAATCTTGGCGACCGCGCGCTCGCCGAAGAAATAATGGCGCATCGCCTTCGATTCGCTGGTCTGCACCAGTTCGTTGAAGCGCGTGCGCTCGAACTTGAGGCCTTCGTCGACCGGCAGGTTGACCGCAGCCTCAACCGCCGCCACGCACTTGAGCGGTGCCGGAAATCCGCGCGACTCCCTCGCCACCCTCGCGCGCGCCGTCTCGAAGAACGCCGCGGCATTGTCCAGCTTCACTGTCAGGTCGCGCGCCCGCTTGTACGGCGCGCCCTTCGCGACAATCTTCTCGGCGAACGCGCAAGCCGCCCCCACCAGGTCGCCATCAGCCATTTCATCGAACAGCGTACCCGGCGCGAACTTCTCCGATTTCACCGGATTGCCCGAGACGATCATCTCCAGCGCCTTCTCTGCCCCAACCAGGCGCGGCAGGCGCTGCGTGCCGCCGGCGCCGGGCAGGATGCCGAGTTTCACCTCGGGCAGCGCGATTTGGGCGCCGGGCGCGGCGACGCGATAGTGGCAGCCGAGCGAAAGCTCCAGGCCGCCACCCATCGCCACCCCGTGTACCGCCGCGACAATCGGCTTGGCGCTATTTTCCAGCGCAGTGATTACCTCGCCGAGTGCAGGTGATGCAATTGCCGCGGGGGTATTGAATTCCTTGATCTCGGCGCCGCTGGAAAAAACCTTGCCGCCGCCGGTGATGACAATTGCGGATACCGCCGCATCGGCATTCGCCGCCTCCACCGCCGCCTTCACGCCTAAGCGGTTGGCGTGCGACATGGTGTTCATCGGCGGGTTGTTCATGGTGATCACGGCGACCTTGCCGTGCACGCTGTACTGGCTCATTGCTGTCTCCTGATGCGCTCCGCGCCTCATTTTTCTGCATGAGGCCGGCGGGAGCCTCGCATCCTAAGGCGCGGGATAGGCCCAAGCTACTCGGATTCCTCCATTGTGACTCAGACTTCGAGCCACTCCTTGCGTACCGCCTCGTTCGCCCTCAGTTCGGCAGTGGAACCGGCGAACACGATCTGCCCGTGGCCCATGACGTAGAGGCGGTCGGAGATGTCCAGCGCGATCGCCAGCTTCTGCTCCACCAGCAGCACCGAGACACCGCGCGCCTTGAGTTCGCGCAAGTATTGTCCCACCAGTTCGACGATGCGCGGCGCCAGGCCTTCGGTGGGTTCGTCGATCATGATGAGATCCGGGTCGCCCATCAGGGTGCGGCACAGGGTAAGCATCTGCTGCTCGCCGCCGGACATCACGCCGGCCGCGACGTGCCGGCGCTCCTGCATGCGCGGGAACAGGCGGTACATCTCTTCCACCGTCCAGCGTCCGGGCTTGCGCCCCTTCATGCCGAGAATGAGGTTTTGTTCTACCGTGAGAGCGGGAAAAATGTCGCGGTTTTCCGGCACGTAGCCCAGGCCCAGGCGCGCGATCTCGAAGGTCTTGCGGCCGAGAATTTCCTCGCCCTTGAAACGCACCGAGCCAGTGGCGCTCACCTGCCCCATCGCGGCTTTTACCGTGGTGGAGCGGCCGACGCCGTTGCGCCCCAGCAGGCTGACGATTTCGCCCTTGCCTACCTCGAGCGAGACGCCGTGCAGGATGTGGCTCTTGCCGTAATAGGCGTGCAGGTCGCGGATATCAAGCATCGCCGTCTCCCGCTTCTTCGGCATGACTGCCGGTGCCGAGATACGCCTCCTGCACCGCGCGATTGGTGCGGATTTCCTGCGGTGTGCCGGTGGCGATCACCTCGCCGTAGACCAGCACCGAGATGCGGTCGGCCAGGCCGAACACCACGCTCATGTCGTGCTCCACCATCACCAGGGTCTTGTCCGCCGTGACCTTGCGGATCAGCTCCACCGCGTGATCGGACTCCGAACGGCTCATGCCGGCAGTCGGTTCATCCAGCAGGATCACGTCGGCCCCGCCGGCAATCGTGATGCCGATCTCCAGGGCGCGCTGCTCGGCGTAGGTGAGCAGGCCCGCGCGCACTTCGCGCCGCGCCTGCATGCCGATCGATTCGATGATCTCGTCGGCGCGCTCGCGCGCATCCGCCAGTTTCGACAGGCGGTGCCAGAACGAATAGCGATAGCCTAGCGACCACAGCACGGCGCAGCGGATGTTCTCGAACACCGTGAGATTGTGGAAGATGTTGGTGATCTGGAAGCTGCGCGACAGGCCCTTGCGGTTGATCTGGAAGGGCTTGAGCCCGGTAATGTCTTCGCCCTTCAGGCGAATCGCCCCGGCGCCAGGTGAAAAACGCCCGCTCACCAGGTTGAACAGCGTCGACTTGCCGGCGCCGTTCGGACCAATGACGGCGTGGCGCTCGCCGGCCGCAATCTGCAGATCGACGCCGCGGATGACCGCCGTCTTGCCGAACGACTTGCGCACCCCCGCCAGTTCCAGGGCCGGCGTGCTCATTGCATCACCCCGGCAACGGTGTCGCTCAGCGCACGGTCCCAGCGCGCCGCCACCATGCGCCGCGCGGCCGCCAGCAGCGCGAAACCCAGGACGCCCAGGACGGCCACCGTCGCCCACGGCCCTACCGCAAGCACGTTGAGCCCGATGCCCAGCAGATGCATCACCGGCCCGGTATTGGCCGCCTCCAGCGCGTGGTAGTAAAGCATCTCCACCGCCAGGATCAGCCCAGCCAGCAGCACCGCTCCCGCCAGCGCCGCCAACCCGTACGCCGGCAGCATCACCTTCCAGCGCCCGCCGCGCGTCAGCGGCGCCTGCATCATGATGAGCCCGGCGATACCGCTCGGGCAATACATGACGATGAGCACGAAAAACAGGCCAAGGTACAGGAGCCACGCATTGGTGACGGTGGACAGCACCACCACGAACACCCCGAGCAGGATGGCGCCTATCATCGGCCCGAAAAAGTGGCCGATGCCGCCGATGTAGGTGAACAGCAGGATGGTACCGGAGCGGATCGCGCTGACGTTCTCCGAACTGACGATCTCGAAGTTGATCGCACTCAAGCCGCCGGAGACACCGGCGAAAAAGCCGGCGATGATCAGCACCAGGTAGCGCACGCGTTGCGTCTCGTAGCCGATGAATTCGGCACGCTCCGGGTTGTCCCGCACCGCGTTGGCGATGCGCCCGAGGGGCGTGCGCGTATAGGCGTACATCGCGGCCGCGCAGATGAACAGCCACGCCGCCACCAGGTAATACACCTGGATCTGCGGACCATAGGTGATGAAGCCCAGCAGCGGCTTACCGGCGATGCGGTTGGTCGAGATCCCGCCCTCGCCGCCGAAAAAATCCGGGAACATCAGCGCCATCGACGCCACCAGTTCGCCGATGCCCAGCGTAATCATGGCGAAAGGCGTGCCGGACTTCTTGGTGGTGACATAGCCGAACAGCACGCCAAAGAATGCGCCGCCAAGGCCGCCAATCAATGGCAATAGGGTTACGGGAAACACGAGGGTGCCCTTGCCAATGAAGTTGAGCGTATGCACCGCGATGTAGGCCCCCAGGCCCGCGTATACCGCATGACCGAAGGAAAGCATGCCGGCCTGCCCCAAGAGCATGTTGTAGGACAGCGCGAAGATCATGATGGTGCCGATCTGGCACAGGAGCGTCAGCGCGAAGCCCTGGTGGAACACCAGCGGCAGCACCACCAGCAATACCGCGAAACCGCCCCACACCAGCCAGCGCGCGCGATTGGAGCCAGAGGCAGCGGCCATCATCCCTCCCGCGTGCCCATCAGCCCGCGCGGCCGGAAGATCAGCACCAGCACCAGGAACAGGTAGGGCAGGATGGGCGCCACCTGCGCGATGGTGAGTTTCCACACCACGTAGCCCGGCGTCACCGCCGTGATCTGCCAGCCCACCAGCGCGGCGAGGTTGACCAGCGAATAATCGAGCGCCACCGCGAAAGTCTGGATCAGGCCGATCAACAACGACGCGATGAAGGCGCCGGAGAGCGACCCCATGCCGCCCACCACCGCGACGACGAAAATGATCGAGCCCACCGCCGCCGCCATGCCCGGTTCGGTGACGAACTGGTTGCCGCCGATCACCCCTGCCAGCCCCGCCAGCGCGCAGCCGCCGCCGAACACGCCCATGAACACGCGCGGCACGTTGTGCCCAAGCGCTTCCACCATGCCGGGATGCGTGAGGGAGGCCTGGATCACCATCCCCACGCGGGTCTTTTTCAGGAGCAGGAACAGCGCCAGCAGCATGAACAGCGACACCGCCATCATGAAGCCGCGATAGGCCGGGAAGGTGGTGCCGTAGAGCGTGAACAGCGGATGGTCAAGCGCCGCCGGCACCTTGTATTCCACCGCCGAGCGCCCCCAGGAAAGATGCACGAACTCCTCGATCAGGTAGGCGAGGCCGAAGGTCAGCAGCAATTCCGGCACGTGGCCATAGCGATGCGCTCGGCGCAGCATGAAGCGCTCCACCAGCGCGCCGAGAATGCCCACCACCAGCGGCGCGATCACCAGCGCCCACCAGAACCCGATCTCCTTGCTGGTCTCGTAGGCGAAGTAGGCGCCCAGCATGTAGAAGCTGGCGTGGGCGAAATTGAGCACGCCCATCATGCTGAAAATCAGCGTCAGCCCGGAAGACAGCATGAACAGCAGCAGTCCGTAGGAAACACCGTTGAGCAGCGATATGAGGAAAAATTCCAAGCGCGGGCGTCCGTTTCAACTGCACCTTGCCGCAAGCGGGCAAAAAGAGGGGCGCGTGATACCGCGCCCCTCCCCGGTCTCTCGATGGCCGCGTTACGGCTTCGGCGGACGCTGCATCTGGCAGGAGGTGGGCCGCGCCATCACGTAGGACTCGTAGCGCACGTCGGTCTTGAAGCCCATGCCGGTGTTCTCGACGTCGTGCTTGATCTCCTTGTCGCCGCCCTTGGAGGCGGCCTTGTAGATGGTCGAGAGATACATCGGCGTGAGCAACTGGTGGTCGCGCGCGCGCATTTCGACTTCGCCCGTGTCGCTCATGTACTTCGCGCCCTCCAGGGCGTAGGCGATCTTCAGCGGGTCGGTGGACTTGGCGTGCTTGATGGCGTCGGCCAGCATGTAGAGCTCGGTACCGATGCGCAGGTAGTAGTAATCCATGCCGTACTTCTTCTTGAAGTCGTTGGCGAACTTTTCGGTCTTGTTGGGCGAGACGTTGGAATGCCACTCGCTGATCTGCTTGACGTGGCCGGCGGCAGATTCGCCCATCGCCGTCGGCGTGCCCAGGCCACCGGCGTAATAGGTGTAGAAATCAACGTTGAGCCCGGCGTCCTTCGCCGCCTTCACCAGCAGCGACATGTCGTTGCCCCAGTTGCCGGTGATCACTGTGTCGGCGCCGGAAGCCTTGATCTTCGCCACGTAAGGCGCGAAGTCCTTCACCTGGCCGAAGGGATGCAGATCGTCGCCGACGATCTTGATGTCGGGGCGCTTTCTCGCCAGGAACTCCTTGGCGATGCGTGAGACCTGCTGCCCATGCGCATAGTTCTGGTTGATCAGGTAAACGTTCTTCACCTGCGGCCGGCTCTTGATGTATTCCGTGATCGCTTCCAGCTTCATCTCGGAATTGGCATCAAAGCGGAAGTGCCAGAAATTGCACTTGCCGTTGGTGAGGTCCGGATCCACCGCCGCGTAGTTGAAATAGATCACCGACTGCGAGGGGTTGCGCTCGTTGTTCTTCGCCACCGCGTCCGAGAGGGCCAGCGCCGCGCCGGAGCCGTTGCCTTGCGTGACGATGCGGATGCCGCGGTCGATCGCCACCTTCAACTGGTTCAGGCTTTCCTGCGGCGTGCCCTTGTTGTCCAGCGCCACCACTTCCAGCTTGGGGCCGCCGGTGAGGTTGCGCGCGTTGATGTCGTCGATGACGTACTGGAAATGCTTCAGGCCCTGCTCGCCGACGTTGGCGAAGGGGCCGGAGAGGGGATCGATGTAGCCGATCTTGACGGTCTGGCCATGGGCCGCCGCGCACGCGAGGGCGAACGCAAGCGGAGCGAATCTGGATGCACGCATTGTTGTCTCCTGATGTGTATTTATGGTCCAGCACTTGCCGTACTTTTCTTGTGTTGCCGCCGAGCCTTCCCAAGCCGCACCGGTCTTTATTCTTCCCGCACCCGGGCCGGCGTCTTCTGGCGAACGCGCGTGCCACAAACCGCCCACCGGTCACGATCTACTTGGTGGCGGCTTTGTGCAAGTTTGCCGTAGCATATAGACGCCCCCAATAACTGTAAAGCAGCCCCTCGAAAATCCGAGCGCGGGCCGCGGAGAAACCGATGAAAGCATGGATCGTCAAGGAGTGGTGCGAGCCGGAACAGATGCAATTCGCCGAACTGCCCACACCCGAGCCGGGTGCCGGTGAGGTGCGCGTGAAGGTAGGCGCCGCCGCCCTGAACTTCCTGGATACGCTGATGGTGCGCGGGCGCTATCAGGTAAAACCCGCATTCCCCTTCACCCCCGGCGTGGAAGTGGCGGGTATCGTCGAGGCCGTAGGCGCCGGCTCGCGCTTCAAGCCGGGCATGCGCGTGTGCGGCAACCTGAGCCACGGCGGCTACGCCACCCACGCCATCCTGATCGACCGTACAGTGGCGCCGATTCCCGACACCCTGGATTTCGCCGAAGCCGCGGCGCTGCCCATCGTCTACCCCACCGCGCATCTATGCCTGCGCGATGCCGGGCGCATGCAGGCGGGTGAGACCGTTCTGGTGCACGCCGGCGCCGGCGGTGTCGGCCTGGCAGCAATCCAGCTGGCGCGTGCCTGGGGCGCCGGGCGCATCATCGCCACCGCCGGCAGTGCGGAAAAACTCGCCGTGTGCCGCGAACATGGCGCCGACGAGGCTTACGACTACGGTAGCGACGCGTGGGTTGATCAAGTCAAGCAATCCACGGCGGGCAAGGGCGCGGACATCATCATCGACATGGTAGGCGGTGCGATCGCTGAGAGCTCGCTACGCGTGCTGGCCTGGCGCGGACGCCTGATCGTCGTCGGCTTCGCCGGCGGCATCATTCCCAATCTCGCCGCCAATCGCCTGCTGCTGAAATCGGCGTCCGCCATCGGCGTGTTCTGGGGCGAAACCGCAAAGCGCGAACCGGACCTCGTGCGTGCGGTGTTCGATGACTTGTTTGGTTTGCTCGCCGCCGGCAAGATCCGCCCGGTGGTGTCACATCGTTATCCATTACCCGAAGCGCCGCGCGCGATGGCCGACCTGGCGAATCGCAAGACCCACGGCAAGGTGGTACTAATACCTGAGTAGCATCGGGCACAGCCTGCCGAAAATACGTTTTGCCCTCTGGCAAAGCGTGTTTTCATCCGCTCGTAGGCAAGTGCAGGCCGCTTGTCAATTAGCCCGAATGGGCGATTGACCTCCCCCTCTCCCGGCCTATAATGGATTTAACCGTGTGGGAGAGGGACAGGCGTTGTCGGTCCCGGAGGTCGCCGGAAGGAGAGCCGGCGAACAAAAGGCACGCTCACCTCGGCGGGAAAAGTCGCGTTTCCTGCGGAACAAGCTATTGCGGGCGAGAGCGGGTGTAGGATGGACTTTCACAATTTGGGCCTGATCGTGGTTGAGGACCACGAGTTCCAGCGCCAGGTCGCGCTGTCCTTCCTCGCCCAGCTTGGCGTACGCCAGGTGATCGAGGCGGCGGACGGGCGCGAAGCGCTGGAAAAGATCCGCACTGCCCCCTGGCCGGTGGACGTGGCCTTGTGCGACCTCGACATGCCCGGCATGGATGGCGTGCAGTTCATTCGTCATCTCGCCGAAGACCAGCTCGTCACCTCCATCATCCTGCAATCGGGCCTGGAGTCGCAGCTGATCGCCTCGGTCGAAGCGATGGCGCGCGCTCACGGCCTCACGGTGCTCGGCACCATCGAGAAGCCGGTCACCGCGCAAAAACTCTACAACCTGTTGTCGCGCTACAAGCCGGGCGCTCGCCCGCGCAAGGTGGTGCCGCCGGCGATCGCGCCGGAAGACATCCGCCGCGGCCTGGCCGAAAACGAATTCATCGCCTATTACCAGCCCAAGGTCGAGTTCCAGACGCTCAAGCTTGCCGGTGTCGAGACCCTGGCGCGCTGGCGCCATCGCGAGAAGGGCTTGCTCGCGCCCGCCAGCTTCATCGAAGTCGCCGAGCGCAATGGCTTGGGCGACGCGCTCACCATGCGCATGCTCGAGCTCTCGCTGACCCAGCACAAGGCCTGGGCCGAGCGCGGCCTGCTGACGCCGGTGGCGGTCAACCTCACCCTCGCCTATCTCGGTCAGACCGGCGTGGCCGACGTGATCAATGGCCTGGCTGCGCGCATCGGTGTGTCCAACCGCATGATCACGCTCGAAGTCACTGAAAGCCTGGTCACCACCAACCTCACCAATGTGCTGGAGAACCTGGCACGCCTGCGCATGCGCGGCTTCGGCATCTCGATCGACGATTACGGCACCGGTTTCTCTTCGATGCAGCAGCTTTCGCGCATTCCCTTCACCGAACTGAAGATCGACCAGTCCTTCGTGACCGGCGCCACCAATCGCCCCAACCTGCGCGTGATTCTCGAATCCAGCCTGCAGCTGGCGCACAAGCTCGGCCTGAGCGCTGTCGCCGAAGGCA
The DNA here is from genome assembly GCA_036498945.1 of Burkholderiales bacterium. Lineage (GTDB taxonomy): Bacteria > Pseudomonadota > Gammaproteobacteria > Burkholderiales > JAEUOS01 > JAQGMJ01. Next base: position 36,097 of record DASYEQ010000145.1, on the reverse strand, counting down.
TCGAGAAGGACGAGGAATGGGGCCTGCTGAAGTCCCTGGGCTGCGATGTCGCCCAGGGTTATTTCATCGCGCGGCCGATGCCGGGCGAAGCAGTGGCGGATTGGAATGCCACCTGGCACGCGCAAAAGTAAAAACCTACTTTTGCGCGGATCTAGCAAGAATCAATTCGCCGGCAGAGCCGGCCGAATTGCTTGGGAAACTGCCACACAAAAACCTGCCAACGTCGCGCCCTGGTCGCTTTTTCGTCGCTGTTGAATAGTGAGAATCGGCCGGCTCCGCCGGCGATTTCTCGCTCTGGACAGAGCCACTCAAAAGTAGGTTTTGACTTTTGAGTGCCCGCTACATCGTTGCGCCGATGATCCAGGGAGCGAACTCGAGGTGACCGTAGCCCCACTCCTCGCTTTTTGATTTCGAGCCCGAAGCGATTTCCAGCATGCGCTCGAAAATCTTCTGCCCCAACTGCTGCACCGTCGCGCTGCCGTCGAGCACTTCGCCGCAGTTGATGTCCATGTCGTCGGTCTGCTTGAGGTAGAGCGGCGTGTTGGTCGCCAGCTTCATCGACGGCGAGGGAATGCAGCCGTAGGCCGAACCGCGGCCGGTGGTGAAGCAGATGAGGTTGGCGCCGCCGGCCACCTGGCCGGTGGCGGAGACCGGGTCGTAGCCGGGCGTGTCCATGTAAACGAAACCATGCTTGTCGACGTTCTGCGCGTATTCGTAGACGTCGATCAGGTTGGTGGTGCCGCCCTTGGCGACCGCGCCCAATGACTTTTCGAGAATGGTCGTGAGGCCGCCCGCCTTGTTGCCGGGCGAAGGGTTGTTGTTCATCTCGCCCTTGTTGCGCTCGCAGTAATCTTCCCACCACTTGATGCGCGTGACGATCTTCTCACCGACTTCGCGCGATACGGCGCGGCGCGTCAGCAAATGCTCGGCGCCGTAGATCTCGGGGGTCTCGGAAAGAATCGCGGTGCCGCCGTGCGCCACCAGCAGATCCACCGCCGCGCCCAGCGCGGGGTTGGCGGTGATGCCGGAGTAGCCGTCGGAGCCGCCGCATTGCAGGCCCACGGTGATGTGGCTGGCGGGGCAAGGTTCGCGCTTCACCTGGTTGGCCACCACCAGCATCTCGCGCACGCGCTCGACACCCCACTCGATGCATTTGCGCGTGCCGCCAATGTCCTGGATGTTCATCGTATGCAGTTGCGTGCCTTCGGCCAGGTGCTCGGCCATCATCAGCGCGCCCATCTGGTTCGCCTCGCAACCCAGGCCGATGATCAGCACGCCGGCGAAATTCGGATGCCGCGCATAGCCGGCGATGGTCCGGCGCAATACGTCCATGCCTTCACCGGTCGAATCCATGCCGCAGCCGGCGGAGTGTGTCAGGCCCACCACGCCATCGACATTCGGGAAATGCTCCAATTCGCCGCTGCGTGCGAAATGGTCGGCCACCTGCTTGGCCACGGTCGCCGAGCAGTTCACGGTGGAGAGCACGCCGATGTAATTACGCGTCGCCACGCGGCCGTCGGCGCGCTTGATGCCCATGAAGGTCGCGGGCTTGTCGACCTTCACCTGCGGCTTGACGTCGCTGCCGAAGGAATAATCGCGCTCGAACGCCTGCACCTCGATGTTGTGCGTGTGCACGTGCTGGCCCGGCGCAATCGGCTGGGTGGCGAAGCCGATGATCTGGTTGTAGCGCCGCACCGGCTGGCCCACCGCAATCGCCTTGGTCGCCACCTTGTGGCCGGAGGGAATGCGGTCGGTGGTCGTCACCTTCTCGGCGGCGATCACGGTGCCGGCGGGAATTTCGCGCGCCGCGATCACCACGTCGTCGTTGGGATTCAAGCGCAGCGTGGCAGTGCGAATGAACTGCGGGGTTACCTCACCCATGGAAGAGTCTCCGGTATATCGAATGTTTGCAACGATTCTAGCGCAGCCCCCTGTCCGGACAGCGGCGCGGCCTTGCAAGAGCCAAGGCTCATGTTAACCTAATGGTTACATCGCGATTCTCTGCGCACAACAAAAGGAGACAAAATTGGCAGGCAGACTTGCAGGCAAAACCGCGTTCGTCACCGCCGCCGGCCAGGGCATCGGCAAGGCAGTTGCGCTGGCCTTCGCCGCCGAAGGCGCGGAGGTCTGGGCCACGGACGTCAACGAAAAACTGCTGGAGAGCTACAAAGGCATGGCCAACGTCACCACGCGCAAGCTCGACGCGCTGGATGACAAGGCGATCGACGCCATTGCGAAAGAGGTGGGGACGATCCAGGCCCTCTTCAACTGCACCGGCTTCGTGCACCACGGCACCGCGCTTACCGCCACCGATGATGAGTGGAACTTCGCCTTCAATCTCAACGTACGCGCGCAATGGAAAGTGGCGCAGGCGTTCTTGCCGGGCATGCTGGAGAACTTCGAGAAGACCGGCGCGCTTTCCTCGATCATCAACATCGCCTCCATTGCCTCCTCCATCCGCGGCCTGCCGTTCCGCTTCGTCTACGGCGCCTCCAAGGCCGCCGTGATCGGGATGACCAAGGCGATCGCCGCCGACTTCGTCACCCAGGGCATACGCTGCAACGCGGTGTGCCCCGGTACCGTGGACACGCCATCGCTGGCCGACCGCATCAACGCCTTCGCCGATCCAGTGCAGGCGCGCAAGGATTTCGTCGCCCGGCAGCCCATGGGGCGCCTGGCCACGGCGGAAGAAATCGCGCCGCTGGTGGTGTATCTTGCGTCCGACGAATCGGCGTTTTGCACCGGCAATGCGTATTCGTGCGATGGGGGAATGAGCATCTAAGTCGAAAAAAGTACAAACCTGCTTTTTTCGAGTTCTAACTTGCAAAAAATCACCGGCAGAGCCGGATGATTTTTTGACTAAACTTCTACGAAACATCTTTAAACCCAACACCAGAACGAAGAAAGGAAACCTCATGAAGCTGTTGCGTTACGGCCCGTCGGGCCAGGAGAAACCGGGTCTGCTGGATGCGGATGGCAAGATCCGTGACCTGTCGAAGGTGGTCAAGCAGATCGGCTGGGACGAGATTTCGCCCGCGGGGCTGGCCAAGCTGGCGAAGGTCGATCCGAAGAAGCTTCCGCTGGTCTCGGGTAATCCGCGCCTGGGCGTGCCCTACACCGGCATTTCCAAGTTCGTCGCCATTGGTCTCAACTACGTCGACCATGCCAAGGAAGCCGGCATGCCGATCCCGACCGAGCCGATCCTCTTCAACAAGTGGACCACCTCGATCTGCGGCCCGAATGACGACACCATCATTCCGTTGGGTTCCACCGAGATGGACTGGGAAGTGGAAATCGCGATCGTCATCGGCTCGGTGTGCAAGGAGATCAAGGAAGCCGACGCCGGCAAGTACATCGCCGGCTACACGGTGGTCAACGACGTTTCCGAGCGCCACTTCCAGCTCAAGCGCGGCAGTCAGTGGGACCGCGGCAAGGGCTGCGACACCTTCGGCCCGATCGGCCCGTACCTCGTCACCTCGGATGAGGTAGGCGACCCGCAGAATCTCGACATGTGGCTCACCGTCAACGGCGAGACGATGCAAAAGGGCAATACCAAGACCATGATCTTCGGTTGCCACAACATCGTCGCCTACTGCAGCCAGTTCATGACGCTGATGCCCGGCGACATCATCACCACCGGCACCCCGCCGGGCGTGGGCGTCGGGATGAAGCCGCCGCGCTTCCTCAAGGCGGGCGACGTGGTCGAGCTGGGCATCGAGAAGCTGGGCCAGCAACGCCAGGTACTCAAGGCGCACCCGTAAACCTTCCCTTGGCGCCCGGCGAAAGCCCGGGCGCCATTTTTTTCCCTCACGAAGTTAGCGGTACCAGAAATGTAGATTCCCCGTAGTTCTCTTACCCAAACGAGGCGGCCGTTCAAGTGCTGCCCGACAAAAGGAGACAACATGCACCGTAGAACCCTGGTTGGTACCCTGGCCGCGCTGGCGGCCGCCTGTTCATTCGCCCCGGCCGGCAGCGCCCACGCCGCCTACCCTGATCGCCCCATCACCCTGGTCGTGCCGTGGGGCGCCGGCGGCGGCACCGACGGCGTCGCCCGCATCATCGGCTCCCTCCTTGAAAAAGACCTCGGCCAGCCGGTCAACGTGATCAACCGCACCGGCGGCAACGGCGTGGTCGGGCACAACGCGATCTCCACCGCCACGCCCGACGGCTACACCATCGGCATGGTCACCGTCGAACTGGTGATGATGCACTGGGCGGGCCTGACGCAAATGACCTACAAGGACTTCAACGCCATTGCCCTGGTCAACATCGACCCCTCCGGCATCACGGTGAAGGCCGATTCACCCTACAAGAACCTGAACGATCTGGTTGCCGCCATCAAGGCCGCGCCTGCCGGCAAGATGAAGGCTTCCGGCACCGGCCAGGGCGGCATCTGGCAACTGGCCCTGGCCGGCATGCTCAAGGACCTGAAGATGAATCCGCAGGCAGTGGGCTGGGTGCCCTCAAATGGGGCCGCCCCGGCGATGACCGATCTGGTCGCCGGCGGCATCGACATGGTGCCGGCCTCCCTGCCCGAAGCGCGCGCGCTGATCGACGCCGGCAAGGCGCGGCCCCTTGCCATCATGGCCAAGGAGCCCTCCACCCTCTACCCGAAAGTGCCGACACTCAAATCCCTCACCGGCAGCGACTGGACCATGGGCGCCTGGCGCGGCATCGCCACCCCCAAGGGCATTCCGGCCGAGGCGCAGACCAAGCTCGCCGCCGCGATCAAGAAGATCTACGACTCCAAGGAGTACAAGGACTTCATGGCGCAACGCGGCTTCGGCCTGCAATTCGCCGACCCCAAGGGCTTCGGCGACTTCATGGCCAAGTCGGACACCGACATGGGCGCCATCATGAAGACCCTGGGTCTGGCGAAGTAAGCCGGCGCATGTAGCAGGCCGGCGCCGCCGGCACCGCAACATTGCAACGACCGGCCGCCCACGCAGGCGGCCGGCCGCAACAAGAGAGACAAGACATGAAATTCAACGATGCCATCAGCGGCGCCTTGCTGCTTGCCCTGGCCATCGCCGTGCTGGTGGCGATCCAGTCCTTTCCGCAGATTCCCGGCCAGAACATCGGCCCCGGCGCCTTTCCCGGCCTGCTGGCGGTGCTCCTGGCCTTCTGCGCCTTCATCCTGATTTTTCGTGGGCTAAAGGAGCGCGCCGGCGAGCGCTGGGTCGTCTTCGGCGCCTGGCTGCGTTCCCTGCCGCACCTGCGCAGCTTTCTCGTCACGGTGGCCTGCCTGGTGTTCTACATCGTCACCTCCAACGCGCTGGGCTTCATCATCTGCGGCATTCTCCTTCTCTGCGCGATGATGTGGACGGTCGGGACACGCCCGCAGATCTTCATCCCGGTGGCCATCGTCGCCACCCTGGTGGTGCACACCATCTTCTACAAGGGCCTGCGCGTTCCCCTGCCCTGGGGCGTGCTGATGCCCTTCGCCTGGTGAGCGCGCGATGACTCCCCATGTATTGATGCAGGCCCTGGCCCTGGTATTCGACCCCTACGTACTGCTGGTCATCTTCTGCTCGGCGCTGTTCGGCCTGTTCGTCGGCTGCATCCCCGGCCTCTCCGCCACCATGGCCACCGCGCTGCTGGTGCCGATCACCTTTTTCATGCCGCCGGTGCCGGCGGTGGCGGCCATCGTTACCGCCACGGCGATGGCGATTTTTTCCGGCGACATTCCGGGCGCGCTGCTGCGCATTCCCGGCACGCCGGCTTCCGCCGCCTATACCGACGAAGCCTATTCGATGACGCTCAAGGGCCAGGCCGAGATCGCGCTGGGCGCGGGCCTGGTGTTCTCCGCCATCGGCGGGCTGTTCGGCACCCTGGTGATGATCGCCTTCTCGCCGTCGCTGGCCGAGATCGCGCTCAAGTTCTCCTCCTTCGAGTATTTCTGGCTGGTGGTGCTGGGCCTGGCGGGCGCGGTGTTCATCGGCAATTCCAGCGTGCTCAAGGCGTCGATCTCGCTCCTGCTGGGCCTGCTGATCGCCTGCATCGGCCTGGAAAATCCGGCCGGCCATCCGCGCTTCACCTTCGGGCTGAACGAGCTGATGAGCGGGGTGGAACTGATCCCGATGATGGTCGGCATGTTCGCCGTCTCCGAACTGCTGCGTTACGTCACCAACATGGACCCGCCCGCGGTGATTGCCACCGAGAAGATCGGCAACATCTTCGCCGGCATGTGGGGCTTGTTGAAGAAGTACCGCTGGCCGCTCCTGCGCGGCAACATCCTCGGCGTGATCATCGGCATCCAGCCCGGCTCCGGTGCCGACATGGCCTCGTGGATCAGCTATGCCATGAGCAAGAAATTTTCCAGGGAGCCGGAGAAATTCGGCACCGGGCACGTCGAAGGCATCGTCGAATCCGGCGCCGCCAACAACTCTTCCCTGGCGGGCGCATGGATACCGGCCATCGTCTTCGGCATTCCCGGCGACTCGATCACCGCGATTGCCATCGGCGTGCTTTATCTCAAGAACATGAACCCGGGCCCAACGATTTTCGTCAACAACCCGCAGAACATCTACGCCATCTTCCTGGTGTTCGTGCTGGCCAACATCATCATGGTGCCGCTGGGCTGGCTGACGGTGAAGATCGCCACCAAGATCTTGCGCGTACCGCGCAACATCCTGATGCCCATCATCCTGCTGTTCTGCATCGTCGGCTCGTTCTCCATCAACAACTCGGTGTTCGGCGTCGGCCTGATCCTGTTCTTCGGCCTGGTCTCGTTCGTGCTGGAAGAGAACGGCTTTCCGGTCGCCCCCGCCATCCTGGGCGTGGTGCTGGGACAGATGATGGAAGAGAACTTCATCACCTCGATGATCAAGTCCGACGGCAACCCCTGGGTGTTTTTCACCCGGCCGATCGCCATGTGGCTTGCCATCGGCACCATCATCATCCTGTTCTGGCCGGTCGGCACCTGGGCCTGGCGCAAATACCGCGGCACGCCCATAAGCACGGAAGCCAAGGCGCCACAGGCATAATGACGGGCGCCGCCGGTGGGGAACCGGCAGCCTTCCTTCCATTCCGTTTTCGCCAGCGCATATCATGTCCAAACCCGACGTTCTGCTCATCGGCCCGCTGTTCGCCCCGACCATGGCGCAACTCGACGCCGCCTACACCGTGCATCGCTACTGGGAGGCGGCCGACAAGCCCGCGCTCCTGAAGAAGATCGCCGGCACCTGCGAGGCGGTCGCCACCTCCGGCGGCCACGGCATCAAGGCCGAGGTGGTCAAGGCGCTGCCGAAGCTGAAAATCATCTCTTCCTTCGGCGTCGGCTACGATTCGGTGGACACCACCGCCGCCAAAGCCGCCGGCGCGCACGTCACCAACACGCCCGATGTGCTGACCGACTGCGTCGCCGATACCACCTGGGCGCTGATCCTGTCCACCGTGCGCAAGACCGCCTACTTCGACAGGTTCGTGCGCGACGGCAAGTGGCTCAAGGGCAACCCGCCGCTGACCGACAAGGTATGGGGCGAAAAGCTCGGCATCATCGGCCTCGGGCGCATCGGCAAGGCGATTGCCAAGCGCGGCGAAGGCTTCGGCATGCAGACCGCCTATCACGGCCGCCACCAGCAGGCCGGGGTTGCCTACACCTATTACCCCACGGCGCTGGAGCTGGCACGCAACGTCAAGATCCTGGTCGTCGTCACCCCCGGCGGCAAGGAAACCGACAAGATCGTCAGCCGCGAAGTATTGGAGGCCCTCGGCCCCAAGGGCTACCTGATCAATATCTCGCGCGGCTCCACCGTCGATGAAGAGGCGCTGATACAGGCGCTGGCGGAGGGCAAGCTGGGCGGCGCGGGCCTGGATGTGTTTGTGGAAGAGCCCAAGGTGCCCGAAGCGCTGTTCAAGCTCGACAACGTGGTGCTGCAGCCGCACGTCGGCAGCGGTACGCACCACACGCGCACCGCGATGGGCCAACTGGTGGTGGACAACCTCGCCGCGTATTTCGCCGGCAAGCCGCTCCTCACCGAAGTGCCGGAAACGCTCTGATCCCGGCCGGAGTTTCCGGCCTTTTCACCTCCTTCCTCACTCCTCCCATGATCCGCACCCTTTGCGCTGTTCTCGCCTTCTCGCTTTGCGCCGCTGCGCCCCTGGCGCAGGCGCAGGCCTGGCCCAACCACGCCGTGCGCCTGGTGGTTTCCTACCCCGCGGGCGGCGGTGCGGACGTGGTCGGCCGCCTGCTCGCGCCCAAACTTTCGGAATATCTCGGCCAGCAATTCGTGGTGGATAACCGCGGCGGCGCCTCCGGCATGATCGGCGCCGACTTCGTCGCCAAGTCGCCGGCGGATGGCTACACCGTGCTGCTCGACGCCTCCGCCCATGGCGTCAACCCGTCGCTGCAACCCAAGCTGCCCTACGACACGATGAAAGACCTGGCAGCAGTCTCGCTGCTGGTGCGCGTGCCCAACGTGGTGGTGGTGACGCCTTCGCTGCCGGTCAATTCCATCGCCGACCTGATCAAGCTCGCCAAGTCCGAGCCGGGCAAGCTTTCCTTCGCTTCCTCCGGCACCGGCTCGGCGCAGCACCTGGCCGCCGAACTGTTCAAGGCGCAGGCCCACGTGAACATGGTGCACGTGCCGTATCGCGGCGGCAGCCCGGCGATGGTCGATGTGATGTCGGGACAGGTGCCGGTGATGTTCACCAACATGGCCTCCGCCCTGCCGCATGTGAAGGCCGGCAAGCTGAAGGCGATCGCCACCACCGGCTCGCACCGCCCCTCCGCCCTGCCCGATCTGCCGACAGTGGCCGAGACGGGCCTGAAGGGCTACGAGGTCTATGAATGGAACGGCCTGTTCGTCCCCGGCGGCACGCCGCGCGACATCATCGACAGCCTGCAAAAGGCGGTGGTGAAGGCCCTCGCCCAGCCCGACGTGCGCGAGCATCTCCAGGGCCTCGGTGCCGAGGTGGTCGGCAGCACGCCCGCCGAACTTGACCGCTACCGCAGCAACGAAATCGCCAAGTGGGCGGTGATCATCAAGAACGCCGGCATCAAGGTGGAGTAAGGTTTATTGTTCCTGCTCGATGCCGTTGCGCTTGATGAAGGCAGCCCATAGCGTGCGCTCCTTCTTCAGGCTGGCGGCGAAAGTATCAGGCGTGTCGAACACCGGCACCAGCGCCTGCGACTGCAGCGTGCGCCCGATCTCCGGCGCCTTCATCGCGCGCAGCGTCGCCTCCGACAGGCGCCTGACGATCACCGGCGGCGTGCCCGCCGGCAGCAGCACGCTGAACGAATTGGAAATCTCCACGCCCTTGATGCCGGCCTGCGCCACGGTCGGCACCTGCGGCAGCAGCGGCGAGTGCTCGTTGATCGCCAGCGGCTGCACACGCCCGGCCTTGATGTATTGCTGCACCGAGGCGAGGTCGGTGAACATGAATTTCACCTGCCCGCCGAGCAGATCCTGGTAGGCCGGGCCGACCCCCTTGTAGGGCACGTGCAGAAAGCTGGCGCCGGTGGCCTCCTCCAGCATTTTTACGCCGAGAAACGTGGTGCTGCCGGTGCCGGCGGAGGCAAACGGCGTGGTGCCGGGCGAACGCTTCCCAAGAGCCACCAGCTCACCCAGCGTCTTCACATTGAGCGCCGGGCCGGCGCAATAGATCATCGGGCTGTCCACCCCGCGCGCCACCGGCTGCAGGTCGCGCTCGACATTGAACGGCAGGTTGCGATAGAGGCCAGGATTGATCGCCACCGCGGCGGTGGCCGAGATGAGCATGGTGTAGCCGTCGGCCGCCGCCTTGGCGACAACGTCGGTGCCGATGTTGCCGGAAGCCCCGGGGCGGTTGTCGACGATGAACTGCTGCTTCAATTCCTCGGTGAGGCCCTGCGCCAGCACGCGCGCGAAGGTATCGGTGCCCCCGCCCGGCGAGGAAGGCACCACCACGCGCACCGGGCGCGTAGGCCACGCCTCCTGCGCGCGCGCCGGCAGCCAGGGCACGGCGAGCGTGCCGGCGGCACCGGCCAGCACCAGCTTGCGGCGATGGGAATTCATGTTTTGTCTCCGTCTGTTTTGGCGGCGCAAGGGTACCAGAGTCGCCGCCTCACCTGCGTTTAATCAGGCTGTCACATGCCCCCGCCATCTTGAAGGGTTGCGCACCCGAAAATCGCCCGGCGCTACACTGCGCGCATGCCTGCCCGGCAGCCGCCGTCCGCGTCAGCGCCCAGCCGCCTTCCCCCAATGCTCGCCACCGTCGCCGCCCCCGCCAAACCCTTTCGCCTGCGCGTCACGCCGGCGGAGCTGGAGCCGCGCAAGGCAGCGCCGGCGCAACTGGACGCGGCGATGCGCCCGGGCGCAGCCTTCGCCGCGATCGCCGCTGCCGCGCTGTTCCAGCTCACCGCCAACGCGCCCGGTGTGCTGATCAGCGATAACCCGGAATTCATCCATCAGATGCGCGTGGCGCTGCGCCGCTTGCGTTCGGCGATGCAATTGTTCCGCACCTACCTGCCGCAGGATTTCCTCGTCGACGGCGGCGCGGACCTGCAATGGCTGGCGCAGGTTCTCGGGCAGGCGCGCGACCACGACGTGCTGATCACCCAGACCCTGCCGCGCGTGCTGCGCGCCCCTTCGGCGCGCCGTGCCGGCAGCGACGAGCGCGCCATCATCGCCGCGCTGCAGGCGCCACACGAAGCCGCGTGCGCCGCCGCCCGCAAGGCCTTGCGCTCGCGCCGCTATCGCGCCCTGCTGCACGAACTGGCGGAAACCGTGCGCCTCTTGGGCGAGTGCGAGACTCCGCAGGTGCGCGGCGGCGATTTGCGCGACTTCGCTGCGCGCAAGCTCAAGGCTGCCTCCCGCAAGCTGCGCGTCTCCCCGGAAGAGCTGGCCGCGCTGCCGAGCGACCCGCGCCACCAGTTCCGCATCGCCGCCAAGCGCCTGCGCTATACCGTCGAATTCTTCGCCCCGTTGTTCAAAAACAAGCCGGCGCAGCGTTATGCGCGCCACCTCGCCGATTTGCAGGACGCGCTCGGTGCGCTCAACGATCACGCGGTGGCCCAATCGATGCTGGCCACGCTGGCCATCGACCCCGCGACACTACAGGCGGCGCAGGCACGCCTGCGCGATCATGACCGGTCATGGCTGGAGCAGACCGTCGCCGCGCAGGCGCGCCTGCTGCGCGCCAAGCCGTTCTGGGATTAGCGCTAACGTCCGCGCCAGCAAGCCGGGGCGGAAAACGGGATAATTCGTCCGTTCCCGCGCGGCGCGCATGCTGTGCGGATGGAACGTCACCGACCCGGCGCGCGGAACCTCGAACCCGCGCGCGCCCTTCGAGAGGAACGAGCATGAAGACAATCCTGGGCGCCTGCGCGGCTGCCCTCGCCCTGGCTACGGCCCCGGCGGCCCAAGCCCAGCAGTATCCGACCCACCCGATCAGGATCGTCGCCCCCTTCGCCCCCGGCGGCGGCACCGACTTCATCGCCCGCCAGGTGGCCGACCGCCTGGGCCAGAAGCTGGGCCAGCCGGTGCTGGTGGAAAACCGCCCCGGCGCCGGCGGCAACCTTGGCGCCGAACTGGCGATCAAGGCGCCCGCCGACGGCTACACCCTGCTGCTGATCGCCGGCAGCTACACGGTGAACGCCAGCATGTACAAGCTGCCGTTCGACTCCGGCAACGACATCTCCCCGATCATCCAGCTCTCGCAAGGTCCTTTCGTGGTGGTGGTGCCGACCAGCCTGAAGGCCAACAACCTGAAGGAACTGATTGCCCTCGCCCGCGCCGAGCCGGGCAAGCTTTCCTACGCCAGCTCCGGCGCCGGCAGCATCACGCAGATGGCGACCGAACTCTTCCTCGACATGGCGAAGATCAAGATCGTCCACGTGCCCTACAAGGGCACGGGCCCGGCGCAGACCGACACCATCGCCGGCCAGACGCAACTGCTCTTCGGCAGCATCGCCACCACCCTGCCCTTCGTCAAGCAGGGCCGCCTGCGCGCACTCGCCGTCACCACCACCACGCGCGTCGCCGCGGCGCCGGAAATCCCCACCGTGGCCGAAGCCGGCGTGCCGGGCTACGACGTGGTGCTGTGGCACGGCTTGATCGGCCCCAAGGGCATCCCCGCGCCGATCGTCGCCAAGCTGAACGCCGCGACCAACGAAGTGATGAAGGACAAGGCGATGGAAGAAAAGCTCGCCGGCGAAGGCGTGAGCCCGGCCGGCGGCACCTCGGAAAACTTCGGCAAGCTGATCAAGAGCGACATCGCGCGCTGGGCCAAGGTGATCAAGCAGGCCAACGTGAAGGTCGAATAATCGGCTGCGGTTTCAGTGCAATAAAAAACGGGGCCGATGGCCCCGTTTTTTATTTTGCCGCGCCGCTTACTTCTCGTCGGCGATCGGGTTCGACAGTGTGCCGATGCCTTCCACCTCGATCTCGATGGTGTCGCCAGGCGCCATCCACACCGGCGGCGTGCGCGCGTAGCCCACACCAGCCGGGGTGCCGGTGATGATCACGTCGCCGGGTTCCAGCGTCAGGCACTCGGTCACCAGCACCAGTGTCTCGACCACGTCCCACAGGAAGTCTTTGGTGTTGGCATCCTGCATGATCTTGCCGTTCAGGCGCGACTGGATGCGCAAGCCGGCACCGCCGGCAGGCAGCTCGTCCGGGGTCACCAGCCAGGGGCCGAAGGGGCCGGATTCATCGAAGTTCTTGCCGATGGTCCACTGGTTCGACTTGCGCTGGTAGTCGCGCAGCGAGCCGTCGTTGAAGCACGAGTAACCGGCGATGCAGTCCAGCGCATTCTCGCGCGTGAGATGGCGCACGCGCTTGCCGATCACCACCGCCAGTTCCGCCTCATAGTCGAGCTTGGTCGACACCTTCGGGCGCACCAGCGGCTCCAGATGCCCCGTCATCGAGGAGGGGCCGCGCATGAACAGGCCGGGGTACTCGGGGCGCGCATGCCCGCCTTCCTTGGCGTGGTCCGCATAGTTCAGCCCCATGCAGACGATCTTCGAGGGGCGGCGAATCAGCGGCAGGAAGCGCACGTCCGCCATCTGGCGCAGCGCCGAGGCCGGCGCCTTTTGCGCGGCCTTTTGCGCGGCCGCGAGACCTTCCTTGATGATCAGGTCGCCGAGGTCGGTGGGCAGCGTTGCGTCCGCTGCCGCCAGGTCGACGAATTCGGTGGCGCCCGCCTTGGGCAGGTAGCCGATGCCGGCACGCCCGGCCTTGTCGAGAAAACTGATGAGCCGCATAGTGGTCCTTGTCCGTGAAATCTCAAACCGCGCAGCAGAGGCAGCGCGGCACACCCGCCACAGCTTTAGGCGCTGCGCAGATTATCGATAATTCTTTCACGATTTGTATGAAATATCAAGAATATCGATAAAATTTGCCTGCCACCCAGAATATCGATTAACATAAGCGCCGATGGACAACGCGCCCACCCTCACCTCCAGCATCTACGAGCGCCTGCGCAACGACATCCTGATGGGCCACTGGGAGCCGGGGATGAAGCTGGGCATCGAAGCCCTGCGCGAACATTATGGGACCGGCGCCACGCCGCTGCGCGAGGCGCTCAACCGCCTGGTGGCGGAAAGCTGGGTGCAGCATCTGGACCAGCGCGGCTTCGCGGTAGCCGCCGTCAGCGTGGTTGCGTTCCGCGAACTGGCCGAGACGCGCATCTGGGTGGAAACGCTCGCGCTCACCCAGGCCATGCAGCGCCACAGCCCTGAATGGGAGGAGCGCGTGGTGCTGGCCCTGCACCGCCTCTCGAAGACGGCCCGCTCGCTCAGCCCCGACCACTACGAAGAAAACCCGGCGTGGGAGAAGGCGCACCGCGCCTTCCACTTCAGCCTGATCGAGAATTGCGGCTCGCGCTGGTTGCTGGCATTCTGCGAGCAGTTGCATGATCAGGCCTACCGCTATCGCCAGCTCGCCGTGAAAAAAGCCTACCTGGAAAGGGATGAATTGGCCGAACACCGCGCCGTGGTCGATGCTGTCGCCCGTGGCGATGTCGCTGCCGCCACGCAGGCGCTTACCGCACACTACAGCCGCACCACCGACTTCATCCTCGAAGACACACCGCCCGGCAAACCTGCTTAGCACGCCGCGCGCACAACACCAACGACCTCAAGCACTCACATGTCCTCCTCCGCTTCCGATACCCCCATCATCACCCGCTTGCCCGACGACTTCCGCTGGCCCGGCGGCAAGCGCGTCGCGGTGATTTTCAACATTGCCTACGAAGCCTGGTCCGACGGCCAAGCGCCCGGCATCGGCCCGATGGGCAACGTGCTCAAGCCCGGCTTTTTCGACACCAACGCGCACTCGTGGGCCAGCTTCGGCGCGGTGCGCGGCATCCACCGCCTCCTGAACTACGCCGACAAGCGCGGCATCAAGACCAGCGTGATGACCAACGGCGTTCTCGCCGAGCGTGACCCGGCCACGGTGAAGTCGATCCATACGCGCGGGCATGAGATCGTCAACCACTCCTGGGGCATGGACGTGATTCCCGTCTACTTCAAGGAAGATGAAGAGCGCGCCAATCTCAAGCGCAATCACGACATCCTCACCGCCGCCTCCGGCCAGGCCCCGGTCGGCTGGATCAGCCCGCGCGGCACCGGCAGCATGATCTCGCCGCGCCTGCTGGCCGAAGCCGGCTACCTGCACCACGGCGACTGCAACGACGACGACCGCCCCTACGTGCTGAACTATGCCGGCAAGCGCATCGTCGGCATCCCGCTCACCATGGATGTGAACGACCTGCCCACCACCATCCGCTACGGCAACGAGCCGCGCGCCATGCTCTCGATGTTCAACGACACCTTCGCGGCCATGCGCGAGCGCGAGCAGGTGCCGCTGTTTCTCGACGTGACGGCGCACACCCACGTCTTCGGCCGCCCTTCCGGCGCCTGGGTGTACGACGAGATCATGGGCATCGTGAAAGCGACTTCCGACGTGTGGATCACCACCCGCGCCGAAATGGCGCGCTACGTACTGGCGCAGACGGCGTAAGCGCCATCCGCGTGTTGCAGCAAACGGCTTGATCACCGGCTGCATTGGCGGCCCGAAGGAGACGGCGATGCACCTGACCCGCAACCCCCTGATGCGCGCCCGGCCGCTTCTCACCCGTCTCGCCGCCCTGCTCGGCGCCGCGACCCTTCTCGCCGCCTGCGCCGGCACCGCCCTGCACCCGGCGAAGGTGGACCGCATGTATGTGTTCGACTGCGGCACCAACCACACAGGCGACCTCTCGCGCTGGTCGCCCGGCGCGCACATGGGTGAAGCCGCCACCTTCAGCGACAACTGCTACCTGATCCGCCACGGCGGCGACTGGATGCTGTGGGACTCCGGCCTGTCGGATGCGATCGCCCACATGCCGAATGGCCAGACCAGCGCCGGCGGCGCCATCAACGCGCGCGTCAGCAAGACCCTGCTTTCGCAATTGACCGAGATCGGCGTCAAGCCGGAAGACATCCACTACCTGGCGTTTTCGCACACCCACTCCGACCACGTTGGTAACGCCAACTACTTCACCCATGCCACCCTCTACATCCAGGAGGCGGAATACAACGCTGCCTTCGGCCCGGACGCCGCCAAGCTCGGCTTCAACCCCGCGCTCTACGACAAGCTGCGCGCAAGCCCGGTGAAAAAACTGCATGGCGACTTCGATGTCTTCGGCGACGGCTCGGTGACCATCATCTCAACGCCCGGCCACACCCCCGGCCACCAGTCGCTGCTGGTGCGCCTGCCGAAGAGGGGCGCCGTGCTGCTCTCGGGCGACATGGTGCACTTCCGCGAAAACTGGGACATGGGCCGCGTGCCCGCCGCCAACTACGACAAGGAGGCGAGCGTGCGCAGCATGCAAAAGGCTGCGCAGGTGATGGCCGCCAATCACGCGCAACTGTGGATCAACCACGACGCCGCGCAAAGCGCGACCATTCCAAAGGCGCCGCGCTACGTCGAGTAGCGCGAGCTTCCTGCCTCGCGAACCAGCGAACTAGCCGAGCTGGTTCACCAGCTCCGAGAAGGTCGAGGCGGCCGCGCTGGTCTGGATCGCCGCGCCCAGCTGGCGCGAGATCTGCGACACCGAAAAAATGCCGCGGATCAGCACGCCGCCATCGGCATCATGCTGCACCACCAGGGTATGCTGGCGCCCTGCCGCCTTCAGGGTGGCGACCACATGCCCGACCGTGGCATGCGATACCTCGTCGTATTCCAGCGCTTCCAGCGCTTCCACCGGCGTCATCAGGTCCTCGACCTGGACTTCGCTATGGCGCAGGCCGCGCTCCTGCACCAGGCGCATCGGCTTCTCGCCCAGGATGTCGGTGGCGGTGATCAGGCCCGCGAGGTGGTCATGCGCATCGAGCACGAAGAGCAGACGCACGCCCAGGCGGATCATGGTCTGGTTCGCCATGTCCATGGTGGCATGCAGGCGGATACCCGCAGGTTCAATGCGCGCAAAGTCGGTCATCACCATCGGCGCCGGCGATTCCAGGGTCACGCGCGGCCCGAATTTATCGGCCGGCCTCACCAGATCGACACCATGGGAAAGCTTCCGGCTGGGCAAGGATTTGTACGCGCGCATCGTTACTCCTTTCGTTGAACAAAGGGACCGAACGTGCCGCAGGAGCGTCGCCCTCGTTGGAAGAGAGCGGCGGACCCGGCATTCACATCCGGCTTCCGCTTGAGACCCATGCTACTCCTGCGTTATCCCGCAGGCATTGGTCATGGCCGTGTAATGTTGAAAAAGTTTGTTAAAACTTTCAGGGATAACCCTTAACGCCCACCGCCTTCGCCGCGCCGCGTACGCGAAGGCGCGGCTTTTGCGGGCTCTGGAACAGCCGTGCGATGTCCAGGGTCTCGCGCCGCCCGAGGCTGTCGCCATGGCGCTTGAGGAAGGCGCGTGCAGCCACGCGGCCCTCGTCGCGCAGGCGCGTCAGCCACGCCCAGGAGCGCTGGTCCGCGCCGCCCTGCTCCAATAGCTCCGTACGCGGCGGGCCGATGCGGTGCAGACGCGCCGCCACGAAAGGCGACGAGGAAGCCACCGCGCCCTGCGCCGCTTCGCGGATCGCCGCGATTGCCTGCATCTCCGCCACCAGGCTGGAATTGAACATGATCTCGCCGACGCGCCGGTTGATCGCCGCCGCGTCCTGCGGCGTCTCCGCGCAGGCATCCGGCGCCAGTTGCACCAGCACGATATCCGCCGCCCGCCCATGCGCGCGGATCAGCGGCCACAAGGTCGGGTTGCCGGCATAGCCGCCGTCCCAGTAAGGCTCGCCATCGAGTTCCACCGCCTGGAACAGCTGCGGCAGGCAGGCCGAGGCAGCCAGCGCATCCACGCTCATTTCCGCGTTGGCGATGATACGCGGCAGTCCGGTGCGCACGTGGGTGACGGTAACGTAAAGCGCAGGCGCAGCCGGCGCGCGGATCGCCTCGATATCGACATGGCGCGCGATCACCTCGCGCAGCGGATTGGCGCCCGGCATCTGCGTGCTGTAGGGCGAGGAAAGGCCGCTGGCCCACATCCACTGCCCGAGCGAACTGCGCAGCGCCTCGGCAAAGGGTTGCCAGAGGAATAGCGCCGCCGCGTCATCCGGCTGCGCCACCGCGCGCCAGAAAGCCTCCAGCGCCCCACGCGCGGCTTCCTGTGCCTGCGGGCGCCGGCTGCCGCCGGCGGCGCCGAACGCACTCGCCAGCACCGCACCGTTCAGCGCGCCCGCGCTGGTGCCGCTGATCTGCTCGATGGCAATGCGCCGGCTCGCCAGCAGCGCATCGAGCACGCCCCAGGTGTAGGCGCCCCAGGCGCCGCCGCCTTGCAGGGCCAGGCTGACCGGCCGCCGCAAGGGCACTGCCTGTTGGCTCTCAACCGCCTCCATGAGACCTGCTTTCGATGCGTGGGAATACAAATATTGTGCGCCGCACAACAGGTATTATCAAGAGAGCGGCATGAATATATTTTATTGCACTGCATCAACGACTTGCGCGCACTTCACGCACGCAGGTGCTCGATCAGCTGGCGCGTATAGGGCGGCAGGTCGGCGAAATTGCGCACGCACAGCGTCAATTGGCGCGCGGCCCAGGAATCGCTCAAGCGCACGCAGGCGATCTTCATGCTCTGGCGGCAACGCAGGGCCGCACTCTCCGGCATCACCGCGACGCCGAGCCCGCTTTCGACCATGCCGCACACCGCCTCGAAGCCGCGCAGGCGCACGCGCACCTTGATGCGCAGCCCCAGGCGCGCGGCGTGGCCGGCGAGGAAGTCCTGCAAGGAGACCCCTTTGGTGAAGCCGATGAAATCATGTTCCAGCGCCTGCGCGAAGCCGACGCGATGGCGCCGCGCCAGCGCATGCCCGCGCGGCACCACCAGCACCAGGCGGTCGGGGCGGAACGGAAAGCGCTCCAGGCTGCCGAGGTCCACGGTGTCGGCCACCACGCCCAGTTCACCCACTCCTGAGAGCAGCGAGCGCACGATCTCGAGACTCGTACCCTCCTCCACGTCGACATCGACCTGCGGATGCGCCGCCATGAAGGTCGCCAGCGCCTCCGGCAGGAACTCCGCCAGCGCCGAGGTGTTGCACAGCAGGCGCACGTGGCCGCGCAGGCCGCGCGCATATTCACCCAGTTCCGCATGCATGCGCTCGAACTGCCCGGTGATGATGCGCGCGTGCTGGATCAGCGCGCGCCCGGCCGGGGTGGCCTGCACGCCGCGGCTGCCGCGGGTGAACAGCGCCGTGCCCACCGTCTCCTCCATCGATTGCACACGCGCGCTGGCGGAGGCCAGCGCGAGATAGGCGCGTTGCGCCCCGCCGGTGATGCTGCCGGCTTCGGAGACGGCCAGGATGAGGCGCAGGTCGGTAACGTCCAGGGACATATCCACTCCGTTCAAAACGAACTCCAGCCTTCGGAAATTCCGAAGGCTGCCTCAGTATATTCCCGCTTTTCAAGCGCTGCAGGCTGAAGCAAACTGCCGCCCCATGGAATCGTTCATCAACCCCGTCCTCAACGCCCCGCTGACTTTTCTTCTCGCCGTCACGTTCGCCTTTACCGTCGCCGGCCTGGTCAAGGGCGTGGTAGGCATGGGGTTACCCACGGTGGCCATCGGCCTGCTCGGCCTGGTGATGACGCCGGCGCAGGCCGCCGCCATCCTGGTGATCCCGTCACTGGTCACCAACGTCTGGCAACTGGCCGCCGGTCCGCGCTTCGGCGTGCTGTTCAAGCGGCTATGGCCGCTGCTGCTGTGCGCGTGCCTGGGCACCTGGAGCGGCATGGCCGCCTTCGAAGGCATCAACATGAGCTGGGCCACCATCGCCCTGGGCGTGGCGCTGATCGCCTATGGGCTGCTGGGCCTGATGTCGGTGCAGTTTTCGGTGCCGCCGCGCCATGAGCGCTGGCTGGGGCCGGTGATCGGCTTTACCACCGGCGTGGTGACGGCTGCCACCGGCATTTTCACCGTGCCGGGCGTACCCTACCTGCAGGCGCTGGACCTGAACCGCGACGACCTGATCCAGGCCCTGGGCCTGAACTTCACCGTCGCCACCATCGCGCTCGCGGGTGGCCTGGCGCACGCCGGCGTGCTCAAGCCCGGCGTCGCCGGTTTTTCCCTCATTGCCATGATCACCGCGCTGATCGGTATGTTCATTGGTACCTGGCTGCGCACGCGCATCAGCCCAACGGTCTTCCGGCGCTGCTTTTTCGGCGGCTTGCTGATCCTCGGCTGCCATCTCGCCTTGCGCGGGCTGTTCTAAGACCGCGGGTCAAACCACGGGGCGATCTGCGTTGCCACGCTAGCCTCCGGCGATCTGCGTTGCCACGCTAGCCTCCGGCGATCTGCGTCGCCACGCTAGCCTCCGGCGATCTGCGTCGCCTTCGAGAGAAACGCCCGGCGCCGGTCCGGCTCAGGCACGGCATCGGCCAGGCGGATCAGGAAGCGGTGCTGGTCCGGTAGGAGGCCGGCGGCCTGCTTCATCAATATCCTGGCGATCGGCCCGATTTCAGTCGCCAGCGCTTCCTCGATCTGCGCCAGGTGATCGGCATCCAGGCCCTGCGGGGCCGGGGCGGCGGAACGCGCCGCTGGTGCCGCCTGCACCGCGGGCGCGGCGCCTTCCACCACGACCTCGAACACATCCAGCGTCTTGCCGCTGGCGGTAGTGCGCTTGCCCAGCGGTTTCAGGGCGTTGCCGTCGAGCTTCAGCAGGCGCACCAGCACGGTCTGGAATTGCGCCGTGGCCAGCGCCTGGTTGGCCTCGGCCAAGCCGGCGATGCGCACCGCGCCATCGATGCTGCTGCCGGAAAGCGTGGTGCTCTCGCCCGGCGCGCTGTTCACCACCGAGGCGACATGCACGCCGATACGCACGGCCGGCAGGTCCCAGGCGGAACTGTGCGCCAGCGCCGCCAGGGCGCGCGCGAAGGCCAGGGTGCGGGTGGGATGCGAAAAGCCCAGCAGCAGGCCGGCACCGCCGACGTCCATGCTCATCTCCGCCACCGGCAGGCCGGAAAAATTGCGCAGGCGTTCCTGCAGCGTTTCGGCCGGGTTCGTGCCGGGCGGCAACGCTGTGCCCTGAACAAAGGTGATATAGGCCGCAGTCGGCAGGTTGCTGTCGTTAAGTTCGGCCATGGGTGACGGCACGCGCCTCTATGGGCGATCGAGTAAGGGATTGGGGCTACTATACCCAAATCGCGGTGCGCCACGCGTGACAACTCCGCGCCACCGGCCACGCCGCCAGGAGATTCGCCATGCGCCCCCTTGCCCGCTGCTGCCTCGTTCTCGCGCTGCTGTGCGCCGCCCTCGCCTGCGGCGGCTGCGCCACCGCGGTGCGCTCGGAGGTTTCCGCCATCAGCAAGCTGCCCGCCGACCTCGCGGCCAAGAGCTTTTACGTCGCTCCGCGCAAGGAGCAGCAAGGCAGCCTGGAATTCGAGCACTATGCGCAACTGGTCGGCGCCGAACTTCAGGCCCATGGCCTCAAGCCGGCGCCCGCCGGGCAGGCCGATCTGGTGGTGCTGTTGCGCTACGCGCTGGACCAGCAGACCGAACTGGTTGCCACCCCCACCTTCGGCCCCACCGGCTCCTATGTTGGCGGCGGCACCACGGTGATGATGAACGGGCGCATGGTGTTCGTGCCGACCTATTCGGCGCCGATGTATGGGTTCACCGGCACCGCCGTGCTGCCGACGATCGTGAACCGGCGCAGCCTCGGGGTGGACATCGTCAGTCGCGACTCCACGCCGGAAAAGCCGGACAAGCTCTATGAAGCCAACGTGGTCAGCGAAGGCTACTCAGGCACCTTGCTGCAGGTGATGCCGGCGATGATCAAGGCGCTGTTCACCCGCTGGCCGGGGCCTGCGGTACGCACCGAGACCATCGACGTGAGACTAGCCCCCGCGAGGGGCTAGACGCTATTCGGCACGCGCGCCGGAAGAAACAATCACCTTGCGCCACTTCTCGGTCTCGGCGTGGATCAGCGCGCCGAATTCGGCGGAGCTGCCGGTCAGCACCTCGGCGCCTTCACGCGCCAGTTGCTCGCGGAAAGCAGGGCTCGCCTGCACCTTCGCCGTTTCATCGTGCAGCACACGGATCACCGCTTCCGGGGTGCCCCTGGGCGCCAGGATGCCGTAGGAAAGCGTGCTCTCGAACCCAGGCAGGCCGGAGGCAGCCACCGTCGGCACGTTCGGCAGCATCGGCAGCGGATGGGCGCCGGTCACCGCCAGCGCCTTCAGGCGCCCCGCCTGCACATAAGGCAGCGCGGTGGGAATCACGCTGAACATCATCTGCACCTGGCCGCCCAGAAGATCAGTGACCGCGGGGCTGGTGCCCTTGTAGGGCACGTGGGTGATCTTCACCCCCGCCATGGTGTTGAACAGTTCCCCCGCCAGGTGCGAGCCGGTGCCGCTGCCGCTGGAGGCGAAATTGAATTGCCCCGGCTGCGCTTTGGCGGCAGCGATCAGCTCCTTCACCGTACCGGCCTTGACCGCCGGCGCCACCACCAGCACCAGCGGGGTGGAGGCGATGGTGCTGATCGGGCTCAGGTCTTTTTGGGGGTCGTAACCCAGCTTGGCATACAGCGTCGGGTTGATCGCCAGCGTGCCGGTGTGCCCCAGCAGCAGGGTGTAGCCGTCGGGAGCGGACTTGGCGACGAATTCGCTACCGATATTGCCGCCGGCGCCCGGCCGGTTGTCGACGATGACCTGCTGCTTGAGCGGCACCGAAAGCCCTTGCGCCAGCAAGCGGGCAAATACGTCGTTGCCCCCGCCCGGGGCGAAAGGCACGACCAGCTTGACAGGATGATTGGGGTAATCGGCGGCGCGTGCGGCGGCCGGCAACAGCAGTGCGGCGCAGGCCAGAGCCGCGCCAGCCTTGTGGATCATGGGTTTCATGCGAATTCGAAGTCTGCGACCAGGATGTGGTGGTCGGAAGCCGGGGTAGGAATCACCTGGTGAGCCACCGGGCGCAATTCCTTGCTGTGGAAGAGATGGTCCAGCACGTAGGGGCGTCGGCGCCAAGTGATTTCAGTCTTTTGCACGCTCGCAAAACCGCCGGCGCCAAACTGGCGCAACAGCGAATCGTGCTTGCTGACGTTGAAGTCGCCGCCCAGGAGCGTTGCGCCCTTTTGCGCGCGCAGGGTGTCGAGGACCTGCTTGCGCTGCCCCAGGTGCTGCTCGCTGCTGGACTTCAGCATGAAGAACGCCAGCAGGTGCACGTCGAACACGCGCAGATCGTGCCCAGCCACCGTGGTGGTGGCGCCGATCAGCAGGCGGTCGGTCGGGGTCATGGTCTTGCCGGCGAATTCGAACGGTACCGGCGGTGAGGGCAGCTCGACCCGGATGGGGTCGCGCAGCGGCGTTTTCGAGAAAATCGCCAGGCCGATGCCGAAGGGCAGCTCGCGCGGATCAGCCTTGGGGTAGGAAAAATGGCTGTCGTAGCCCGGCAGCGCCGCCTTGATGCGCGCGTAATTGGGCGGCGGCTCGGCCTGCGCTCCGCCCATTTGCGCCTGTTCGACCTCCTGCAGGATCACAATGTCAGCGTCATGGCGACGCATCTCACCGATCGCCAGATCGAGATTGATGGGGGCATGGTCGGGGTCGGCATCGTCCCAGACCTGGCCGAACTGCATGTTGAACTGCATGACCCGGAAGGAAGCCATCTATGCGCGAGTGCCGTTTTCGAGGTTGGGCGGCATGTTTTAGTTGATATGAGGTACAAGCAGCCGCAGTTTGCCATAAAGCGGCGCACCGGGCAGGCGCCCTCCATCGACACTTCATGATATGGTCGCCTGGCCGCTTCCGGCGTACTTCCCGCGTATTTCTTCGCATCATGAGCGCCATTGCCCCACCCGCCCCCGCGGCTTCGATTGCGGCGCTCGCCGCTTTCGTGCGCGCGCATCCGCGCCTGATGGTGCTGACCGGCGCCGGCGTCAGCACCGGCTCCGGCATTCCCGACTACCGCGACCACGAAGGCGCATGGAAGCGCCGCCCGCCGGTTTCGCACCAGGACTTCCTCGCCGACCCGCAGGTGCGCCGCCGCTACTGGGCGCGCAGCCTGGCCGGCTGGCCGCAGATGGCCGGTGCCGCACCCAATCCCGCGCACACGGCGCTGGCGCAACTGGAAGCCGCCGGCCACCTCACGCAACTGGTCACGCAAAACGTCGACGGCCTGCACGCGCGCGCCGGCAGCCGCGCGCTCCTGGAGCTGCACGGCAGCATCCACGCAATCGGCTGCATGGATTGCGGCGCGCGCAGCTCGCGCTCCCTCCTCCAGGCGCAGATGGCGCAAGCCAACCCCGCCTTCGCCGCGCTTGCCGGCGCCATCGCCCCGGACGGCGATGCCGATCTCGAAGCAGCGGACTTTGCCGAATTCGTTGTGCCCGCCTGCGAAGCCTGCGGCGGTCTCATCAAGCCGGACGTGGTGTTCTTCGGCGACAGCGTGCCGCGCGCACGTCTCGAATCCGCTTGGGAGGCGCTGGCGCAGAGCGATGCGCTGCTGGTGGCGGGTTCTTCCCTGATGGTGTATTCGGGCTACCGCTTTTGCCTCAAGGCTGCGGAGATGGGCAAGCCAATCGCTGCGATCAACCTCGGGCGCACCCGGGCCGATGCCCTGTTTGCACTCAAGGCGGAGGCCGCCTGCGCCCCGGCCTTACGCGAGCTACTGGAGCAGCTCGAAGCAGGCTGACGTTCAGGCCACGGCGTTGCGCGGCAGCGAAAAGTAAAAGCGCGCGCCCTCGCCCACTGCCCCCTCGGCCCACACCTCGCCGCCGTGGCGCTCCACCACCTTGCGCACGATCGCCAGACCAACGCCGGTGCCCTCGAACTCGCTTTGCGCGTGCAGGCGCTGGAATACGCCGAACAGCTTGTGCGCATACGCCGGCTCGAAGCCGACGCCGTTGTCGGCGATGCAGATGACGTCGTCGCGCTCGCGCGCCTGCGCGCTGATCCGCACGCACGGGCTTTCGCGCCCGCGGCTGTACTTGAGCGCATTGTCCAGCAGGTTGGCGAATATCTGGCGCAGCAGCACCGGGTCGGCATGCAGTTGCGGCAGCGGCCCGATGTCGAATTGCGCGCCCTCGCGCCCCGGCAGTTCGAGCACCATCGCATCAATGAGCGCGCGCGTATCCACCTGGTACAGGTTGAGCGTGCCGCGCGCCGAGCGCGAGAATTGCAGCAAGCCGTCGATCAGCCGGTTCATGCGCTCGACGTTGCCGCAGATGACTTCGAGAAAGCGCGCCTGGTCGGCCGTGAGACTGCCGGAGAGCGCCTCCTGCAGCATGCCGGAAAAGCCGGAGATGGCGCGCAGCGGCGCGCGCAGGTCGTGCGCCACCATGTAGGAATAGGATTCAAGCTCGCGGTTGGCCGCCGCCAGTTCGCGCGTGCGCTCTTCCACCCGCGCCTCCAGCGACTGGTTCAGCGCCAGGATTTCGCGCTCATGGCGCTTGCGGTCGGCGATGTCGCGGATCTGCGAGTGCACCACGCGCTCGCGGCCCTCCCAGGTGGTCGAGGCAGTCAGTTCGACGTCGATCACCGTACCGTCCATGCGGATCATCTTCGATTCGACCGGCGTCAGGCTGCCGCCACGCTCGAACAGTTGGTCGAGGCGTTGCTGCGACGTCGCGCGCAGCTCCGGAGTGATGAATTCCGGCAGCGACAGGCCGACCAGCACCTCCGCCTCCGCCGCGCCGAGCAGGCGCGCCGCGGCGCGGTTCGCATAGCGGATCTTGCCCCAGTGGTGGATCAGGATGCCGTCCGGCGACAAATCGATCACGCTCTTGAAGCGCGCGCGGCTGGCGGCAAGATCCAGGTCGGTCATCTTGCGCGGGGTGACGTCGTATTCGACGCCGGACATGCGCACCGGGTTGCCGGCGGCGTCGAATTCAAAGCGCCCGCGCGCCGCCAGCCAGTGCACCGAGGCATCCGGCCAGACCACGCGGAATTCGGATTCGTAGCGCCCGTCGCCCTGGCGCGCCGCCTCGTGCGCCGCCTCCACGCGCGCGCGGTCTTCCGGGTGCACGTGGCGCTCGAAATCGTCGTGGGTCCAGGTCGCTACCGGCCCCTCGTAGCCGAAGCAGCGGAACATCGAAGGCGAGCGGTAGCCGTTACCGCTGGGCAACTCGAAAGTCCAGTAGCCGATCTCGGCCGCGTCCAGGGCGAAGGCCATCTGCGCCTGCAAGGCGGTGGCCTCGTGCTCGCTGGCGCGCTGGCGCGTCAGGTCATGGATCACCAGGCAGGCATAGGCAGCACCGTCGTCGCCACGAAATTCGCGCGCCGAGATTTCGGCTTCCACCACGATGCCGCGCGCGCCCAGCACGCGCGCCTCGCCGCGCGCTTCGCCGCGGGCAGCCAGCGCGGCGGACAGACGGCCGCCGCGCTCGTCCGCCGCATCCAGCCAGGCACTGCGCCCGCGCGCGATGATCTCGTCCTCGCCCGCGCCGAACAGCGCGCAGGCGGCGGCGTTGGCGCGCAGCAGGCGGCCATCGGCCCCCTCCAGCAGCACCGCGTCCATGCTGCCCATGAACAACGCCTCGAACGACGCCGGCAGCGCAACTCCGGCTTCTTCCCCGCTTGACGCTGCGCTTTCCTGGTCCTGCGGCGATTCGAACGCCATCACTTCCCCTAACGGTGCGGCCGCCGCGTCCCGAAAGAAAACCACGACCACTTTGCGCCATTCTGCCACGCCGCGCGCGGCTTGCGGACGTCCGTGGCAAATCCGCGGCGCGCGCCAGCCCGTAACATTGACTGCTGGCATAATGTCTTTGCGCAAAAAGTAGCGCAGTTGCGCCGGATTACCGGCCGCTCCAGAACAATTTCATGATTTCCGCTCCGCCACCTGCCGACGAAGCCGCCCGCCTGGCCGCCCTCAAGCGCTACGGGGTGCTGGATACGGCCGCCGAAAAGTCCTTCGACGACATCGTTGCCCTCGCCTCGCAGATCTGCGGCACGCCGATCTCGCTGATGTCGCTGGTCGACGAACACCGTCAATGGTTCAAGGCGCGCACCGGCTTTGAGGCTGTCGAGACCCCGCGCGAGCTTTCCTTTTGCGCCCACGCGCTCGACGGCGGCGGCGCCCCGCTGGTGGTGCCCGACGCGCTGGCC
Organism: Burkholderiales bacterium; assembly: GCA_036498945.1. GTDB lineage: Bacteria > Pseudomonadota > Gammaproteobacteria > Burkholderiales > JAEUOS01 > JAQGMJ01. The sequence goes on along the minus strand of DASYEQ010000145.1, from coordinate 9,587 downwards.
GACGCGCGTTTCCACGACCATCCCTTCGTCACGGACGAGCCCAGGGTCCGCTTTTACGCCGGCGCCCCCTTGATGACGCCGGAAGGCTACGCCCTCGGCACCTTGTGCGTGATCGACACCCGGCCGCGCGAACTCACCGCCGCGCAGCTCGAAGCCCTGCGCGCCCTCTCGCGCCAGGCCATCGCGCAGCTGGAACTGCATCGCCGCACCCGCGAGCTGGAAGAGCGTATCGCCGAGCTTTCCTCCACCCACGTGGCGCTGGAAGGCGCCAAGCTGGCGGCCGAGGCGGCCACTGCGGCGAAGTCGCAATTCGTCGCCAACATGAGCCACGAAATCCGCACCCCGCTCAACGCGGTGATCGGCTACGCGCAGTTGCTCACCTCCGACGAGCAGGCCGCCGCCCTGCCGCCGCACACCGTCGAATACCTGCGCACCATCGAGCGCGGCGGCAAGACCGTCTCCGACATCATCAACAACCTGCTGCAGCTCTCCAAGCTCGAAGCCGGCAAGATCGAGCGCTTCGAGGAAGACGTGCCCCTGCGCGCCTTTTTCCAGGAACTTTACGAACTGCAACTGGCTGACGCCTCCAAGCGCGGCGTGCTGTGGCGCTTCGAACCCGGCGCCGGGCTGAACCACACCGTGCGCCTGGACCGCACCAAGGCCGCGCAGATCGTGCTCAACCTCTCCGGCAACGCGCTCAAGTTCACCCCCAACGGCAAGCACGCCGTGCTCGCCGCCGAGCGCAGCGGCGACACCCTGAAAATCGAATTGCGCGACGAGGGCATCGGCATCGCCCCCGAGCGCCAGGCCGCCGTGTTCCAGCCCTTCGAGCAGGCTGACCATTCCACCACCCGCACCTACGGCGGCACCGGCCTGGGGCTGACCATCGTGCGCTCGCTGGCCGAAACGCTGGGCGGCACGGTCAGCCTGGAGAGTGAACCCGGCCGCGGCAGCACCTTCCGGGTGCAACTGCCCGCCCCTGCCGCCGCCGGCAACAAGACCAACCCGATGACCACCCCCGCTCCCGCACAACTCAAATTCCGCCCCGGCACCTGCGTGGTGGTGGCCGAAGACGACCCCGTCAGCCAGAAGCTGATGAACCTCCTGCTCGGCAGACTCGGGCTGGAAGTGCACATTGCCCCCAACGGCCGTGTCGCCGTCGAGATGGTGAAAGAGCTTGCGCCGGATCTGGTGCTGATGGACATGCACATGCCCGAGATGGACGGCCCCGAGGCCATCCGCACCCTCAACGCCGACCCGCAGGCACCGCACCCGCCGATGGTGATCCTCTCCGCCAACGTGTTTTCCGACCAGCAAAGCGGCGAGCTGGCCGAGCAGGGCGTGGCCGAATTCCTCACCAAGCCGGTCAATCGCGTGCAATTGCAGGAAGTGCTGGCGCGCCTGCTGCCGCAGGCCTGAAGCGTGCGCCGGGCGTTCCCGCGGGAGCGGGAACGCGGGCCCGTCATTCGTTCTTCATCGGCACGGTGACAGCCTCTTCGGCAAACGCCTTCAGGCGCCGACGGAAGGGAAAACGCATCGCCACCCCGCTCAGGTGCGTATCCAGCCCGAACACCGTCTCCGAGCGCGGCAGGTCGAGATAGGTGCCGAACAGCCGGTCCCAGACGCTGAAGATGTCGCCATAGTTGCAGTTCGTCGCCGGCAACTGGAAATGGTGATGCGCCTGGTGAAGATTTGGCGTGATAAACACCCAGTGCACAATGCCCGCCGCGCGCCCCGGCAGGCGGAACGACGTGTGCGAAAGGATGTTGGAAATGGTCTGCACCGTCTGCCGCAGCGCCAGAATGCCGACCGAGGCACCGCACAGGAACACCCAGAGGATCAGGAACAGGTTGCGCAGCACCGTCTCGCCCGGATGCTCGCGCACCGTGGTCGACACGTCGACCACGCGGTCCGTGTGATGCATCAGGTGAAAGCGCCAGAAAGGCGCCACCCGGTGCATAGTCACGTGATAGACGTAATCGAGCAGGTCCAGCATGACAAACATCAGCCCGTATCTGATCCACGGATCATCGGCGCCCGGCAGCAGATACACCAGCCCCAAGCGATGCGTCGTTACCCAGTCCGCCACTCCCAGGCAGAGCGCGATCATCACCAGCTGGATCGGCAACGCCGTCAGGATGAACACCGCGTTGGAAGCCGTGTGCCGCAATTTCTCCCGCGCCGGTTCCTGGCGGAATGATTTCTCCATTAACCACATCGACACCATGACAAAAATAAACAAAAATGCCTGGGACGACTTGTGCTCAACCAAATACCCTGTGACCTGCGTCACATCCATGACCATGTTTCCGGAAAGTGTTCAAGTACGCCTTGCAATCAGGCAGATATTCCCAGCCTGAGATACTACCGTTAAAGCGCGATGAAGGGCGCATAGCCGGGTTGCGCCCGGCGCACTGGCCGAGCAAGGCGTAGCCGAACTCCCGAGCGCCTATTTGCGCCGGAAAACCAGCCCCGCCCCGCCGCAGCAATCGCCGTTCTTGAAGTCCAGCTCGAAAGCACCCTCGGCGGGTTTGTAGAGAACGAGGAGCACGTCGCTCGGATCGAGCTCGAAGTTGCCTTTGAGCGCGTCGCCATAGTCCACCCCGTCGTTCAGGAGGAGAAAGAGCGCGTCCTCCACCACCGAGCGGTCGGCGCGATAGGCGGCGAGGCCCTCGGTCACCACGCTGTTGTGCGGCTTGCCCAGGCGATAGTCCGGTCCAGGGGTATAGGGAATCTGCAGCAGCGTCTTCCCGCCGGCGGAAAAGCGCACCGTGAGCGCGGCATCGACGCTGATTTGCATCGAATCGAGCAAGCTGCGATCGGCGCCGGTGAGCTTGGCGTATTCCGCCTCGCGCATGCCACCGCTGATGGCGGAGGAGTTCGACTTCCAGCCGCGCCCTTCGCGCCAGGTGTCGTACATGCCGTTGGCGCCGGCACTGCCGGAGATGCTCTCCAGCCGATACACGCCCACCGCTCCGCGCAGCAGCGCGGGCTTGTCGTGCAGGTCCGCCTGCGCCGTCTGCGTCGCCTCGAAGCCGAACTGCCGCGCCTGTTTCGCGCCCTTGGGCGTACTCCACATGCCGCTGATCTTTTCCCCCGCCAGCCGGCCCTTGAATTCGCCGGTGACCTTGTCGCCACTCTTTTCTTCCAGCGTGAAGGCGCCATCGGCCGCGATCTTGCCGTCGAGATCGAGCGCCGCGCTCTTGCCGGCGTAGCGGTACGAACCACGCAGCACGCCGCCGGCCTTGCGCAACTCCATGTTGAAAGCGAGCTTGCCGTCAATGGCGCCGGCGTAGCTGCGCTTGAAGAATGCCTCGTCGAACTCCCCGGCCCATGTGGAGAGCGCGGGCGTGGCGAGAACAAGAAGCAGGAGCAGGTGGCGCAGGCGGATCGCGGGCGGGAAGCACATGGAGCAGGCGGGTAGTAACGATACCGGTGATTTTACAGACGGCCTGTGGCGCAGCGATGATGGAAGATGGCGATCGCCGGGCAGGGCGGCAAAAGCCTCCTCGACTCTTTCGTTGCCGAAACAACGGAAAAGAACTTTCCCGCAATCGGCCTGCTTACTTCACAGCCGGAAGGGCAGCCGCGGTCAGGCGATCAGCCAGGCCGGGCAGTTCCGCATGGTGCAACAGGAGGACCCCCGCGGATGCCGCCAGCGCATATGCCGCCAGGGTGTAGCCGGAGACCGATACCACCGCCGCATGGTCCGCCTTTTCAACGGCGCGCGCCGCGATTGCCTCCTGCACGGCCAGGTCTCCGACCGCACGCCGTTTGCGCCTGCATTGGGCCACGAAACGCATGCCGTCGATCTCGGCCACCAGGCCTCCCCCCTGGTCTCCGGCAGCCTTGGTGGTGCGCGCCACCCAGCCATCGGCCTCCAGCACGGCCTTGCAGTAGACCTCGTAGCCAACCGGATGCGCCGGCGCCGCCGCGACCGCGGGCTTTCCCTGCCAGGCGGCCACCGCATCGTCGATGAGGCCGAACAGGCGGTCCATGCCCGGCCGGCCGAAAATGGGCGACGGGCCCATCGCGCTGTACTTCGCCACTTCGGCGAATCGCCCGCGCTCCTGCTCCCGCCGCAACGCCTCTTCGCTCTCGCGGGCATCGCCGACAACGGTTTGCGGGTCCCGGCCAAACGGGGTCGCGGCACGCCGTTCGATGACCGGGCTTGCGCGGAGCCACATCTCCTCCACCCCAGCCGCAACACCTTTTCGCGCGCAGTGCAATCCATAACCGGTCACACCCAGTACAACGAGCGCGACCGGCCAATAATCCATGGCCCAGCCCAGCAGGGAGAGGAAAAGCGCGGCCGAAATGACGAAAAGACCCATGGTTCTCACGAGAATATAGCCCCGGAATGCTGAAAGTCTACGCCGGTTTCCGGAGAATTGAGGCTGAAGGGCAGCGTCATTTTTGATTCCACCCTCGGTTTTTTCCATTTTCTCTTTCTCCCCCGCCTTGTGCTAGCGTTGCAAATTCGCAGTTGAACCCTGGAGGAGACAAAGATGAGCGAGCGCGAAGCGAATCAGGCGAACGACCCGGCCAAGCCCAAGGTGACCAAGGAAGCCATCCAGCTCTACAACGATTTCATCCATGGCGAAATCAGCCGGCGCGCCTTCATGAAGGGCCTGCAGCGCCTGACCGGCGGCCTGGCGGTGGCCGCGCTGGCGGATGCGCTGATGCCGAAGTACGCCCTGGGCCAGCAGGTCTCGCGCACCGACGAGCGCATCAAGGCCAGCTACGAAACCATCCCCTCGCCCAACGGCAACGGCAGCGTCAAGGGCTACCTGGTGCGGCCCGCCAGCGCCGACACGCGCTCGGCCACGGCGGCGAAGCTGCCGGGCGTCATCGTGGTGCATGAAAACCGCGGCCTCAACCCGCACATCGAAGACATCGCGCGGCGCTTCGCCCTGGCCAACTTCATGGCCTTCGCGCCGGACGGCCTCACCTCGCTCGGCGGCTTCCCCGGCGACGACTACAAGGGCGGCCAGCTGTTCGACAAGCTTGACCGCAACAAGATCTCGGAAGACATGATCGCCGCCGCGCATTGGCTGAAGGCCCGCCCCGACTGCACCGGCAAGATCGGTGCCACCGGCTTTTGCTTCGGCGGCGGCGTCGCCAACCTGATCGCCGTGCGCTTAGGGCCCGACCTCGCGGCAGCCGCCCCTTTCTACGGCACCCCGCCCGCCGAGGGCGACGTGGCCAAGATCAAGGGGGCGATCCTGGTGCACCACGGCGCGCTCGACACTCGCCTGGCCGCCACCTGGCCCGCCTATGACAAGGCCCTGAGCGCCGCCAACGTGCCGCATGAAGGCTACATCTACCCCGGCGCCGTGCACGGCTTCAACTGCGACGCGACGCCGGAACGCTACGACAAGACGGCCGCGGATCTGGCCTGGCAGCGCACAATCGCGTGGTTCAACAAATACGTGCGCGCCTGATTGCCCCGCATTCGGGTCCGGAACACCGGCCCGAATGCAGCGGGCACAGCCCGGTGACGAATATCTGCAAGAAGACAAAGCGGAGAGTGTCGGCCAACAGCCGACAAGGGAGATTCGATGGGCATGCATCTCGGAATGCTCGCGGTCAAGGGCGACGTGGCGCGGCTGATCGACGCCGCCGGCACGGTGTGGCCGCACCTCGAGGCCGGCGCGAAGCGCACCGGCTTCGGCAGCCCGCAGGAAGCATGGGATTGGCACAAGCAGCAGGAGATATTCGTCTCCATGAAGAACGCGTCGCCGGACAATCCGGGGGCCGACGCGTACTTCTTCTATCAGCAAGGCTCGTGGGCCGTGATGCTGGACGCACAATACGTGCTCGCCGGCGACACCGAGGCATTGCAAGCCCTCAGCGGCATCTTCGGTACCGCCCTCTCCTTCGTCGTCGAGAGCGCGAGCGGCACTGCCGCGTTCTGCTTCTGCGAAGCGGGCGCCCTGCGCCGGGAGATCCACAACGCGGACGGCGAGATCAGCACCGAAGGTATATCCCTGCCGGAAGAAAAGGCGGATTTCAGCCAAAAGTTCTACATGAACGAAGTCGAAGACCTGATGCAGGCCTTCGGGCTGACCTTCGACGAAAACAGCCTGCTCGATGCGCGCGCCATCCAGTTTTTCGACAAGAAGGATTATTCCGCACTGCTGCGCAATCGCGCCGCAGCGCGCCCCACGAAGCCCTGGTGGAAATTCTGGTAGCCGGCGCCGCGCCGGGCATATTTGCGCGATAGCAATTAATTGGGGTCAGTGTCATTTTCCGCATCGGCGCCGGCGGCAAGGAGTCGCCGCGCGCAAATGGGCATAATGGGAGTCGAGAGCCTGTTCGCCGCAGCACGGCGCTGTCCGCGGCCGGGGCACTACCGGCCGGAGAAAAGGCACCATACCTCAACCAGGGGAGACAATGAAAATACTGGTGGTTGACGACTCCGCGACGATCCGCGCCGGCCTGCGCATGCAGCTGGCGAAGCTGCACCACGAAGTGATCGAAGCCGAAAACGGCGAATTGGCCGTCGAGCGCTGGGGCCGCGAGCGGCCCGACCTCGTGCTGATCGACGTGCTGATGCCGGTGATGGACGGCTACGAAGCCGCGCGCCGCATGCGCACCGTCGGCCAGGACGACTGGATCCCCATCATCTTCCTCTCCAGCCAGGAAAGCGACCAGGACCTGGAACGCGCCATCGAGGCCGGCGGCGACGACTATCTCGTCAAGCCGGTCTCCGGCGTCGTGCTCGGCGCCAAGATCCGCGCCATGCACCGCCTCGAGATCATGCGCAAGCGCCTGCTCGAAGTCTCGCGCGAACTGGTCGCCAGCAACCGCCAGCTCGAAATGCTCTCGCGCCAGGACGGCCTCACGGGCCTCGCCAACCGCCGCTACCTCGACGCCAGCCTCGCCACCGAAACCCGGCGCGCCGCCCGCGCCGCCGAGCCGCTCTCCCTCATCCTGATCGACATCGACTATTTCAAGCGCTACAACGACAGCTACGGCCACCAGGCCGGCGACGAATGCCTGAAACGCGTCGCCGGCTGCCTGCAAAGCGTCTGCCAGCGCCCCGCCGACCTGCCTGCGCGCTACGGCGGCGAAGAGTTCGCCCTGATCCTCCCCAACACCCCGCCCGAAGGCGCGCGCCTGGTCGCCAAATCGCTCGCCGGCGCCATCGCCGCCCTCGCCATCCCGCACGAAAAATCCGACGTCGGCCCCATCCTCACCTTGAGCCAGGGCATCGCCACCAGCAGCGCCGGCCACGAACTCAACGCCGAGGCGCTGATCGAAAAAGCCGACCACGCGCTCTATCGCGCCAAGGACCTGGGCCGCAACCGCGCGGAAACGGCGCACGGCTGAGGCCAGCCGGGGCCGCGCATCACCTGGAAGACATCCCTGGCGCGGCATTCACGCCGCTTTGCCCGGTGTCCCGGCGCCGCCGCGGAGCGTTACATAAACCCGCACAACAAACCCGTGCACAATCCGCACACGAAGCCGCCCGCAACAGCGCAGGCGAAAAACATACGCAAGAACACGAAAGGAAAACCCGATGGGTATGCTGGTCGAAGGCAAATGGCTGGAAGAGGATGAAGCGCGGCGCAACAGCGCCGACGGCAGTTTCGTGCGCCCCGCTTCGGCGTTCCGCGGCCGCGTCGAGAATGCGCCGGGCGCGGAATTCCCCGCGCAGGCGGGCCGCTATCACCTGTTCATCGCGCCCTCCTGCCCGTGGGCGCACCGTACCGCCCTGATGCGGCGCCTGAAGGGTCTGGAAGGCGCCGTCGGCCTCACCTTGCTGGAACTGCCGCGCCTGCAAGGCTGGACCGGCAGCAGCGGCCTTGACGGCATGCAGCCCGAAGGCGGCTTCTTCTACGCGCACCGCCTCTACACCGCGAGCGACCCCGCCTACACCGGCCGCGTCACCGTGCCGGTGCTGTGGGACCGCGAAGAAGGGCGCATCGTCAACAACGAGTCGGCGGAGATCATCCGCAACTTCAACAGCGGCTTCGGCGCGCTCGCCAATGATCGCGACTTTTATCCCGCCGCGCTGCGCGCGGAAATCGACCGCATCAACGATTTCGTCTACGAGCACATCAACAACGGCGTCTACCGCGCCGGCTTCGCGCGCACCCAGGACGCGTACGACGCCGCCTGCCGCAAGGTGTTCCACGGTTTCGACGAACTCGAAGCGCGCCTCGCCGATGCGCGTTACCTGGTCGGCAACGTGCTCACCGAGGCCGACGTGCGCCTGTTTCCCACCCTGGCCCGCTTCGAGGCGGTGTACTACAGCCACTTCAAATGCAACCTCAGGCGCCTGGAGGATTATCCCAACCTCGCCGGCTACACCCGCGATCTGTATTCGCGCCCGGCCTTCGGCGAAACGGTGGACATCGAAGCAATCAAAGGCGGTTATTACGGCGGACAAAAAAACGTCAATCCGACCGGCATTGTCCCGCTCGGGCCGCGTGTCGATTTCAGCCGGCCGCACGGCCGCGAGGCGCTGGGCCCGGCCTGATCCGCGCAAGCCGGCCACCCCGCGCCGGCATTTGCCGCGGCTTGCCCATTCCCGTGCGCAAGCCGCGCGCGTTCTAAGACATTAGGTCATCGCAAAGCGTCGAGCGATTTCGCCGCGGCGCGCCAACAAATTGTTGGCCCCGCCATCGATTCTTTCTTTGCGCGGCGCTTGAAACCGTGATGCGTGACCCAAATGTGGGTGCCAAGTGCATCGCCATGTGCGAGCCTTCGCCGCCGCAACGCAACGTAGCTGTCCATACAGATCGACCTAACATCCATCAGCACATCAGCAAGCAGCCATGTTGCCGTGCAAGATGTTTTTTTTCCGATAAGAAGAATATGATGTCATGCAGATTTCATGAAACTCGTAGTACCCCTCGCTGTCAATCTGTAGCCCCAAACGCAGACCAGTCAGCCGCCATGCAACCAGACATCAATCTCTCCGGCGAACATGCGCCGTCGCGCGCCAGTGATGCGCTCGACGAAGAGAATGGTATTGGCCGCTCGGCAGGATTGATCGACAGCGTCATCAAGCCCCTGATCGCCATCGACGCGCGCGGCGATATCCAGGACATCACCCCGGTGGCTGCGATGCTGCTCAAGGGCCAGGTGAACAAGTTCAAGGGCCTGCACATCGGCCAGCTTTTCCCCGAACTGGCAGACGCGAACTGGAACACCTTGACCGGCCTTTCCACCTCGGCCCGCCGCGGCGATGGTTCGCCGATGCCGGTACGCTTGACCGTGATGCGCGTGATCACCGATTACCTCGACGGCTGGATGGTGTTCGTGCAGCCGCGCAAGGCCCCCGGTGGCCTGGAAACAATGACAGGTGGCCTGGGCGCCGTGTAAGTCCAGGGCGCCAGAAAAAAACGGCCTGTCGCGAGACAGGCCGTTTTGTTTTGCAGTGCCCTCGCGGGCGCCCGCTTCTTCTTATTGCAACTGGAAGCGCGTCATCGAACCCTTCAGGCGCTCGGCGAGGCCCGACAATTCCTTGGAGGTATCGCGGCTTTGCGAGACCGAGGCCTGGTTCTGTTCGGCGGAAGCGGCGATCTTTTCGGTGTTGCGCGCGATCTGTTCGCTGGCCTGTTGCTGCTCCTTGG
>DASYEQ010000144.1:0-28047 GCA_036498945.1 Burkholderiales bacterium | reverse complement strand
GAGAGGTTGGCGGCGCCGTGGGTGCAGATGTCGTGGGTGGCGTAGATCTGGCCGTCGAGTTTGTAGAGGCAGACGGGCTGGTCGCCGAGGTTGACGGGGTAGGTGCCTTCTTCGGGTACGTCGGCTTCGTTGCCTACCTGGGTCCATTCGCTCATGCTGGGTGCTCTCGATGTAAGACGGGGAAAGACGGAATTATAGAGGGGTGAGGGGGTGGTTGCGGCTTATGGTGGGGCTTATGCCCTTCCCCCAATGGGACTTCCTTCGGGCGTCGATCAGGCTCAGGGCGAATGGGGGTGGAGGGCGGTGCTGCTTGACCCCATCCCACCCTGCTCCTCCCCTTGAAGGGGAGGAGACGTGCCAAGCGGGAGCGGCGGGTTAGAGGGGGTAGACGAGGGTGTTGGGGATGAGGAGGGTGTCGTAGACGCAGAGGCGGCTGGCGAAGCGCAGCGTGCCGGCTTCGACCTGGAGTTGGTCGATGTATTTGCCGGCGTTGAAGACGCGGGTGAGTTCGTCGGGGAGGGTTTCGACGGCGAGGTAGCTGGCGGTGGCTTTGAGGGTGGGGGGCTCGCCTGGGGCGTTTTCGCTCCAGCCGTGCAGGCGCAGGCCGCTGACGAGGCGGCGGATGCTGCGGGGGCCGTAGACGGCGGTCTGGCGGATGGCGACGACGCGGTCTTCGATCATGCCGCGGCTCTCGCAGCGCATGAGGCCGATGGGGAGGCCGCGTTCGTGGTTTTCGCGCGAGGTGATCTGGTAGAAGGCGCGCTCGGTGAAGAAGGCGGGCCAGGCTTCGAAGGCTTCGTCGTTGAGGGTTTCGGCGTAGTCGGCGTAGAGCAGCTCGACTTCGGCGCGGAGGTCGCGCGGGGATAGGGTCTGGTAGTCCATCGCGGGCTTACAGGTCCATTGTTTTTCTGTAGTAGTCGTAGAAGCCGCGGATGACGCCTTCGGTCACCATGTGGGGTTCGTCCTTCCAGTCGCGGCCGCCCATTTCCATCACGCCCTCGTATTGGGGGTAGGCGCGGATGCTGTCCTGGGAGAATTTCATCACTTCGGAGTCGTCCATGGAGACGAAGCCGGAGGGGCCCATGAGGTTGGCCTGGCGCAGGCGCTTGGCGCGCAGTTCGGCGGGCTCGCCTTTGTAGCCGAAGTAGGTCCAGGCGAGCTCGAAGGCTTCGGGGCCGCGGGTGATGAGGTGGCGCATGGCCAGCGTGTTGCTCTGCTGCTGGACGATGATGTTGGGCCACAGCGTGGTCATGACGACGGTGAACTCGGGGTATTCGCGCTCGGGTTGTAATAACGTGGGGTCGATCAGCTTGAGCTGGGTCATGGAGCGGATGTCCTTGACCTCGGCCTCCGCTGCAGCAGGGGCGTTGGCGCGCCAGGAGATGAGGGCGCCGTGGCGGCCGGTGGCGTCCATGCGCACGGCGGAGGGCTGGTCGGCGCGGAAGAGGCCGAAGCTGACGAGAAAGACGTGCAGCAGGGTGGCGTGGTACGGGTCCTTGATGTTTTCGAACATCAGCTTCCAGTTGGCGGGAATCAGTTGTCGTTGATACCCGAGCACCTCCAGCTCGCGGCCGTCGAAGACGCGGTCGTAGAGGGGGAGGAGGGCGGGGCCGATGTAGTCGGCCAGCGGTTCCATGCCTTCGGCGAAGGAGGCGAAGACGACGCCGTTGCGCTCGGCCACCAGCAGCGTGCGCAGGCCGTGGTTTTCGCGCTTGAAGTCGGCGGGCATGCCGCCTTGCTGTTTGACCCCGCGCATGAAGGGCACGCCGATCAGGTCGCCCTTGAGGTTGTAGGTCCACTGGTGGTAGGGGCAGATGAACTCTTTGGTGTTGCCCAGGTGCTTCTGGCAGAACTGCACGCCGCGGTGGGCGCAGCGATTTTCGAAGCAGTGCAGGCTGCCGTCGGCTTCGCGGGTGACCACCACGGGCTTGTCGCCGATGAAGGTGCGCTTGTAGTCGCCGGGGTTGGGCACTTCCGCTGCGAGGCAGACGTAGTTCCACGAGCGGCCGCAGAAGATGCGCTCTTGCTCGCGGGCGTAGACGGCGGGGTCGGTGTAGGCCCAGTAGGGGATGCGGGCGAGGCCTGCGGCAGGCCAGGCGCGATCAGGTGACGAAGAAGCGGAGCCGAGTGCCGATGAGGGCCTGGGCTGGGGGGGAATTGTCTCGGGTGCGTTCATTTTTCGCCTCTGTGGGGCGGTGTGGTCAGGGCATCGTAGCGCGCGCGGCAGGGTTGATCAAGCTGGATCAAGCGAGGGCGCAGGCAGGTGAAGGCGGCGCATGCTGATTATGTAAGCCATATCGCGGTGCGCCATTTTTCGCTCTGGGCGCGGGCAGAGGCAGGCGCGGGGGCAAGCGCGGCGGCCAGGCTGTCGGATCAGGCGATCAACATGATCAACATGGGGGCGGAGCCTGGAGCGCGGGTCAAGCGGCAGGGACGGGGAATCTGCGAAAACCGGTGCGTAAATGCACATGCGGGGGAAGGGGCGATCCCTACACTTCATTTCATCGACGCAGCAAACAAAAAGCTGCCGGCGAAACGAAGCAGAACCAAACGACGCAAGACCATTTAGCGAAACACTCAATCAAAAGGAAACATCATGAACACCCTGAAAATCATCTCCGCCTCTTTCCTGATCGCCGCCGCTTCGACCGCTTTCGCCGGCTCCGATGATGGCAACGTCGATTCCTTCCCCGCCGTGCGCAGCGCCGCGGTGCAAACCGCGCCGGCGCCCACCGCGGCCGCCGCGCAAGTGAAGCTGGACAACAGCAAGCAAGCCGGCTTTCTGCAGCAGCAAAGCGAAGTCAGCGGCAACTAAGCCACTTCGTTGCGGTACCCCGGGGGGCGCGGTCCGGCCCCCCGGGTTTTATTATTGAACCGGGGGAATGCAGTGGCGCAGTGGAATTTGTTGTTCGTTTTCTCGCGCGTGCTGATCGCGCAGATTTTTATCATCTCGGGCCTGCGCAAGGTGCTGGGTTACGCGGGCGCGGTGGGCTATTTCAAGATGCTGGGCATGCCGCTGCCGGGCGTGCTGGTGCCGCTGACCATATTGGTGGAACTGGGTGGCGGGCTGGCGCTGGCGTTCGGCTGGAGGCTCAGGCCGGTGGCGATCGTGCTGGCGCTGTTCACGCTGTTTTCCGCGCTGATCGGGCATCAGTTCTGGGCGGCGGAGGGCGCGCAGTTCGGCGCGCAGCTGAATAATTTTTTGAAGAACGTGGCGATGGCGGGCGGGTTTCTTGGGCTGATCATCGCGGAGGCGTGGCGGCGCGAGCAGGCGGGGCGGCTGGCGCTCTAGCGTTGCTGCGGAGGTTTGAGAGGCGGGCCGGCGCTTCAGTCCGCCTGCGCCGCGGTGACGAGGGCCTGCAGGCGCGCAACGTCGCGGACGATCAGCGCTTCCTTCTCCTTCGCCAGCACGCCGGCGCGGGTGAGGCTGGAGAATTCGCGCGTCACCTGCTCGCGATAGGTGGAAACGCGGCTGGCGACATCGGCATGGCGCGGCGGCGGCGCCAGGCGGGCGCTGTTGGCGCTGACACCGGCCTCGGTCGCCAGGCGCAGCAGTTCGTTGTGGATGCGGGTGGAAACGCCGTGGGTGGAGAGGTCGACCACGCGGTCGGTGAGCAGGCGCACCAGGCCGGCGAGGCGCTTGAGGACGCGCTCGGCGAGGATGGGCTCGTCGCGCAGCAACTGGCGGAAGGCGGCCGGGGGCAGGGCGGCGGTGAGCGCACTGTCGAGCGCGATGACGTCGGCCGAGCGGGGCGCCTCGTCGATGGCGGCGAGTTCGCCGAACATGGCGCCGGCCTCGACATCGCGGAAGTTGGTTTCGCGCCCGCTGCTGGAATAGGTGGTGACGCGCACCCGGCCGGAGGCGAGGAAGAAGACGCTGCCGTCGTCCGACTCGCGCGAGATGATGGACTGGCCTTTCTCGTGATTGCGCCAGGCGCATTGGCGCGCGACGGCGTCGAGCCGCTCGGGGCTTAGGCCTTCGAGCAGCTCGACTTTGCGCAGCGCCAGGCTCATGGAGCCGGCTTGGGGGTCGGGTTTCATCGATCTTGCTTCAAAATGGCGGGGTTTGCACCCGATACGGTCGGGGCCGCGTATAGGTTTCAGGCGGCACCGCCGCCCGACCCCATTATGGCAACGCCCCGTCAAGAAGAGGATACCCGAGCCGGCCTCGCGGTATTCCAGGCCACCGCCAGCCGGCGCAATCTGCGCGCGGCTTCTGGCCTGGTGCTGTTCGCCTATGTCGCCACCCACCTGCTGAGCCACAGCTTCGGGCTGATCTCGCTGGCGGCGGCCGAAGAGGCGCGGCTGTGGTTCGTGGGCTTCTGGCGCAACGGGCTGGTGAGCCCGGTGATGTACGCGGCGCTGGTGACGCACATTACGCTGGCGTGCATGGCGGTGTATGAACGCCGCACGCTGCGCATGCCGCGGCTGGAGGCGACGCGCATGCTGCTGGGCTTTTGCATCCCGTTCCTCTTGGCGGCGCATTACACGGGCACGCAGATCGCCCATGCGGCATATGGACAGGACGATCCGTACATTCGCATCGCGTGGTCGCTGTGGAGCCGCGACTTCGGGCTGTGGCCGCTGTTCCTGGTGATGGTGGCGTGGTGCCACGGCTGCTTCGGCGTGCACCTGATGGCGCGCCACCGGCCGGCGTACCGGCGCTTTTTCTACGCCTGGTTTGCCGCGGCGTGGCTGCTGCCGGTGCTGGCGCTGCTGGGCTTTGCGTCGATGGCGCGCGAGATCGGCTGGCGCATGGCCGACCCGCACTGGTATGCGGCGCAGATGGCGAGGATCATCATCCTCAACGCGCGGCAGAAGGAGGTGCTGGACTGGCTGCCGGATGCGATCACGGCGGCCTTCGCGCTGCTCTTCGCGGTGGTGCTGCTGGCGCGCGCGTGGCGCGAGCGGCGTGAACGGCTGGATGGCGCGTCGATCGCGCTTACCTACCCGGGCATGACGGTGCGGGTGCCGCGCGGCTGGTCGGTGCTGGAGGCGAGCCGCGCCAATCGCATCGCGCATCTTTCGCTGTGCGGCGGGCGCGCGCGCTGCTCGACCTGCCGCGTGCAGGTCGAGGGGCTGGAGGCGCATTGCCCGCCGCCGTCGAATGCGGAAGCGCGCACGCTCAAGCGCATCGGCGCCGGGCCCAACGTGCGCCTGGCCTGCCAGCTGCGCCCGCTGGGCGATTTGCGCGTCACCCCGCTGCTGTCCGCCGGGCGCGCGCAGGCGGCGATCGGCGCGCCCTTCGGCGGCGCGGGGGAAGCGCAGTTCGGCGCCGAGCGCAACCTGGTGATCCTGTTCATCGACCTGCGCCAGTGGACCGGCTTGTCGCAGCAGCAACTGCCGTTCGACCTGGTGTATGTGCTGGAGCAATACTTCGCCGCGGTGGGCGAAGCGGTGCTGGCCTGCGGCGGTGTGCCGAACCAGTTCGTCGGCGATTGCGTGATGGCGATGTTCGGCCTGGAGAGCGGATTGTCGGAAGCCTGCCGTGCGGCGCTGAAGGCGGCCGGCGAGATCACCGTGCGCCTGAACGCCCTGGGCGCGCGCATGCAGGAGGAGTTCGGCAAGGCGCTGGACTTCGGCATCGGCATCCACGCCGGGCGCGCGGCGGTGGGCACGGTGGGCTACCAGGAGACGCGCAGCCTGACGGCGGTGGGCGATGCGGTCAACACCGCCAGCCGCCTGCAGGAGTTGACCAAGCGCTACCACGTGCGCCTGGTGATCTCCGAACCGGTGGCGCGCGGCGCCGGGCTGGCCTACGCGGCCGATGCCTTGCGCGATGAACAGATCCGCGGCCGCACCGGCGTGCTGCGCGTGCTGCCGATCGCTGATCCGCTGAGCGTCGTCCTCGCGCCGGCGTAAGACGTCGGCGGTGCTTGCGCGCGGCCTGAGACGCGGTGTCCCTGGGACGCAAGCGGCCGGGGGTGCCTCCCCGTAACGCGGGCAGCGGCAGGCGCTTGCTCGCAATTCGGGCCCGGCCAGGCGCTTCCTCGTAGTCGGCCTGCCCCAGGCGCTTCGTCGCAGCACGGCGCCGCAGACGTCTCCAAAACGGGTCGCACCGACACCGCCTGCGTGCCCTTCGCCGTTCCGGCTTTCTGCAAAAACCGGTGCGCAATTGCACATGCGCGCGCCCTGCCCGCGCCTAAAGTCACTCCATCGACGCAGCGCATGCAGCCAGGCAAAGCATCACGGCGGCGAGACCAGACCAACATCGAAAGGAAACGCCATGAACGCCATCAAACTCTTCACCGCGGCCGCCATCCTCACCGCCGCTTCCTCCGCCTTCGCTGGTACCGATGACGGCAATGTCGGCCCGGCGTGGCAACTGATGCCCACCGTGCCCACGCAGACCACCGCTACCCGTCAGGCGCCGGTTTCCGCGCCTGCGCCGACCGCTGCGGCCGCCACCGCCGACAAAGCCCTTGAGCGCAACAGCGCGCAGGAAAGCTTCCTGCGCCAGCTGCGCGAAAGCAGCGACGGCAGCAGCGACGAATAACCGATTCCCTTCCCGCACCCGCGACAGCCACTTACGAAAGCAGACATCATGAAGACCATCAAGCTCCTCGCCGCCACCGCCGCCCTCATCGCCGCCGCTTCCGCCTTTGCCGGCACCGACGACGGCAACGTTCCCCCGTACCCGACCGAGCGCATCCTCGGCCAGGCCCCGACCCCGGCGCCGACCGCCAGCACCGGCGAGTCCGGCAAGGCCGCCAGCGGCGACACCGGAATGAACGACTTCCTGCGCCAGCTCCAGGCCACCAGCGGCAACTAAACAACTACTATCGCGCCACGCAGTTGCAAGCGGCGCCGGGATTCCAGCGAATCCCGGCGCCGCTCTTCATTTGCAGGACTCGCGCAAGCGATCAGCCGCCACGCGTCGGGCGGCTTTTACGCCCACCAGCCGGGCCGCAGATCAGCTCCACCCCCGCCACCGCGGTGGCGCGCATCGCGGCACGGCCATCGCCCGCGCGCGAACGCAGGGCCAGCGTGTGCAACAAGGCCGAAGCCACCTTCGACAGCAGCACCGGGTCGGCTTCGGCGTCCAGTTCGCCTTCGGCCTGCGCGCGCCTGAAGCGCTGCTCGAACTCGCGATCGAATTCGCGCAACGCGCCGGCGAGTTGCGCACGTACGTCGTCGTCATTCAGCGATTCGGCCGAGCCGGTATTGATCAGGAAACAGCCGCGCGGCGCCTCGCCCTTCGGCAGATACAAAGCCAGTGCCGCGTCGTATACCCGCAGCAGGGACTCGCGCAGGTCCGGCCCCGGCGCCAGCGCCTCGTGCATCGCCGCGCGCCCTTCCTCGGTGTAGCGCTTCAGTGCCTGCAGGTAAAGCGCCCGCTTGTCGCCGAAGGCGCCATAGAGACTCGGCCGGTTCATGCCGGTAGCCGCCGAGAGCTCGTCCAGCGAGGTGGCGGAAAAACCGGCGCGCCAGAAGGCGCCGGTGGCATTCGCCAGCGCGGCATCCGGATCATAGGCGCGCGGGCGGCCGCGCGGCGCTTTTTCGTCTTTAGGTTCTTTTTGTACCATTTCGCAAATAACCCTTGACCATGAATATTTATGTGCAATATAGTACAAAAACACTTTGCACGGAGGAATGCCGATGAATCTTTATTTCTCGCCGATGGCCTGCTCGCTCGCCACCCGCATCGCGCTCTACGAGGCGGGCGCAGCGGCGCAATTCACCTGCGTGGACACCCGCAGCAAGCGCACGCTGGACGGCAGTGACTACTGGAGCGTCGCGCCGATGGGCCAGGTGCCGGCGCTGCGCACCGACGACGGGCTGCTGCTGACCGAGAATGCCGCGGTGCTGCAATACGTGGCCGACCGCTTTCCGCTGGCGCAACTCGCGCCCACCGGCGGTTTCGAGCGCGCGCGGATGCAGCAATGGCTGGGCTTCATCGGCACCGAGCTGCACAAAACGGTGTTCATCCCCCTGCTCGACAAGCAGGCGCCGGAAGGGGCGAAAGACTACGCGCGCGCCAAGGCGCAACTGCGCCTGGACCTGCTGGAGAAACACCTCACCGGCCGCGAGACCGTGCTCGATACCTACAGCGTCGCCGACGCGTATCTATGCGCGGTGCTCAACTGGGCGCCTTTTGCGGGCGTCGATCTCGCACCCTGGCCGGCCGTGAAAGCCTGGCACCAGCGCATGCTCAAGCGCCCGGCGATTGCGCGCGCCGTGGCGGAGGAGTTCGAGTTGTACCAGCGGGAGCAGGCGCGCAGGGCGGCGCAGTAAGGCCGCCTGCCGTGATGATCAGGCATTGAGTTCGAGAATGTCGAACCCGGCGTAGCGATCCACCATGTAGATGCGCTGGCGATCATCGACGAACACGTCGTTGGTCTGCGGCGCGGCGCGGCCGGCGGCGGGCTCGGGGATGAACCAGCCGACTTCCTGTGGCGCGGCGGGGTCGGCGACATCGACCACGCGCAAGCCGCCGGCGAACCAGGTGCAGAACACCAAGGTGCCGCGGCGCTGCTCCTGGAACTGGTGCGCGCCGAAGCGGCCCGGGGTGGCGCGGCTCCAGGGCGAATCGAGCTCGCTCACTTCGAAGATCGACAGCGGCTTGATGTTGGCCATGTCGGTAACGTCGAACACCCACAGGCAACCGTGCGGGCGGCCGCGGCGGCGCGCCACTTCCTCGGCATCGTGCGCGTGGTCCTCCTCGTCGATGGCCACCGCAATGCGGCGGCCGCCGATCGGGTCCACCAGCGGCATGAAGGTATGCGAAGGCTCGGGGAAAGGCGGATGATAGTTATAGGTGCCGATGGTCGTGGGCTTCTTGATGTCCTTCACGTCGATGATGCCGACGCCGCCGTGCCACAACCCCGCCCACAGCTCGTCGCCATAGCGCAGCGCATGGTGCAGGCGGTTGCGGCGACCGGACCACGCCGCCTTTTCGCCGCCGGCGGTGTGCTGCCCCGGCATCCACCAGCGCGACACCTCTTCGACCTTGGACGGATTGCGCACGTCGTAGATCACCAGGATGTTGCCGGTGTAGCCTTGCATCTCGGTGGAGATGTAGGCGTAATTCTCGTCGACGTCGAAGCGGTGCACGCCGATGCCGCCGGTCTTCTGGAAATGAATGAGTTTCGGGTTCTTCCGGTCCTTGATGTCGTAGATCTTGAAGCCGCCACCCTGGTAGGGCTTTTTCTGCGCGGCCTCGACCAGCGGAATATCGGACTCCTTCACGTTGAGACGCACCGCCAGCTCCGCATGCGTCGGCTCGCGGCCGAGCTCGGCGACCAGCTTCGCCTTGACACGCGGCAGCTCGTCGGCACGGCGGCCGATCGGCGTCATGTTGCGTTCGCTGTTGACGTATAGCAAGTCGCCGACCACGCGCGCCTTGTGGCTGTGCGATTCGGGATCGTCGAGCGTGATTTGCGCGATGACTTTCGGATCACGCGGATCGGAAACGTCGAGGATGGAAGTGCCGAGCTGCGCCTTGTTCGGAATGTGGCCGACGTAGGCGTAGTCGCCGGCGACGCAGACCTGGCCCGCGCCGGGCAGCTCGATGCGCGAGACGCGCTGCATGTTGTGGGCAAGCTTGGCTTCCATGATTCGCTTCCTGTGTTGCTTGAGTGGTGGCTCGGTCCGCAGCTTCAGTCAATCCGCGCGCCGGATTCACGCACGACCTTGGACCACTTCGGGGTTTCCACTTTAATGTAATCGACAAAGGCCTGCGAAGAGCCGGGCGCGGCGCTCACTCCCAGGGTCTTGAACTCGTTGAGGATGGCGGACGAAGCCAGGGCGCGCTCCAGCTCGGCGTGGATGCGCTTGACCACAGGCTCGGGCGTGCCGGCGGGCACGACGATGCCGTGCCAGGTCACTGCCTCGAAGTTAGGCACGCCGGCTTCGACCATGGTGGGCACCGCCGGCAGCTCGGCCATGCGCTTGGGCGAGGTGACGGCCAGTGGGCGCACGCGGTTGGCCTTGATGAACTGCATCACCGAGGCGGAGGTGGCGAACATCATCTGCACCTGGCCGGCGATCAGGTCGGTCAGCGCCGGCTGCGCGCCTTTGTAGGGCACGTGGACAATGTCGATGCCGGCGTCAGTCTTGAACAACTGGCCGGCGAGGTGCGCCGCCGCGCCGGCGCCGGAAGAGCCGAAGTTGATCTGCCCCGGCTTGGACTTGGCCAGCGCGATCAGCTCCTTCACCGATTTCACCGGCACGTTCGGGTTCACCACCAGGATGTTCGGCTGGGTCGCCACCAGGCCGACGGGGATGAAATCCTTCACCGGGTCGTAGGGCAGCTTGCTGTAGAGGGCCGCGTTGGTGGCGAGAATGCTGTTGTTGCCGAGCAGCCAGGTGTAGCCGTCGGCCGGGCTCTTGGCGACCACATCGGCCGCGGTATTGCCGCCGGCGCCGGGACGGTTGTCCACCACGATGGCCTGCTTCAGGCTCTCCGCCATCTTCTGCCCCAGCGCCCGCGCCAGCACGTCGCTTGGCCCGCCGGCGGTGAAGCCGACGACGAAATGGATGGCATGGTCGGGCCAGGCCTGGGTCTGAGCCTGCGACTGGGCTGCCGGCGCCAGGGCCAGCAGGACGAACAACGCGCGCTTGAACATTTGAGGTCTCCTCGCAGCGCGGGTCTTCAGGGGTGCCCGCGCGAAAGGCTGGCACTATAGCCCCAAAGCGCGCGGCCACACAGGGGCCGCGCGGCAATGGGTCGAATTAACGCTTGGCAGCGCACATGTGGTTCGACAGGCTCACCACGAACGGCAGGGGAAGGCGGGACGGCCGGTCCGAGGGACGCATGCAAACCTACACCGTTCGTGGTGAGCCGGTCGAACCACGCGCGCCTTCCGATGCGCCGCGCCAGCCCTGTATCGCCGGCGAAGCGGCATCCCTTCCCTTGCTACGCCGGCATGCCGGGAATGAAGCGCCGCGCGTTGCCGCTGTAGATGGCGCGCACGGTGGAGTCCGACAGGCCGAGCTTGCCCAAGGCGGCCACCTGCGTGTCGATCGGCACATAGGGATAGTCGCTGCCGAAGGTCACCTGCGATTCGGGGATCAGCTTCAACAGCGCAGCCATCGAGGCCGGGTGGGTGGCGTTCGCGGTGTCGTAGTACAAGCGCTTCAGCTCGGCCTCGATACCGTCGGGCGCGAACTGGTCGACGTTCTTCGCATGGCCGTGGAAGAAGTCGATGCGCCCGGCGAGCATGGGGATGGTGCCGCCGGCGTGCGAGAACAGCCACTTGATGTTGCGATAGCGCGCCAGGCTGCCGGAGAGCAGCAGGCTCACCACCGCGCGCGTGGTGTCGTGCGGCACTTCAATCACTGCGGGGAAGGTGCCCACCGAAAGCCGGCCGCAGCAGCTCGCCGCCAGCGGGTGGAAGTAGACCACCGCGCCGCGTCGGTTCAGTTCTTCGAAGATCGGGCGATAGAAGGGGTCGCCCGGCCACTTGTCGCCGTAGTTGGTCTGCAAGCCGACGCCGCTGGCTTTCAGCGTGTCGAAGGCATAGGCGATTTCCTTCAGGCTGGCGTCCACATCGACCATCGGCAGGGTGGCAAACAGGCCGAAGCGCCCGGGGAAGTCGCGCACCATGTTCGCGCCGTACTCGTTGCAGGAGCGCGCCATGCGCACCGCCTCGGCATTGCCGGTGTCGAACCATACGCCCGGGGTGGAGGCAAGCGACAGCATGGAGGTGCGCACGCCGCCCCGGTCCATCTCGGCGATGCTGCGCTCGCGCGTCCACGCGACCTGCTGGCTGAAGTGCGGCACCTTGTGCGCATCTTCCCAGCCGAGCCAGGCCTTCTGGTACTCGGGCGAATAGAAATGGTGATGGGTGTCGATCACCCCCATCGCATTGCCGCGCGCGCCGGTGGCGCAGCCGGCGATGCCGGCGGCCCCCAGGGCGCCCAAGGCCTGCACGAAACGGCGGCGCGCGGCCGAAGGCGCCTCCTCCGGGCAGGGGCAGGCGGCGGTGTGGAGATGCGGAGGTGCAACGCGATGAGCGGACATTTGTCTCTTCCTTTGGCGCCGGGGCGCTTGTTATCAGGCTTGTGATCGAGGCTTGTGATCTGGCGCGGGCATTGTGGGGATAGCGCGTGTGGATTGTCAAATCGGCCCCGCGTGCGCCGCGATGATAGCGCTACACTTGCATCGCACTTCATCACCACCGGAAGACCCACATGAACGGAGACAAACAATGCACATCCCTTATGCGCGCGCCTGCGGCGCGCTCCTGCTGAGCATGGCCGCCGCCGGTTGCGCCGGCCCGGGCGCCAACAATGATGCCCTGGTGCTGAAGGACATGGGCTCCTTTCACGTCGGCGGCCGCGAAGTCACCATCAGCGGCAAGCCGGTGAAGGAGGTGCATTTCACCCAGGGCGGCGCGCCCGCCAAGCTCGACCCCAACGGCACTTATGAAGTCGAGCAGATGTATGTGCAGTATTTCATTCCGCAGAACCAGCGCGGCAAGCTGCCGCTGCTCATGTGGCACGGCGGCGGCCTTTCCGGCGTCACCTATGAAACGACGCCGGACGGCCGCCCCGGCTGGCTCAACTACTTCCTGCGCCAGGGCTGGGCGGTATACAACTCGGACGCGATGGAGCGCGGGCGCTCCGGCTGGGCGATGCCCGACGTATTCAAGGGCGACCCGGTGTTCCTCACCAAGGCCAATCCCTTCGAGCGCTTTCGCATCGGCGCCGGGCCCGGCTCGTACAACAGCGACCCGACCAAGTGGAAGGTGCTGCCGGGCAGCCAATTCCCGGTCGAGGCCTACGACAACTTCACCAAGCAGGGCGTGCCGCGCTGGCTTACCACCGACGACGCCATCATCCGCGCCTATACCGCGCTGGTGGACAAGGTATGCCCCTGCGTGATCCTCGCGCACTCGCAGGGCGGTCCGTTCGCCTTCAAGGTGGCGCAGGCGCGGCCGGACAAGGTAAAAGCACTTGTGTTGGCGGAACCCGCCGGGACGGGCGACATGGCCAACGCCGCCGCGCTGAAAAACACGCCGATCCTCACCGTCTACGGCGACAACATCGAGCAGGACGCGCGCTGGCCCACCATCCGCAAGAACGTGACGGTGGATTTCTACGACCGCATCCGCGCCGCCGGCGGCAAACCCGAGGTGATCAACCTGCCGGAGCGCGGCATCCGCGGCAATTCGCACATGATGATGATGGACCACAACAACCAGCAGGTCGCCGGCGTCATCCAGGACTGGCTCAAGTCCAAAGGGTTGTACGAGTAGGCAAGTAGGGTTACGACGGATTGCGCGCCATGCTTATGGCGCGCAAAATCCGCGGGACCGGCTGGGCGCGTGAGACACTAGCCCCCGCCCCGCCGCCGCTGGCGGCCAAGAATGTAAAGACAAATACGGAGACGACCTCATGCCCACCCGCCTTTCGCGCGTAGAACCGCGCCGCCTTTCCGGCAACTTCCGGCCGCTGCGCCGCGCCCTGAACACCGCGCTCGCCGGCACCGCGCTCTTCGCTACCGCCGGCCTCACGGCCGCGCCGGCGCTGGCGGCCGATGCCTGGCCCGCCAGGCCCGTCACCATCGAAGTCGGCTTTTCCGCCGGCGGCACCACCGACATCATCGCGCGCCTGTTGGCCGACGAACTGCACAAGGGCCTGGGCCAGCCGATCATCATCGACAACAAGTCGGGCGCGGCCGGCAACATCGCCGCCGAATACGTCGCCAAGTCCAACCCGGACGGCTATACCCTGATGATGGGCTCGGTCGGTCCCCTGGCGGTGAATCACAGCCTGTACAGCAAGCTGCCGTTCGACAATCTGAAAGACCTGGCGCCGATCACCCTGGTGGCGCACGTGCCCAACCTGCTGGTGGTGAACCCGAAGAGCCTGCCGGTGAAGACCTTCCCCGAGTTCCTCAAGGAAGTGAAGTCGCACCCGGGCAAGTATTTCTACGCCTCCACCGGCAGCGGCACCTCCGGCCATCTCTCCGGTGTGATGCTCAACATGATGGCGGGCACCGACCTGACCCACGTGCCCTACAAGGGCGCGGTGGCGCTCAACGACGTGCTCGCCGGTGATTCCGTGCAATGCATGTTCGCCACCATGCCCTCGGTGGTGTCGATCGTGCGCGCGGGCAAGCTGCGCGGCCTGGCGGTGACCAGCCTGCATCGCTCGGAAGGCATGCCGGAGATTCCGACCATCGCGGAGTTCGGCTATCCGGAGTTCGACGCCTCTTCGTGGTTCGGCCTGGTGGGCCCGGCGGGCATGCCGAAGTCGGCGGTGCTGGCGGTGCAGCAGCAAGTGGCGCGTGCGCTGAAGATTCCGGCGATTCGCGCCAAGTTCGTCGAACAGGGCGCCGACCCGGTAGGCGATACGCCTGAAGAATTCGGCGCCTACATGCGCAAGGAAACGGAGAAGTGGGCGAAGGTGGTGAAGGCGTCGGGAGCGAAAGCGGATTAGAGTCGAAAAAAGTACACCCCTACTTTTTTCGAGTGCGGCTTGCAAAAAATCGCCGGCGGAGCCGGTCGATTTTTTGATTTAAAAGCGACGAAAAGGCATCTCGTGCGATTTGTCGTTGCTGAAGAAGATGCTTGAGGAGAAGAAGATGATGATGCGGCGATTGATGGTGGCGACGGTTGGTTTGGTGCTTTCGGCTTCCTGCGTGGCGCAGGACAAATATCCGTCGCACCAGATCCGGCTCCTGGTGGGCTACGCGCCGGGCGGGGCGACGGACCTGATGGCGCGCGCGCTGGCGGAGCAGTTGACCAAAAGCCTGGGGCAGCCGGTGGTGGTGGACAACCGGCCGGGCGCGACGTCGAACATCGCCTCCGAGATCGCGGCCAAGAGCGCGCCGGACGGCTACACCCTGCTGCTGGGCACCATCGCCAACGCCACCAGCATGACCGGCTTCAAGCATCTCGGCTACGACACCATGCGCGACTTCGTGCACATCACCGAGACCATGACCGCGCCCTCGGTGCTGGCAACCGCACCCAACTTTCCGGTGAAGAACCTGAAGGAGCTGATTAGCGCGGCCAAGGCCAAGCCCGGCGTCTACAGCTTCGCTTCCACCGGCATCGGCTCCTCGCCGCACCTGGCGGGCGAACTGCTGAAACTGCGCACCGGCATCGACATCATCCACGTGCCCTACAAGGGCGCGGCGCCGGCAATGACCGACCTGCTCGGCGGCCAGGTCAACATGAGCTTCATGACCGCGCTCTCCGCCTTGCCGCACCTGCAAAGCGGCAAGCTGCACGTGATCGGCGTGGCGGCGCACAAGCGCATGCGGCAGTTGCCGAACGTGCCGACCATCGAGGAAGGCGGCGTGCCGGATTTCGAGGTGGCAAGCTGGAACGGGCTATTCGCGCCGGCGAAGACGCCGCAGCCGATCGTCGACAGGCTGTACGAGGAGACGGCGGCGGCGCTGAAGTCGCCGCAGGTGAGGGAGCGGATGGAAGGCGAGGGCGCCGAGCCCGGCGGCCAGCCGCCGGCGCAATTTCGCGCCTACGTGCAGTCCGAGATCGACAAATGGGGCAAGGTGATCAAGGCGGCCAACGTCAGCTTCGATTAAGCCTCGCAGCGGAATTTCAGTCATGGACTTTCAACTTTCTCCCGAACAAAACGAATTCCGCGACGCCGTCACGCGCTTCGCCGAGCGCCACTTGCGCGCCGGTGCGCGCGAGCGGGCGCATGACCCGAAGTACCCATGGGACGTCGCCAGACTCATGGCCGAGCAGGGGTTGCTCGGCATCACGCTCAGGGAAGAGGATGGGGGCCAGGGCGGCACGCTGATGGATGCGGTGCTCGCCATCGAGGCTGTCGCCGCCGTCTGCCCGCGCAGCGCGGACGTGATCCAGGCCGGCAGCTTCGGGCCGGTGCGGGTATTCGCGGAGTACGGCACGCCGATGCAAAAGGAGCGCTATCTCAAGCGCATCCTCAAGGGCGAGGGCGTGATCTCGGTGGGGATGACGGAGCCGGAGGCCGGGTCGGCCGTCACCGATCTGAAGAGCAGCGTCACGCCGGACGGCGACGGCTATCGCCTGAACGGCAGCAAGGTGTTTTCCACCCATGCGCCGTATGCGGATGTGCTGCTGGTGTATTGCCGCTTCGCACCCGGTGTCGGCGGCATCGGCTCGGTGCTGGTGGATACCAAGGCCGAAGGCGTGAAGTTCGGCCAGCCCTCCACCTTCATGTCGGGCGAAGAATGGGCGCAGATCTATTTCGACAACGTGCGCATCGAGCCCGAGATGGTGGTGCTGAAGGAAGGCGGCTTCAAGAAGCAGATCGCCGGCTTCAACGTCGAGCGCCTGGGCAACACCTCGCGCTCCCTCGCCCTGGGCCGGTATTGCTACGAAGAAGCACGGCAATGGGCGATGCAGCGCAAGCAGTTCGGCCGCCTGTTGTGCGAGTTCCAGGGCCTGCAATGGAAGTTCGCCGAGATGAAGATGAAGCTGGACGCGGGGCAGCTGCTGCTGTACCGCGCGGCCACCAATGCGGACGGCGGCATTCCTTCGGCGCAGGATACCGCGATCGCCAAGGCCTTCTGCAACCAGGCCGGCTTCGACATCGCCAGCGAAGCCTTGCAGGTGATGGGCGGCATGGGCTATAGCCAGGAGTCGCTGGTCGAATACTGCATGCGCCGCTGCCGTGGCTGGATGATCGCCGGTGGCTCGATCGAGATTTTGAAGAACCGCATCGCCGAGGGCGTGTTCGAGCGCAGCTTTTCGCAGCGGCCGGGTTAACCTCGGCCGCTGCCCGCCCGCGGCGGGGCGGAGCGGCGGCGCCACGTAGAATGCATGTTTCCGGCGCCCGCTGCGGTGCCGCCCGGAGAGTTCGCCACCCATGGAATGCTTCTACATCAATGTCGAAGCCGCAGCCGAACGGCGCCGCGTCATCGAGGAGAATTTCCACACCTACAAGGTACCGGGCTGGTTTTTGAGCCGCACGCGCGCCGTCGATCTGAACGACCTGGCGGGAGTTGCCATCCGCGGCCGCATCCGCGAGGTGGAGAAAGCCTGCCACATGAGCCATCGCAACGCGGTGGAGGAATCGATCGGCGCGCCCGGGCATGCGCTGATCCTGGAAGACGATACCGCCTTCGGTCCGCGTAGTTGCGCCGCCATCGAGCGCGCCGTGGCTTCGCTGCCGGAAGACGATTGGGACCTATTGTTCGCCGACGCCATGATCGGCGACCCGGTGCTGATGACGCGCCTGTTGATGATGCGCCGCGAACTGGAGCCGCTGGGACGGCAAGTGCTGCTGCCGCTGACCGAATGGCCGCACGCCGGCGCTGCCGCCTACATCATCAACCAGCGCTTCAAGGAGCGCCTGCGCGCGCTGGTAAACATCGCGCCGCTGGATCTGCCCTACGACATCCTGCTACGCGAGTACGTGATGCGCGGCGAAATTCGCGCCTTCCTGGTGGTGCCGTTTCCGCTCATGCCCGGCATCCAGGGCGACGAGTCGCAGATCCAGCCGGTGCAGGGCATCGAGACGGACATCATCTGGAACGGCTTTCGCCGCCTGATGGCGCTGGACCGCGACCTTGGCTCGGCGCGCGCGCTGATCGCGCGCCTGCCGGACGATTTCATTGACGACGAGTCCGCGATCTTTGCCCGCGTCCTCGGCGCCTCGCTGTCGAACAAGCGCGTGATGAAGTAGATTCGCGCCGCACCGGCCTTGTCCGTACAAGCCGGGGTGCATCACGCCTTACAATGCGTGCTCGGCCTTTTTCCGCATCGACTCTCCGCAGCCACCCTATGTCCAAGACCATCCAGAACGTGCTCATCTACGGCTATGGCGTGATGGGCGCCGGCGTCGCCAAGACCTTCGCCGAAGCCGGTTTCAACACTGTCATCAAGAGCAGCCGCGCCGGCAGCCTGAAAGACCTGCCGAAAGGCGTGACCGCCAGCGCCACCCTGCCGAAGGAGGCGCCGGACCTGGTGATCGAGTTCGTGCTGGAAGACATCGCGGTCAAGCAGAAGGTGTATGCCGAAGTCGAGGCCGCCTATCCCGACGCCGACTTCCTGCTCGCCACCGGCACCTCGGGCATGGACCTGGAAAAGCTCGCCGTCACCTTGAAGCGCCCGGAGCGTTTCATCGGCCTGCACTACTTCATGCCGGCCGACAAGTCGCTGGTGGTCGAAGTGATGGCCGGCCCCGCCAGCCCGCCCGCCTCGGTGGACGCGGCGGTGGAAGTAATGAAGCGCACTGGCAAGGAGCCAGTGGTGCTGTACAAGCCGATCGTCGGCTTCCTGGTGAACCGCCTGCAGCATGCGATCCTGCACGAAGCGTATTACCTGATCGAGAACGGCGTCGCCAGCGCGGCCGACATCGACCATGCCGCCCGCCGCCTGTTGGCGCCGCGCATGTGCCTGAACGGCCTGATCCAGCAAAAGGACATCAGCGGCCTGAAGATCCACGCCGAGGCGCAGGCCTCGATCGTGCCCGAGCTGTTCCAGAACGGTATCGCCAATCCGATGCTGCAATCGATGGTGACGCGCGGCGAGACCGGGCTTTCGGCGGGCAAGGGCTTCTACGACTGGGCCGGCTGCGACATCGACACCGTGCGCAAGCAGGCCTCGGCGCAACTCACGCGTCTGATGGCCTTCCTCGACGGCGAGATGCCCAAGCCGGCGGCCGGCACCGAGCCGAAGGCGCGTGATCCACGCGCGAAGTAAGGCAGGGACAAGCAACGCCAGGCGCGGCGTATCAAAACAAAAGGCCCGCACCGCGGGCCTTTTTGTTTACAGCGACGCCACGTTTAATCGCAGCGCAGCACCATGCCGCCGTCCACCACGATTTCGACGCCGGTGACAAAGCGCGCTTCGTCGGAGGCGAGATACAGCGCGGCATTCGCCGTGTCGCGGCCGTCGCCCATGAAGCCTGCAGGAATGCGCTTCTGGCGCGAGGCCAGCAGGGCCTGGACATCGCCGCCGGCGCGCTGCCCGGCGAGGCGCACTTCGACCATCGGCGTGTGCAATTGCCCCGGCACCACGCAGTTGACGCGGATGCCCTTGGGCGCGTATTGCACCGCGACCACTTTCGAGAGCTGCAGCACGCCGGCCTTGGTGGCGGCGTAGGCCACTTGCGCGGCGCCGGTCCAGCGCAGGGCGGAAGTGGAGGCGAGGTTGATGATCACGCCGCCCTTTTGCGCCTCCATGACCGGCAGCACATGCTTGCAGCCGAGGAACACGCTTTTCAGGTTGTGGTTCACCTGGGCGTCGAACACTTCTTCGCTCATTTCCACCGGGCCGCCCGCGGCCGAGCCGCCGACGTTGTTGACCAGGATGTCGATGCGGCCGAACTTCGCCTTGCAGGCATCGACCGCCTGCTTGATGAACGCGCTCTCGGTGGAGTTGCCGATCAGGGTCTCGATGGTGCCGCCGGCTTCCTTGACGCGCTTGACGGTCTCTTCCAGCAGCGAAGCATCGCGGTCGAGCGCGAAGATCTTCGCGCCTTCCTCGGCGAAGCGCACCGCCATCGCGCGGCCGTTGCCCCAGCCGGGGCCGACCGAGCCGGCGCCGGAGATGAGGGCGATCTTGTTTTCCAGACGTGGCTTGCTCATGTTCTCAACCTTTCTTCACGCTGCCGAATTTGTAGAACCCCAGCGGGTTGTCGACCAGCAGCTTTTTCAATGCGATGTCGGTGGGGGCGATTTGCGACAGCAGGCCGGTGAGGACGCCGTCGTCGGGAATCGGGCCGTGGTGGATGTTCGGGTGCGGCCAGTCCAGGCCCCAGAAGCACTGGTCCGGAAATTCAGCCACCAGTTTCGCCGCGAAAGGCACCGCATCCGCGTATGGCGGGCCGGCCTTGGAGGCGCGCTCGCTGCCGCTGACTTTCACCCGGAACTTCGGGTCTTCCAGCAGCTTGAGCAGGCTCTTGAACGCCGGCTGGTCGAGACCCTGGTCGGCATGCACGCGGCCCATGTGGTCGATCACCACGGGCACCGCGGATTGCTTGAAGTGCGGCGCGTATTCGTCGATCAGTTCGGGATCGAAGTGCACCTGCAGGTGCCAGCCGAGCTTGGCCAGGCGCTGCGTCAGCTTGATCACTTCCGCGATCGGGGCGCCGGCGCCCAGGTGTTTCATGAAGTTGAAGCGCACGCCGCAAAAGCCCTGGGCGTCGAGCGCCTTCAGGTGATCGTCGGATGCGTCGGTGGTGACCAAGGCCACGCCGCAGTAGTCGCCCTTTTTCGCCGCGATGGCGTCGGCGGTCACGCGGTTGTCGGTCTTGTGATAGTTGGTCTGCACGATGACGCAATGCTTGATGCCGAGAAACTCGTGCAGGGCGAACAGTTTTTCCTTCGGCGCGTCGGTCGGCGGATCGCCGGCGAGCGCCGAGTACGGAAACACGGCGCCGGGGCCGAAGACGTGCACGTGGGTATCGCAGGCGCCTGCGGGCAGGCCGATTTTCGGCTTGCTGGGCTGATCCAGGTAGGTTTGGGGGATAACAGGCATGGCAGGCTTTCCAGGCTTAGAGGCAGTAGAACAGAACAGAGGGGGACGAGGCCTCGGCCCGCTGCGCAGGCGGGCCTTCAGGCAGGGCGGCACAATAAATCATTTATCGCGCACGCCGCGCCGATGGGCGGGATTCGAATCTCGAATACCTGGATCCGCATCCCGCCGGGTGGAACGATGCAGCGGCCTTACTCCGCCTTGATATTCTTTTCCTTGATGATCTTGGCCCACTTCGCGGTGTCCTTTTTCATCAGGGCGCCAAGTTCGGCGGGGGTGGAGGGTTGCGGCTCGGCGCCGGAGTTGACCAGCTTGGCATGCACCCCCGGCTCGTTGACCGCCTTGACCAGGGCGGCATTGAGCGCGGCGATGGTGGCGGCGGGCACCTTGGCGGGCGCGACGATGCCGTACCAGTTGTTTGCCTCGGCGGAGGGGTAGCCCTGCTCGGCCATGGTCTTCACGTCCGGCAGCACGGCGGAGCGCTTGGGACCGGCGATGCCGATGGCGCGCAGCTTGCCGCCGCGGATGTGGCCGATCAGGCCGGGAATGTCGCCGAAGAACGCGCCGACCTGCTGGCCCAGGAGGTCGGTGATCGCCGGCGCCGCGCCCTTGTAGGGCACGTGCAGCAGGTTGGCCTTGGAGGCGTCGATAAAGGTTTCGATCGCCAGGTGCGGCATGCCGCCGATGCCGGTGGAGGCAGTGGCGATGGGTTCCTTGGACTTCTTGCTCGCTTCCACCAGTTCGACGGCGGTCTTGAACGGGCTGGCGGAGTTCACCACCAGGATGGTGGCGTTGTTGACGATCTGCGCCACCGGGGCGAAATCGCGCGGCACGTCGTAGGGCATCTTCGGGTACAGCGACGGGTTGATGACGATCGAGCCGACGCTGGAGAAGAACAGGGTGTTGCCATCGGGCGCCGAACGCGCGACGAATTCACCGGCGATGTTGCCGTTGGCGCCGGGCTTGTTGTCGATGATGACGTTGCGCTTGATCTGCTTGCTGAATTCTTCCGAGATGGTGCGGCCGACGAAGTCGGTCGGCCCGCCCGGCGGGAAGGCGATCACCAGGTGGATCGGGCCGTTGGACTGCGCCTGGGCGGCGCCGGTTGCGATCAGGCCGCACAGGGCGAGAGCGGTGGATATTTTTTTCAGCATGAATGAGGCCTCCTTGATTGCGAAGAGTTGAAGTTGTTTGGGTGGGAAATTTTATTGGAATGCGGGTGAAGCCGGCCGACTGCGCGGCCTTGGTCGAAAATCAGCAGCGGGGGTCATGCAGCTACGCCAGCGCCTCCGCCTGCACCGACTCCAGCACCGGGCCTACGGGCGCGGACCACTCCGGCTCGCTTTGCGCCCACTGCTTGATGAAGTCGAGCAGCGCGCGCACCCGCACCGGCAGCTTCTGGCGCGTGGAATAGATGACGTAGATATCGAGTTCGGTCGGCACCCAGTCGGGCAGCACCACCACGAGGCGCTTGGCGGCGAGGTCGTCGGCCACCATGTAATACGGATGCACCGAGATGCCGTGGCCGAGCACGGCGGCATTCTGCAGGGTATCGCCGAAATTCGAACACACGCTGCCGCGCACGCGGATCGAGACACGGCCGTCGGGCCCGGTGAAGCGCCAGATGCTGGTGGGGAACTTGAGCGTATGCACCAGGCAGTTGTGCTGCGTCAGGTCCTGCGCCGTGCGCGGCGCGCCGACGCGCTTGAGATACGCGGGCGAGGCCACCAGTACCTGCGGCGCCTTCATCAGCAGTTGCGCGCGATAGCTGGCGTCTTCCAGCGCCGGGGCGATGCGTACCGACAAGTCCAGGCCTTCACTGACCAGGTTGGCGCGGCCATCATCCAGCGAGAGGAACACCTGGATGTCCGGATGCAGCTCGGCGAAGCGCGTCACCACCGGCAGCAGGTGGCGCGCGCCGAAGGAGGGCGGGGTGCCGACGCGGATCACTCCGCGCGGCTCGGAGACCGAGTTGCGGACGTCCGACTCGATCTCCTCATAGCGCTCGATCAGCATCAGGCCGTTTTCCAGCACGCGCAGGCCGGCCTCTGTCAGGTTGACCGTCTTGGTGGTGCGCTGGAGCAATTGCGCGCCCATCGACTCTTCCAGCCAGGCGACGTGCTTGGAGACGGCGGCGCGCGACATGCCCAGGCGTGCCGCCGCTTCAGCGAAGCTGCTGTTGCGCGCCACCTCGGAAAATATCTTCAGGCAGTTGAGCCTATCCACGACCTGCTGTGCTCCAGTGACTTCAGAAAATCGGCGCTGCACCGCCCTGCGGTTATTCGCGATCCGGCAACAATGTTGTTTCCATTTTGGAAATTATTATTTTGCGCGTCGCGCCCCGTTGTGGCTGCGTTGCGGGCGCCTATTGTAATCATCACCCAGGGCGGTGTAAACCGGGGGAGCGACACTTGGCCGGGGGGCCGGGCGGGCGGCGGAAACGCGGCAAAGAGCTGCCAGTTTTTTAAGCACTATTTCTATTTTGGAACTATTCGCGAGGTGAACACCCACCCCAGGTGAACCGCGCCAAAAACAAAAGCGGCCTTGCGGCCGCTTCTGCTTTCCCACGTAATCGGATGCTATCGCGCGCCTATTGCGCAGGCGGTGGCGCCAGCCCGGCGTAGTCGCTCGACAGCCCGTTCATGCTTTGGGTGTCGCCCTTGCTGTCGATGATCAGCAGATCCACATAGCTGGTGCCCAGGCGCAAGCCCTTGCCATAAGTGTATTGCACGCCGCCGATGTCGAAGTCGCGCAGGCTTTCCAGTGCGGCGATGAATTTCTGCCGCGTCGGCGCCGGGCCGGCGCGGCGCAGCGCTTCTACCGCCACCTTGGCCACGGCGTAGCCGCCCAGGGTGTAGAAGTTCGCCCTGGCATTGGGCTGGTATTTGGCGAGCGCGTCGCGATGCTCGCGCACCAGCGCCACCGAGTTCTTCGACGGGTTGGGCATGTTCTGCGTCAGGCCGAAGCCGCGCGCCAGCCCCGGCCCGGCCAGCTTCACCAGGGTGGTGCCATCGATCGCCGAGATGCCGGCGAACTGCACGCCGGGCATGCGCTCGCGAAAGCGCTTGAGGAATTCCGCGGCCGCCGGCGCGGTGGAGGAAAAGATCACCGCCTGCGGATTGGCCTGCAGGATTTTCTCGCCCGCCGCTGCCACATCCGTGGTGCCGCGCGCATAGCCCACGCCCGCCACCAGCGGCAGGTTGCGCTTTTTCAACGCCTGCTGCACGCCGACGAAGCCATCGCGGCCGAAGGCATCGTCCTGGTACAGCACGGCGAAGCGCGACATGCCCATGGAGCTGAACAGCTCGACCATGCGGTCGGCCTCGTCCCAATAGCTGGCGTAGGTATGGAACACGAAGGGATAGACCGGGCTCCTCAGGCTTTGCGTGCCGGCGCGCGGGCCGACCAGCGCCACGCCGGCCTTTTCCAGTTCACCTGACTTGATCAGCGCCTCGATGTTGGCGGCGCCGGTGAAATTGATGAAAGCCAGGGGATTGTTCTCCGCCAGCGCTTTCTTTACCTGCTGCACGGTCTGATCCGGCTTGTAGCCGTCGTCCAGCGTGCTGAGCTTGATGGTGGCGCCGTTTACCCCGCCGGCGGCGTTGATCATGCTGATATAGGCCTCGGCGCCAGTGCGCAGGCCGGCGGCGTTGACCGCGATCGCGCCCGTCAGGGGCAGTACCTGGGTGAAATTGATCTCGCCCGCCGCCCGCGCGCCCCCGCTCGCCAACGCGCATAGCAATGCCGTGCCCGCCAGCCACTTCCCCTTGTTCATTTCCTCTCCCAAACGCTATTTCAATCCCGCGTCGCTACGTAGCGCCGAGGTCAGGATTACCACACCGCCCTGTTGATCCAGATTACACGTAAATCAACGTCGATTGTAAGAAACAACGTATTTCCATTTTGGACGTGAAACCCGTAGAGGCAGCCCTGGAGCCGTGATGATGGTGCCAACCACGCAGCTAAGGAATACGTATGTAAGGCGTGGAATACGGTATATTGATAGACCGCGCAAGATAGTGACGCGCAGGGTTCAAGGGAGCGTCTTCGTGACCTGCCGGAGTAAGTGGATACGCATGACCATGGCGGCTCTGGCCCTGGGCGCCGGCGCTTCCGCGCGCGCCGAACTCGACCTCTCGCTCTTCCGCGCCGCCAGTTGTGGCGCCCTGGTCAACGAATACGCCGCCGTGCGCGACGTCAACCCGGCGGTGCTGAAGGAAATGCGCCGCGCGGATAACGCCACCACTATCGATGCGGGTGCCGCCGGCGTGGCGGAAATGGCGGCGCCCGGCCTGCGAGCCGCGCTCAGCCGCGATCATGCAAGCGACGAAACGGCGCTCGCCGAACTGGCTGCCTACAGGCAGGCGATCGTCACGGTGGCGGAAGAGAAAAAATGTGCGCTTCCGGGGTCCGGACCCGGCCCCGCATCAACGCAGTAAGCGCCGGCGGGAAGAGCGACACAGGATTCGGCAGGGAGGGGAATCCGAATCCCGGACTTCGGGGTAATCATTGCGTCGCGGAGGGGTGCGGCGCGATGGGAAGCATCGTAAGCGCCGGCCGCTGCACCTCCCGTAGGAGCAGTGCTGAAACCCCTGTAGGAATCGTCTGATAGCGCGCACGGCCAGCGCGTGGCGTGAGACCTCAGCGCGCCGAACAGGCGGCGGCGTAGGCGGTATTGAGAAAGCGCGCCAGGCGCAGGCCCGCCAAGCCCAGCTGGCGATCGACGATGGGCACGGCGAAGCTGTAGTACGCATCGTCCAGCATGCGGTTGGCCGGTACCCGGTTCCATGCCAGGCGCGCTTGCGCGTGGCTCTGGTTGGCCCAGTCGGCGGGGCTGCCGCCGTCGGCATTGCGCGCCTCGTCACTCTTGAGCCAGCCGGCTTCCAGGCGATCGACATACGCGCCCCAGCTCCAGGTGGTGCTGGTGATGAGGCTGCCGTCCCAGACCGCATGCAGATTGGTGTCGCCGCGCTTGGCCGCGCATTTGCCGACGCAGGTGAGGCCACGCCAGGCCACCGTCACCGGCACGCCGTTGCCGCCGCGCGCATCCGCCAGCGCATGCAGCGGCTGATGGATGTCGCCGACGAAATGCACGGCGAAGCGCAGGGCGTCGCGCCGCGCGTCTTCAGTATTGGCGCAGTGCAATTCGGTCTTCAGGCGCTCCAGTTCGGCCACCGCGCAATCGCCGCGCGGGTTCGGCGCGCAGTCGCGTACCGCATCGTAGGTATCTGCGGCAAGCGGAATGTCGACGAAGTGCCAGTTGTAGCTGCCGGGGCGCTCGTCGCGCTCGTCGTCGGCCCAGCTCGCCACCGACGCCAGCGAGTGCCCGCGCCCGAGCAGGCTTGCGACCGCCGCCGCCGCTTCCGGTGTCAGCCGGCGCTGCGCGATCTCGGCGACGATGGCGTGGCCCTCCGGGCCCCAGGCGAAGGCCGGCGCACTGGCGAACAGCAAGACCCAAAACAGGCAGCGAAGATTTTGCATCGGCAACTCCACAAAGCCACAACAGGCCCACAAATTGCCGGGTAACCGTCGTGGGGCACGGGATGGTAGCGCAAGCTTGCCGTAAAATCCTTCTCTCCTGATGACACAGCGAACGCAATCATGACCGCGGCGGCGCCCACGCACCTGGTGATCGGCGCCGGCATCGTCGGCGCGGCGATCGCTCATGCGCTGCAAAAGCGCGGTGCGCAAGTCACCCTGATCGAGCGCGGCGAGCCGGGGCGCGGCGCCAGCTACGGCAACTCGGGGGCGCTCAGCCCGGGCTCGGTGGCGCCGCTGGCGATGCCGGGCATGCTGAAGGACGTACCGGGCATGCTGTTCGATCCGCAGGGCCCGCTGCACCTGCCGCCGGATTACGTGTTCACCGCGCTGCCCTGGCTGTTGCGCTTTGTGGCGGCAAGCCAGGCCGAGCGGGTGGCGAAGATTTCGGACGCGCTGGCGAAACTGCACGCCGGTGCCATCGACCACCATCTGGCGCTGACACGCGAAATCGGCGCGCCCGAACTGGTGTTGCAGCGTGGCCACCTGCACCTGTACCCCGACGCGCAGGCGCTGGCCAAGGACGCCGGCGGCTGGCAGCTGCGCGAGACGCACGGCGTGAATTTCGAGCGCGTCGGCCGCGAGCGCATCGTCGAGCTCGAACCGCAGGTGGGGCCGCGCTATACGCTGGGCATGTACATGCCGGAGCAGGCCACCATCGTCAACCCGCTACGCTACGTGCAGCGCATCGTCGCCGCCTTCACCGCCAATGGCGGGCGCCTGGAGCAGGGCGAGGTGGCGCGCCTGGAACGCGCGGGCGAGGGCTGGCGCGCGATCGGCGCCGCGCGCACCTGGGAGGCGCCGGAGGTCATCATCGCCGCCGGGGCGTGGTCGCTACGCCTGCTGAAAACCGTGGGTCTCAACGTGCCGCTGGAAACCCAGCGCGGCTATCACGTCACCTTTCGCGGCGTTGCGCCGCCGGTGTCGCGCACCGTGGTGCTGGCCGACCGCAAGGCGTTTCTCGCGCCGATGGAAGACGGTTTGCGCATCGGCGGCACGGTCGAATTCGGCGGCCTGGACCGCGAACCGGATTACGACCGCGCGCGCCTGCTGGCGCAATTTGCGCGCGAAACCTTCCCTGGCCTGGAAAATGCACAGGAGGATCTGTGGATGGGCCATCGCCCGTGCTTTCCGGACACCTTGCCGCGCGTCGGCCCGGCGCCGGAACGCCCCGGTTTATGGCTCGCTTTCGGACACGGCCACCTGGGTTTGACCGATTCGGTCAACACCGCGCGACTGCTGGCTGAGATAATGTTGTAAAGATTTGACACCGGCTGCCGATGACAACGTCATCGACATTCTTGTCCCAGTCGTTGACGCTTTTTGTCACGATCTGACACGGCCGGTGCATCAGGGTGATGCCGCGTTGGGGGCGTGGCGTCGTCAGGCCGTGCGCAATGGTTGCCGCGCGCGTGGCCGCATACAAAAAATACGCAACTCATCAGGGAAGGACAGAAACATGAACCGCCTTTTAAAGACCGCCCTCACCGCGGCGGCTTTTACTCTCGGCGCCACGTTGGCTACCTCCAGCCACGCCGCCGCCTACAAATGCACCGACGACAACGGCAAGGCCGTCTATTCGGACATCCCGTGCATGAGAAAGCCGGCAGCGGCCGCCAAACCTGCCGCCGCGGCAGCATCGGCAGCGACGCCGACCGTGGCCACGCAGCTGACCAAGCTGACCGAGGCTGAGGTGGTGCGGGCGCTTGCCACCAACCTGGAATACGTCCACACCAACAACCACGTCGAGTTGTGCAAGCTCTACACGGCCGACATGACCTACAGCACGGAATTCCAGGGGCCGAAGCCGAAGAAGGTGTTCGGCGGCCGCGACGAGGCGTGCAAGTCGGCGCGCGATTCGGCCGAACTGGGCCGGCGCGCCGGCGTCGTCCTGCAGATCGATCGCGGCGCCACCAAGGTGACGATAGAACCGGGCGAGCTGCGCGCCGTCGCCATCTACGAAACCAGCAACCGGCTGACGCGCTACGACCGCATCCTGGAAACCTACCGCTGCAACGCCAAGGACCAGTACGTGCTCGTCAGCGGCAGGGTCATGCTCGCCGCTTCCGAAGAAATCTGCAAGCCGTAGGCGGCACGGGCCCCGCGCCCCGCAACCACGGCTAGT